>JAGBSO010000005.1 GCA_017631795.1 Clostridia bacterium | reverse complement strand
GCTAAATTATTGTAGTGGAAAATTGAAAATTGAAAGTTGAAAATGAATAGAGCGAAGCGGAATCAAGTGCGAAGCACTTCCGAAACTTTCCATTTTCCATTCTCAACTTTCCATTTGAGCGAAGCGATAAATTATTGTTTTCCCTCTTGATTTTTTATTTAGCTTGTGCTAATATATAAATGGTATATTGAAATGCAAAGATGGAGAGAGTAGTTTTTTTCACGGATTGCAGCGAGCTGACGACGGTGCAAGGTCAGTATCACGGAAAGAAATGAAAATCACTCCGGAGCAGAGGACTGAAAATAAGTAAGTTTCTCCGGTTGCCGACCGTTAAAGCGGACGCATATGATGGTATGTTGTAATCAGGTGGTTTAAAGCAAAGTTACGGTCTTTGTCCTGTATTACGGGACAAAGACTTTTTTATTTTTTATTATTGAAAGGAGATTTTCTTAATGTACGATCCAATTTCCCCCAATGTGAATTTTGTTGAGCAGGAAAAGAAAATTGAAAAATTCTGGCGAGACGAAAAGATTTTTGAAAAGAGTATTGAAGAAAAAGCAAAAGGCACTCCCTATGTTTTCTATGACGGACCTCCCACAGCTAACGGCAAACCCCATATCGGTCACGTTCTTACACGTGTTATCAAGGATATGATTCCCCGTTACAGAACAATGAAAGGCTGTATGGTTCCCCGTAAAGCAGGTTGGGATACACACGGTCTTCCCGTTGAACTTGAAGTTGAAAAGCTTCTCGGTCTTGACGGTAAAGAGCAGATCGAAGAATACGGTCTTGATCCCTTTATCGGTCACTGTAAGGAAAGCGTATGGAAGTATAAAGGTATGTGGGAAGATTTCTCACGTACAGTAGGTTTCTGGGCTGACATGGATGATCCTTATGTAACATATCATAATGATTTCATTGAGTCAGAATGGTGGGCACTCAAGAAGATTTATGAAAAGGATCTTCTTTACAAAGGCTTCAAAATTGTTCCTTACTGCCCCCGTTGCGGAACACCTCTTTCATCACACGAAGTTGCTCAGGGTTATAAGCTTGTTAAAGAATATTCAGCAGTTGTACGTTTCAAGGTTGCAGGCGAAGATGCATACTTCCTTGCATGGACAACAACTCCCTGGACTCTGCCTTCAAACGTTGCTCTTTGTGTAAACCCCAAGGATACTTACTGCAAAGTTAAGGCTGCTGACGGTTTCACATATTACATGGCAGAAGCACTTCTTGACAAAGTTCTCGGTAAACTTGCTACAGAAGATGCACCTGCATACGAAATTCTTGAATCATTCCCCGGTCAGGCTCTTGAACACAAGGAATATGAACCTCTCTTCGACTTCATCAAGCCTGTATGCGACAAGCAGAACAAAAAGGCTTTCTTCGTAATGTGTGACAGCTATGTCACAATGACAGACGGTACAGGTATCGTTCATTGTGCTCCCGCATTCGGTGAAGACGACGCAAGAGTCGGCAGAAAGTATGACCTTCCCTTTGTTCAGTTCGTTGACAGCAAGGGTAACCTTACAGAAGAAACACCATATGCAGGTATCTTCGTAAAGGATGCAGACAAGAACGTGCTTATTGACCTCGAAAAGGCAGGAATGCTCTTTGATGCTCCCAAGTTTGAGCACGATTATCCCCACTGCTGGAGATGTGACACTCCTCTTATCTACTACGCAAGAGAATCATGGTTCATCAAGATGACTGCTGTCCGTGAGGACCTTATCAGAAACAACAACACAATCAACTGGATTCCCGAAAGCATCGGTAAGGGCAGATTCGGTGACTGGCTTGAAAATGTTCAGGACTGGGGTATCAGCCGTAACAGATACTGGGGTACACCTCTCAATATCTGGGAATGTGAATGCGGTCACCGTCATTCAATAGGTTCTATCGCAGAACTCAAGGAAATGAGTGACAACTGTCCCGACGAAATCGAGCTTCACAGACCGTATATTGATGCTGTCACAATCAAGTGTCCCGAATGCGGCAAGCAGATGACAAGAGTTCCCGAAGTTATCGACTGCTGGTTTGACTCAGGTGCAATGCCTTTCGCGCAGCATCACTATCCCTTCGAAAATAAGGATCTCTTTGAGTCACAGTTCCCCGCAGACTTTATTTCAGAAGCTGTTGACCAGACACGTGGCTGGTTCTATTCACTTCTTGCAATTTCAACACTTATTTTCAATAAGGCTCCTTATAAGAACGTTATCGTTCTCGGCCACGTTCAGGACGAAAACGGTCAGAAAATGAGTAAGTCAAAGGGTAACGCTGTTGATCCCTTCGATGCACTCGAAAAGCACGGTGCAGATGCTATCCGTTGGTATTTCTATACAAACTCAGCTCCCTGGCTTCCCAACAGATTCCATGACAAGGCTGTTACAGAAGGTCAGAGAAAGTTCATGGGTACGCTCTGGAATACCTATGCATTCTATGTGCTTTATGCAAATATCGACAAATTCGATCCCACAAAGTATGATATCAACGATTGTCAGCTCACAGTAATGGATAAGTGGCTTCTTTCAAAGCTCAATTCAATGGTAAAAGCTGTTGATGATCATCTTGCAAATTACAGAATCCCCGAAGCTGCAAAGACACTCCAGAGCTTTGTTGATGAAATGAGTAACTGGTATGTCCGCCGTGGCAGAGAAAGATACTGGGCACAGACTGTAACAGAAGACAAGAAAGCTGCTTACATGACTCTTTACACTGCTCTTGTTACAACAGCAAAGGCAGCAGCTCCCATGATTCCTTTCATGGCAGAGTCAATTTATCTCAATCTTGTATGCAATGTTGATAAGTCAGCTCCCGCAAGTATCCACCTTTGCGATTATCCCGAAGTTTATGAAAATCTCATTGATACTGCTCTTGAAGCTGCTATGGATGAAGTTGTGAATATCGTTGTTCTCGGCAGAGCTGCAAGAAACGGTTCAAACATCAAGAATCGTCAGCCTCTTAACACAATGTACGTTCAGTGTGACAAGAAGCTCAGCGAAGAATTTGTTGAAATCATCCGTGATGAACTCAATGTCAAGAATGTTGACTTCGATTCAGACGCAGATTCACTTGTTTCATACACATTCAAGCCCCAGCTCAAGACACTCGGACCCAAGTACGGCAAGATGCTCGGTGAAATCAGAAATGCACTCGCAGAGCTTCCCTCATCAGCTAAGAAGACACTTGATGATGAAGGCAAACTTGTTCTCAGCCTTTCAGGCGGTGACATTGAACTCGCTACTGAAGATGTTCTTATCGATACAAAGCAGAAGGAAGGCGTCTTCACTGTTTCTGACAAGGGTGTAACAGTTGCGCTTGACACACTTCTTACTCCCGAACTTATCGAAGAAGGTTTCGTTAAGGAACTTGTAAGTAAGATTCAGACAATGCGTAAGGATTCAGGCTTCAATGTTACAGACAGAATCAATGTCTCAATCTCAGGCAACGCAAAAGTCTTTGATATTGCAAAGAAGAATGAAGACGCAATTTCTGCAGTTGTTCTCTCAGACAGCATTTCAGATGCTGCACTTGCAAACGGCAAGGAATGGGATATCAACGGCGAAAATGTTACAATCGCAGTTGCAAAAGTTTAAGCAATAAAAAAGCCGCAGAGATTTTTCTCTGCGGTGATTTTTTTTGTTTATCAGCCCAGTTCGGGAACGTCGACAAACTCAACTGTGATGCTTTCAGCTCCATCTGTTTCGAAGACGATAACTTCGTTCTTGCCCTCTTTAAGCATAGGTGCTGGAACATAAAGAGTTTTCTGAGGACCTGCATCGTTATAGTATCTGCCGAGATTGAATCCGTTTACGATAACGATACCCTTGTGGAAGCCGTCAAGTCTTATGAATGTGTCACAGGGTTTACCGTCGATATCAAGCCAGCCTCTCATAAATGAAGCAACCTTGACGTCACCTGTTGCTTCCTTGAAAGGTACTGCTGAAAGGTCTTTCATCGGCAGGGGATACATGTCCCAACCGAAATGGAACTGACCGCCGAAACGGATGCCGCGAAGACCCTTGTGGTCAGGCATATGAGTGCCGTAATTGACTCTGCCCATGTTTTCGCAGAGAATATCGAGCTTTTTCTTTTCTCCCTTTTCAAGGGGGATTCTTATTTTGTCGTCACGTCTTGTTCTTTCGTAAATTCCCTTGAATTCACCGTCAACGTAAACAACAGCTCTGTCGTGAACAGCATTGAAACCAAGCTCCCAGTCTTCACGGGGACCTTCAAGCTCTGTTGAATACATTGTGAAGCCGTAATACTGACCGATGTCTTCCATGAATTTGGGTGCAGCGGTGTGAACAGGCTTTGAAATGTAGGGAAGTGACTCAAAAATTGAAGCTCTTTCTGTCAGGTCAAGTTTGCCGTATGCCTTTTTCTCTGAATTTTTTACTGTGAGAGGAGGCAGAGGCTCACCGTTGAATTTTTCAACAATTTTTCTTACTGCAAGGTAAGCAGGAGTGATGTCACCTGCTTCGGAAAGAAGAGCATTGTAGTCATAACTTGTGATTGTGGGGTCATAATGTTCGTAGTAGTTTGCACCGTTCATGAAACCGAAGTTTGTACCGCCATGGAACATATAGAAGTTGAGTGATGCACCTGCGTCGAGCATATCACCGAAAAGACCTGCAAGTTCTTCGGGTTCACGTGTGTGATGAATGTCATACCAGTGGTCAAACCAACCGCACCAGTATTCACCGCACATTCTGGGCTGACCTGGACGGAAATCATCAAGCACTTTGAAGTTTTCGTCAGGTCTTGAACCGAAGTTTGCAACACAGGGGTAGTCGGGAAGTGTACCGCCACCGAGCATGAAGTATGTTGCACCGTCTGATGTGAAGAGCATACAGTCAATGCCGTTTTCTTTGTAAATGTCGGCAATTCTCTGCATATATTCGTGATCGTTACCGTATGAGCCGTATTCGTTTTCAATCTGCATCATAATGATGTTTCCGCCGTTGGTGGAAAGATATTTTCTGATTCTGCCGAGAAGCTCCACAAGGTAACGGTTTACTTTTGAAATGTAAAGGTCGTCGTTGCAACGGATTTCCATGTCTTTGTATCTGAGAAGCCATGCGGGAAGTCCGCCGAATTCCCATTCGGCACAGATGTAGGGACCCGGTCTGAGGATAACATAAAGACCCAATTCCTGAGCGATTTCGATATAAGCTTCAAGGTCAAGCATACCTGAGAAATCGAAAACACCTTCTTCGGGCTCATGGAGATTCCAGCAGGTGTATGTTTCAACTGTGTTGAATCCGCATTCCTTGAGCTTGAGAAGACGGTCATACCAGTATTCACGGGGAATACGGAAATAGTGCATCGCACCTGAAATTATAGTAAATTCCTTGTCATCAAGATAGAATTTGTCCTTGTTGTATGTAAGAAGTGACATATCATTTCTCCTTTGCTTTGATAGATTTATGATAACATAAAACAGAGTAGCGTGTCAATAAAAATTAAGCAGTCACCGCCTGAGTGGTAGTGACTGCTTTAATTATGCAACGGTTATTTTTTTCTTGGATAGGGGGTCTTTTCGTCGGTAAGTTCTGCAAGATAATCCATACTTGTGTCTAATGCAAGAGCAATTTTTCTGCATTGTTCGAATGTAAAATATCTTTTTCCGCTTTCAATTTTTGAATAATCACTCTGATCAATACCTGTCAGCATCTGCATTTTTATCTGTGTATAGCCTTTTTCTTTTCTTAATTCTTTAAGTCTGCTCATATATATCACCATAAATATTATTCAATATCTATGTCTAATCCGACAAAAAATTCATCATAACTGCAATTATAAATTTTTTTCAATTCAATCAATATGCTTACACGGATATTAAGTTCACCATATTCATATTTTGCATAGGTTGTTCTTCCGATATCGCAACCTCGTCTTTGCAATTCTGCACAAAGATTCTCCTGAGATATGCCATTTGCAATGCGCAGTCGTTTTAAATTATCACCCATGTTGCGGTCTCTTCGAATTTTTTGCTCCATTCAAATCACCTGTAGAATATTTTGACCAGTATTGGTTGCAACTAAAAATATTCTATGCTATAATTTTGGTGAATATTGACCGTAATAATGGTCAAAATAAAAATTATTAAGTAAAGGATTATATAAATGGCAGATTTTTGTTTGGATTGTTGGAATAAACTGAATGGAACACATCATAAGAAAAGTAAATACATATTATCAAAAGAAAGATATTTCTGCGAAGAATGTAATGAATTTAAAAATGTTATTGTTGTTGGACGCAAAGGTTATTATTTGCATAAGTTCAGATATTTGCTTCTTCCGTTCAGAATTATCCGGATAATATTAACACTTCCTTATAGATTATATTGGTATGTTAAATCAAAGGATAATGTTAAAGAAAAAGTTGGTTTTGAGCTTTTTTCGGATGAATAAATCAAGCAGTCACCGCCTGAATGGTAGAGACTGTTTTGATATTATTTTATATATTTTTTAAGGGAAGTGAGAGTTGTTTTTGCAATGTCAGTAAGCAAGCAAAGTTCTTCTGTTGTGCAGTTTTCAAGAATTTCAGCAAGCTCATTTTTTGCTTTTGATCCGGTTATCATATTTCTGTCATTGAGTAAATCATCGGTCTGAACATCTAAAGCATTTGCGATGTCTACAAAAACAGGTAAACTCAGTTTTGTATTGCCTGTTTCAATATGGCTCATGTGTGTTACTGATATCCCGATTTTTTCAGCAAGTTCTTCCTGAGATAACCCCTGAGCCTTTCTGAATTTGCGAATTTTCTGTCCGATTTCATAATAATTCAAAAAAATCACGCCCATATAGTTAATTTATACTTGAATTATATGCGCAATTACTCTATAATAAAATAAACTGTATAGGCTTAATTATGTCTATATGGTTAAAATCTAATGCAATAGGAGAGGATTTTGTGTCAAAACCGAATTTAAAAACTATTGAAGAAAAACTGAAAAAGGGTGAAATGTTTTCTTTGACTGATGCACAATACACAAAGAAAACAGGTCTTGCATTACCAAAGGAAAAGAATTACTTATTAAAGCATTCTGCATTGGCAAGGTTATGCAAAAAATATGGATATTCGTTGTCATTAATAGAAAAACAGGTTGAATTTAAAAAGGAGGCATAAAAGATGAAAGTGTCAGGTTCTCATATTGAAAGAGTAAAAGAATGGACAAACATTGGATATGAAGCATCAGAACGATCAACAATACAGTCTACTGTCGAAAAATTATCAAAAGAAGGTAAACATGTAATAAATATTATTCATGGGGACAAAACCATGATTGGTGGAGATTATACAAAATCAATAACATTTTTATGGGAGGCAGATACCGAAGAACCTATATATAAAGCTTTGATGGATAAAGCAGCTGAAGAGAAAAGACTCGAAGATGAATTGTATCAACAAAAATTGTTGCTGATTTCCGAGAATACAAAAATAAAAAATATCCTACAAGAAATTGCAGATATAGAGAAACGAATTAAAACTGCGGAATCCAATGACTTGTATACAGAAAAAGATATAAAAGAAATGGATAACGAAGATATACATAAAACATTAGGTATAGGTTTTGCTTTCGCTGGATTAGGTGTTTTCTTTTTTATTGTCGGTTTAGTAGCTGACGGGGCTATTGCAGTTATTGAAACAATTGGTGGAGTCGTTGCATTTTTGATTGCTGGAATTATAATTTCTGTTGCGTTTTCCGATATAAAAAAATATAGAGAATCGCGTTTTGAAAGAATGAATAGTAAAAATGCGGAAATAATTAAGGATAAGAAAAATGTAAATTATTTAAAAACTGAAATTGTCAGAAAACAAGATGAATTAAAAAAATGCGAAGCAAACAGGACTAAATTGCTTGCTGAATTGCAAAAAAAAGAAAAGTATTTGGAAGAATTTAAAAAGAAATCATAAAAATCAGCAGTCACCGCCGTTTGGTAGTGACTGCTTTGCTTATGTAATATAAATTATTTCTTGAAGAACTGGGGAAGGAAGTCCATATGAGCCTGCTTCATTTCATAGTAGCAAGCGTGTGCTCTCTTGTAATCGCCTACAAGGGGATGAATCATAAGAGCGTTCATAGCTGCGTCGTCGTCGCCGTCTCTTGCAGCGATAACAGTGTACTTTTCGTACTCCTTGACAACCTTCATAAGACCTTCCATGTGTCTTGACCATGTCTTTCTTACGGGTACGGGCTTTGCACCGTCTGCACCGATTCTTGCTGCGATTTCAACAACATCATCGTCATTCATAAAGGGAAGTGTGCCCTTGTTGAGAATGTTTACAACGTGAACATCGTTCTTGTCGTTTGCGATTGAATCGATAAGTGAGCAAGCTGCAAGTGAATACTTGTGACCGCCACGTTTGTCGAGAAGTGCGGGTTTTGTAACGATTTCTTCGTTCTGATAGAGTTTGAGGAGGTCTTCTTCAATTTCCATACAGATCTGTGCACGGCTCTTTTCATCTGTCATAAGGTGATCGAGCTTTGCATCACGGCAGTAGTAGTACTGAAGGTATGATGAGGGGATACCGCCTACAGCCTTGAGACAGCCGATGTCGAAACCGTCATCCTTGATGTTAGCCATAACCTTGGGTGCATAGCCTTCGTCAAAGAGATCATAAAGCTTTTCTTCGCCGTCTTTCATAACTGATGTGATCCAGCTAAGGTGGTTAAGTCCGAGATATGTGATCTCTGCATCTTCGCCTACTGCTTCCTTTGCATCGTCGATCATGTCGATGGGAACGTTGCAAAGACCGATACATTTAACATTTGTGTTGTTGAGAACGTAGTCTGTAACGATACCTGAGGGATTTGTGAAGTTGATGAGCCATGCATCGGGACAGATTTCTTCAATCTTCTTACAGATGTTGCCGATAACGGGAATTGTTCTGAGTGCCTTGAAGAAGCCGCCGATACCTGTTGTTTCCTGACCGATAAGGTCATATTTTACGGGGATCTGTTCGTCAAGGTAACGGCAATGGAGCTTGCCTACACGGATCTGTGTAACAACGAAGTCTGCACCCTGAAGAGCTGCATCAAGATCGTCTGTCATAACAACTTCACAGTCGATGCCTGCGTTTCTGATCATACGAACACAAAGATCGCCTACGATTGTTCTTTTTCTTTCATCGATGTCCATAAGGACAAGTCTTTTGAGCTTGAGTGAATCCTGTCTCTGAAGGAAACCGTCAACAAGCTCGGGACAGTATGTAGAACCTGAACCGATTACGGTAACATTAATTTCTCTCATTATATGTACATCCTTTCATTATTTGTCTTCAAGAAGCCAGTTGATACAGCCTGTAACGGGTGCTGCTTCGAGCTTGATGAAGTTGAGTTTTCTGCCTGACTTTGCTTCGCACTTTTCTTTGAGTGCTGCAAGGTAGATTTCGTTGGGCATTTTAACGTTCATTGAACCTGAAAGAACAACATTGACTGTTTCTTCTGCGAAGTTCTGCATCTTGAGATGAGCGCAGATGTAGTCTGAACCCTTTTCTGCCATTGCTTCTGTAATTGCAAGTGCAACCTTGTCGCCCTTGTTTGCAGCTTCAAAGAATGTATCTGTGAGATACATGCAGTACTGTTCTCTTTCTGTTTCTTCAAACTTTGTAACGCAGGGAAGATAGTCTTCTGCAGTTGCATTGATGCCTACTTTTGCGCAGAAGATGTCTGCCATCATTGTTTCGTTTGCTTTAAGGCAGATGTGTGAATAGATAGCAGCGAATGTCTGCTCTGCAATCCAGTAACCGTTACCTGCATCGCCTGAAAGGATGCCGAAACCGCCTACCTGAAGCATATTTCCGTCTGAGTCGATTGAGTTACAGCAAGTACCTGTACCGCAGTTGTAGCCGATGCCCTTACCGTCGGGTGAACCTGCTTTTGTAACGATAAAACCGTCGTTGTAAATTCTGAAATTCTTAAGACCTTTCTTTGCAAGAAGCTCTGCTGTTGCATCGTGCTGGAAAGGATGGTCGATACCTGCAAGACCCATAAGAACGCCTTCGATATCGTCAATTGTGAGATTGTTCTCTGCAAGGAGATTGTTTACACCTTCCATGATGATGTCTGTTGCTTCATCGAAAGAACCTTCAAGATTTTCGTGGTTGCTGCCCTTTGTTTTTACCATGGAGAGCATGTTTTTGTTTTCGTCAAAAAGTGCGTATGCGGTTTTTGTGCCGCCGCCGTCAATACCTATATAATAGCTCATTATTCTTCTCCTTCAAAAAATTCTGTACAGATTTCGTCAAGACAGAACTTGCCTCTTCTGTAAGGCTCTCTGCTGATCCATTTGCCGTCTGTGAAATCGGGGAACATAACAGGTGCGCCGCCCTTTGCAACGCTTTCTTCTGAAAGTGCTGTGATTACCATCCATGCTGCTGTGTCGTAAACATCAATGGGGGGCTTTTCATCAAGCTGAACACTTTCTGCAAAAGCAGCAAGGATAAGATAGTCCATACCGCCGTGACCGCCGACAAAATTGACTGTATCGTCTTCTCTCCAGAGAGGATGTTCAAATTTTGCTCTGTATTTTTCGTTGAAATATTCCCAGCAATGGGGCTTTTCTGAAATACCTTCAAGGTAAATAACTGCATCATCGCCTTCTGCTGATTCAAGCTCTTTTATAACACCCTTTGTGCCCTGAACCATGAATTCTCTTGAATAAGGTCTGGGAAGACAGCAATCGTGATTGATTGTGATTGTCTCACCGTTTGCACACTTGATGATTGTTGTTGTGATGTCACCGCAAGCCCAGTCATAACCGTAAAGGTCGTAGTCAGTGCCCTTGTTGTTCTTTATCCATTCGTTGAGACCCTTTGATTTTGAAGAAATTGAAACGAGTGAAACGAATCTGTTTCCTCTGTTGATGTCAAGGATTTTTGCGATGGGTCCGATTTCATGTGTGGGATAAAGTTCACCGTTTCTGTGCATGAAATTGACAAGTCTGCCGTGGATGTTTTCTCTGCCGAGAACGATTTCGTCACGAAGGTCATGTCTGTAACCGCCTTCGCAGTGGATGATTTCACCGAGCACACCCTGCTTTGCCATGTTGAATGTTGCCATTTCCTTACGGTCGTAACAGCAGTTTTCCATAAGCATACAGAATTTGCCTGTTTCTTCGCTTGTTCTTACAAGCTGGAAGCACTCGTCAACTGATGCAGCACCGCCGACTTCAAGACCTGCATGAAGACCTGCTTTCATTGCATCGATAGCAATGTGAATGTGTGTAATCCATGTTGTTGCGATGTAGACAGCATCAAGGTCTTCCATCTCAAACATTGTTTTATAGTCTGAATAACCGTGAACTTCATATTCACCGTTGTTCTTTTTTCTTACGATTTCGAGTCCCTGGTCGACTCTTTCTTCAACAAGGTCGCAGACTGCAGGCACGATAACTCCGGGAACGCTCAGAAGCATATCCATCATACCACGGCCTCTGCCGCCCATGCCTATGCAGCCGATTCTGCAAGTTTTCTGTTCCATATTATTCTCCTTACCAGCCGAGTTTTTTAAGATATTCAATACTCATTTTTACAGCGTTGAGAGGTGTGTTGCCCTTATCGGGAGAATCCTGTTCAACAACAACCCATGAAGCACCTGCTTTTTCTGCAGATTCAAGGATAGCAGGGAAGTCCTGAACACCGTAACCTACGGGTTTGAAGCTGAAATCATCTTCAGATGCGCTTTCTGTATCGTCTTCAATACCGATAAGTTCATAGAGCTTCTGAGGCTTGTCCTTACCCTTCATAACGAAGTCTTTGAGATGAACAACGGGAGCTCTGCCTGTGTACTTGAGAATATATTCAGCAGGAACTTCACCGCCTACATTTACCCAGCATGTGTCAAGCTCTGTCTGGAGAAGGTCTGCGGGAACTGAATTATAAAGCACGTCAAGGCCGTATTCACCGTCAATTTTAACGAATTCAAAATCGTGGTTGTGGTAAAGGAGCATAAGTCCCATTTCTTTTGCAGCAGCACCGATTTCTTTGATTGCAGCAACAGTTTCATCCCACTTTTCTGCACCGGGACGTCTTTCTTCTGTTATATAAGGAACTGCAACGTATTTGCAGCCGATTGTTTTGTATGCTTCGAGAGTGCCTTTTGCATCAGCAATCATGTCATCAAGAGGTACATGAGCAGAAACGGGAGTCAGACCGATTTCATTACAGTAATCTCTGATTTCTTCGGGAGCATTGCCGAAAAGTCCTGCAAATTCAACCCCGTCATATCCCATATCTTTTATCTTTTTAAGAGTGCCGAAAAAGTCTTTTTCAGCCTCGTCTCTTACAGAATAGAACTGAACAGCTATAGGTAAAGCCATAATCAAATCTTCCTTTCACGCCTTACGGCTTTTGAGTGAATTTTATATTATTACATCTAATAATTATACATCACATTGCCAAAGTATTCAATATGAAAAACAAAAAAATCACGGATATTTCACCGTGATAAACAATAATTTATCTCCGCTAAATTATTGTTTTATGTTTCTGTATTTCAGTATATTGAAATCGACAGGTTTATAGTTTTCGAGATAATCTATGATTTCGTCGATTGAATCGCTGAAAAAGCATAAATCCAGCGATGTCTTCGGCATGAATTTGCCTTTAACGCAGTTTTCAAGCATTGCACGAAGTGGTTCAAAGTAACCGTTTACATTGAAAATCACAAGGGGTTTGTTGCTCTGACCCAACTGTTTGAGTGTGATTATTTCAAAAAATTCTTCAAACGTGCCGATACCGCCGGGAGTTGTGATAAATGCTTCGGCAAGGTCATCCATTATCTGTTTTCTCTGACGCATTGTATCGGTTCTTATCATTTCGCAGTCATCAAAAAGTATTCCGTCAACATTGAAGAATTTCGGCACAACGCCTGTTATCTTTGCATTTTCAGAATAAAAACCTCTTGCCGCAGCACCCATAAGACCGTGTGCACCGCCGCCGAAAACAAGGGAATGTCCTCTTGCTGCGAGTTTTTTTGAAAGTTCTTCAGTTTTTTCGATATATATTCTGTCAATGTCATTGCTTGCAGAACCATACATACAGATGTTCATTGTATCACCTTTTCAGTTTGTTAAAGCAGAAGTTTGTGTATTGATTTAATTCATAATATCATACAAATTATTTTTATTCAAGTGTTGAAATTTTCAGAACGATGCAGTATGATATAATCATCAATATCTGAAAGGATTGAGTTTTAATGAAATATAATATTGTAGGAGAACCTTTGCCTGTTGTAATCTGCGATGTTGAACCCGGTGAAACAATTTGTACTGAAAGCGGTTCAATGAGCTGGATGTCACCCAACATGAAAATGGAAACAACAGGCGGCGGAATCGGAAAAGCACTCGGAAGAATGTTTGCAGGCGAAAACCTGTTTATGAATAAATACACAGCACAGGGCGGTTTCGGTCAGATTGCTTTTGCAGCAAGTTTCCCCGGTTCAATCAGACCCATGCAGATAACACCTGACAAGCCGATGATTGTTCAGAAGAGAAGTTTTCTTGCCGGTCAGGAAGGTGTTGAAGTTTCTGTTCATTTCCAGAAAAAATTCGGTGCCGGATTATTCGGCGGTGAAGGTTTCATAATGCAGAAGCTCAGCGGAAATGGTGTGGCTTTCATTGAAATTGACGGTCATTGTGTAGAATACAATCTTGAAGCAGGTCAGTCAATCATCGTTGACACAGGTTACCTTGCAGCTATGGATGCAACATGTAACATGGATATTACAAAAGTTGCAGGTGTAAAGAATGCTCTTTTCGGCGGTGAAGGATTGTTCAACACAGTTATTACAGGCCCCGGTAAAGTTATTCTTCAGAGTATGCCTATATACGCGGTTGCAAAAGCTATCAGCCCGTACATGGTAACAAGTAAATAAAAATCAGAGGCATGAATGATGCCGCTGAATTGCAGAAAATGGATTTTGCCAAAAGCAAAATCCATTTTTTTATAATTTATATATCGAGTTCACTGTAATTATGAATATATACATCGGCAAGCTCTTTCAGCTCGTCGGTTTTTTCTTCGCTTTTGTCATAGATGCCCACAACATTATATCCGTTTTTCTTTGCTGTTGTTGCAGCATAGAGTGCGTCTTCAAAAATCCATGTTGTTTCTTTGTCTGTGCCGAGTTTTTCAAGAACCACATCATAAACTTTCGGCTCAGTTTTTGCTGCACCGACAGTGTATGTTGACAGAATTACGTCAAAATAGTGAAGCATACCGTATTTTTCAAGCACTGCTTCAAGAGCGGGTTCACCCGTTGCAGTTGCGATGCCCATTTTAACGCCCTTTGCCTTGAGTTTTTCAAGGAAGTCTATGATATCATTCTTCGGCTCTGTATCGGCAAGATACATTTCCTTTATCATATCAAAAAACTTTGCATAAAGTTCTTCCTGAGTTTCTTTCATATCGAATCTCTGCTTTGCAAGAATAAGAGACTCACGAAGATACAGCCCTTTGAATGCTTCTTCATCTTCATCGCTGAGAACAAGACCGATTCTGTCAAAAAATTTATATCTGATGCCTTTCCAGACGTGCATTGAATCAAAAAGTGTGCCGTCGAAATCAAAAATTGCTCCTGTGATTTTCATTTTTTTCTCTCCTTGAATATAATACCATTATATTATATACAAAAAATAAGCGGAATGCAACCGCACTCCGCTTAATATTTTTTTTTTATGATTACTGAACCATGCTTGCGATTTCTGCAGCGAAATCGTCCTGCTTCTTTTCGATGCCTTCGCCCTTTTCGAAACGAACAAAGCTTGCGAGCTTGATGTCTGCGCCAAGAGCCTTAGCAACTGATGCTACATAGCCTGCAACGTTGCCTTCGAAGAGGTCTGAACGAACGAAATCCTGTTCTGCAAGGCAAACTTCCTTGATCTGCTTTGCAACACGGCCTGTAACAAGTCCGCCGAAGATCTTGTTGTCTGCGATTTCAGCCTTGTGAGCAACTGCGATTTCGATAAGAGTTGCGAATGCTTCCTTTGAAATGAAGTTAACGAAGTTCTTTCTCTGCTTCTGGTCAAGACCCTGGTAAACAGTGATGTCTTCATCGCTCCACTTCTTTTCGTCAATAGCTTCGTTGATGAGGCTGTTGAGGATGGGCATGGGAAGTGAATCGGGCTTGTTGAGAGCGCTGTCAACTGTGATTGATTCGATCTTAGCAAGTTCTTCTGCAGAAACAGCTTCCTTGCTGATGTATTCGGGGTTCATAGCTGCAACCTGCATTGCAATGTTCTTACCCATTTCAGCGAATTCAGCCTTAGCAGCTGTTGCATCGTCTGTATCGAAAGCAACGATAACACCAACTGAACCGCCGGCGTGGATGTAAGTTGCTGTGTGACCTTCAACAATAGCAAATCTTCTGATCTTCATGTTTTCACGAAGAGCAAGGAATACTTCCTGAACTTCTTCTTCAACAGTCTTGTCTGAATCTACTGCCTTTGTAGCAAGAAGAGCTTCAACATCAGCGGGCTTAGCAGCAAGAACTGTCTTAGCAACCTTTGCTGAAAGTTCTACGAAGGGAGCACCCTTAGCAACGAAGTCTGTTTCACAGTTGATTTCAACAAGAATACCGGCTGAAGCATCTGAACATGTAGCAACGATACCTTCTGCTGCAACACGGCTTGCTTTCTTTTCTGCCTGAGCAAGACCCTTCTTTCTGAGAATCTCTATAGCCTTTTCTACGTCACCGTCTGTTTCAACGAGTGCCTTCTTACAATCCATCATACCAACGCCTGTCTTCTCACGAAGAGCCTGTACGTCTTTAGCTGTAAATGCCATTTTAAATTCCTCCAATTAATGTTTTATTTTAAAACAGCCCGCACTTTTATTTGTACGGGCTTTGAATAATTAAAATTATTCAGCTGCTTCTTCAGCTACTGCTTCTTCAGCTGCAGCTTCGGGAGCGCTCTGTTCACCCTGTCTGCCTTCGATAACAGCGTCAGCCATTGCACCAGCGATGAGCTTAACTGCACGGATAGCATCGTCGTTACCGGGGATAACATAGTCAACTTCATCGGGATCGCAGTTTGTGTCTACGATTGCAACGATGGGTATACCGAGCTTCTTAGCTTCAGCAACAGCAATTCTTTCCTTTCTGGGGTCAACGATGAACATTGCTGCGGGCATCTTCTTCATTTCTGTGATACCGCCGAGGAACTTTTCGAGCTTTTCGATCTGGAGCTTGAGCTTAGCAACTTCCTTCTTGGGGAGAAGATCGAATGTGCCGTTTTCTTCCATAGCCTTGAGCTGAGCAAGTCTTCTGATTCTGAGCTTGATTGTTGTGAAGTTTGTGAGCATACCGCCGAGCCATCTTGCGTTAACAAAAGGCATACCGCAACGTTCTGCTTCTTCCTTAACAGAATCCATAGCCTGTTTCTTTGTACCTACGAAGAGGATATCTCCGCCATCTTCTGCGATCTTACGAACGAACATGTAAGCATCTTCGAGCTTCTTAACTGTTTTCTGAAGGTCGATGATGTAGATACCGTTACGCTCTGTGAAGATGTAAGGTGCCATTTTGGGGTTCCATCTTCTTGTCTGGTGACCGAAATGTACACCAGCTTCAAGAAGCTGTTTCATTGATACTACTGACATATTTTTTGCCTCCTTTTATTTAACCGCCGCAGCCGTCACTTCTGCATAAAACATCGTTGATGCAGGAATATGCAAATGGACTGCGTGAGTTTTAAGCCTGTAAATTATATCATAAGTTTCCGCATTTTTCAATAGAAAAACAGAGTTTTTTTTGATATTTTAGGTATTTATTTTTATGCGGTTTGCACAATAATTCAGAAGTTTTTGTGTAGGGCGGCTTGCCCTCAAGCCGCCCTACGTTGGTAACCTAATAAATTATTGCTGTTTAAGATAAATCATATATACCCAGCCTTCGACACCGTCTGCTGTTGTGATATGTCCCCAGCCGTTTTCGATTTTGTCAACAGTAACCTGCGCACCGTCATCGATTCTGCTGATTGCTGTGCCGTCTGTTGAGCCTGAATCACGCACATTCAGGTATGTGCCGTCCCCCTGAAGGTCAACGGTATATGTGCCTGTTGCCGCTGTGTCTGATTCTTGTTTTGTTGTGGTTTCGCCTGTGTCATCATTGTTATCTTCAGGATTTTCTGAAGCAGCGGTTGTGGTTTCGGCAACTGTTGTCTTTTCGCCGTCAGGCAGTTCTTTGTCGGGAGAATATTCGAGGTCTTCAAGATATACCCAGCCTGTGAATGACCCGTATGTAGTTTTTCCCATTTCGTCTGAGATTTCTGTGATTTTGATGACTTCCAGATTCGGAATTGTTGCGATTATTCTGGCATCAGTTGCTGATCTGTACATGAAAACTGTGGATTGATCTGATGTTACGGTATATGTGCCGATTTTGTAATCGGACACAGCAGAAGATGTTGTTGATTCGGGTTCTTTCACAACGGGTGCTTTTTCTCCGAGGGTTTTACCTTCTTCCGATGTGTTTGCGGTTGTTTCAGTTTCACCCCAGAAACCGAACTGCTGACCGATTTTATATGTGCCTGTTATTATGATCACAATACCTGCAATCACAGCAATACAGATAATAAGCATCTTTATGTTGATGCGCGGTCTGACTGTATTTTTGCTGTAATTATCGTCGTCATCATCATATTTAGGTTCGATATCGTAATCCTGCTCTGTTGTGTTATCATATGGATATGTTTCTGCAGCAGTATAGGTGTTTCTTTTTTCTGCAGGTGTTGAATACTCAGTTGTTGTGTCTTCTGCAACGGTTTTGTCTTCTTTTCTGCTGACAAACTGTCTGTCATATTCAAGCACGTCTGCAGTTGCTCTGTCATATGTATGGGGGTCTGTATATTCCGGAGCATTGGGATCAGTGCTGAAAATATCGGTAATTCTTGTCATTCTGTCAGTATCCTGTGAAACTTTTGATACAGGCGGTCTGTAAACAATTGTTGTTTCTATTACTTCCTGTTTTGATTTTTCAGAATTTGCTTGCTGCAATTCAGCTGCAGTAAGCACTCTGCCGCAACCGGGACAGAATTTTTTTCCTTCGGGAATTAAATATCCGCAAACATGACATGTCATAATGTATACCTCCTGTTGATTATTTTCTGTTTTTTGCTTTGCTCATCAGTTTTCTGAGTTTTTCGGAATTTGATGAACGGCGTGATGCTGTTTCCTTTTCATTATATATATAATGATTTCCGTCAAAGCTGTAAACACTTCCGATTTCAGTGTTTCCCTCAAGGATTGAAATGTCAACATCATGTTTGTTGCCTTCATCGTCAATCAGTACTGCAACATTTTCATTTTCGATTCTGTCAAGTGTGTAAAACATAATTTTTACCTCTTGGTTGAAATTTTATAATTATCTGCAAAACATTCGATGGTTACAGCACCTTCAAGGTCAGTTCTGTAATATTCAATGTTATTATCAGTGAGAGTTGTCAGTGTTTCATCTGAAGGGTGATTATATTTATTGTCTTCACCGACTGAAATCACTGCTGTTTCGCATCCCAGCATAGAAATGAAATCGTCGTGGGATGATGTTTTGCTTCCGTGATGGCCGACTTTTATAATTGTGGCTCTTAATGAAGGATAATTTGCGATGATGTCTTTTTCAACTGCTTTTTCAGCATCACCTGTCATCAGGAATGATGTTGTACCTGCAGTAATATGCATTACAACAGAGTTATCATTCTCTTCTTTTTCCGAAACTTCAAAAGGAGCAATGATACGGCATTCGGCATTTCCGAATGAGAATGTATAATCAGGCTCAGCGATTATGATGTCTGCACCGCATTCATCCGCTGCAGTAAGGAATTCGCCGTATGTTTTTGTGCCTGAACTTTTTTCAGAGGGTTCTGAAAAAATGATGGTCTGTGTGGGTACGGTATTAAGAATATCTGCCATTCCTCCCATATGATCGGAATGTGCGTGAGTCACGACAACATAATCAAGCTCTGTTACACCGTAAGACTGCAATTCTCTGATTACTGTGTCGGAATATTTTTCTTCACCGCAATCTATAAGCATTGTTTCGTCGCCTGAAATGAAAAGTGTGCAGTCACCCTGTCCGACATCTATAAAATGCGCTGTCATCAGTTTTTCATCGGCTTTTGTTGTGGAAACCGTGGTGTCTGCAACGTTGTTTTCGGGGACAGCAGTGTCATCGGGTTTGTCTGACGCTCCGCAAGCACTCAGAATTACCGTAAGAATAAGCAGAATAATCACTGCCATGATGTGTGCATACTTTTTATTAATACTTTTTCTTTTTTCCATTGCTGAACCTCTTTTCCTGTTTTTTTACAGCGGGTCTTGCCTGTGTTTTCTGTTTCTGATTATGATATCTTCCCGAACCTCTTATAAGACAGTCGGGTGAATTTCCGATAAGATCGGTTCTGCGGGCTTTTATCAGTGCTTCTTCAACCATTGCCTGATTTTTCGGATCAAAATATCTGATAAGTGCCCTTTGCATAGCCTTGTCGTGGGAATTTTTTGCTACAAATACTTTTTCAAGTGTGTAAGGGTCAAGCTCTGTGTAAAACATTGCTGTTGAGATTGTTCCGGGGGTGGGATAGAAATCCTGAACCTGCTCGGGATGGAGTTTCTGCTGTTTGATGAAAAGAGCAAGGTCGATGGCATCATTAAGTGTGCTTCCGGGATGTGATGACATGAGATAGGGAACGATGTATTGCTCTTTGCCTGCAGATCTGCTCAGCTCAAAATATCTGTTTACAAATCTGATGTATGTTTCAATGTGGGGTTTACCCATTTTGTCGAGAACGGAAGCTGAACAATGCTCGGGGGCAACTTTAAGCTGACCGCTGACATGATATTTTACAAGCTCCTTGAAAAAAGCTTCGTTTTTGTCTTCAAGCATATAGTCAAAGCGTATGCCTGAACGGACAAATACTTTTTTGACTTTCGGCAATTCTCTTACAGTTCTGAGAATATCGAGATATTCACTCTGGTCTGCAACAAGATTTTTGCAGGGAGTGGGAGCAAGACACTTTTTGCCTTTGCACAGCCCTCTGTCTTCCTGACCTTTGCATGACGGATGACGGAAATTAGCGGAAGGACCGCCGATATCGTGGATATATCCCTTGAAATTCGGAAGTGTTGTGAGAAGTTCCGCTTCTTTTACTATTGATTCTTTGCTTCTTGATGTGATGTATCTGCCCTGGTGAAATGCAAGTGAGCAGAAATTACATGCACCGAAACATCCTCTGACGTGAGTTATTGAAAATTCAACTTCTTCAATACCGGGTACACCGCCGAGTTTGTCGTATGACGGATGCCATCTTCTCATGTAGGGCAATTCGTAAACAGCATCAAGTTCTTCTGTAGATAAAGGCATCATGGGTTCATTCTGAACGACCATGATTTTGCCATGTTTCTGTTTGATTGCTCTGCCTCTGAAAAAGTCCTGTTCATCCTGCTGTATACGGCAGGAAATTGCATATTCCTTTTTACTCTGACAGACATTTTCAAAAGAGGGACACTCTGTGCCTGTGTAGGGTGTTTCGCGGACATCCACTTTGTAGCATGTGCCTTTGATATCTCTTATATCGCAGGGATTTTCGCCTTTTGCAAGTCTGTCTGCGATTTCGACAATCTGTTTTTCACCCATACCGAAAATAAGAAGGTCGGCATCTGATGAAATGAGAATTGACGGACGGATTGTATCGTCCCAGTAATCGTAATGGGCAAATCTGCGAAGGGATGCTTCAAGACCGCCGATTACGATGGGTATATCATTATATATACTGCGTATTTTCTGACAGTAAACATCAACTGCTCTGTCAGGTCTCTTGCCCATGACTCCGCCGGGAGTATAGGCATCGGAGCTTCTGCGTTTTTTAGCAACTGTATAGTGGGCAACCATTGAATCTATGTTGCCTGATGAAACAAGAAAACCGTATTTCGGTCTGCCGAAACGGGTAAAATCTCTGTCGCTTCTCCAATCAGGCTGAGCAAGAAACGCTACTTTGTATCCTGCATTTTCAAGGACTCTTGTTATAATTGCAGGGCCGAAGCTTGGGTGGTCAACGTATGCGTCACCGCTGACATAAACGAAGTCGGGTGCATCCCAGCCGCGTTTTTCCATATCTTCACGGTTGACAGGTAAAAAATCATTCATCGCAGTCTTCTCCGTCCGAATCACCTGTTGAGGATGACATTGCATTCATTTCGTACCACTGTGCTTTTGTCATGAGTACTTTTCTGGGTTTGCTGCCTGCATGAGGACCTACAACACCTCTGTCTTCAAGTGCGTCCATGATTCTGCCTGCTTTTGCAAAGCCGAGACTCAGATGTCTCTGAAGAGATGAAATTGAAGCCTTGTCGGGATTGTCAATTACAAGCTCGGCAGCTTTCATGATAATTTCGTTGTCAGCATCGGAAACCTGACCGCCTTCAGAATCTTTGTTGCCCTTCTTGGGAGCAGCAGCAAGAGCCTGTTTGTCGATTTCCTGCTGAATATCATCGCTGTATGAAGTTGTTTCCTGAGTCTTTACAAACTCAACAACCTTTTCAATTTCCTCATCGGACAGGTAACAACCCTGCACACGCTGAGGTTTGGATTTTCCTATGGGATTGAAAAGCATATCACCCAGCCCCAGAAGTTTTTCTGCACCCGATGCGTCAAGAATTGTTCTTGAGTCAACCTGTGATGAAACAGAGAGTGCAATACGGCTGGGAATGTTTGCTTTGATAAGACCTGTGATAACATCAACTGACGGACGCTGTGTTGCAACAACAAGGTGCATACCTGCAGCTCGTGCCATCTGTGCAAGTCTTGTGATTGAGCCTTCAACTTCTGCGGGAGCTACTGACATAAGGTCGGACAACTCGTCAATAACAATGACAATCTGGGGCATTTTGGGAAGAGATGTGTCCTGCTCGCAGAGTTTGTTGTATGTACCGATATCTCTTACACCGTTTGTTGTGAAAGTGTTGTATCTGTTGACCATTTCGGTAACAGCCCAACCGAGAGCACCTGCAGCTTTTCTCGGGTCTGAAACAACAGGCACGAGCAGGTGGGGGATACCGTTGTAAACTGCGAACTCAACTGATTTGGGGTCTATGAGAAGAATTTTTACTTCGCTGGGTTTTGCGTTATAAAGAATGCTGACAATCATTGCGTTAAGGCAGACAGATTTACCTGAACCTGTTGTACCTGCAACAAGAAGATGGGGCATCTTTGCAAGGTCAGCACATACGACATTACCTGCGATATCTTTACCCAGAGCAACATTGAGTTTGCTCTTTGATTCTCTGTAAATATCGCTGTCAACGATTTCACGCATAGTGACAGTTGTTCTGCCTCTGTTGGGCACTTCAATACCGATTGCAGATTTGTTTGGAATCGGAGCTTCGATACGGACACCTGCAGGTGCAGCAAGGTGAAGAGCAAGGTCATCTGCAAGACCTGTGAACTTGCTGATTTTTACACCGGGTGCAGGAGCCAGTTCATATCTTGTAACAGACGGACCGGGAACAACGTCCACAACAGATGCGGAAACATTGAAGCTGTTAAGTGCTTCAATAAGCTTGTCCGCTGTGGCTTTAAGGTCAGCCTGTGATGCTGTTCTTGTGTTTTTGACAGGCATACGAAGACAGTCAAGGGGAGGAAGAATATAGTTTTCTTCTTCGGGAACCTGCTCTGCCTGTTCGATTTCTGAAGCAACATTTGCTTTTTCTTCGTCGATTTCTTCTTTTGAAAGCTTCTTTTCTTCCTCTGCAGCCTGTTTTTCGGCAGCAAGGGCAAAAATATCTTTGATTTCTTCTATATCCTGCTTTTCGGGAACTTCTTCAGGATCTTCAGCAACATCAGGTTCTTCTGCTACGGGTTCTTCTGCAGGTGTTTCTTCTTCAGTTGTTTCAGATGTTGTTTCTTCAGAAGGTTCTGATTTTTCATCAGTTTCTGTTTCTGTAAGATCATCATCATTGTAAACGAAAAGATGTCCGCGTTTTTTGCGTGGTTTTTCATCAAGGTCATCTTCTTCGTTTTCTTCTTCAATGAGTCTTTCCTGCTTTGCCTGTTCAATTTTTTCGCCGACTTTTTTTGCAGGTTTTTCAATTCCTTTGTAAAGTCTGATGAGTGTGAATCCTGTAAGGAACATAAATGCAAGGAAAATGAGGATGCAGAGAATTGCAATTGCGGGAGCTTTTGAAGAGCCTACGAGCATAAGAGCTTCGCCTATGATTGCACCGAATACACCCCAGCCGATTTTGCTGTAATCAAAGTATTTGAGATATTCTGCGGCAACGTCTTTTCCGAAAGCGATTTCACCGTCATGGCAGATAACAAACATCAGTGCGCTGATAAGCAGCACAAGACCGACACCTTCGGTTATTTTTATACCGATGGATTGTTTCATTTTTTCCATTGTCATCATTATTGCTGTGTATATGAGTACGCAGGGGAGCATGAATGCTGCATATCCGAGAAGACCGAATACAAAGCCCCTTATTCCGTGCCAGATAGTGCCTTGGTCTGCAGGAATAAGCACGATGCTGAAAAATACCAGCGATACTGCAAAGATGATAAGTGCAGCAGTCTGGTTACGTTTCTTTATGTACTCGGCACGGCGGATTTCTTCCTCCATGCGAAGCTGTTCAAGTTCAGCTTTTGTGACACGCTTCTTTTTCTGCTCAGGTTCGTTTTTCTTAGCTGTATTCTTTTTTGCTGTCTGAGTTTTTGATTTTTCAGCCATTTTGAACTCCTTTTTCTGATGTGATCAGATTATATAAATATTCAAGTGCATCTGCGAGATTTCCCACAGAGTCGATAAGTCCTTCTTTTACTGCATTTTCACCACCGAGAACAGTTCCCACGTCTGTGACGAGTTCACCGCCTGTTGCATGCATGAGTTCACGGAATCTGTCGGGTGATATTGCTGAATTACCGCATACAAAACGGACGATGCGTTCCTGCATGTTTTCGAAGTAATTGAGCGTCTGCGGAACACCGAGAACAAGTCCGTTTGTTCTCACGGGATGGATAGTCATGGTAGCTGACGGCACGATGAAAGAATGTTTTGCCGATACTGCAAGGGGAACACCGATTGAATGACCTCCGCCGAGTACCAGTGAAACAACAGGTTTTTTCATGCCTGCAATAAGCTCCGCAAGGGCAAGACCTGCTTCAATGTCACCGCCTACCGTGTTGAGAATCACGATAAGTCCGTCAATGTCATTGCTTTCTTCAATTGCCACAAGCTGAGGTATGACATGCTCATATTTTGTGGCTTTTGTGCCTGACGGGAGCAGATAGTGGCCTTCAATCTGACCGATGATTGTAAGGCAGTGGATGTAATGTCCGTTTTTGTTTATGGTAACACTTCCGTCACATGAGCTGTCCTGTTTTTCGGGAAACGTATTGTCTGAACCGCTCTGATTGTCTTCTGCTGAAAACGGTGACGGAAAAGTAAAACCGTAGGGATCGAAATTATTGTTATTCATGATTGTTCTCCTTGAAAGGCATTTTTTTATAGCTTTTTCAGAAGAGAACAAAAAATACATTTAAGCTTTTTTAAATTTACCTGCGATTGCAAAAACTGCAAACACGGCAATGTCTGCCGCAACGATTGTTGCACCTACGGGTGTGTCGCAGATTATGGAAATGAGTATACCCGAAAGTGAGCAGACAACTGCAATTACAGCCGAGCAGACTGTAACGCTTCTGAAACTTCTGAAAACTCTCATTGCTGACAGTGCAGGGAAAATTATGAGAGCTGAAATGAGAAGTGCGCCCACAAGATTCATTGCAATAACAATGACCACAGCTGTGATGACTGCAAGTGCGAGATTGTAAACTGCAGAGTGTGTGCCTGTGGCAGATGCGAAATTCTCATCGAATGTGACAGAGAAAAGTCTGTTGTAGAAAAGTATATATGCCAGGATTACGACTGCTGCAAGAATTATGCAGGTGTAAACATCCTGTTTTGAAAGTGTGAGGATTGATGTTGAGCCGAAAAGTGTTGTGCACACATCGCCGCTGATATTTGCGTTTGTTGAAAAAACATTCATCAGCAGATAACCCAGTGCAAGAGCACCCACCGATAACATCGCAATTGCGGCATCGCCCTTGATTTTTGAATTCTGACCCATCCTCAGAAGAATTATTGCTACGAAGATTGTAACGGGAAGTGTGAAATAAATCGGTGCAATGTCTAGCACTGCGGCAATTGCTATTGCTCCGAAAGCCACATGTGAAAGACCGTCACCAATCATGGAGTAACGCTTGAGCACAAGGCTGACACCGAGAAGTGCCGCACAAAGTGACACCAGAACACCTGCAATGAACGCATATCTTACAAAGTCAAAGGAGAAATAATATGCAATGGTTTCAAAAATACTCATTGTGCTTCTCCTTTTCCCGAAAGCTGTTTATAAGCATCCGAATTGAGATATTCCTGCTTTGTGCCGAAAAATAAAGGTGTGTTGCCGATGTGAAGAATGTGTGATGCTTCACTCAGGGCATGTTCAATATCGTGAGACACCATGATTACCGTCATGTTGTCGTTTTTGTTGAGCATTCTTACAATGTCATACATTTCTGCTGCTGCTACGGGGTCAAGACCTGTTGCAGGCTCGTCAAGAATAATCAGTTTTTCTGCGGCGCATAAAGCTCTTGCAAGAAGTGTGCGCTGCTGCTGACCGCCCGAAAGCTCCCTGTAACATTTGTCTGCAATGCTGTCGATTCCGAGCTTTTTCATGTTGTCCTTTGCCGTCTGCTTGTCATTCTTTGAGTAAAAGGGAGAAAATTTTCCCTTTGCAAGACAACCCGAAAGAACAATTTCTTTTACGGATGCGGGAAAGTCACGCTGCACGGCTGTCTGCTGCGGAAGATAACCGATATTCTTTTTGTGAAGACCTTCGCCGAATGATATTTTGCCGGAAGAAGGGGGTTTAAGACCGAGCAAAGCCTTCATGAGAGTGCTTTTACCCGATCCGTTTTCACCGACTATACATAAGTAGTCGCCTGAATTCACAGTGAAATCCAGGTCTTTGACTATTGTGTTACCTTCGTATGCGAGAGATACGCTTTTGCAGGAAATGAGCGCCATTAACCAAGTGCCTCCGTAATTGTCTGCAGATTTTTTTCCATTGCAGAAAGATATGTCATACCGTTGTCGATATCGTTTTTTGTGACAGACTGACAGGAGTTGAGCGAAAGGATTTCTGCTCCTGTTTCATTGCTGATTGTCTGAGCAATTCTGCTGTCAGAGTTTTCGATTATGAGAATACAGGGAAGTGATAATTCTTTTGTTTTTTCGATAAGGAAAGTCATTGTTTCAAAGCTTGCTTCAGATTCTGCCGAGCAACCGGGGAATGCTGCGAAATACTCAAGAGAGTAATCCTCTGTGAAATATCTGAATGGGAATCTGTCTGCAAAAAGAAGAGTTTTTTGCTTTGCGTTGTTTACGCAGTCAGAAAACTTTCCGTCGAGAGATGTAAGCTTTGCATTGTAATTTTCTGCATTTGCAGTGTATTTATCTTTGTTTGCATTGTCAGCTTTGCTGAGAGTTTCGGCAATTGCTGATACTGCGACTTTGGCTTTTCTGAGAGAAAGCCATATGTGTTCATCATATTCAGCCGTGTCATGGTCATCATCGTCATCATGCTCCATGCCGTCTATGATTTCTTCTTCAAGAACACCTGTCACATCCATGAGTGAAAGTGTTATGAGCTCAGGATTATTTGCCGATTCAATCGCACCCTCTACCCATTCATCCGAAACACCGCCGATGTGAATGAAAACGTCTGCCTGAGCAAGTGTGAGAATATCTTTTGCAGTGGGCTCAAAAGAGTGCATATCCGTACCGCTTTCGTCAAGATAAATCACATTGCAGTTATCGCCTGCAACATTGCATGTCCAGTCATAAACGGGGAAAATTGTTGTGACAACGGTTATGCCGTCTTTTTCCTGAGTTGTTTCAGGTTGCTGACATGAAGAAAATACAGTAACGATGAGAGCAAGGCTTAATATGAAAATGAAGAATTTTTTCAACTATGCTCACCCTTGTCCGTTGCTGAGTTTTTCGTTTGCCTGCATCTTGAGATATGCTGTGATGAAACCGTCAATATCACCGTCCATAACAGCATTGATATTGCCGTTTTCAAAACCTGTTCTTGTGTCTTTTGCAAGAGTGTAGGGCATGAATACGTATGAACGGATCTGGCTGCCCCATGTGATTTCTCTCTGTTCACCCTTGATATCTTCAATCTTTTCGAGATTTTCTCTCTCTTTGATTTCAATAAGCTTTGATTTGAGCATACGCATAGCCACGTCACGGTTCTGATACTGGCTTCGTTCAACCTGGCTGGCTACAACAATACCTGTGGGGATATGTGTAAGACGGACAGCAGATGATGTCTTGTTGACTTTCTGACCGCCGGCACCGCTTGCACGGTAAACGTCCATTTTGATGTCCGCAGGATTGATGTCAACTTCAACTGTGTCGTCAATTTCGGGCATTACTTCGAGAGATGCGAAAGAAGTGTGTCTTCTGCCTGAAGCATCAAAGGGAGAAACACGGACAAGTCTGTGAACACCCATTTCGCCTTTGAGATAACCGTATGCGTTTTCGCCTTCTACAAGGATTGTTGCTGATTTGATACCTGCTTCGTCACCTTCAAGGTAGTCAACGGTTGTTGTCTTGAAACCGTGACGTTCACCCCATCTGTGATACATTCTGAACAGCATCATTGCCCAGTCCTGAGCTTCTGTACCGCCTGAACCTGCATGGAATGTGAGAATTGCATTCTTGCTGTCATATTCACCTGTAAGAAGGGTTGAAAGAGTCTGTGAATCAAGCTCTGCAATGATTCTGTCAACAGCTTCTGTACATTCGTCAACCATTGATTCGTCGCCTTCATCATCTGCAAGGTCGATGAGAGTCATTGTATCTTCGTAATCTTCGCAAAGTTTTGTATATTTTTCAACTTTACCTTTGAGCATAGCTGTTCTCTGAAGGACTTTCTGGCTGTTTTCGATATCGTTCCAGAATGCTTCCTGAGCTGCCTTGAACTCCAGTTCTTCAATTTCTTTCTGCATAGCTTTCAGACCGAGAGCTTCTGCAAGTTCCTTTATCGGTGCTTCTGTTTTTCTGAGTTTGAGTCTGAGTTCTTCGTATTGTAACATAAGGAGTCTCCTATATATATTATTTATTATTATACATACACGTACAAAATACATTATAACAGTAATAAGATATTTTGTCAATGAGAAGATAGACAATAATTTAGCGATGCTAAATTATTGTAGTGGAAAATTGAAAATTGAAAGTTGAAAATGAATAGAGCGAAGCGGAATTAAGTGCGAAGCACTTCCGAAACTTTCCATTTTCCATTCTCAATTTTCCATTTGAGCGAAGCGATAAATTATTGTTTATAAAAAAATCGGCCACAAACCGTGACCGATGGGAATTATTCAATTTCCGTTTCGTTTCCGTCGTTGTCAAGATACCATACTTTTCCGCCGTCATTACCGCATAAAGTGTAGACTTCGTCATCTTTGAAAACGACTGCCGCACCGTTGTCTATGGCAAGACCCTGAACTGTTCTTGTCCTGATTGCATCTTTGAAAACATGCCAGTAATCGTTGTCGTAGTGCGGTGCACAGCAGTAGGGGAGGATGTCAATGCAGTCAATGAACATGAATTCATTGTTTTCTCCGCAATCATCCCAGCCTTCTTTGCACCAGCACATCGCACCTGAGCTGTACCCCGAAAGAATTATGCCTTTTTCATAAGCTTTTCTGAAAATTTTGTCTGCGCCTGTCATTTTCCATGTGTTCATAAGGAATTTCAGATTTCCGCCGCCTACATAAACGATGTCTGCAGCCATGATTTTTCTTTCGATATCGACAGGTGAAAGTGAAAAATCAGTCAGGAATAAAGTCCCGACTTTGCATCCGAACTGACGGAATGAATCAAAAATAATTTCGTCTCCGATAATATAGTCAAAACCTGCAGTGGGAACATAAAGAACATTCGGTTCTTCTTTGCCTGAAAGAGAAACAAGATGTTTCAGAACAGGCAGAATTTCCCCGTTGTCATATCTTCCGCCGCCGATAGCCATTATAGTACCCATATTTTTTATCTCCTTTGCTGATAAACAATGATTTAGCGGAATTCTGCGTAGGGCGGCTT
>JAGBSO010000029.1 GCA_017631795.1 Clostridia bacterium | reverse complement strand
TCGTCACGGTCTCAGACCGCAGGACCTTGAAAACCTTGTTGGTGAAGACTGGGATACGGTTGATTTCACTCATTTCATCGCTTACATGAGCGACAGTTTTATGCTCCGTGATGACGGCAGATATGATTTCACTCATAAGAGTATCCGTGCAGGCTTCAGAGAAGTTTGTGAAAACGAACAGCAGAAACACAAGGAAATTCTGGAGCATTTAAAAACTCTCCCCGAAACCGACCCGGTAAAAACAGCAGAAATCATATATCATTGCATCAAAGCAGATGACAAACAGTTTTTCGCAGATTATGTGAAAGAGTATGAATATGCAGATGCCAAAACATTTATTAACAATGCCGCAAAAGATACATATGATTGCTGTATGGAAGATAAAGGTAAATGGATCTGCGATCTGCTTGATGAATCTCTTTCATATGGCGGATACTTTTATCTGATAGAATTCATTTATCTTTATGTGGATGAAAAGTTTAAGGGGTCACTTGATGAACTGAATGTTCAGAAGAATATTTTTTCAGTATACGTAAAATGTTCAGAAAAAATGGCTGATGAGGAAATAACAGTTATTGTTTTAAGAGAATTGTGGAAAGCTTATTGTTCGTATGGTGATATATGCGTATTAATTGGTGATATAGATAATCTTATAGAAGCTTTGCAATATTATGATAAGTGTTTAAAAATAGGAGAACAAATTTTTTGTGAATATGAATCAACAGATGCATTAGAATTATCGTTATCAAGTTGTAATAAACTCGGTCGTATATATAAAATTCTTGGCAGTAATGAAAATATGCAAAAATCATTAGAGTTTTATCAAAAGGGTGTGGAAATCAGCGAAAAGCTTGCATCAGAGCAGCAAACTGAAAACAGTTTAAGTGATCTTTGGAAAAGTTACAGATATCTTGGTGACACATACAGATCTCTCGGAGGAAGAGAAAATCTCTGCAAAGCATTGGAGTTTTATGAAAAGTGTCTGAAAATAAGCGAACAGCTTACTTCAGAACAGAGCATGACAGCGAATTTAGGTTATCTGTCGATAAGTTGCATTAGCCTCGGTGATGTATACAGCGATCTTGGCGGTATGGAAAATCTCCGCAAAGCTCTGGACTTTTTTGAAAAAGGAATGAAAATCAGTGAACAGTTTGCTTCTGAACAGAAAACCGCTCAGAGTTTAAGAGTTCTGGCGATATGTTGCAATAGCCTTGGTAATATATATATTTCTCTTGATGGCAGAGAAAATCTTATCAAAGCACGGGAAATTTATGAAAAGAGCCTTCAAATCAATGAACAACTTGCTTCAGAGCAAAAAACTGCAGATAGATTAAGAAATCTGTCGGTAAGTTATAATAATCTCGGTGATATATACAGCTCTCTCGGCGGCAGTGAAAATCTCAGCAAAGCGCTGGAGTTTTATGAAAAGAGTCTTAAAATCTTTGAACAGCTCGCTTCTGAGCAGAAAACTGCTCAGAGTTTAAAAGATCTGTCGATAAGTTATGATAGACTCGGTGATACATACCTTTCTCTCGGATCTCACGGATCATTCGAAAGCAGAACATTTGGCGAAGACAGAGGAAATCTCATGAAAGCATTAGAGTTTTATGCAAAGAGTCTGAAGATAAGCGAGTTGATTGTAAATGACCAATCGACAGCAGATAGTTTAAGATCGCTGTTGAGAAGTTACAGAAATATTGGTGATATATACAGCACTGGTAGTTGGATGGCAAATTTCAGCAAAGCGCTGGAATTTTATGAAAAGTGCTTGAAAATCGCGGAACAGCTCGCTTTTGAACAAAAAACTGCTCAGAGTTTAAGAGACCTGTCGATAAGTTATGAGAATCTCGGTAAGACGTATCTCTCTTTCTTTGGTCCCAAAAATCTTGACAAAGCTTTAGATTTTTATAAAATGAGTCTGGAAATTACGGAACAACTCGCTTCTGAGCAGAAAACTGCAGAGAGTTTAAGAAATCTGGCGATAAGTTATAATAATCTCGGTAATACATACAGCTCTCTCAGAGGCAGAAAAAATCTCAGCAAAGCACTGGAGTTTTATGAAAAGAGTCTGAGGATTACGGAACAACTCACTTCTGAATTGCAGACGGTCGAGGCTTATGATGATTTGGCAACAAATCTGCATAACATTGCAACTCATAAATTAACGGATAAGGAAAAAGCAAAAGAATATCTGGGCAAGGCGCTGCAAATTGCCGAAATGCTTTATGAAAATACACATATTGAACGGTACCGTACTTTTATCAAAGAGTTAAAAGTTGAATTACATAAACTTGAAAATCGGGAAAAAAAAGGACTCTTCAGTTTTTTTATAAGCGATTGGGAAGATGAATTAGATTTTGAAGATAAATTAGATTGGGAAGATGAATTAGATTGGGAAGATGAATTAGATTGGGAAGATGAATTAACTGAACTTGAAAATTCAGAAATGCCCAAAAAGAAAGGTCTTTTCAGCTTTTTCAAAAGAAAAAAGAAAAAGTAATCTGCCGTATACCGCAAAAAAAGGAGCTTGCACAGCTCCTTTTTCTTTTACTGATTATTAGGTTTTATAAAAATTTCGCTGAGCATGATTCCGATTTTCGGTTCGGTGATTTCAAGCTCGATACAGCCGTTTTCGATGAATTCATCGGGTATGCGGTAAACCTGCATTTCAAATCCCGGTGCAGAGAGTTCATTTTCTCTTTTTTCATCTCTTGTACCGCCGTATTGTCTGCCCTGATAAAGAATATTGCCGTTGATTTTTATAGTGAAATCGGTCACTTCGTCTCTGTATCTCGGTTTTATGTTGAGTATCAGGTCATAATTTCTGCCGGTGAGACCGCCTGTTTTCATGCGGAAACTGTAATGGTCAAAAACTTTGAGCATTGACATGGGGATACTGCCGTTGTTCACATTCGGTCTGTCACCCTGGAAATCCATATAGAAATAAGGCTCCTGAGGTATGCCAAGTTCAGTGAAACTGTTTTCTGTAAATGAATAATAATATTCATCCTTGTTTGTCTTGTTCCTGTCAAGCAGGGAAGTGATGAAACGCTCTTTTTCTGCAGTTTCAAGCCCCTTGGCGTATTCAAGTCTGTTCAGCAGATAAAGTCTGTCGGTTACGGGATTGTCAATGGTTTCAAGCGTTGCGCCTCTTTCCCAGCTGTTTGCACAGTAGTTTTCAACATCAAGCTGAAGACCGACTTTTTCAAACAGAGTTTTTCCGATTGCAAAAATCTCATCACGGAGCTGATTATAGGCTTTGTCAAAGGGAGTTGAAAGTATATTTTCAGCTTCGCTGAGATTCATGTTGCGCATTGCTTTTTTAGCTTTTCTGATAAGCTCAAGCTCTGTGACACGTCTTGTTTTTACAAGCATATCGCATTTTGCTCTGAAAAGACACATGAGAAATCTTGCATTTTCAAGAAGCCCGGGATTTTCTTCTGCCATGCTTTCAAAGAAGAAAAGAGTTGTCTCGATGTGGGGATTTTCTGCAGGGTCACCTTCCCAGTTTTTCTCAAGACCTAGTATTCCGCTGACAGCTTTTTTCACGTCTGCACCGGGGAAGAAAAGTCTTGAATAATCGGCAAGAGTCTCGGAAAGTTCCGCATCGGGGAAGAAATCCATGTCACTCCAGACCATTTTGTTTATATCGTCGCTGATGCCTTCGGAATAGGAAACACTGCCGATGATATACTGTCTTGTGAGTCGGTGGATTTTTCTGTATTCGGTGGGTCTGGGATTGATTGCTTCACGGCTGAGTGTTGATGTGAGTGCGTAGTGCCAGTCATCACGGTCAAAATGCACGGGATATTCGCATCTGACATTGTGGGTGATGTCGGGATAAAGTCTGATGGGGTATTTCATGGGCAGACGTTTTCTCAGCTCATGAAGAGGCATTGCACAGTTTGGGCCTGTGATGACACCGTCGATTTCATCGGGCAGTTTTTCCATCTCATTTATGAAAACATCGCCCCAGTTGCCGAATCCGTGGGGAGATTGAGCAGACGGGTATACTTTCAGGTCGGGATGAATTTTTTTGACAGCCTTTGAAATTTCAATGGTTCTGTTTATGAATTCATCTGCTTCAAATTCACCGGGGTCACCTCCTGGAGGGAAGTAAACCTGCGCATTTGTCAGATTGCTGAAGAAATCAACTCTGTTATTTACGCTTTCGCCGAGTTCTTTTTCGTCGTTGGGATACCAGAATGAAACATCAATATCAAGCTCTTTTGCTTTTTCGCAGAGTTCTCTTGTGAAATCTGCCTGAGAATATTTCATGAGTCTGTTTCTGTTTTCGGGTTTGTCGTCAAAAACGGTATGCTCAAAAATATTGCAACCGAAAAACATGAGTTCCTTTATATATTGTATATACTCATCAACTGTCCATGCTTCGTATGAATTTGCAGTTGTTCTCCAGCCAAGCTGATGACCTCTTATCTGCATAAAAGGCGAATAATCGCCGCTGATGTCTTCTGTCAGAAAAATTCTGTTGCCGCTGAACTGAGTTTTTCTCAGCAGAAGTCCCATGCCGTACATAAAGCCTCTGATTCCCTTTGCAGAAATTGTTATTGAGTTGTTTTTTGTTTCAATTGAATAACAGTCCCTGTTTTTTGAATCAGACTGTGCAAATGTAACGGTGAAACAGGAATGGGTGTTAAGCTCAGGAGTGAATGAGAAACGTTTTTCTGTTTCTTCCGCAAGAATCAATGCGGCTTTTTTTTCTTCATCAGAATTAAAATAAACCGAAAAACCCGTAATTTCAGTCATCAGAAATCCCACCTTAATTTTACTTTATGACTGAATTTTAGCATGTTTTTTTGTGCATATCAATAAAATGTGAAAAAATTATGAAAAAAAAGAATAAAACTATTGATTTATTCTTCATATTGAACTATAATGTTATCAAAATAATAATTGGAGGTATGAGCTAAATGAAAACTTTCAAAAAGTTAATTGCAATTGTCCTTTCAGTTCTCCTTGTTTCAACATTTGCACTTCCCGTTGTATCTTTTGCTGCAGCTGAAGTAGTTGATAATGAACATCAGACACCTGATGAATTCATCGACGAAAAGACAGATGAAGACGGCGAAATCATCTGGACTGAAATTTCAACAGGTCTTTTCATTCCTACATTCTTTGTAGAAACTGTTAACACAATTCTCAGTTCTCTTCGTGCAATTTTCAATCAGTTCTTAGGATTCTTTGCAACACTTATTCCCGATCCTGACACATTCCTTCCCGAACTTCCCGAAGAAGCTCCCGAAGATACATCAGATCTTGCAGAAGAAGTTTCAGAACTCGTTGTTGCTTAATTTAATCATTAAAACCACCTTCCGGGGTGGTTTTTTGATTTACAAAAACAGAGGTAATATTTATGGTGCATGAATCCATAAGACTTTTCCGGTTATACTGTGAACTTTCTGCAGAAATGGTTTCAGAGGTTACGGGGATTCCGCTTTCACGATACAAGAAAATCGAACTGGGCGAAGTCGAACCGTCAGAAAGCGATGCAGAAAAACTTGCAAAGCTTTTCAATGTGGAAGTATCCGAGCTTCTCAACGGTATAACTGATTTATCAATATATTCAGTCCGTCAGGAAATTGATGAAAATTTGTTTATGACTGATGAAATGAGAGAAATGGTGAAAATAAAAATCACCGATCTTTCGCCTGATGAGAAAAGACTGATTCTTCTTATCCGTAATTCAGACAACAGCACAGACTGTCTTGATGAAGCAATCAGAATGGTTCTGAAAAAAATAGAAGCAGAGAGTTTCTGAACTCTCTGCTTTTTATTACATTAATGCACAATGTTTGCAGACACTGCCGTTGTGGCAATAACTGTTGTTATATAAGAGTAACTTTCTTCATAACCTGATCTTCATAGGGCTTATCCATTGCGTTTGTTTCAACAGCAGCAATCGCATCAACAACTTCAATACCCTTTGTAACTTTACCGAAAGCAGCATAGTTGCCGTCAAGGAAAGTTGCATCTTCGTGGCAGATGAAAAACTGTGATGATGCAGAGTCAGGATGCTGTGAACGAGCCATAGAAATAACACCTCTTGTGTGTGAAAGCTTGTTCATAACACCGTTTGCAAGGAATTCACCCTTGATGTTTTCGTCTGAGCCGTGATAGCCTGTGCCTGTGGGGTCACCGCCCTGAATCATGAAACCGCTGATTACTCTGTGGAAAATAAGGCCGTCATAAAAGCCTTCTGAAACGAGTTTTTCAAAATTTTTAACTGTGATAGGGGCAGTTTCGGGATAAAGTTCAAGCTCGATAACGCCGCCGTTTTCCATTTCAATTCTTACCATTGTTATTCTCCTGTAACTTTTTTTATGTATTATAGCATAAATGGAAAGTAATTAAAATATATTATATAAAAAATAGCAACAATTTTTTATGTAAAAAATGTTAATTTTTGTTCAAAAAGATAAAAAAGTTATTGAAATTTTATTTTATATGTGTTACAATACCCATGTTGTTATAAAAAATCTATGCTGAAATCGATATTTTTGTACAAATCGACAAAACAGCATAAGGGAGGCAAATACATTGAAAACTTACAGTTCAGACAAAATTCGTAACATCGTTATAGCAGGCCGTGGCGGCAGAGGTAAAACAACTCTTGCAGAAGCAATGCTTTATCTTGCAGGTGCAACAGACAGACTCGGCCGTGTTCTTGACGGAAATACAGTAATGGACTTTGATGCAGAAGAAAAGAGAAGAAAGTCTTCTGTTCAGACAGCGATTGCTCCCATTGAATGGCTTGATGCAAAAATCAATATTGTTGACACACCCGGTTCTTTTGACTTCGCAGGCGGTGTTGCAGAAGGTATGCGTGCAGCAGGTACAGCACTTATTGTTCTTCAGTCAGGCGGCGGTGTTGACGTTGGTGCAGAAAAAGCATATAAGACAGCTATCAAGCACGGCAAGTCAGTTATGTTCGTAGTTTCAAAGTGTGACGATGAAAACGGTCATTTCTTCCAGACATTCGATTCTCTTAAGGAAGTATACGGAACACCCTGTTGTCCCGTTGTTGTTCCCCATATCGTAGACGGTAAGGTAGACTGTTATATAGATTTCGCAACAGGTAAAGCATTCAAATATGACGGCGGTAAGAAGACAGAAGTTCCCGTTCCCGAAGGTGAAAAGATCGACAGAATGAGAAATGAGCTTCTTGAAGCAGTTGCTACAACTGATGATGAACTTATGGAAAAATTCTTCGGTGGTGAAGATTTCACTCAGGAAGAAATCTACAACGGTCTTTCAGCAGGTATCACAGACGGTTCTGTTTACCCCATCTTTGCTCTTTCAGGTTACACAACAGAAGCTGTTGACCTTCTTCTTGATTCAATCGCAAACTTTGCACCTTCTGCAGCTGCAAAGACAGGCGAAGGTGACTTCAAGTGCGATCCCGAAGGTCATCTTGCAGCTATCTGCTTCAAGTCAGTTGCTGACCCCTTTGTTGGTAAGATGTCATTCTTCAAGGTTGTTTCAGGTAAGCTGACTCCTGACAGAAGTGCTGTCAATGCAAGAACAGGCGAAACAATCAAGATCGGTAAACTTCTTACAATCAAGGGCGGCAAGCAGGAAGAAACAGACTGCATCACAGCCGGTGATATCGGTGTTGCTACAAAGCTTTCAGGCGTCCGTACAGGTGACACACTCTGCTCAGCTAAGGATGTTGTTGAGCTCAAGGGCGTAAGCTTCCCCAAACCCTGTCTTTCAATGGCAGTCAAGGTTCGTAAAAAGGGCGAAGAAGATAAGGTCGCATCAGGTCTTAAGAAGCTCATGACAGAAGATCCCACAATCAGTTTCTATACAAACGAAGAAACAAAGGAAATGATCCTTGCAGGTATCGGTGAACAGCACCTTGATATCATCGTATCAAAGCTCAAGACAAAGTTCGGCGTTGAAGTTGATCTCACACCTGCAAAGGTTGCATACAGAGAAACAATCAAGAAAAAGGTTGAAGTACAGGGCAGACATAAGAAACAGTCAGGCGGTCACGGTCAGTTCGGTGACGTATGGATCAGATTTGAACCCTGTGAAAGCGATGAGCTTGTATTTGCAGAAGAAGTATTCGGCGGCTCAGTTCCCAAGAACTTCTTCCCCGCAGTTGAAAAAGGTCTTCGTGAAAGCGTTCAGAGAGGTCTTGTTGCAGGCTACCCCGTAGTTGGCATCAAAGCAACTCTTTATGATGGTTCATATCATCCCGTTGACTCTTCTGAAATGGCATTCAAGACTGCTGCATCTCTTGCTTTCAAGAAGCTCAATCCCGATGCACAGCCCGTAATCCTTGAACCCATCGGAACACTCAAAGCATTCATGCCCGATGATAATCTCGGTGACATCATGGGTGATATCACAAAGCGTCGTGGCCGTGTGCTTGGTATGGGCCCTGCAGAAGAACCCAAGATGCAGATGCTCGAAGCAGAAGTTCCCATGGCTGAGATGAGTGACTTCGCAACAATTCTCCGTTCAGTTACAATCGGCAGAGGCTATTTTGACTTTGATTTCTGCCGTTATGAAGAAGCTCCTGCAAGTGTAGCTCAGAAAGTTATTGAAGAAGCTCAGAAGAACGCAGAAGACGAATAATATAACAATTCCATCCAAACAAATATTTTTCACATTCGCCGTCGGATTTTTTCCGGCGGTGTTTGTGTTTTATAATGCACAATGTATAATGTACAATTTATAATTAAGCAGATATTGCCACTGTGGCAGATGTTTTAAACATTATAAAAAACGCAGCCACCTTAGTGACTGCATTGATTTAAGAATTATTGAATTCTTCGCCGATCATTTTAAATTTTCCGCTGCTGAGAATTCTTAAAAGATCGTCATTTGTTTTTATCTGCTCATCTGTGATGATTCCGCCTGTGGCAAGGTTATTCGGTCTGTGGAAATCACTTCCGCTGACACGTATTGCCATGTTGTTTTCTTCTGCCCATTTTGCTGCATTCAGATTGCTTTCCACATCTGATTTTCCGTTGTGGATTTCTGCACCGTCAAGATATCCGGGATTTGTGCGTATCATCAGTTTTCTGAAAGGATGCGCCTGCACAACAAGCATTCCGTTTGATTTTGCAAGTTTATGAAACTTTTTCGGATAGACTTTCATAAGGTTGCCGTTGTTTCGGAGAAAATCTTCCGTTACACCGTAAACAAGGTAGTCATTTGCCGTTGCATAATAACGGATTTCCATTCCGAGAAGAACGGTGAAATTTTCATCGGCATATTTCAGTGCCTCTTTGTAACCTTTTAAATAAAAATCCATGTCAGTCTGCGGTCTCCATACTCGTGACGGCTTGAATGTCATGGGTGAATAGTGGTCAGTTATGACAATTCCGCTGTAACCTGCTTCTTTATACATTTTCACTATTTCTGCGGCAGGAACCTGACCGCAAAGACTTGTTTCTTTTGTATGACAGTGAAGCTCATATTTATATTGCATTTTTTCACTTCCTCGGGTGTAATATTAACAGATTTTTATGGCTTGGTCAACATATTGAAAAGAAAAAATAAAAATGTTAAAATTAATTGTAACCTTTTTTGGTTCTGAAGTGTCTTTATTATGAAGGCAGGAAAAATGTATGCTTGTTTTTTACCTTAACGCCATCAGTAATGATGACGGAAAACGGACATTTGAATACTGTTATGTAACATACCGCCGGCAGATGTTTTTTGCGGCAAGATCAGTTCTTCATAATGATACTGATTCTGAGGATGCCGTTCATAATGCCTTTGTCGGAATCGCAAAGCACATTGATGTGTTGCGTTCGGCTGATGAAAACGTCGTAAGATGTTACTGCATAAAGGCTGCAAAGAATGCGGCTTTGAATATTGCACGCAAAAACAGCCATACGGACAGCACGCTGAGCATTGAAGATATGTATGATGTGGCAGATGAACGGTCATTTGAAGAGCTGATCGGAAAATCTGATTACGAAGCAGTGCTTGATGCTATCAGGAATATGGATGATGTCTATCGTGATGTGCTTTATTTCAGATATGTTACGGATATGCCCGTTAAAAAAATTGCACAGGTGCTCGGCAGAAAGGAATCGACTGTCAAACAACAGCTTGTGCGTGGTAAAAAAATTCTGATTTCTGCCCTTTCGGAGGAGGTGATGACTGCAAATGGCAAGTGAAATGCTGAAAAAGGCGCTTATGGCGTCAGCACATGAGGAGTATTTAAATATAGAAAAAATTTGTGAAACAGAAATATGGGAACCTTCTGAGCAGTTCAGCGCTCAGATGCAAGATCTTCTGGTGCAGACAAAGAAGAACCATTTTGCAAGAACAAAAAAAGTATTGCTTGTTGCGGCAGTCATCTTCCTTGTTTCCGTTATGACTGTTTTCTCCTTTGCAAGTGTCAGGGAAAACGTAATCAATTTTTTCAGGGAGTATTATCATACACATTTTGATATTGAATACGGCATTGATGAACCCGGTGATATTGTAATCGGCGGCGGAATGAATACTGTTTATACATTTGCATCGCTTCCCGAAGGTTTTGAACAGGCGAGTGTTACCGCAAATGACCATTCCGTTATCACTGCCTGGGAAAAGGAAAACGGTGATACAATAATTTTATCTCAGGGTGACGGCATGACAAAACGCAGTGTTGATGCCGAAAGATTGCAGAAGTCCGAAAAAGTTTCGGGCGGTATCGTTTATGAGATTTACACTGAAAATGACTATGTTCTGATTCTATGGAACACAGCCGAGTATACATTCAGCATCGATTACTACGGAAAAATGAACTCGGAAGACATATTAAATCTGGCGCAGAGCCTTACGGGGGATGAAAAATGAAAAGGATTATCGCATTGCTGATTTGTATATTGATTGTTTTTGCTTGTCCGATGAATGCGTTTGCCGAAAACAGTTCGGATGTTGTGGTTGTACGTCCTACAAGCTTACCCATAAAACCGCAGCTTAAGCCTGAATATCAGAATATCAACAGCATCGGGCTTACATTTTATGTGGCAAACGGACGGGCTTATGCTTCATATACCGTGTCTTCGCAGAAAAACGGTATATCAGTTTCAGTTAAAATTGAGAAAAAAACACTCGGTATTCTCTGGGTTGATATCGGCGATGAAAAACAGGAAAAAACTGAGAATAAATACATATCAGGTTCTTATTCAGTGCCTGTCAGTGACAGCGGTACTTACCGTGTAACGCTTGAAGTGACATGCGGCAGTGAAAAAATCGGTAAAATGGTAAATTTTGAATATGATAATGAAATTTTAACAGGTGATGCCAATTCTGACGGCTTTATCCGTGCAAACGATGCACGGATGATTCTGCGTTATTCTGCAAAGCTTGAAAAATTCACCGATAAGCAGAAATCAATCTGCGATATCAATAAAGACGGCTCGGTCAATGCATCCGATGCAAGAATTGCATTGAGAATGGCTGCAAAGATAGTCTGAGAGGTGGATTGAATGAAAAGGATATTTTCCGTTTTTGCGATTTTGTTGTTGCTTCTGACTTTTTCTGTGGGAGCATATGCGGAAATCGTTGTGGATGATGACTTGTTAGGCGATATGCTTATTGATTATATTACAGGAGAAGGACATTTGTCAGGCACTGTCGGAGCAGCTCCCGATTACACAAACACAAATAACACATCTATATCTTTTTATATATCAGATACGGGTAAAGTGAATGTTACATACACCATTTCGCTCAGTACTTCTGCCGCAAGAAGTGCAACGGCAGAGATTTATCTGGAAAAGCAGATTCTCGGACCGTTCTGGCAGAGAATGAATATACAGTGGAAAGATACTTTTACTGAAAGGTATCACGTGCAGTCTTTCACCGCCAATGTCAAAGAAAGCGGTATTTACAGAGTGACGATGAATGTTACTGTGGGAAATGAAAAATTCAAAACTTCTGCTTCATTTGACTATGAAAAAGGGAAGATGCTCGGTGATGTGGTTTCCGACGGGAAAATCACAGCCGCAGATGCAAGAAAAGTTCTGCGTTATGCCGCAAAACTTGAAAGTTATTCTGCAAATATTGAAATTAACGGTGATGTCAACCGTGACGGCAAAATAACATCTGCAGATGCAAGACTGATTCTGAAAATTTCAACAATGGGATTATAAAAAGGAATTTTTTATGAAAAAAATTGTTAGTTTATTCTTAATCTTAATTCTGATGTTTTTGGCTTGTGTAACGGCAAATGCTCAGGAAAATACCGAGACCTTTGTTCCTGCCGGAATTGTCCGTTTCAGTAGTATAGAAAGTTCTACTCTTTCGTTTTCTGTATCGGTCGATGGTCATGCAAATATCCAGTATTCGGTGTTTCTGAAAAGTGATGCGGAACCGGTTGTTGTAAAAACGTACATAGAAAAAAAGGTTCTCGGTTTTTTCTGGAACAGAGTTGAAACCGGCACAAAAGATAACGAATGGACAGACAAATTCAATAAAAAATTTTATGTCGGTTCACACACTGCAAAACTGACTGAAAGCGGAACCTACAGAGCAACTCTTGAAATTTATGTGGGTGGTGATATTCTGAAAAAGTATGCTGAATTCAAATATGATGCAGACCGGCTGAAAGGTGATATGGATGCGAATGGTCGTATTACTGCTGCAGATGCCAGACTGGTTCTGAGATTTGCGGCGAAACTTCAGAATTATACTCAATTGCAAAAGGAAATGGCAGATATGAATAATGACGGAAGAATAACCTCGGCGGATGCAAGGCTTATTCTTCGCATATCTGCACAGATTTAAGGAGGTCAATTTATGAAAAAAACATTATCGTTGATTCTTGTTGTGTTTTGTTGCTTCGGTATGTTTGCGTTTTCTGCTGTTGCAGAGGATGAAACTTCTGTAAGCAGATCCCCCAGTCATGTGATAGTCGGAATCTCAACAGACAGATACGGACACGAAAGCTACGGAAAGAATATGATCCGCAATCCCTATTATCAGAAGTATTACAATGAGCTTATTGATTACTCCTGTCAGGTTTATTATAAGAGTATTAAAACTTCGGATAATAACAGCAAATATATTGAGCAGTATGCAAAGCAGTATCTTATTCAGCCTGAAAATTATACTACACTTATTTTCAGGGAACCTGAAAAAATACCTGATAATATAACAGAGTATAACAGAAGTATTCTCAGAAATTATTTTGACGATGAAGATATTCTTTATGTGTCTGATTATAATTATGCTGCAATTGTCTGTATTGCAGATACAAATGCAGATATTGTGAAGAATATTTCTGAGCTTGAATTTATAGGAAATGCGTTTTTTACCAATTATCCGAGTACGATGATGCCCGCAGTGGGAACCTTTACTATGGGTAATGTTCTTGGTGCGGAAAACGAGATGGGGGATAACGGAGACGTCAATGCTTCCGATGCAAGATTCCTGCTCAGATATGTGGCAGGACTTGAAAAAGTCGGAGCTAAAAAACAATTCTATTTCTGTGCTGATATGAATTTTGACAATAAAATTGATGCGGCAGATGCAAGACTTGTGCTCAGAACAGCTGCAGGTCTTGAACCGAAATATTGTGTTAGTTATTCTTATTTTCAGTTCTGGACTGACTATATGGGAGTGATAAAAAATGAAAAATAAAAAGTTACTTTCAATAATTTTATCTGTATGCATTCTTATCGGCTGTTTCTCAATAGCATCTTTTGCCGAGGAAGAAAATAAAGCGGGTGTTGATGTTTACATCCCCGGCGACTATATTTTTCAGGAAAATATATTTTACAAAGGTTTTTACAGTATTATCGGCAGACAGTTTGATGTTTTTGTGCGTGTAAAAGGCGTTGAAAACATAAGTGAATTTGTTTTTGAAATTGATTACAACAAGGCAACATTGTGTCTTTGTGAGCATTTTCTCAGTTATACATATTCCGATATGAATTACAGACCCATGATTGAACAGCTGTCAACCGAACCTCTGACTGTCAGATTATACGACAAAAAGGGAATTGCAGATACAAGTATGTTTGCATACGGTTTTCGTTTTGAATCAGAAGAAAAAGGCGGACTTGATTTCAGCATCCGTGTTCTGAGTCTGATTGACGGTGACGGAAACAGCTATGAGCCTGAAATAAATATGATTCTGCCCACACAGACATATTATGAGGGTGAAATCCCGGATGCACATCCTGATTTTGACATCAGCCTTTCATACGGAATCGGTAGTTTTGTTGATACGGAGCTTGCATATCCGATGACTGTCAATGAATTTGTATCAAAAATGGAAAATGCTCAGAATTGTAAAATTGCTATAACCAATAAAGACGGTGAACCGTATGACGGTGAAGACTATATTCCCACAGGTGCAAAACTGAGTGTCACCTTTGATAATATGCCTGTTTTTTGGTCAGATTTTGTTCTCATCGGTGATGTTAACCGCGATGCAAAGATAACTGCTGCCGATGCAAGACTTGTGCTCAGGTATACTGCAGGACTTGATAAACATTATGGTGATGATTTATTGCATACTGCCGCAAATACTGCAAAAGATACAGACAGAATAACGGCGGCTGATGCAAGAGAGATTTTAAGATACAGTGCAGGTATCGGTCATACATATGATTATTGGTATGAATATCACTGTCTGCTTAAAAAAAGTAACAAATTGCTTATAAATGACAATCTGTAAATCGTATAATCGCCATATAAACGCAAAAAATACCTCCGAAGAAAGAATTCGGAGGTGTTGTTTTATGCTGATGGTAAAAAATCTTTGTGTTGCCGCAAAGGCAGTCAAAATTATAAAATGTCTTACCGTGGTGAAAGTTATCGTCGCAGTTTTTGCATTCGGTCTTGTGATTAAAAACACAATCTGTGCCGTGCGTTAATGGATAGCCATATGCTTTGCTGTTTCGATAGCTTTGTTTACCAATTCATCATCCCATGCTGCATTTTCGGCTTCTTCTGCCATCTGCGGTGTGGGTTTTGTTCTGGGGTGTTTGGGAGTAAAGACTGTACAGCAGTCCTCGAAAGGCTCGATTGAAATATCGAATGTGTCGATTTTTCTTGAAATTTCGATGATTTCATTCTTATCCATACCGATACAGGGTCTGAAAACGGGAAGCTCTGCCGCAGCATCTGTACAGCGCAGTGCCCACATTGTCTGTGACGCAACCTGACCTACGCTTTCACCTGTTATAAGAGCACCGCAGTCTTTGCTTTCTGCGATTCTTGATGCAATCTTCATCATGATTCTTCTCATGGTGATTGTGAACATATCCTCGGGCGAATTGTCTCTGATAGCTTCCTGAATTTCTGTGAAATGAACAGTATAAAGGTCGATTCTTCCGCTGTAACGTGCAACTTTTTTAAGAAGTTCATGCACTTTCATTTCAGCTCTTTCGGAAGTATAGGGAGGTGATGCAAAATGAACAGCCGTCAGCTGAAGACCTCTTTTTGCCATCATCCATGCAGCAACGGGACTGTCGATACCGCCTGAAATAAGCACGCAGGCTTTACCGCCTGTGCCTGTGGGCATACCGCCTGCACCCTTGAGCTGATTGCCGTGAATGAATGCATGATTGTCTCTTACTTCAACGGTAACTTTTACATCGGGATTGTGAACATCAACTTTGAGATGATGCAGGTGTGAAAGGATGTAGCCGCCCACTTCTCTGCATATTTCGGGTGATTTGTAAGGGAAGTTTTTGTCTGAGCGTTTTGCTTCAACTTTGAAAGTTCTTGCAAAAGAAAGCTCGTCCATAAGGTATTCCAGTGCTGTGGTCTTGATGATTTCAAGGTCTTTTTCGCACTGTGCAGCTCTGGAAATTCCCACAACACCGAAACAATGCTGAATGATATCAACAGCTTTGTCAAAATCTACGTTTTCATCCACAGGTGAAATTACACAGGTTGACTGTGAACGGTTGAATTTGAATTCACCGACTGCATGACGAAGACGCTGTCTGATGTTTTTCATAAGAATGTCTTCAAATGTTCTTCTGTTAAGTCCTTTGAGAGCAAGTTCGCCGTCTTTTAAAAGTATGATTTCCTTCATTTTTTATATCTCCGATTATCTTCTTATTCGCAAAACTATTTTGTCAAGTGCCTTCACAACTTCATCCATGTCGTGTTTTGTTGTGTATCTTGAAAGGCTGATTCTGATTGCAGAGTCGATTCTTTTTGAGTCAAGACCGATTGCAGTCAGAACTTCGCTTCTGTGTCCTTTTTTACAGGCTGAACCTGCCGAAACGTAAATTCCCTGTTCAGAAAGTGAATTCACGATTGTCTGTGACGGAACACCAAGCACAGAAAGATTGATTATATAGGGCAGTGCATTTTCGGGTGAATTTATGTGAACACCGCCGATTTTTGTGACTTCATGCACAAAATGGTCACGCACCGATTTTATGTCTGCAAGTTCCTGAGTGATGTTCGGCAAAGATTTTACCGCCGCACCGAAACCTACGATTGCGGGGATTGCTTCCGTACCTGAAAAAATGCCTTTTTCCTGACCACCGCCAAGAACATGCGGATGAATTTTTACACCTTTTCTGATGTAAAGAGCTCCTGCGCCTTTCGGACCGTGAATCTTATGAGAGCTGACGGTGAGCAGGTCTATGCCTGTTTTTGACGGATTCAGAGGTATTTTTCCGAATGCCTGTACCGCATCAACATGAATGAGTGCATCTGACGAAGCTCTTTTAAGGGCAGTTTTTATCTGATTTATCGGGTTGATTGTGCCGATTTCATTGTTGACTGCCATGATGCTTACGAGAATTGTTTTGTTGTTTATTGCATTCATAAGCTCCATGGGTGAGAATGCACCGTGCATATCGGGTCTGAGTCTGATTACTTCAAAACCCTGCTCTTCGAGCCTTTTCATGCATTCATTCACACTGGGATGTTCAAGCGATGTTGTGATTATTCTGTTGCCTTTTCGTCTGTTTGCATTGACTGCACCGAAAATTGCTGTATTGTTTGCGGTTGTACCGCTTGTTGTAAAAAATATTTCGTCTTTTGAACATGACAGTGCATCTGCAAGATTCTGACGGGCATTTTCGAGTGCCTTTGAAGCTTCCACACCTTTGCTGTGCAGAGATGACGGGTTGCCGTAATTTTCCGTGAGCATTTTCATCATTGCATCGGCTGCTTCACGGCAGACTTTTGTGGTTGCACTGTTGTCAAGATATATTTCCATTTGTATCAACTCCTTGTAATGAAATATCATTACATTGTATTCACACAAGTTTATAATGTGAATTAAAAGTAACAGGGTTCAAGTCCGTATTCGGGAAATTCAGCATAAAGATGCGAAAGGTCATTCTGATAAACAAGCTGAACATCCATGTCGTATCTGCCTGTGCCTTCTTTGAAGAATACTATTTTTGTGACACCTGTGTTAAGGAAATGAGGGTCAAAAATGAGCTTTGTAGGGTCAAGCCCAAGTGAAGAAAGAAAGAGAAATGTGTTGAATGCGGCATGTGCCACAACTGCAACTTTTGCTCCGTTTGTGTAACGGTTTCTGATATGCTCAATGACTTTCTGCGCTCTGTCGAGCTGTCTGTAATCATCCCAGCCGCTTGTGAAACTTATGATACGGTCATTTTCAGAGTAACCGTCTGCAAGTCTGATTCGCGGAAACATCTCTTTAGCCTCGGCAAAAGTAAGACCTGTGTAATCTTCTTCTTTTCCTCCGTTTTCGGAAAGCAACGGATGCACAATGATATTGTGACTGCCGTTTCCGGGCTGATTTTCAGCAACAAATGTAGCTGTGTGCATGGCTCTTCTCAGACCGCTTGCAAAAATTGCATCAAAGGGGTAGTTTCTGAATCTTTCGCCAAGAAGCTGAGCCTGACGCTGACCCTTAGGAGTGAGTACAGGGTCATGTATGTCGGCAAAGCTTGCACCTTCTGTGCTTTTTCCGAGATTTCCGTAGGTCTGACCGTGACGGATTATATAAAGTTCAAGATCAATTTCGTTTGTTTTTACAGACATTTTACCACATCCTAAATATTTATTATATCATGTCCGTATGAATTCCGCAAGTAAAAAAACAGCCGATTAAGGCTGTTCTGTGAAAATATTTTCAAGCTGCTGAAGAGAGCAGTTGTCTTTTATTATGTATCTTGACAGATTATTGTAATAAAGCGCTGTCGTGTAACCGTCTTTATCTTTATAGATAAAAATTTCATGATTGTTCCACATGATTTTTTTTGCATCATCGGGGATTTTTACAGGCTCATCTTCTGTAAGATAAGCATAGTTGTAATTTCTTACCGTTATTGAGCCGTCTGATGTTTTTATGCTGTATTCAGTATATTTTTTACGGGTTATTGTGTTTACACTTTCAGCTTTTTCCGTCAAGAATTCTGACGGCATATATGAATCAGTATCTGTCAATACATCGGATACTGTCACATCAGAATCTTTACTGATTTCTGAAAACTGTTCATTTATTGCAGAAACTGCACTCTCTCTGCCTGTGTATACGGAAAAAATTACAGCAGGTACAGTAATTATAAATGCTGCCATAAGGATAATGGACAGCGGTAATCGGATTTTTTCAAAAAGATTTTTCAATGGAATCACCTGATTATATAGTAAAGATAAAAAGCCAAAATGTCAAGGAAAAAATGTTTCTGAATCTGATGCGATATGAATAAAAGAATTGAAAAACCGTCAGTATTATGATATAATAAATGTATATATTTAAGTTTTTCCACGGAGGAATCATCATGGATTTCAAAACAGCACAACAGAAAGCTCAGCAGCTCAGAGACACTCTGAATTATCATATTCATAAGTATTATGTTGAAAACACAAACGAAATTTCTGACTATGATTATGACATGATGATGAGAGAGCTTCAGGAGATTGAAACTCTTTATCCCGTGCTCCTGACAGCAGATTCACCCACTCACAGAGTAGGCGGAAGTGCAGAAGGTCAGTTTGAAGAAGTCCGTCATGCTGTGCGTATGGAAAGCCTTCAGGATGCTTTTTCCGAAGAAGAAATAAGAGATTTTGACCGCAGGGTAAAAGAAGTCTGTCCCGATGCTCAGTATGTTGTTGAGCCGAAGATAGACGGTCTTTCCGTTTCTCTTGAATACCGTGACGGTGTGTTCACCATAGGTTCAACACGAGGTGACGGTGATGTTGGCGAAAATGTGACAGCGAATCTCAGAACAGTGCGTTCAATTCCGCTTAAAATAAAAAAAGATCTGCCTCTTATTGAAGTAAGAGGTGAAGTGTTCATGTCCCGTGAAACTTTTTCAAAACTTGCCGAGCAGCAGGATCTGAACGGTGAAAAGCCTTTTAAAAATCCCCGTAATGCAGCAGCAGGCAGTCTCAGACAGAAAAAGCCCGAAATTACAGCACAGCGACAGCTTGATATTTTCTGTTTCAACATTCAGCAGGTTGACGGTCAGGAAATAACTTCTCACAAGCAGTCTCTTGATTTTATAAAAGAACTCGGATTCAGAACAGTTCCGTTCTATACTCTTTTTGACAATATTGACGATGTTCTCGGTGAAATCAGAAGAATCGGCAGTGTCAGGGATTCTCTTCCTTTTGACATTGACGGTGCAGTCGTAAAGGTCAATGATTTTGCTCATCGCGAAATGCTCGGCAGTACCGCAAAATTCCCCAGATGGGCAGCTGCGTTCAAATATCCACCCGAAGAGAAAGAAACAACACTCATTGATGTGGAAGTTAATGTGGGCAGAACAGGAGTGCTCACACCCACAGGTGTTTTTGAGCCCGTAATCCTTGCGGGAACAACAGTCAGCCGTGCAACACTTCATAATGAAGATTTCATAAATGAAAAACAGCTCGGCATCGGCGACAGATGTATCATCAGCAAAGCAGGGGATATCATTCCCGAAGTTGTGCGTGTTGTGAAGCACGCAGAAAACAGCTCTGTCTATAAATTGCCCGATGTGTGTCCTTCATGCGGAAGCAAAACAGTCCGTGAAGAAGGTGAAGCAGCGGTGCGTTGTATCAATCCCGAATGTCCTGCACAGCTTTTGCGCAATCTGATTCATTTCTGCTCACGTGATGCGATGGATATTGAAGGTATGGGTGAAGCAGTGCTTGAAACATTTGTTGAAAAAGGACTGATTAAAACCACTCCCGATATTTTCACTCTGAAAAGGGAAGATATCGCAGTTATTGACCGTATGGGTGAAAAGTCTGCGGATAACCTGATTGCTGCTGCGGAAAAATCAAAGCAGAATGACCTTTACAAGCTTGTTTATGCTCTTGGTATCCGTCATATCGGTCAGAAAGCTGCAAAACTTCTTTGCGATAAATTCGGTGACATGGACTCCATAATGAATGCAACAGCCGAAGAAATTGCTTCAATCGACGGTTTCGGCAGTATTATGGCTGAGAGTGTTTATGAATTCATGCTCAGAGAAGGTACCCGTGATATTATCGCAAAATTAAAAGAACTCGGTCTTAATATGAAATCTCTTCGTGAAGTGAAAGACAAACGTTTTGAAGGCATGACATTTGTGCTGACAGGTACACTTTCAAAATTCACAAGAAACGAAGCGAGTGCGATAATTGAAGAATTCGGCGGAAAGACTGCATCTTCCGTTTCAAAAAAAACAACCTGCGTCCTTGCTGGTGAAGACGCAGGCAGTAAGCTAAGAAAAGCAAATGAACTCGGAATCAGAGTTATAAGCGAAGATGAATTTGCTGAAATGATAGGGTAAACAATAATTCAGCGAAGCAGGAATTAATTGATATATCGTAGGGGCGTTGTCCTCAACGCATGGCACGAATGTACATTTTCCGTAGGAAAATTTAACGGCTGCGAATATACCGCTAAATTATTGTTTAATAAAAAATAGAATACTGTTTATCCGAAGCATCGGCAAGCTGGATATTATGCTCGGAAATGAGGCTGTCTTCAATGGCAGCCTTTTTTATTAAGTTCTTTACGGTAATATCGAAGTTTGTGTTTTCGGAGTAATCAGCCTGGAACATAAAATCGACTCTGCCGTGGGCAAGAAGGTCTTCAACAAGATGTCTGTTTGAATCGTCTTTATAAACGGCAATTGATGAGCCTCCGTAGGCTTTTACCATTTTCATGCAGGGCACATCAGAAAGACCGTCGCCTATGTAAAGCATATTCTGAAAACGTACACGTCTGTTGCTGTCGGGAGTGGATTTGTTCAGGTCACGGTCATTCGCAACATCAAGAACACCTTTGTTGATTCTGTAAATGAACTGTGTCTTTGAAGTGTAGTTTACGGCTGATTTCGGGAAAACTGCAACATCGTTTTCGTCATAAAGGAATTCACTTGCATATATTTTTTTGAAGTGTCTGCCGATTTCTGATCCTTCAATAATTTCCACAAGACCTGATGAAAGCACATAATGCTCAACAATAACACCGTTTTCTATGCCGAAACGTGTTATTCTTTCAAACCAATCTGTAACACCGGGGAAAAATTCGATTGTTTTTCCGCAGTCAACAACTCTTTTTCTTGTCAGGGGAGTGCCCAGCTCGGCACTCTTTTTTATCATGGTGTACATATATGAAAGGATTTTGTCCATATCATTTTTGTCACCGAAATTGTTGGCTTCACTCCAGAATTCAGGCGCAGTCATTCCCAGGCTGGGAATAAACTGATATTCCTGCATATCACGGGGACTGAGTGTGCGGTCAAAGTCATACATTATTGCAAAAATAGGCATGTCGGACATGAGATCAATCCTTTCGCTGAATTATAATTTATTTTACCAAAAATTAAATTATATATCAAGTATTTCATTGACATTGGTTGTCAAATGCTGTAAAATTGTTTTATAAAATTTTATTTGCGGAGGATAGAAAAATGGCAAAAGCAAAGCCTGTGGCACCTCATGCCGCAAAGCATCCGAATGCGATTTCCATCGGTGAAGCAGTCGGTTATCTTTTCGGAGATATGGGTAACCTTTTTGTGCTTACATTTGTTTCAACATATCTTAAAGTTTTCTATACTGACTGTCTTCTTCCCGGTCACGGTGCAGATGCAACAAAAATCAGTACAGACCTTACCGTGTTATTCCTTGTTATAAGACTGTGGGATGCAATCAATGACCCGTTGTGGGGAATTATTGTTGACACAAGAAGACCGACCAAAAACGGTAAATTCCGTCCTTATCTGATGACGGTATCCGTACCTCTGGGTCTGTCAACGGCATTGTGTTTCCTTAATGTTCAGAATTACATTTCATCTTACGCAATGCTTCTTGCATTTGCTTATATCACATACTGTGTATACGGTATGCTTTATACTGCAATCAACATTCCTTACGGCTCACTTGCATCTGCAATCACAGATGACCCCAACGGCAGAACACTCCTTTCAACAATGCGTTCAATCGGTGCAGGTGTAGGCGGTGCAGCAGTTACTCTTGTTGCTCAGTCAATCATTTATGATGACGGCACAAAGCTCAACCCCGAAAAGACATTTGTTGCAGTATGTGTGCTTTCAGCGCTTTCAATTGCAGCATATATGACCTGTTACAAGACAACAAAAGAGCGAGTTCTTTATTCTCCCGAAAAGAAGAAAGTCAATCTGAGGCTTACATACGGTACTCTTTTCAAGAGCCGTCCTTTCCTTACAGTCACAATTGCAGGACTTGTTATCAGCGGACTTCTTCAGTTCGGTTCATTCAATCAGTATCTTACAAAGAACTATTTCGGCAACTCAAATCTTTCAATATGGCTCACAATATCAACATATGCGCCCATGGTTCTTCTTATCTTCTTCTGTCCCAAACTTGCGGCAAAATTCGGTAAGAAAGAGCTTTGCACAGCAGGTCTTGTCCTTGCAACACTGTCAAGCCTTGTGATGTGCTTCATCGGACCCAACGAGTCACTTCAGGCAAATCCCGTGCCTTATCTTATTCTCAATTTCGGTGTCGGTGCAGGTTATTCATTCGTTTCAATTCTCAACTGGGCAGTGGTTACAGACGTTATCGACTATCAGGAGAATGTTACGGGCATCAAGAACGAAAGTGCAATCTATGCTGTTTATACATTCGCAAGAAAAGTCGGTCAGACCATCGCAGACTCAGGCGGACTCCAGCTGCTTTACAACTACGCTAAATATGACCCTGAAAAATCAGGTGTTGTGGGTTACATTCCCGGTGTAGGCGACCGAATGTATAAGATGGTCACAAGAGTTATGGCAGTCGGATATTTCATTATTTTTGTTCTCTTCATGCTTTATCCTCTCAACAAGAAGAATCTTGAAAAGCTTCAGGCTGAGCTTACAGAAAAGAGAACTGCAAATCTTGAAAAGATGAAAGCTTCACAGACAGACGCTATATAAAATCAAGCAGGTACGAGAGTACCTGCTTTGTTTTTTTATATAGTTTCAAGATGACCGTCTTTTTCAATTATCTGAGTCAGAACAGGTCTTTCATCGGGATTTGAGTTTGGTCTGTGAAGAACAAGATATGTCTTGCCGTCAAATCCTGTAAAAATCATACCGTGACCGCCGTCTTTTTCTGCAAGTAAAGGCAGGTCATGGCTGAAATTGCCGTCTATGTCACCGTTGTCGGAATAACACACAGCCTGAACATAACCGCTGTCTGTGAAGCTTGACCAGATCATATAAAGTCTTCCGCTTTCACCACGGTATATGAACGGACCGTCTGTTACCCAGTGATCACATTCTTTTCTTGCCCAGTAAGGGTCAGAAGCTTTGAAAAGTGTTCTCGGCTGGCTGACAGCTTTTGTCAGGTCAGCACTAAGTTTCATTTCGCATATTTCACCGTCAGCAATCTGTGACCATTCGTGGCAGAAAACAATATGGGGATCACCGTTTTTATCAATATAAAGTGTGCCGTCAAGTGCCATCCATTCTTCGGGAGTAATGGGATATTCCGTGATGGGAGTGAATTTTCCGTCGGGAGTGTCGGAAACGAGAATCTGTGTGCCTCTGTTTCTTTCAGCATTTTTGAAAGATGCAAACATATAGAACTTTCCGTTGTACTTATGCACTTCAGGTGCCCAGAAATTGTGTGTGCCCCAGAAATCATCACTCTGTTCAAAAACAGAAATCGGATCGCTCCATGTTTCAAGGTCTTCGCTTATGTATACGTCAAAACCCATTCCCGGAGTTTTCTGACTTTCCCAACAGCCTTTTCCTCTTGTGCCGTACATATAATACTTGCCGTTTTCAGGCACAATGAACGGGTCTCTTATATTTATTTCGTTAAGTTTCATTGTTATCCCTCTTTTTCATAATAATTATAATAACAAACTGAATTATCATCATCGCAGAGATAAAACCACCCACGATTGAATAATAATCAATACCGAAAAACAGCGGCATAAATGAAGTTACAACAGATATGCCTGAAATGACAGATGCAATTTTTCTGATTCTGTCTGAAAGTTTTGTAAACATCAGGACTGAAAGCAAAAGAAGCAGGCATGTAAGACAAGCCGTGATAAAAGGCCCGATATTTGCATAGCCGTAGGGTGTCAGGCTGAAATAGGAAAAAGTCTGACGGATTGTTTTTTCGGGTGTTGCAAAGTTGCAGACAGCACCAAAGGGAAGTGCTTCAAGGATAATTGACACTGCAGCTGAAACAGTCAGCATGATTTTGTATTTCTTCATTTTTATCGCTCCTTTCTGATTCCATATTAGCATATACAAATATATAAAGCAAGCATATAAAATAAGTTGTAATACTGTTGCAAAAAATAACAAAAAAAATTTGAAAAAAGGTATTGACAAAAGGAGTTTTGTCGGTTATAATAATGCTAACAAGAATCATTAACATTAAGGAGGCGATAAAATGGCAGAAAAAGCAAGACGTTACAGTCGTAAGCGTGAGGCAATCAGGGAAGTGCTTATGGGCACAGAATCTCATCCAAACGCCGAATGGATTTTCAATCAGTTGAAACCTCAGATTCCGGACCTTAGTCTTGCAACAGTCTATCGGAACCTCAGCGAGATGAAACAGAACGGCGAAGTTCAGTCGGTAGCTTTCTGGGACGGCAAAGAACGGTTCGACGGAAATGTAAAAAAACACTCACACTTCGTCTGTGAAAAATGCGGTAAGATTGATGATTTCCATTTTGTCGCACATGATACCGGGATTGACGAGTTTGCTCAGTCTCACTATGACGGGAAAGTGGATTTTCACTCTCTTGTTTTCCACGGCAGATGCAGAGATTGCATCACAGAATAAAGTCAGTAATGCGAAAGCATTCATATAAAAAATAAAAAATTCAATTACTCGGAGGTAATTTATAATGAAAAAGTTTGTTTGTTCAGTTTGCGGTTATGTTCATGAAGGAGATTCAGCACCCGAAAAGTGCCCCGTTTGTAAAGTTCCTGCAGAAAAATTCAAAGAGCAGGTTGGCGAAATGAAGCTTGCAGCAGAGCACGAATACGGCATCTACGAAAAGACAGTTGCTAACAATCCTGACATTAGCGCAGAAGATAAGAAGTATATTTTCGATCAGCTTATGGCTAACTTCACAGGCGAATGCTCAGAAGTAGGTATGTATCTCTGCATGGCAAGAATCGCTCACAGAGAAGGCTATCCCGAAATCGGTCTCTACTGGGAAAAGGCAGCTTACGAAGAAGCAGAACACGCAGCTAAGTTTGCAGAACTCCTCGGTGAAGCACTTGAACCCAAGATGAAGGATACAACAAAGGATAACCTTGCATGGCGTGTGGATTGCGAATACGGCGCAACAAACGGCAAGTTTGAACTCGCAGCATGCGCAAAGAAGAACGGCCTTGATGCTATCCATGATACAGTGCATGAAATGGCAAGAGACGAAGCAAGACACGGTAAGGCTCTCGAAGGTCTTCTTAAGAGATATTTCGGTTAATTAAACAACGATAAATAAAGCAAAGAGTGGCAGAGATGTCACTCTTTTTGTTTTTCCTTAAATAGAATCCGAAGTATAAAATTCTCAAACAGCAATTTTGTTTATTAAAAGTAAATAAAAAATATTAAAATGTATGGACAAATTTAAATAAATGTACTAATATAATATATGTATTTATGCGAAAGGGGCAAAATTATGGATTCACAACGTGATTTATCGGATAAAGTATTGCTTTATGACCCTATGTTTGATGCAAAGCTTCAGGAGACAGCACGAAAAAGAGAAAAAAGCAAAGGAAGAAGGTTTTTTCTTATTGCCTTCATTGTGGTATCTGTTGTTGCTTCAATCTGGGTCAGCTTTTATTCTCTTGAGCGTGACAGATATGTCTATAAAGAAACCGATGAGGGGATAATTCTTCATCAGTTTTCAGGCAGAGAAGACGATAAAATTCTGTTTGTTGATTATCTGAGAGATGAAAACGGACAGAATCCCGACACATCAAAGCCTGTTACGGTAGTCAGGGAGTATGCTGTCAACTGTAACGAAACACTCAGATATATTTACATATCGGAAAATGTTGAAAAAATTGAAAACACATCATTCTTTACCGTCAATAACCTTTACGGTATTTTTGTGGAAGAAGGAAATGAACATTACAGCGTAATTGACGGCGTTCTTTATGAAACTGAAAACGGCAAGCCGATAAAATCTGTTCTTTCTCCGCAGAAAAGAGGATATGCTCTTGTTGCAGAGTCTCTGGGCGCAAAGCTTCCTGTTTCTCCCGATGATGTTGATGCTTTCCTGAAATACTGCGAAGAAAATGCCGAAGAAATCAACAATGCTTACGAGGAATTCCGTTATTCGGTCACACTTCCCGATACTGTCAAAGTATTAGGTCAGCTTTCCTTTGCATATAATGAAAAGCTTAAGGAGCTTGTACTTCCCGAAGGACTTGAAGAAATTGAAGAAATGGCAATGTTCCGTTGTTGGCAGATGGAAAAGATTGATTTTCCGTCAACAGTTCAGAAAATCGGTTCTGATGCACTCAGTTATTGCGGTGAACTGAAATATATCTTCATTCCGCGAAATGTTGTTGAAATCGGACATCATGCTTTTTATTCCTGTGGTGCTGAACAGGTAAATATGGAGCTTTCAGAGGAAGAAGTAAGAGAAAAGGTTAAGCTTGGCGATGACTGGGCGCCTGAAAAAAGAAATGTCTTTATGACCCGTGTTCCCGTTCTTTATAATCAGGTAAAGGAGGATAAGTGATATGGCAGACGGTAAAGTTAAGGCTTTTTTTAAAGATGTAAAAGAACATTGGCATGAGCCTGACCGTTCAAAAGGTAACTATGTTCCTTTTAAAGAATATCTGCATATCTTCCTTGGAATAACATTCAACTATGCGGCGGGTACACCTCTTGCTTATATCGGATTCGGTGCATCCTGCTACCTGATAATGTATCACTACAATCTTCCGTATCTGGCATTCTCTGTGGTCGGTCTTATCGGTCTGCCGCTGGGTTATATCTGGAGCATTGTCGGATGGATTGTTTCGGATAATCTGGGATTTATGCCGAAGAAAACAGCACGTCATGTAAATATTTTTTATATCTCGGCTTTTCTTATCGGTCTGTTGATGATTGTTTTTGATTCATCAAAACTTTTCCCTGCTGACAGTGCCATTATTGATTCTCTTAACAGTTTAGCAGGTATTTCTGCAAAGAGTGTGTTTAAAATTCTCGGTATACAGCTTCTTTTCGGCGGTTTCGGCGGCCTGAGAGATATTTTCTGGCGAAAGAAACTTGTTCCGAAATTCGGCAGATACAAATACAGACTTTACAGTGATGTTATTCAGAAAGCAATATCAATTATTCTTATCGGTTGGCTTCCCGTTTACAATATTCCTGATGTGAATGAGCGTTTCTGGATTGCATATCTTCTGTTCTCATTCTACAATATGTATACATTTGATGACAAGATGGAGCAATGTGCATTCCTTGCAAGTCCGAATATTGAAGAGCGTATAAAAATCAGGACATACCCTGTCAAAATCTCACATCTTCTCAATTCTGTCGTCGCAATGGTTATCCCTCTTCTCGGCAGCTTTGAAGATATAAATTTCTATCGCTACGTGCTCCCCGGATTTTTTATCCCCATTGCCGCACTTACACTTGTGTTTGCAGGAAAGGTTAAGGAGCGAATTCCTCAGCCGCCTCTTGAAAAGAAACAGGAAATTTCTTTCTGGTACGGAATTTCCGAAGTTATGCGGAATAAATATAACTGGATTAATACAACAGCAGGACTTATCGACTCTCTCGGTAACGGTATGATTGACATAATGACAATCGTTTATCTTTATTCAATGCGTCTGAGCGGTCTTGAGTATAGTCTTCTTACCACTCTTTATACCTTCAGAGGTACAATCCCCAATTTTATTGCGCCCTATTTCCTGAAAAGATTTTCATACAGAACATTAAAACTTTTCAGACAGTCGCTTTATGTGATTTCAATTTCTATAATCATTGCCGTTCTTGCTTTTGCGGGAGAAAATGTCAAGCTTTGTGCGATTGTTCTTTTCACTGTAATGTGGATAAGAGGTTTCCTTGAAGAAGTTGTCAAGATGGCAGAAAGTGATATGAACAGAAGAATGGGCGACTATCAGATGTATCTCTCCGGTGAAAGACTTGAGAATTTCGGCGGCGTGTTCGGCTGGTTCACTTCACCTATCACAACAATAGTCGGTCTTATGATTCCCATTATGCTGCTTACAAGCGGTTTTAACTCAAACTGGGACGTATTCTTTATTGATACGGCAAGATTCAGACTTCTTGCAATTCCTCTTGCCATTGACCTTGTGGGTCACCTGTTTATGATGATTCCGTTCAGTTTCTGGAAATATAACAATAAACAGCATGATTACGTTATGAAAGTCCTTGTGCAGCGTGCTGAACTTGCCCAAGAAGGCTATGTTCCCGCAGATTATAAGGGTGACCTGAACTTTGCAGCTCCTGAGTCACTTAACGGGGAAATTCCTGTTGATATAGGAAAAATAATTTCCGAGGCAGATGATATTTCTGCAGATAATATGGCAGAAATAAAAATGAATTAACTTCATAATGCTGTAAAATGAAATCATAAATGGATTCGTTTGTGATTTTGTCAAGAAGTTTTTTTATGTCCCGTCTGATACATGTTTTTATTTAAATAAAATAGTGTGTTTGTCAACGTGTTTATGCTAAAGAATGGCTATACTGCGTGTAAATACGTGACGAAGCAAGACACGGTAAGGCTCTCGAAGGTCTTCTTAAGAGATATTTCGGTTAATTCAATTTAAAAAAATCATCGGATGTCCGAAAGGGCATCCGAATTTTGTGATTTTATTGCAATTTGCATTGACTTGTGTTAAACTGATTTCAGGGTGATTTTATGAGAGAAAATTTTCCGATAAGATATGAATATTTCAGAGAAAGACTGATTAACAGAGACTCTGTATGGGAAATCAATTTCAGCATTTTGGGGCTTGAAGATTTTCAGAATTGCTGGATGGGATGCAATGTGGACAATGACGGCTATTGGCTCGCTGTTATTGATACGGAATATTTTTATAAAACAGCTGATGAAGTTCTCAATGCAAAGGTTTTTGACGGTAAATCAATGTGTGAGCTTTGGGATAATGTTGATTTTTTTACCATAAATTGTGTCAGCTCTCATACATGGGTGTGGCGAAAATGTTGGAATGTTTATACTGCCCGAGAAAAAGATTTTTATAAAATATCTCAGCTTGCCTGTGAACTATGGCCGCATCATAACTTTGATGAAATGTGCGAGGAAATCAAAGAAATCATTGCAAGTGAAAATGATATGATTTTTACTCTTTATTGCTACGGTGAAATGATTGCTTTTGCTCATTGTTCTGTACGTAATGATTATGTTGAAGGGACACACAGCACTCCCGTAGGTTATCTCGAAGGTGTTTATGTCAGAGAAGAATGGCGCAATCTCGGTTTTGCTACGGAGCTTATAACCTGTTGTGAAAACTGGGCAAAATCAAAGGGTTGTAAAGAATTTGCAAGTGATTGTGAAGTTTCTAATGATATGAGCATAAAACTTCATAGAGCTTCGGGTTTCAATGAAGTGTCAAGACTTGTTCATTTTTCAAAGGAATTATAAAAAAATCGGATGCCCGAAAGGGTATCCGATTTTTTGCAAACAAATTGTATTCTCTATTGAATATTATGCAAATTGGTGTTAGAATGGAAATGGTCAGTTTTCCGTAAAATAGTTTTAAGGAGAATGTATATGAAAGTGACAAAAAAAGTTTTATCAGTTCTTCTTGCGGTTGCAGTTTTTCTCTCAGGATTCGGTGTTTCTGTCTTTGCTGAAATTGTCGGACAGGATGTTTATTACATCGACTCAATTGACGGCGATGATGCAAACAGCGGTCTTAGTGAAGATGAAGCAGTCAGAACAATTGCAGGTCTTAAAATCGGCGAAATCACAGCAGGTACAACATTTCTTTTCAGAAACGGCGGAAGATACGAATGTGCTGTTGATTTCAACGATGTGAGCGGCACAAAGGAAAATCCCGTTGTTATTTCATCTTACGGTGAAGGTGAAAAGGCTGTTCTCTATACAAACGAAGCAAGAGAAGTTTTTATCTTTAACGATTGTTCATACATAACCGTTTCGGATCTTGCAATTACTGCTCCCAACGGCGGCGGTATCTGGATAAATACAAAGACAAAGACTTCCGAAGGTATTACAATCGATGATGTATATTTTTATGATATGCCAAACGGAAAAGTGACAAGCAGAGCAGACACAAGTGCAGGTGCTGCACGTGCAAGAGCTGCTGTTATGGTAAAATCTTTTCCCGGCACATCAAGATTCCCCGTAAACAATCTCACTATTTCAGATTGTGAAGTTTATGATGTTGCAAACGGATTCCTTATCTGGGGTTCATGGAATGAATCAGAAAATCCCTGGTGTGCAACAGAAGAAGAAATTGATCCCGTTTTCAACGAAGGTCTGCTCATAAAGAATTGCTATCTGCACGATATGGATGCTGAAGCTGTTGTTATCGGCATGTGTGACGGTGCTCTTGTTACAGATTGCCGTGCAATCAACTGCTGTCAGGGTGAAGGTGTGGATGAAAACGGCGAAATCCTTTTCTTTACCGCTGCAATGTGGTTCTGGGGCAGTGTGAACAGCACTATCCAGTATTGCGAAATCGCAGGTCAGAAGAATGTGGGCGACGGTATGGCTGTTGACTTCGACTCATATACACACAACTGCACTTATCAGTATATCTATTCTCACGACAACATGAGATTCATGTGTAACAATCCCAATTATTCGGGTCATCACGGCAATACTGTGCGTTACTGCCTGTCTGTCAATGATAACGGTGCAAGAAGCACAACCGCAGTCGGTTCAGCAGGTGAGCATGAATTCAGTTTCTATAACAACACAATCATAAACTCAGGCGAATTCCAGTTCAAGAATCTGTATAATTCATATATTGCAAACAACGTTTTCGTTATGGAAGACGGTGCAACATTTGCATATGATGTTGATGCTTCAAGAGGCAACACATATAAGAATAACTGTTATTATAATGTTATGACACCTTTTGTTGATATTCTTGCAATGAATACAGTACCCGGTTTTGCAGGTGATGACACAGCAGATATCATGAGCTATGTGCTGTCAGAGAAATCTCCTCTTATCGGTAAGGGTGAAAAGGTTGATGACGGTCTGACAACAGACTTTTTCGGCAATGAGATAACAAGCAATAACATCGGTTGTTACGGCGGAAACGGTGTAAATGCTGAATACAAAGGTGAAACAGCAATCGAAAAACTTGTAAGACTCATTAAAAATGTATTCCAGACAATAATCCATGAGATAATGGTAATTTTTGACTGAAATTGAAGTGAATCATTATCGTTTTACTACCTATATTGAAAAAAGTCGCCCCGGATTTTTTCCGGGGCGATTCGTGTTTGTTTGTAGTGTATTTCTGTAAATTCAGATATGACTTTCTTTATATTTCAGGTTTGAAACAAGGCATAAACTGAAGCTTGAAGAGATTGCTTTCGTGTTTTCTGTCAATTAAAGCCTTTTTGTCAGGGTCAGCAATTTCTCCTGTACGGATATATACGTCAAGTTCTGCATAAGTGAATCCAAGATTTTCTTCGTCAGTTTTTCCGCAAAGACCGTCAATCGGTGTTTTTTCAACCAATTCATTCGGAAGTCCGAGTAAATGTCCGATAGCTTTAACTTCTGTTACTGTCAGGAAAGACATCGGTGAAAAGTCACCTACTGAGTCACCGTAACGGGTAGAATAACCAACCCAGTCTTCAGAAAGATTACATGTGTTGCAGACTCTGCCGTTGCAGCTTTGTGAAACAGCATAGAGTGTGGACATTCTGATTCTGGGAGGAAGATTTATTTTTGTCATATCAGACACTGCAAGATCATCGGGCAGATTGTTGAGTATACCGTCAACTGCATCTTTGATATTTACTTCATAATGTCTGATACCCAGATGGTTTACAAGCATATATGCCTTATCAATATCATGCTGTTCGCCCTGAGGCATCAGAACACCGATAACACGGTCCTTGCCGAGTGCTTCAACGCATAATGCAGCTGCAATAGAGCTGTCTTTACCGCCTGATATGCCAAGAACAGCATTGCATCCTTTGCCGTTATTTTCAAAAAAATCACGAATCCACTGTACGCATTCGTTTTTAATTTTTAATGCATCAAACATCAGAAATTACCTCCGTTAAGTCTTTTTATGAGCTCTTTTTTACAGTATCAGGGTGATACATCGTAATCCTGCCTGATATTAACTATATTATCAACAGTCTGATCATCTGCAAACTCAATAATCATACAGGTGCCCCAATAATAGTCATCGCGTATTATTTTATTGCCCTCAACACGATATTCAGCCTGAGCAAAATCAAATGTTGAACATACTTCAGAATAGGGCATTCCGACAGCTATTCCGGCAATAAGAAATCTACTGTCTTTACCAAAAACTTCTTTATAGAGTCTGCCGTTTTCGTCAAAATAAAAAGTTGTTCCTGCGTAATAATAATCATAACCGTTTTCAGATTTGATTGCAAGTGCTTTAGGATAATATTGCAACAATTGCTCTTTTGTTCCGCCAAGTATACTGCTCAGTTCACCGTCTGTAGATATGTAACCTTCTGTTGAAAACGAATCTTCGGGATCATCTGCTGACCCGAAAATTCCCCACAGCTCAACCACCTTAATATCCGGATCGCACAAATATGTGACAGTCGCAGTCGGATCTTCATTGTACCTGCTGCATTTTTCCAATATCTCTTTTGCCTGTTCTTCTGTCATGCCGCATCTTACGCCGAAAATATTCTTTTCACCATTGTCATCCAATGAAATTGAAAGCACATTTCCGTCAAGGTCAAGATTTACGCTGATTTCATCATTATAATAATATTTATTGTTATTCTGATCCGCTACCATATCGGGGAATGCTGATAAAATATTCTCAACAGGGCAACCGAAATATACACTCAGATCATTTTCATCCGGGATAATTTCTGCTTCTGTGGTAACAATGTCGGTTTCGCTTGTATCTTCATTGGTGGTGTTTGGCTGTTTTTTTATAAGTACGATACTCAAAAGTACAGCTGCCGATAAAATTATCACAACTGCAACTGCAATTAAAATAATTTTTTTGTTTTTCTTCATATCGCACGCTCCTTTTTTTGTCGTAACTTGAGTATATCGGAAAATAGTTGAAATGTCAATTCAAACATTTCTGTGTGTATTAAAACTTCCGATAAAAAAGACGCATTCAATCTGTCTGGGGATTGTTTTATCGTATAAGGCTGAGAGTATATGAGTCTGCAGTGTTGTTATAGAAACAATCAAGCACCTGATGGAAAACAGAGCCTTCTTCGCTTATGTGGGCGAATAATGTCATTGATGATTTTAATTTCATTGCGTCTGTATCACCCATAATAGCATAAATATTTTTTCCTTTATGAGTAAGCAGAGCTTCTGTAATTTCAATCAGTCTTGCAGACAGTATCGGATGAGCAAGATATTCTTCAGCTTCTTTGATTCCGCTGATTCCGTAAGTATAAGACATATTGCTTCTGCCAAGACCACGGAGTTGGGGGAAGATAAACCATATCCAATGCGAATATTTGCGTCCGCTTTTTATTTCACTGAGTGCAGTCTGATACATTCTGTCCTGTGCTTCAATAAATCTGTTCAAAGAATTGATATCCATTTGATCACCTCGTAAACTTATTATACCATGAATGTCAGAAATTGAGTAATTTTTATTTTCAGAATAAAAAACAGACACATCACTGAAAAAATTCTGAATAATGTGTCTGTTTTAATAATTATGTTATTTGAAAGTTTATGAGGAGATTATCTCTCTGAAACAGACGTAACGATACCATCTGTTAAGTAAACATATCCATAAGAATCGTATACCCATTGTTCTTTTACATAGTCTGCATATGTATCTTTATTTATCTTGTCGGGATATCCCCATTTTGTCTTCTTTACCTGTGCAGCTGTCATACCTACTTTAGGTATAGAATTTTTCAATGCATTTTCTGCTTGTTCTTCGGCTGCTTTTTCTTCTTCATATGCATTCTTTTTGGCTAATGCAGTTTCTTCGTCAGTATAGTAATCTCTGTTGCAACCTGCAGGTACCATTTCAATTTTTTCTGCTTCCGCTTTTCTGATTGCATCTTTATCGGTGGTTTCGCCATCAGCAGCAGTTGCAAAGCCGTACGGGGTTTTTACTGTTTCCTCTGCAAGTGCACCTGTGAAATAAAAGCTGCCCTTCTCAAGATTGCACCAGATTTTCAGTTCCTTGAAACTATTGTAAGTTTCAGTATTTTCATAATACTTATTTATAAATTTGACTGAAAAACTATCGGTATATTCTATAACCCTGTAACAGTATTTTTCACTGTTTTCCATATCCGAAATATCTTCAAGTGTAAGACCTGCTGCTTTCATGTCAGCTTCAGAAACAGGCATGAAATATATTTCTTCTTCACTTTTGATGTATAAAGCACGATCGTCTGACAATTTGAATGTTTTTCCGTTTTTCATCTGAGAATTAAGATTTGGAGTGATAGGCTCACGATTGTAATAGTATCCGCTGAATGTATTTAAAAACAGTTCTTTCCATCTTGCAAGTACAGCAATTTTTTGGTTTTCGTCAGAATATTGTGTTCTTCTGTATTGGTATAATTCCCGTACAGTGTCTGCTTGCTGAATTTTTTCAAAAACCGTAAGAGCAGTTGTTGTTTCCTCAGCAGGCGATACATCTGCACATGAACAAAACGACAGACAAATGATAAGTGCCAGAATCAGAGACAGTGTTTTTTTCATTTTTGTACCTCCGTAAATAAAAAAGAGCGTAAACCGAAGATTGAACCTGTTGAAAAACATAAATGAAAATTATGATTCACAATATTCAGTTCTTGTGACAACATCACTATAGCATGAATGCACTATAATTTCAAGTACAGTGTATGTTTTATGTATGATAGTTATATAAAAAAATCCCCACCTCATATGAGGTAGGGAAGTTAAGTTAAAGAAGATTACTTACAAGCTTCTTCGATAGCAACTGCACATGCAACAGTCATACCAACCATGGGGTTGTTACCTGCACCGATAAGACCCATCATTTCAACGTGAGCGGGAACTGATGAAGAACCGGCGAACTGAGCGTCTGAGTGCATACGGCCCATTGTATCTGTCATACCGTATGAAGCGGGGCCTGCAGCCATGTTATCGGGATGAAGTGTACGGCCTGTACCGCCACCTGAAGCAACTGAGAAGTAGCTTACGCCGTTTTCAACACACCATTTCTTGTATGTGCCTGCAACGGGATGCTGGAAACGAGTGGGGTTAGTTGAGTTACCTGTGATTGAAACACCAACGTTTTCAAGTCTCATGATAGCAACACCTTCGGGTACATTGTCTGAACCGTAGCAACGAACCTTAGCTCTGTCACCTGTTGAGTAAGCTGTTTCGTTAACGATCTTAACTGTTTCTGAATAGGGATCAAATTCAGTCTGAACGTATGTGAAACCGTTGATTCTTGAGATGATCATAGCAGCGTCCTTGCCGAGACCGTTAAGGATAACACGGAGGGGCTGAACTCTTACTTTGTTTGCGTTAAGAGCGATTTTGATAGCACCTTCAGCAGCAGCGAATGATTCGTGACCTGCAAGGAAGCAGAAACATTCTGTTTCTTCTGAAAGGAGCATTTTGCCGAGGTTACCGTGGCCAAGACCAACCTGACGGTTGTCAGCAACTGAACCGGGGATACAGAAAGCCTGAAGGCCTTCACCGATAGCAGCAGCAGCGTCAGCAGCCTTTGTGCAGCCCTTCTTGAGAGCGATTGCGCAACCTACTGTGTATGCCCAGACAGCGTTTTCGAAGCAGATGGGCTGAGTTTCTCTTACGATCTTGTCGCAATCGATACCCTTTGCAAGAGTGATTTCTTTACACTCTTCGATTGAGTTGATGCCGTATTCTTTAAGAACAGCGAGAATTTTAGCTTCTCTTCTTTCGTAGTTTTCAAATAATGCCATGTTCGTGTACCTCCTTATTCCTTACGGGGATCGATGTACTTAGCAGCATCTGCGAATCTGCCGTAAGTGCCCATAGCTTTGTTGTAAGCTGTTGTGGGATCATCGCCCTTCTTGATGAAGTCTGTCATCTTGCCGAGAGAAACGAACTCGTAACCGATAACCTGGTCATTTTCGTCAAGAGCCATTCTTGTAACGTAGCCTTCAGCCATTTCAAGGTAACGAACGCCCTTAGCGTTTGTGCCGTACATTGTACCAACCTGTGAACGGAGGCCTTTACCGAGGTCTTCAAGACCTGCGCCTACTGTAAGACCGTCTTCTGAGAAAGCAGACTGTGTTCTGCCGTAAACGATCTGAAGGAAAAGCTCACGCATAGCTGTGTTGATAGCGTCACAAACAAGGTCTGTGTTGAGAGCTTCGAGAATTGTTTTGCCGGGGAGGATTTCACTTGCCATAGCTGCAGAGTGAGTCATACCTGAGCAGCCGATTGTTTCAACAAGAGCTTCTTCAATAACGCCTTCTTTAACGTTAAGAGAAAGCTTGCAAGCACCCTGCTGAGGAGCACACCAGCCGATACCGTGTGTGAAACCTGAAATGTCCTTTACGTCATAAGCCTTAACCCATTTGCCTTCTTCGGGGATGGGTGCGGGACCGTGGTTGGGTCCTTTGTTGACTTTGCACATTTCTAATACTTCGTGTGAATAAGTCATTTTGATTATCTCCTTTCGGTTTTTAACATCCGATAAAAATTATCACCTAATTATTATACATAAAAAATATCGGAATATCAATAGTAAAAATATAAATATCGGTGTTTACAAACGAAAAAATTTGTGTTAATATGTATAAGTAATAAATTATGAACAGGAGATTTTGATTATGAAAAAGATTATCGCTGCAATTTGTGCAGTTGTGCTTTTGATTACATCTGTGTCTGTTTCTGCTTTTGCACTGACAAAAGAAGATGCAGATTCTGCAGTTGTTGCGCAAAAAGAATTGTTTGAAAGTGTTTTTGGAAGAAACATCACAGCAGGTGATGCAAGAGATGTTCTGCTTACTTCAGCAGGATTGAAAACAGATAACGCAAACAATGATTTATTTGACATTGATGAAGACGGAAAAATCACAGCTATTGATGCACGAATCCATCTCAGAATTGCAGCAAAGCTTGATAATCTGAATAATTATTATAATGATGTAAAATATGATTATTTCTGCGCAATCATAAACAGTGTAAAACCCTCAGGCTCTAAATTCTATGAATCAGTAGCTGAAGAGATTGAGAAAGTTGATTATGTCGATTATAATGATGTTGTAGGCCAGATGAACAAACAGCTTGATCTTTATTCATCATACGACGAATCAATGAAGGGTTATGATTTTGCCAAGGAGCTTAGGGCTTCTGAAGGTGATAAGACATTTAGCTACCGTATGGCAAATACACAGATTATAACTGAAAACAACTATCCCGTAAAAGAAAACGAACTTTCTTGTTTCGCAACTCTTGATGATATTGAAAAGGTTGAATACAAAACAAATCAGTCTTTTACTTTCACAAGACTCAGAAAACAGGTCGGCTCAGATGAATATAAGACAGCATATGAAGAAACAGTAACAGGTCTTGATTCTATTACTGTTTACATCAAATCCGAGAATGTTTCACTTACCGGTAATACCAACGGTATTTTTGACAACCTTAAAACAGGTAAGGCATTCGATATCCTCAGCGAAGAAGATCTTGAAGAACTGATTGAAACAAATTCATCCATCGGTGCAATCGAAGGAATGGAAGACCTCGGTAAGTGTGATATCAGCATCACTCCCAAGAGTCTTAATTACAAAGGCTGCTATATCACAGTATATTTTGATCCCGAAACAGGTGTTCCCATGGGATCAGTTCATAACCTTCATTATGTCATGAGCATGACAATGAAAATGGATATTGATATTTCTGCAAAAAGCCTTGCAGGTGATGATGCTCTGATTCAGGCATTGATAACATTGCTTACACTTCAGAACGGCGGTAAGCTTCTCAAAGTAAACGGCTCAATGGATATTTCAAATGAAATGAACACCAGAACAGTCACATACTTCACAAGCAACAATGCTGATCATCAGCAATATTAATCTTAGATAAAAACAAAGAAAGAACCTCGCATCAGCGAGGTTCTTTTTTTGGCTTTATTTCAGCATTTTACTTTTCATGAAAACAATCATCGCAGTGACTGAGATGACAAGTGCACCTACAACAACTATAAGGAAGCCCAACGGATTTTCTGCAAAGGGAAGATTGAGATTCATACCGAATGCGCTGAATATCAATGTGGGGATTGAAAGCACGATTGTGATAACTGAAAGCACTTTCATTACGATGTTGAGGTTGTTTGAAATAACTGATGCGAAAGCATCCATTGTACCGCTTAAAATACCTGAGTAGATGTTTGCCATTTCGATAGCCTGTTTGTTTTCAACGATAACGTCTTCAAGCAGGTCGATATCTTCAGGATATTTCTTGATAATTTCAAGACGGAGCATTTTTTCAAGTATTGCTTCGTTTGAACGGAGCGATGTTGTGAAGTAAACAAGTGACTTTTCGAGTTTCAGAAGCTCAATAAGCTCTTTGTTTCTCTGTGATTTGTGAAGTTCGTTTTCAACATTTTCACTTTTTCTGTCGATATGACGAAGATAAGTCAGGAAAAGTGATGATGTCTTGTAAAGTATCTGCAGAATGAAACGTGATTTCATGTTGCTGTAAAAATCTTTTACTTTGCCGTTTGAAAACTGTTTGAGAATGGGAGTATCCTCACTGCATACTGTAATAACAGCATCGTCAACAACAATGATTGAAAGGGGGATTGTGCTGTAAAGCTCAGTCTCGATTTCAGTTTCGATTGTGGGGATATTTACAAGGATCATTGTGTAGTTGTCTTCAAGTTCGATACGTGAACGCTCATCGGCGTCAAGAGCAGCTTTAAGCGCATCAATATCGAGATTGTATTTGTTTGAAATACGATTGATTTCCGAATCTGTGGGTGCAACAAGGTTGACCCAGCAACCGGGTTCGGGTCCTGTTAATTCCTCAAGGTAATTGTTTCTTGTGATGTAACAGTTGGTCATTATTATCAAATCCTTTCACGGCCGAACAAAACAAAGCCGTGAAAAGCTAAAGGTTCAAGGTTTTGTTTTATTCAGCGATTCTTCGTTTGGGGGGTATTCCGGTTTCCGCACACGCGTCAGGAACCATTAAGAATCACGTCCTTTGAATAAATAAAATATGAGCATAAAAACTCTTTTATTATTCTATAACTTTGAATCTGATTTGTCAAGATTATAAAGTTAAACCTTTAAGGAAAAATTAAAAATAAACAGAAAATTTTTATTATTGTTGAAAAGCTTTTCTTTGTGTGCTATAATATATACTGTTTTAGAATGAGCTGAGAGGCGACATGATATGATAAAAACAGGATTTGACAACGAAAAATATCTTAAAATGCAGTCCGAGCATATACGTCAGCGTATAGAAAAGTTCGGCGGAAAGCTTTATCTTGAATTCGGCGGAAAGCTTTATGATGATTTCCATGCATCAAGAGTTCTTCCCGGTTTCAAGCCTGACAGTAAGCTGCGTATGCTTCTGCAGATGAAAGAACAGGTTGAAATAGTTATTGCCATCAATGCTGCGCATATTGAAAAAAACAAGCTCCGTGGTGACCTTGGTATCACTTATGATATCGACACGCTTCGCATTATTGATATATTCAGAAGCATCGGTCTTTATGTCGGAAGTGTTGTAATGACCTGTTATGCAGGACAGCCTCAGGCAAAGGCTTTCAAGAAAAGACTTGAAGGTCTCGGCATAAAGGTGTATATGCACTATGCAATCGAAGGCTATCCGTCAAATGTTGCAAAAGTTGTAAGTGATGAAGGCTACGGAATGAATGAGTATATCGAAACATCCCGTCAGCTTGTTGTTGTTACTGCTCCGGGTCCCGGAAGCGGAAAAATGGCAACCTGCCTTTCACAGCTTTACCATGAGCATAAAAAGGGTATAGCATCAGGTTATGCGAAGTTTGAAACATTCCCCATATGGAATCTGTCACTCAATCATCCCGTCAACCTTGCATATGAAGCTGCAACCGCTGACCTTAACGATGTCAATATGATTGACCCGTTCCATCTTGATGCTTACGGTGAAACAACAGTCAATTATAACCGTGATGTGGAGATTTTCCCTGTTGTTAAGGCTATGCTTGAAACAATTTACGGTGAATGTCCCTATAAATCACCCACAGATATGGGTGTAAACATGGCTGGTAACTGTATTTTTGACAATGATGCAGTAAAAAAAGCATCATGTGACGAAATAATCCGTCGTTATTATACTGCTCTTTGCGATCATCGTAAAGGAAAAACTGCAGATGAAACCGTTTATAAACTAGAGCTTCTTATGAAAAAAGCAGGTGTTACACCAAACGAAAGAAAAGTTATTTCACCTGCACTTCAGAAAGCTGAGCTTACGGGGCTTCCCGCAGCGGCAATTGAGCTCAATGACGGCAGAATTCTTACAGGAAAGACATCAGAACTTCTCGGTTCATCCTCTGCACTGCTTCTTAATGCACTCAAAGCACTTGCAGGACTTGATGATGAACTGCATCTGATTTCTCCCGAAACAATCCAGCCAATACAGCATCTCAAAGTTGACCATCTGGGCAACAGAAACCCGAGACTTCATACAGACGAAGTGCTCATTGCTCTTTCAATCTGTGCGGTAACAAATCCCGATGCGGAAAAAGCTATGGAACAGCTCGGAAACCTTCGCGGATGCGAAGTTCATTCAACGGTAATGCTTTCACAGATTGACGAAAAGGTTTTCAAAAGACTCGGCGTAAATCTCACTTGTGAGCCAAATTATCATTCCAACTGAGGAATGTAAAAATAAAAAAAGGATGATGGAATCATGAAAAAGTTTTTTAAAGAATTCAAAGAGTTTGCTCTCAAAGGTAATGTGCTTGACCTTGCTGTAGGTGTTATTATCGGTGCTGCTTTCAAAGATATCGTAACATCACTTACAGACAACTTCATCAACCCCATTCTTCAGCTTATCACAGCAGGCGACCCCATCGAAAAAGCTGAAATCGGTGTTTATGCGTCAAACTTCATCACTGCGGTTATCAACTTTATCATTATGGCTTTCATTCTCTTCTGTATTGTCAAGTTTATCAACAAGCTTATGACAATGGGCAAGAAGGAAGAAGCACCTGCAGCTCCCACAACAAAGAAGTGTCCTTTCTGTATGAGCGACATTGCTATTGAAGCAACACGTTGTCCTCACTGTACTTCTGTAATTGAAGAAGAAAAGGAAGAGGCTGCCGTTTAATATGAAATCTGCTGTAAGTTCAAAGTTACAGCTCACAGCATCGATGCTTGTTTTCAGCAGCATCGGAATATTTGTAAAATACATACCGATGCCCTCAAGCGTGATTGCTTGCGCAAGAGGGCTCACAGGTATGATTTTTTTATTGCTTGTGGTGCTTGTAACAAAAAACAAGCTTTCGCCTGAAAACATAAAAAAGAACCTGCTTATACTTGTTCTTTCGGGCGCAGCAATAGGCTTCAATTGGATTTTGCTGTTTGAAGCATATAATTATACAACAGTGGCAACAGCAACACTTACATATTATCTTGCCCCGTTTTTTGTAATGCTTGCATCGCCGTTTTTCCTGAAAGAAAAACTTACATTAAAGCAGTTTATCTGCCTCATCGGAGCACTTGTGGGCATGGTTTTTGTTTCGGGAATGATAAAAAACGGAATCCCTGAATTGTCAGAAATCAAGGGTATTCTTTTCGGCCTGGGTGCTGCAATTCTTTATGCAACAGTAATCGTTCTGAATAAAAAACTCGGAGAAATTTCTGCATATGAAAAAACAATAATGCAGCTGGGCACAGCCGCAATCGTTGTTTTGCCGTATATATTCATTACGGAAGATATGTCTTCAATAACATTCACAACACAGTCCGTGATACTGCTTCTGGTTGTGGGAATTGTTCATACAGGTATTGCGTATGCATTCTATTTCAACTCCATGAAAGAACTGAAAGCACAGACTGTTGCGATTTTCAGTTATATAGATCCGGCAGTTGCAATTCTTCTTTCAGCATTTGTTCTTAAAGAAGAAATGGATATTTACGGAATAATCGGTGCAGTGCTTATTCTCGGAAGTGCATTTGTAAGCGAAATAAATTTCAAGAAAATCAAAGAATAAGAAAAACCACGCATTTGCGTGGTTTTTTGCTTATTTCAGTGCAATTAGCATTTTTGTTTCCAAACAATCTTCTCCTGTGTGATATGTTACTGTAAGAATTTTACCGTCTTCGGAAATTTCAGCATTTGTAATGGCATCAGCAATCGGTGATGCATCACTTATTTTAGATTCTTGGTAAAATTCATTTTTGTCAAAAATATTTTGAATAATAATATAGTGCACATTATCTCGGTATTGAATATAAACTGTATTTTTATCAAACTCAGTCAGTACATATGAAAATTTATCTGATACGGTGCCTTGTTCTATATTGCAATAAGTAGTGACTTGAGTAGCAAGTCCTGTACCTCTTTGAATCATTAACTTAACGGTATTATCATTCAGCATGTCTATATGCGGTTCTTCTTTTTCGGAATTATCTGATAAAAGAATGTTTCCTGATTTGTCACGAATCTCATAACTGTAAGTAAAATCACCGTTGTATATGACTTTATAATAATCACTTTCATCAATAATTTCACTTGTATAGGAAGAAGTTTCCGTTAGTGATACAACTTCTGTTGTTTCTTCATCCTGTTTTGAAACAGAACAGCCGCATAATGTAATAACGATAATAATTAAAAGCCAACAACAAAGTTTTTTCATAAAAATCAACCTCCTATTTTCAATATATCAAACAGGAGGTTTTTTTTCAAGTAAATTTTCGCTTATCCGGTAATAAAGATCATACCTGCAACGGGAACATTGATTTCTTCAATATCTGTTGCAACAACCCCTTTTGCAAGTTCATCACCCATGCAATTGACAACGGCATAATTTTTGTCTTTTGCACCTTTTATGATAAGTGAATTGTACATTGAAGCGTTGACAGCAACTGCATCCTTTGTTTTTACGCAGATAACGGGATTTGTAAATGAAGTGATTACTGATTTGTCACCGAGTGTACTGCAAGCAGAGCTGTAATTGCATTCGGGATTTTCTGCTGTGAGTTTTCCGTCAAGAAGTACATCTTTCCATTCTTTCCAGAAAGAAATATAGTATCTGAGCATTCTGTATTGATCTTCGGGGATTTTATCTGCTCGTACGGAAACCTGAGGCACGCCGTAAAGAATGCTTGCAAACTGAAGTGCTGCATTTTCAACAGTATCATTCACGTTCCACATTATCATATCTGAATGAACAGCAGTTCTGCCTGATGTCATACGCAGATTGATAACACCCACTCTGTTTTTGAGAGTATCGCAAGGGCAGTCACCCACACGGAGCATATTTCCGTATTTTCTGATTGACGGACCGACATAAGACTGACGGAATTCAATAAGTATATCGGGGTTTATTTTTGTAAGTGCTGTTTTAACTTCTGTCATAAGTGCATGAATTGCATCTTCAAGTGACTGATAATCACGTTTTGAATCGTATTCCAGAGATTTCCCCCTGAGAACAAAAGAATCGATAAAATCAAGCTTCAGACCGTCAAGCTTCCATTCGGAAACAGCATTCTTATAAATATTCACAAGGTAATCACGTACTTTTTTGTATCTGGGATCAAGACCGAAAAAGTCAATGTCATTACCTGAGCCTTCAAGGAACATATCCTTGAATTCTTCGTATTTTGAAGTATATTTGCCCATAAACGGTACAGAGTACCAGAGCATGACTTTCATATCTATCTTATGTAATTCACCGACAAGCTCAGCCATATCGCCCATTTTTTTCGGAGCAACAAGCCAGTCGCCGCAGTAAGCATAACCACGGTTGTTGTCGTCTGTCTGCCATCCGTCATCAATTATGACGGTTTCAAGTCCCAATTCTTTTGATGCTTTGCATTCCTTGATGATTTCATCCTTGTCAAGCATCTGATGGAAACTGTACCAGAGTGAATCCATAGGCATTTTTGCCGCATCAGGTACATGTGCGGGTTTATAACCGCAGTCGTTTTCCCACCAGTCTGAAGTGTCATAGATGCTGTCATAATAGGGGATTGAACGCATATCAAAACGCACGGTTGCATTATATGAGCTTACGGGAGATGTGGGCTTTGTGAAAAATTCGATTTCACAGGCAAATGTTGCATCTTCTTCACGAAGACCTGTTTTTATGTTGATGGGAGTGTCAACATCGGAAACAGCAATGCACAGCTTGTTTGTGCCGTTCTGGGAAATGAGAGACTGCACGGGCATCCATGATGCAAGACGGGACTGCAATTTGAGCATACCCCATTCAAAAGCCAGACCGTGAATATCAAGCAGTGACGGATTCCATGTTGAATGTACATCGCTTGCGCTGAAATTCCATTTGATGCTGAATGTTTCAGGGATTTCGGGAGTGGGTAATGTCATGTTGACGGTGAGATAAAGAATGTCACCGATTCTGTTTTCTGTGAGTCTGATGTCGGCAGATTTGTTTCCGCCTGAAATTCTGAAATTCATAGTCAAATCCTTTCGTAAACAATAATTTATCGCTTCGCTCAAATGGAAAGTTGAGAATGGAAAATGGAAAGTTTCGGAAGTGCTTCGCACTTGATTCCGCTTCGCTCTATTCATTTTCAACTTTCAACTTTCAATTTTCCACTACAATAATTTAGCACAGCTAAATTATTGTTTATCTTTTCTGTCAAGTCTTATAATGCCGATGATGATTGATCCGAGACTGAGCACTTCGCAAAGAATTGCACCAACGGACAGATTTGCGATATTGTAAACAAGCCATGCAGGGGAGCTTATGAGTCCGAATCTGCGGATAGCTTTTGCATCGGTAAAACGGTAACTGATTGTTGTTGCAATCATGCCGATGAGAGGCAGAAATTCAATAATGAAATTGAACGGAGTCGGCTCTTTTCCGAAAACTGTGAATGTGAGTATGTATGAAGCAAAATAGACAGCCACAAAGCCTATCTGCCATGCGATATGGTCTGCACGGAGTTTTTCTTTGTTGATGAATATTATTGCTCTGATTGCACCCACAAGATTCAGCAGACCGCCTACCATTGCACCGAGCATAAGAAAATTCACGGTGAAAAGAGTTGTGCCGAAAAGCTGAAAAATAATAGCTTTGTTGCGTGTTTTCTGCTGATATGAAAGCAGATTGAATATCATGGCAAATATGCCGATGACCTGTGCGATAATTTCTGTTGTTGTCATAAAATCTGACCTTGCTTTTCTTTGAATTTATGCTGAAATTATAGCACCACGAATGATTCAAGTCAATATTGCCGGATTAATTCTGCATCCTGATCTGTTCTGCTTTTATAAGGGGAAAACGCATGAGTTCAGAACCGTCCGGGGATGTGCCGTACATATTCACCGCGGTAATCTGATGATTGTCATAGGTCGTGTAGTAGTAAATTCCTTTGTCTGCATTGCAACAGCTTGTGTAAATTGTGATTTCGTATTGATTTTTGTCAACCGCACAGCATCCCCGTTGCTGGTCAACCGAATTCATTATATGAAAAAACTGACTCACACTTTCTTCTTCCGAATCACCTGAAACAGAGTTCATTTTTACAAATGATGCCCTGACAAATCTTGACTGCGAAGATAAATCTCCGGGAAGTCCCAACGCCCCCATTCCTCTGCTGTAAACAGAGAGTGAAAGCTTTTCCGAAAAGCGGTTTTCAGGCTCTTTTGCAGATAAATTCATGTAATTATTCAGCTGAAAAACTTGTTCATCAAAGGGCGGATTATTTGTCAGCACACCCATGGGGTTTTTATAAATCCTTAACCCTTCTTTTACCGCTTCAACCGTTATTGCTTCATTTTTATCTGCAATCATCCAGTGAAGCTGTGCTACCGGCAGATTGTCGCTGAAAGCTGTGTCTGTAATATTGATTTTTTCAAGAAGGTCTTTTGCTTCTTTTACCGATACACATTGAGCCAGAATCCGGGGAATAAGTTCAAACTGAGCAATATTGTCCGAATGCGGTTTTACCTTGTTATAGTGCGCATTACCGACGAAATTCAACCCTGCAATACATAACCCTTTTTCGTTTACAGCATCGTAATAAAGAGGGTAGTTTTCGGCAACATGTGCCATGCCGATAATTGCATAATGCTTATTTATTGTGTCTGCATTTCTGAAAATAAGAGGAAAATTTCTCGGTGTTACCGTCACTTCTTCATAGTAAGAAAAATCGTAATCAAGAGTCCTGCCGAAATAAAAGTCCCGTGTTTTGTATGTCACTGCCGTACACATAAAATCACCCCGTTTTTTTGTCATTATTTTAACCGTATTTTTTCAGTGTTATTCGTAAAATTCGGAGTAATAAACAAACTCTTGATTAACAAACACAGATGTGATAGAATCTGTTTGTTTAAGGAGTGATAGAGTGTTAAGGAGATTTTTCGGGAACAGAACATTTTATAAGAATGTGGTAGTGCTGATGCTTCCGATTATGATACAGAACGGAATCACAAATTTTGTAAATATGCTTGACAGCCTGATGGTCGGTCAGGTGGGGCAGATTGAAATGATTGGAGTTTCTGTAGTAAATCAGCTTATTTTTGTTTATAATCTGTGTATTTTCGGAGCTGTTTCGGGAGCCGGCATTTTCGGTGCTCAGTTTTTCGGAAACAATGACCATAAAGGTTTGCGGGATACATTCCGTTTTAAAATGATTTTCTGTACTGCCATTACTGTTCTTGCTATCGGTGCTTTTTATTTCTTTGGAAATAACCTTATCGGAATTTATCTCAAAGGTGAAGGCTCTGCTGCTGATGCGGCAGCTTCACTTGCTGCAGGTAGGGAGTATCTTGACATTATGCTTATCGGTCTTATTCCCGCAGCGATTGCTCAATGCTATGCAAGTACTCTCAGGGAAACAGGTCAGACGGTGCTTCCGATGGTATCCGGAATTGCCGCAGTTATTGTGAATCTTGTTCTGAATTATGTGCTGATCTTCGGTCATTTCGGTGCACCTGCAATGGGTGTAAAGGGTGCCGCAATCGCAACTGTTATTTCAAGATTTGTTGAACTTATCATTGTAGCCGTTGGTACAGAAATCAACCGTGAGAAGAATAAATTCATTGTCGGTGCTTACAGAAGTCTTCATGTGCCGATGATTCTTGTTAAAAAAATCTTCTCAAAGGGTGTACCCCTTATGGTGAACGAAACTCTTTGGGCAGCAGGTGTTGCGTTTGTCAATCAGTGTTATTCGGGTAAAGGGCTGGAAGTTGTTGCGGCATACAACATCGTGCAGACATTTTTCAATGTATTTTCCGTTGCATTCCTTTCGCTGGGTTCTGCGATTGGCATAATTCTCGGTCAGCTTCTCGGTGCAGGCAAAGAAAAGGAAGCAAAAGATTCATCTGTTAAACTGATTACATTTTCGGTTCTGATAAGCATTTGCGTTGCCGTGCTTTTTGCAATCAGTGCAAAGTTTATTCCTGAGTTCTATAATATCGAGGACAGTGTCAAAACACTTGCCACAAGCATGATGATTATCTGCGCACTTACAATGCCTTTTGATGCTGTTGCAAATGCCTGTTATTTTACCTTGCGTTCAGGCGGTGAAGCAATGATAACAATAATATTTGACTCGGTATTTATCTGGGTTGTCAGTGCAGCGACGGCATTTGTGCTGTGTAACTTCACACCTCTTGCAATTGTACCTATATACGCAATCTGTCAGTGTACGAATTTCCTCAAAGATATTCTGGGCGGATATTTTGTCAAAAAGGGCAAATGGATTAAGAGAATCATAGTATAAAAATAGAACCACCGGCTGGTGGTTCTATTTTATTCTCACATACCCGCTTTTTTCGATGATTGTCTGACCTTCATCGGAGAGAATCCAGTCAATGAGAAGGGGTATATTTTTATTTGTATTGTCGGCACGGTAGGCTGCATAAAACTGTGCAATGACGGGATATGTGCCGTTTTTAATGTTCTCTGCATCGGGATAAACACCGTTCAGAGAAAGCATTTTTACCGAATCATTGCCCACAACACCGTCCATATAGTAACGGAATGAGTAGCCGATTGAAGCTCCCACAACAGCGAAAGGTGATTTTGTAGCGATTTCTCTTTCACCCATAAATGAATCCATTGCAGATTGACTTCCGCTGCCGGGCGGTCTTGTAACCGGATTTATGGCACGGTTTACACCGCCCACATCAGTCCAGTTTGTGTAATCACCTGCGTAAATACCACGTATCTGCTCGGTTGTAAGCCCGTCAACGGGATTGTCTGCATTTACAAAAAATACAAAAGCTTCGAGACCTATCGGAATGTAAACAAGCTCAACGCCCTTTTCATCGGCATATTGCTGTTGCTCTGCTGAAGGTTTAGCGCAGAAGAAAATATCCGTTTCACCGTCAACAAGTGCAGTAAAGCCACGGACGGAGTTTTTGTACTGCATTTTGCTGTCGGGTGCAAAATTTTCACCGTAGTAGTTGTCATCTGAAAAACTTCCGCCTTCAAAAGTAACACTGCCTTCGGGGTAAACTGCATCAATAAATGCCGCATAAACAGGCACAAGTGCAGTTGCTCCGTCAAGCACAGGAAGATTTCCGGTAAGTTTCAGCGATGAATCAATACGCACAAGCTCGGAATCTTCTTCATGGGGCAGAAACTTTGCCACATCAATCATTTTTATTTGTGTGGCATTACTGAAATTGTTTCCGAGTCTGCGTGTCATAAGAAGATACATACTGCCGTTGAAAGTAGCAAAAACTGCCACTGTCAGCAGTATCGAAAGTATCTGTTTAAACAGTTTCATGTCACCACAGCTCCTTTGAGATGAAATAAATAACGGAGCAGTTCTGGTATGCAAAAATTGTGTAAATGAGATGTGCCAGAGTGAAAAGAAGACACAGGATTATAACAGTAATTAGAATTTTTGTGAAAGTTTTTGTTTTCATCGTAGTTACCCTTACATGCTGTTTGCCATAAGAAGCAACAGGAAGTAAAAACAAACAATAACAGCAGCCAGTACACCTGCAATTGCCGCTGAAATTATCAGAAAAGTTTTACGGCTTTTTATCTGGCTCTCGCTGTAAGTGTCGGGTATCTTTTTGTTTTTGTTTTTCGCAACGATGTAACGTACAATGCTTACAACCAAAAATATAACTGATGCAACGGGAATAGCGTAAAATGAAAATGTGGTAAAATCAAACATCATAATGAACCCTCCTTATAATTCTGTAATTAAATTATAGCATGAGAAATGATAAAATTCAATAAAAAGTGTACGTTGAATTGCAGCGAAGAATGTGATAGAATGAAATAAATAAATCAGGAATGTGGGGTTTTATCATGGCTGAAAAAGTAAGATTCGGAATTGTGGGAACAGGTACGATTGCACATCGTTTTGCCGAAGCGATAAAAAATGTTCAGGGTGCAGAGCTTGTTGCCGTTGCGTCAAGAACAAAGGAAAATGCGGAAAAATTCGGTGATGAATTCGGGATTCCCGTGCGTTTTGAAAGCTATGAGAAAATGGCAGTTTCAGATGTGATCGATGCCGCATATATTGCAGTGCCGCATTCGGGACATCTTTCCTGTTCATGCCTTATGATGAACAACGGTAAGCATGTTCTGTGCGAAAAACCCATGGCGGTCAACAGCCGTGAAGCGGAGGATATGTTCCGCTGTGCCGAGAAAAATAATGTTCTTCTTATGGAAGCTATGTGGGCAAGACTTGTGCCCGGCACAATAAAAATGCTTGAAATCGTCAATGACGGCATTCTCGGAGAAATCCGCGGTGCAGAGGGAAAATTCTGTTACACAATGGATGAAGATGAAATGGGACATCATGTTTTTAAAGTGGAAAACGGCGGCGGTTCACTTCTTGATGTGGGTGTGTACGGACTGAATTTCGCAAGCTGGTATCTTGGCAGGGAAGTTGAAAAAATCAATGCACAGTGCGATTTTTATAACGGTACGGACAGCCACACATGTGCAATTCTAAAATATAAAAACGGTGCAATTGCAGATGTTTCAAGTGCAACACTTCTCAGAAAACCCAACGAAGGATATCTTTATGGCACAAAGGGCTACGCATACCTTAAAAGATTTTATGCACCGCAGGAAATCGAGCTGTTTTTCAATGACGGCAGACATGAAAAAATCCCCACACCTTATGCGGGGAACGGTTTTGAAGAGCAGATTGCACACTTCTGTGAGTGTGTTTCTGACGGTCTGAAAGAAAGCCCTGTTGTGACTCATGAACAGACTTTGTTCATAACCCGTCAGATGGATGAAATCAGAAAAATAACAGGAATAGTCTATCCGCAGGACTAAGATATAAAAAAGCACTTCTTCGGAAGTGCTTTTTTTATCTGGAAATACGATAAGTCTTTTATATCAGAAACATGAATCAAAATTGTCTTCTATTAATTTTTCAATTTCATCTTCATCTGCACCAATCATGGATAAGCATTCACGTGTGTCACCTGTGCCCCATTCATCGCACATGTGACCGACAATAACATCCAGACCGTCAAATGAATCATCAGGAGTGATTGCCTGAATTTCTGCTTCCCATTCTTCAGGAATTCCGGCCTGCATTTCTAAAAAATTTCTCAATTCTTCATAAATATCATTTCGTCTTTCTTTTTTCATGATTTGTGCCTCCTGAAAATTATTTGTAAATATTATATGACACAGTTGTAAAAAAAGTCAATATTTTTTTGTTGAAATGTATGTGTCTATAAAAATGATATCTGTGAGACAAAATGAAAAAAGCACCGCTTTTGCGATGCTTCTTTCTGGTGGAAGAGGGTGGATTCGAACCACCGAAGTCGTTGACGGCAGATTTACAGTCTGCTCCCTTTGGCCACTCGGGAACTCTTCCATCTTATTTTTTTTCGTTAAAAGAGCATAAAAAATGGAGCTGGTGGACGGACTCGAACCCCCGACCTGCTGATTACAAATCAGCTGCTCTACCAACTGAGCTACACCAGCAACTCTCTAACGCGAGACATAATATAACACATCAAAACACAAATGTCAACACTTTTTTTAAAAATTTTTTCAATTTTTTTTATTTTTTTTTCACAGGGATTTTTTTGAAAGATTTTTCTCTGTTATACATCACCACTGTCCGGGTCATATGTATATAGATTCAGTACTTTAACTAATAATTTATTTTATTATATATATAATTTTTTAATAAAAACACTTGTGCTGTGAATATGAGTGTGCTATAATAAATTGATTTATTATAGAATATTATATTCAATAATTATTTAAAGAAAAGTATGCATTATAGAACAGGAGAAAAAGATGAAAACTTTAAGAGAATTTACAAAAGATGAACTTGCGGCATTTGTTGCTGAAAACCAGAAGCGTTATGATGCTGTCAAGGCTCAGGGACTTGCAATTGATATGTCAAGAGGTAAGCCCTCACCCGTACAGCTTGATATGGCTTTTGAAGATTTTAAAAAGGCTTTTGAAATTACAGATTACACAAGCAAAACTGGTTTTGACTGCAGAAACTACGGTCTTCTTGACGGTATTGCAGAAGCAAAGGAACTTTTTGTTGAACTTCTCGGTGTTGAAACAAAAAATATCATCATCGGCGGTAACGCAAGTCTTGAACTGATGTTCAGCTTTATTTCACAGTGCTGGAGTCACGGTATCGGCGGATGCAAACCCTGGAGTCAGCAGGAAGATGTGAAATTCATCGCTGTTGTTCCCGGTTATGACCGTCATTTCGGTATTGCTGAATATTTCGGCATCAGGATGGTCAATGTACCCATCAGTGTAACAGGTCCCGACATGGATCTGGTTGAAGAACTTGTAAAAGATCCTTCAGTAAAGGGTATGTTCTGTGTTCCCAAGTATTCAAATCCCGACGGATTTACATATTCAGAAGAAACAATTGACCGTCTTGCAAAGATGAAACCTGCAGCACCTGATTTCAGAGTAATCTGGGATAACGCATATATTATCCATGAGATTTATGAAGAAGGCGACGAACTTGCAAACATCTTCGATTATGCAAAGAAATACGGCACAGAAGATAATTTTGTTGAGTTCTGCTCAACTTCAAAGGTAACATTCCCCGGTGCAGGTATTTCCGCAATCGCAGCATCTGATGCAAATATCAAAGAAATCCTCGGCAGACTTACAATCCAGATCATCAGCTATGACAAGATGAATCAGCTTCGTCATGCAAAGATGTATCCCACAGTTGATGCGCTCAAAGAAGTTATGAAAAAACATGCTGCAATCATGCGTCCCAAGTTTGATGCTGTTCTCGGTATGCTTGAAAAAGAACTGGGCGGTCTTGGTATTGCATCATGGCACAAACCCGGCGGCGGATATTTTGTTTCACTCAATGTTGACACAGGCAGTGCAAAATATGCAGGTCAGCTTTGCAAGGATGCAGGTCTCACACTCACAGGTGTAGGCGCAACATTCCCCTACAAGAATGACCCCGATGACAAGAACATCAGAATCGCACCCTCTTATCCTTCAGTTGAAGAGCTTGAAAAGGCTGCAGAGCTTCTTTGCATCGCTGTCAAGCTGGCAGCAGCAGAGGCATTGTCATGATAAGGGTCGGTCACGGTTATGATGTGCACCGTTTTGCTGAAAACAGAGATTTGTTTTTAGGCGGTGTAAAAATCGATTACGAAATGGGACTTTTAGGTCATTCCGATGCAGATGTACTTCTTCATGCAGTCAGCGACGCGCTTTTAGGTGCTGCAGCACTCGGTGACATCGGAAAACATTTTCCCGACAGTGATGAAAAATACAAAGGCATCGACAGCATGATACTTTTAAGACATGTTGTGGCTTTGCTTAAAGAAAAGGGCTATGCGGTTGTCAATGTTGATGCAACCGTGATAGCACAGAAACCTAAAATCGGCAGATTCACACAACAGATGGCAGAGAATATAGCTGCTGCCTGCGGTGTTGATGCAGACAGAATCAATGTAAAGGCAACAACCGAGGAAAATCTCGGTTTCACAGGCAGACTTGAGGGTATTTCTTCTCATGCTGTCTGCCTTATAGAATCAATTTAAATCAGAAACAAATCTTCACAGGTGGTGATTTAATTGAATTTTTTCGGTTTACTCTCAATTTCGGACACCCTTGCTTCCACATGGGATAAATTTGCCGGAGCAGTAATGAGTCTGAATTCAATCAAAGATGTATTTGATATACTTTTTGTTGCAATCATTGTATATGCACTGATAATTCAGATGAGAAAAACCCAGTCAATTCAGATTATCAAAGGTGTTGCGCTTGTTGCAGTGCTTTACCTTGTGGTAAACCTGCTGGAAATGAATGCAAGTAAATTCATATTCAGTAACGTTATCAGTGACTTGCTTATAATATTTGCAATTGTCTTCAGCGGTGAAATACGACAGGCTCTTGAAAGAATGGGGCAGAAACGTAATTTTGCATTTTTGTCACTTTTCAGTTCAAAGGGCAACAATGAAGAAACTTATGATGTTATCAATAATGTCTGCCGTGCATGTGCTCAGATGAGTGAAAGCAAGACAGGTTCACTCATTGTTTTTCAGCGTAAGTCTTTGCTCGGTGATATAACAAGACAGAGTGTGCCCATTGATTCATGCGTCACAACAGAAATGCTCCTGAGTATATTTTATCCGAAAGCAGCACTTCATGACGGCGCAATTGTCATAAAAGACGGCAGAATCGTTGCTGCAAGATGTGTTGTTCCTCTCAAGAATGAAAAAGAGGTTACAGAGCATGTCGGTACCCGTCACAGAGCTGCAATGGAAGTTTCACTGCGTTCTGATGCGATAGCTGTAGTTACAAGTGAAGAAACCGGTATTATTTCTGTTGCAAAGGACGGAAAACTGCAGAGAGGTCTTTCTGATGCTGAGCTTCGAGAAATCCTTGCAGAACTTCTTATCGGTTCTGATAATGATGAAAACGAATCCGGAAAGAAAAAGTTTTCATTCAGAAAATCAAAGGGGGACAGAACAAAATGAGTAATGCTCCCGTAAAAAAAGGACATAAAATAAAGACACTCAATGATCTTATGAACAGTAATAAGTTCGTTCTGTTTCTTTCACTCGTTATAGCATTTCTTATCTGGGTTGCTGTTGCGATGTATGCAAGTCCTGAAGAATCATACACGATTTATAATGTGCCAATTACCGTAAACACAGAAAACAGTCTTGTTGCTCAGAAAGGTTATAAGAATTTCTGGCAGAGTTCTGAAAAAATAGATGTAACGGTAACAGGACCAAGATATCTTATAACATCACTTACACCTGATGATATTCTTGTTTCGGCAAACCTCAATACTGTTGACTCTGCAGGTGTTTCACAGCTTGCATTGAAAGTATCCTTAAAGGAAAACAGTCAGGATATAACAATTTCAGCACAGTCAAAAACATATGTTGATATTTATTTTGATACTGAGCTTGAGAAAAAATTTGATATTCAGCTGGATCCGACGCTTATATCTGAAAAAATAGCAGACGGTTATCAGTTGAACTCAGCAGACCTTACAGTTTCATCTGTTACAATAAAAGGTCCCGAGACTGAAATGAATAAAATTGTAAACGTTATTGCTGATCCGAATTACCCCGAAGATCTTCTTTTTGAAACAATAACACTTCCTGTTGCATTGAGTCTTGAAGGCGCAAATGCATCTGAAACGGTTTCAGTCAATAAATATGTTGAGATTGTTGATTCTCAGGAATTCTTTGTAAAGATCAATATTGATAAAATTGCAGAGCTGATTCCTGAAGTTGTGTTTACCGGCGAAAAAACAGGAGAAACCAATGTGTCATTCAGCATCGATACAATTCCTGCAAAAATAGATACCGGATCCGGGTATGACAAGGAAACTATCCCTGTACTTACAGTAGATTATTCCGAACTTTCTGAAGGAGTAAATGTTTATTATGTTGAATCTTCAGAAATCGAATTGCCTGACGGTATAGATATTTCAGAAAGTATATTTACTTTCAATATAAAAATTACATTCAGTCCTGCAGACGCAGAAAACTGATGATTGGAGTGAGGGACAATGAAAAAAAGAACAGTTTCGGTTTTTGCGATATTGATTGCATTTGTGATATTTCTGAGCGGTTGTGAAGCATTGACCCTCAATTCTCCCGAAAATCTTGTAAGACCGCCTAAACTTTCAGGTGAAGACGGTAAATTACAGGAGGCTTTTGAAAAAGCAGTCAGCGAAAAAGGTGAATATATTCTAAAATATCCCTCGGCAGGTGAATACCGTTCAGCATATATCAGATATGACTGTGATAATGACGGAAATGATGAAGCATTTGTTTTTTATTCGCTTAAAACAGAAGAAATGCTTGTTCATATGTATATGTTGGATTATGCAGGGGATGAATGGATTCCCGTGTCGGATACACCCGGAGAGGGAAATGACGTATATTCGATAGAATTCTGTGACCTGAACAGTGACGGTATTGATGAAATATTTGTCGGTTGGAGTTCAATTGATTCCAAGGCAAATAAAAAGCTTTCCGTTTTTTGTTCCCAGAAAAACTCACAGGAGCTCAATTACAATATTCTTGCAATTGAATCATATACGGCAATGTATATTACAGATCTTGATTATGACAGCGAAAAAGAAATTCTGCTGGCTCTCATCAATTCTACTTCTGACACATATACCACCGAAGCCAGACTTCTTAAAATGTCGGAATCCGATAATTCGGGATATCAGATAAGTGCAGTCGGTCAGGTAAGTCTGTTTTCAGGAACAACTTCAATAATGTCAATAACAGCAGGCAGAGCTGACGGAACACGATATCTGTACGTTGATGAAGTTGCAGGCGATGCTTATCTTACGGAAATGCTTTATTGGGATCGTGAAAACAATACGCTTGCATCAGCAATAACTTTTGATGTAATTTCGGTTGCAAGCAGTCCCACAAGCCGTTCGCTGCCTTTGTTGTGCAGAAATATTGACAGGGATGATGAAATAGAGATTCCTGTTACAACTCTTTTGCAGGACAGCAGCATTGTAAGAAAAAAAACACAGGGTACAGAAGTTATTACCATTACCGAAAATGTGTATATTACACATTGGAAAAAATTTAATGACGGCAATTTCACAATTGCTGACAGTTATATAAAAAACGAAGATGACGGATTCATTATAAAATATGATGAAGACAGAATGAGTGACTGGTGCGTCAGATTTTATCCGGATGAAGGAATGTCTCAGTTTTTCCTTCGCAATAATACAGAAAATCCGGATGCTGATAATGAGTCTGTACTTCTGTTTACAATAAGTGCCGTGGATGTGACAGAAACTATCAGTGAATCGACACTTCTTGCAACAGGAAAAAATTATCAATATGCTTATAAAATTACTGAAACAGGCGAAGAATACGGCATAACACGAAGTGAAATTTTGTCGTTTTTCTCAATTTCGGAATAACAGGGAGTTTTTTGAATGAAACGAATTTTGATTGCTGAAGATGAAACCGCAATCAGAGAGTTTATTGTTATCAATCTTAAACGCAGCGGATATGATGTCACAGAAGCATGCAACGGCAGGGAAGCTGTTGAAAAATATGATGAATGTGCAGGCGATTTTGATATTGCTCTGCTTGATATAATGATGCCTGAGATGGATGGTCTTGAAGTGTGTAAATATTTAAGACAAAAGAGCAGCACAATAGGAATTATCATGCTGACTGCAAAGTCTCAGGAAATGGATAAAGTAACAGGTCTGCTTGTGGGTGCTGATGACTATGTTATCAAACCGTTTTCACCATCAGAGCTTATGGCGCGTGTTGATGCTGTTTACAGACGTGTGTCTGTAAATAAAGAACTTGCAGACCAGAAGAATAATACCGGTGATGTTGTGGTAAGCGGAGAGTTTTCTCTGAATCTCAGGAACAGAACACTTCTTAAGAATGATGAAAACATTGAGCTTACACAGGTTGAATTCCAGATAATGGAATATTTTATGAGCAATCCCGGTGCATCGTTGTCAAGATTGGATATCCTCAGTTATGTTTGGGGCGATGCGTATTTTGGTGATGAAAAAGTTGTTGACGTTAATATAAGACGTCTCAGAATGAAGATTGAAGATGATTCTTCAAACCCCGAACATCTTACAACTGTCTGGGGAATGGGTTATAAATGGATCCCTTAAAAGAATAAAAAGGAGGAATACGGTATGCGTACGGGCGGTATAACAAGACGATGGATAATGAACACACTGAGTGTTATTCTGATTATCCTTGTTGTTGTCAATGTCAGTGCGTCCGTATTTATCAAAAGCTATTATTACGAAATGGCTGAATCCACAATAGATTCAAAGGTGCAGAAAACAGCCGTTCAGACTTTTTTCAATAATTATGTCAATTCAGACAGTAACCTGTTTGCTGAAGGTGCAAGAGAATTTGCAGAAAGCTTCGGATACAGCTATCTGATGGATGTCTGGGTTGTGGATAAAGGCGGAAATGTGCTTGTTTCATCGGCAGGTTTCTCTGTTGATGATTCTACTGTAATGCCTGATTTTGACAGTGCAAAGGTTGCAGAAACAGGTACGGGTACATGGACAGGCCGTAACAGTCGTGGTGAAAAAATACTTGCAAAAGCATTTATTATTACTGATTCAGACGGTTCTTTGGCAGGTGCTGTCAGACTGATAGTTTCTCTTGAAGACCTTGACAGACAGCATGTTGTATATACATTATTTATAATGTTCCTGTGTATTATAGCTCTTGCACTTGTTGCAGTTTCAGGTCTGTTCTTTGTCCGTTCAATCGTCCGTCCTGTGGGCAGGATAAATGAAACGGCAAAACTGATTGCAAAAGGTGATTTTAACGCAAGAGTTGAAAGCAGTAACAGCAACGATGAAATAAGCGAACTTTGTGATACAGTCAACTATATGTCTGAAGAGATTGCAAGATCTGATAAAGTCAAAAATGACTTTATTTCTACAGTATCTCATGAGCTCAGAACTCCTCTTACTGCAATAAAAGGCTGGGCAGAAACAATAAGGGATTTTGATGATGCTGAAATGACGGCAAAAGGCATTGATGTTATAATCAGTGAAACTGACAGACTTTACAATATCGTTGAAGATCTTCTTGATTTTTCAAAAATGCAGAGCGGCAGAATGACTATGCGTGCAGAGCCTGTCGATATTGTTCACGAGCTTGATTCTGCAGTTGAGGTGTTCAGAGACCGTGCAAAACGAGAAGGAATAACTCTTGTATACAGCATTCCTGATATCACAGCTCCGATGTCTGCAGACAGAAATCTTATCAAACAGGTTTTTGCAAATATTCTTGACAATGCATTCAAATACACCCAGAGCGGCGGAAGAGTAGCAATATTTGCAGAAAGATGCGGCGGTGATCTGGTCGTTTCCATAGCAGATACAGGCTGCGGAATTTCAAAAGAGGATCTCCCTCATATAACCGAAAAATTCTATAAGGCAAATATGTCTGTAAGAGGTTCGGGAATCGGTCTTGCAGTTGTTGATGAAATTATCAAACTGCATAACGGTAAACTTGACATAGCAAGTACACAGGGTAAAGGAACTGTTGTCACAATCTTTTTACCCATTGATGATACAATTAATATATAATGAAAGGATTATGATTTAAGATGGCAGAAAATAAAGAAATAAATCCCAGACTCGGTAAAGCCGGCGGTCAGGCTCTTATGGAAGGTATAATGATGAACGGACCTGAAGGTGCAGCGATGTCTGTAAGAAAAACAGACGGTACAATCATAACCGTTCCCAAAGAATTCAAACATGCCCGTGATAAGGTGAAAATTCTCGGTATTCCCGTTGTCAGAGGTATTGTTAATTTTATCGAATCAATGATTCTCGGCTATAAGTGTCTTATGGAGTCTGCTGAGCTTTCAGGTCAGCTTGAGCTTGAAGAGTCAGAAGAAGAGATGTCAAAGCTTGATAAGTGGCTTGTTGACCACTTCGGTCCCAAAATGATGTCTTTTATATCAGGACTTGCAATGGTGCTTGGTATTGTGCTTTCATTCGGATTGTTTGTATATGCACCGTCAAAGGTCGTTGCACTTTTTGATACTCATGTACTGGGTGAATTTATGCTTAATCATGCAATGAGACCGCTTTTTGAAGGCATCATCAGAATTGCAATCTTTATCGGTTATCTTGCAGCCGTTACGAATATGAAAGATATAAAACGCGTTTTCATGTATCACGGTGCAGAACATAAAACAATCTTCTGTTATGAAGCAGGAGAAGAACTCACTGTTGAAAATGTCAGAAAATATTCACGTTTTCATCCCAGATGTGGCACAAGCTTCATGTTTATTATACTTATTATAAGCATCCTTGCATCATCAGCTCTTGCAGTCATTCTTAATATGTTCCCCGAACTTAAAATCGGTGATGTTCATATTCTCAATGTTGCATGGGCATGGTCAATTATAAAAATCCTTATTATGCCTTTTGTTATGGGTATAGGTTATGAAATTCTCAAATTCTCAGGCAAACATGACAACAAAATCATGCGTGTGCTTACAGCTCCCGGTCTCTGGATGCAGAGACTCACAACAAAAGAGCCTGATGACAGCATGATTGAAGTCGGTATCACAGCTCTCAAGGCTGTTACTGAGGGAATGCCCGAAAATCAGGCAGACGGAGAAACACAGAGTGACTGATATAAAAAAACTTCTGAAAGAAGCTGAAAAAAAACTTGTCACATCAGATGCTCCCGATGTTGATGCCTATGAGATTTTTAAATTTGTCACAGGTCTTGGCAGAACGGATATTCTGATGAATCCCTGTGCAGAAATCAGCGAAAAGAAACTGAACGAATTTTCATCACTGATTGAAAAAAGATCAACGGGTTATCCTTTGCAGTACATACTGGGTGAATGGGATTTCTACGGATTCAGGTTCATTGTCCGTGAAGGTGTTCTGATTCCGAGAAATGAAACAGAGCAGATTGCAGATGAAGCCTGCAGATTTCTCAAAGGCAAGAAAGATAAGGTAGTTTTTGACTTATGTGCAGGCAGCGGTTGCATAGGACTTTCAGTTGCAGCCAATAATCCTGATTGTAAAGTGTATCTTGCTGATATTTCGGTTTATGCACTTGAGTGTTCCGATCGTAACAGAAAGATTATTGCGCCCGATAATGCAAAAATCGTACCTTTCAATATATTTGACGGCTTTGAAAAAAGCAGTCTTCCGAGACCCGATGTGATTCTTTGCAATCCGCCTTATGTTACAAGGGAAGAATTCGAAACTCTGCAGACTGAAATATTTTATGAGCCTGAAAATGCCATAGTATGCGAAGGTGACGGACTTGATTTTTACCGTTGTCTTGCTGAAAAGTGGCTTCCGTATCTCAATGACCGCGGTTTCTTTATGTTTGAGAGCGGTGAAGGTCAGCCTGAAAAAATAGCAGAAATTATAAATAACTCTGCAGATTCTGTTTTTTATACAGAGTGTTGTGATGATATTTACGGTGTGTGCCGTTTTGTAAAAGGAGGAAAAACTGATGTTATTTGATATTATGGATTACATCCGTGAAGGTGAATATGCCCTTCTTATGATTAATCTTGCATCAATTCTGTTCGTAATTTTTTGTACATTACCTATCCATGAATATGCTCATGCATGGATGGCTGTAAAACTCGGTGACGATACACCCAGACTTTCAGGAAGACTTACATTAAGACCTATGGCACATATAGACCCTATAGGTGCACTGATGATTCTTCTTGTCGGTTTCGGTTACGCAAGACCCGTTCCTGTCAACATGCGTAATCTTAAAAACGGTAGAAAAAGCTTTGCACTTGTTGCATTTGCAGGTCCTGTGTCCAATCTTATAATGGCATTGATCTTCACATTTCTGAAAACAGTTATTTATGTTATTGCTGTCAATGTGAGTATGCCTGCTAATGTTTATACAGTGCTTGCAAGTTTCTTCAGTTTTGCAGCAAGTATCAATATATCTCTGGCGGTGTTCAATCTTCTTCCCATTCCGCCTCTTGACGGATCAAGAATAGCAAGTCTGCTCATTCCGTCAAAGTATTATTTTACAATCATGAAATATGAAAGATATATCATGATCGGTATGTTTGTACTTCTCTGGACAGGCATTCTTTCAAAACCTTTGTCACTTCTTGCAGGACTCGTGACAGTGGGCTTTGACTTTATCGCAAAATTACCGTTCACACTTCTGGGATTGATTTAATTATGGAAAAACCGCAATATAAAACCGAGGTTTTTGAAGGACCTCTTGATTTACTTCTGCATCTGATTTCAAAGCATAAGCTCAATATCAACGATATTCCGATTTTTGAGCTTGTGGAACAGTATATTGCATACGTTCAGATGATGCAGGAAGAAAACATGGAAATTGCCAGCGAATTTCTTGAAATGGCAGCAAGACTTGTTTATATAAAAACAGTGTCGCTTCTGCCTGTGTATGAAGAAGCTGAGAATCTGAAAAAAGAGCTTACGGGAGAACTCATAGAGTATCAGACCTGTAAGATCATGGCAAAAAAGCTTTCTGATCAATCAGGCGGTGCGGATAAAATTGTCCGTCTGCCCACAGAAGTTGAAGCAGATCTTACATATTCAAGACTTCATGATGCACTTGAACTTTACACGGCATATATAAATGCGGCAGGTAAAAAGCTTAAGAATTTACCTCCGCCTGAGGATTCATTCAAGGAAATTGTTGAAAAAGCCGTAGTTTCAGTGTCTGTTAAGATAGATAATATCTATTCCGTAGTTATGAAAACGGGAAAAATAAAAGTTTTTGATATTTTCTCAATGGCAAAAAGCAGAAGTGAGCTTGTTGCATCGTTTCTTGCGATTCTTGAAATGGCTAAAAATAAGAGAATCCTGCTTACGGGAGAACTTGAAAACTTAAGTATAGAAATTGATTTTAATGAAGAAGAGGAGGCTGATGAAAACGGATAAGCAGAAATTGAAATCAGTCCTGGAAGCTGTTCTGTTTGCATCGGGAGAACCTCTCGATATAGAAAAAACTGCAAAAACGCTTCTGGTTGATAAGGAATCGATAGAAAACTGTCTTTCCGAGATGATGGAAGAATATAAAAAAGATACCCACGGTATTGAGCTTCTGAATCTTGCAGGAAAGTATCAGTTTGCAACAAAAGAGGAATTTGCTCCTGAAATCAGAGCTGTTCTGAGTATGAAAAAAAATACACCGTTGTCTTCAGCGGCATTTGAAGTTCTTGCTATTGTGGCTTACAATCAGCCCGTAACAAAAGCTTTTATCGAACAGGTACGAGGTGTTGACTGCTCAGGTGTTATCGCAACACTTTGTCAGAGAAATCTGATAGAAGAGCACGGAAGACTTGACTTGCCCGGCAGACCTCTGCTATACTGTACAACGGATAATTTTCTCAGATGCTTTGAGATTTCATCTCTCGATGAGTTGCCTGAACTTCCGGAAAAGACAGGAAGTGCCGGCACAAGTGACAGCGAAGAAGTAGACGGTCAGATGTCACTTATTTAATATTGTATAAAATATAAGGAGGCGATGCTTTGATTGTTCTTTACATATTAATTGGAATAGTGCTTCTGTTTGCACTTATTCTGAACATAAGAGCACATATTCATGTTGAATATGAAAAGGAATTGACAGCTTATGCAAAATGGGCTTTTGTAAAAATCCCCATACTTCCTGCTCCCGAAAAGAAACCTAAACCGAAAAAGGAAAAGCCTCCCGAAAAGGAAGAAACTCCTGAAAAAGAAGAAACACAGAAGCAAAAAGGACCGAATCCGTTGGCAACGTTGTATGAAAACGAACAGCTTAAGGGTATTCTTGAAATCCTCGGCAAACTTCTTGCCATCATTGATAAATTCGGACGTCGTTTTGTAAATTCTTTTGTTATTGATGAAATGTTTCTTGATGTTGAGGTTACAAAAGCAGATGCAGCTCAGACTGCAGAGGAATACGGAAAAATGTGTCGCAGGGTTTTTCCTGTAACAGGTGCTGTGTGTGCAAATTGCAATGTAAAAAAATACAGCATAAATGTTGAACCTGACTTTATCGCAAATCCCGGAACCAGATTGGCTTTTTCAATGGAAATTTCTCTGAATCCGAGGAAACTGATAAATGCAGTGCTGATGTTTGCATTCGGTGCAATATTCGGCGTTGGTATCAGGGTAATAAAAGGTATGAAATCTAAGAATCCTTCTGATTCACAGAATACAGACGGTAATCAGCAGGAAACAGAAAAAATAAACGAAACAAATACTATAGAGAGTGGTGCACAATAATGAAAAATCAGTCAGCAGAAAAAATTCTTGCAACAACAATCGAAAGAGTACGTGACCTTGTAGACGTCAGCACAATCGTAGGTGAGCCTATTCAGGTAAGTGCAGACATCACAATCATTCCCATTTCAAAGGTTACATACGGTTTTGCATCAGGCGGTTCAGATTTCCCGTCAAAGAATAACGTTGAACTTTTCGGTGGCGGCGGTGGTGCCGGTATCACAATCAACCCCGTTGCATTCCTTGTATGCAACAAGGGTGAAGTTACAATCAAGCACATCACAGCATCAGATAATGCTGCTGAAAGAGCTGTCAACCTTATTCCTGAAATGTTTGATAAAGTTACTAACTTTGTTGACAGACAGAAACAGGCTGCAGCAAGCAATGCAGAACCTGCTGTTGAAACAATCGTAGAAACAGAATAATTCAGTATATTACCTGTACTAAAACACATCGCCGCTTACATAAGTTTTATGTAGGCGGTGGTTGGTATGCTGAAAAGAATAATTATATTTATATCAGTCGCAGTAATGACAGTGCTGTCAGGTTTTCAGGCATTTTGTCTTGAAAGCGGTGACTTGTCTGCTGTTAGTGCAGTATTGTATTATCCCGAATATGAAACTGTATTGTTCGGAAAAAATCCGACATCGCAGCTTTCAATGGCAAGTACCACAAAAATCATGACATCTCTAATCGCACTGGAAGAATGCACTCCCGACAGAGTTGTTGAAATAACAGCAGAAATGGTGAATGTTGAGGGGTCTTCTTCTGGTCTTTGTGAAGGCGATAAAGTCACTCTGCGTGACCTTGTTTACTGCATGATGCTCGAATCGGGTAACGATGCAGCAAATTCCGTTGCAATTGCACTTGGCGGAAGTTTTGAAGGTTTTGCAGAAATGATGAATAAAAGAGCCGCTGAAATCGGCATGAAAAATACGTCATTTGTGACTCCGTCAGGACTTGATGACGAAAATCATTACACAACAGCTTATGACATGGCATTACTTGCGTCAGAAGCTCTTCTTGACAGGGATTTTTATTCTGTCAGTAAAGAAACAAGCAGGAAAATATCATTCATCGATACGGACAAAAGTGTAACACTTTATAATCATAACAGGCTTCTCAGTGAGTATGACGGCTGTATCGGAATTAAAACAGGCTTTACAAAGAAAAGCGGCAGATGTCTTGTCAGTGCTGCTGAAAGAAACGGTATAATACTGATTGCAGTCACTCTTAATGCGGGTGATGACTGGAATGACCACAGAAAAATGCTCGATTACGGTTTTTCATGCGTTGATTCAATCCGTGCAGACGATGACTATTCCCGTTACAGTGTAAGAGTTGTCGGTGGTACTGAAAATCTGGTTGGTGTTGAAAGTAATACTGTTTCCGTAAATTTTCTTAAAGACGAAGACTGCAATATCACAAGAAAAGTATATCTTGAAAAATTTTTATATGCACCTGTAAAAAAAGGTGAAAAAATCGGGTTTGCCGAGTATTATAACGGTGAAAAACTCATAAAAACAGTTCCGTTGACAGCAGAAACGGATGTTGCTGCCAAGGAAAAAGAGGAAAAAGAGGAAAAAGAAAATATATTGGACAGACTTCTGAGTCTGTTTGACAGTTGGTGAAAAAATGGCTGATAATAAAATCCGTCTGCAGAAATTTCTTGCAGAAAACGGCGTAGCATCAAGAAGAAAATCAGAAGAGCTTATCGAAAGAGGCAAAGTCCGTGTAAACGGTCATCCTGCATCTCTCGGTGATAAAGTTGACCCTAAAAAAGATCTTGTAACAGTTTCGGGTGAAAGAGTTGTTCCTGTTTCATCAGGAAATGTTTATATAATGCTTAACAAACCCAGAGGATATGTCACAACCATGAGTGATGAAATGGGAAGAAAATGTGTTGCAGAGCTGGTTGCTGATATTGAAGAAAGAATCTTCCCCGTAGGAAGACTTGATAAGGATTCAGAAGGTCTGCTTCTGTTTACAAATGACGGTGAATTTGCAAACATGATGACTCATCCGTCTATGCATATTTCAAAAACTTACAGAGTAACAGTAAAACCCGCTGCGGATGAAGAGCAGCTTGTTGCTCTTTCATCAGGTGTTGTGATTGACGGAAAGAAGACAATGCCCGCATCTGTTCAGGTTATGGGTGATGATGCTGAAAGAAGTGTGCTTCAGATAACCATACATGAAGGCAGAAACAGACAGATAAGAAAGATGTGTGAGGCAGTAGGCCTTGAAACAGTTCGACTCAAGAGGATTTCAATGGGTTCATTGAAACTCGGAAATCTTTCTGTCGGCACATACAGAGAGCTGAGAAAAGAAGAAGTTTCTGCACTTAAGCGAGCTGCACAGAAAGCAAAATCTGCAAACGAAAACAAAAAAAGCAGAAAGAACTGACTTTTACACAAGTTGACAATAATTGCTTTATATTATATAATATTCTAATAACATTATAAGGAGAAACCTCAATGATAAAGAGTATGACAGGATACGGCAGAGCCTGTGAGCTTATCGACGGAATGAATATAACCGTTGAACTCAAGAGTGTAAACAGCCGTTATCTTGAATTTTCATCAAGAGTATATAAGAATTATTCATTTCTTGAGGACAAGCTCAAGACTTATGTGCGTCAGCTTATTTCAAGAGGTAAGGTTGAATGCAATGTTCAGATTGACGCCCTTGAAACAGACGATGTTGTGGTTCAGCTCAATGAATCACTTGCATCAGGCTACATAGCTGCCATAAATACACTCTGCGAAAAATTCGGTCTTGAAAATGATTACAAAGTTTCAAATCTTGCAAGACACGGTGATATTTTTGCAATAAGAAAAGCACCTGCAGATGAAGACAAAATCTGGGAAGCTGTTATGAAAGTCCTTGACGAAGCAACAAAATCATTCATCGCAATGCGTGAAATTGAAGGTGCAAAACTCAAGGAAGACATTCTTTCAAGAGCAGATACAATTATTTCTTATGTTGAAAAGGTTGAACAGCGTTCACCCGAAACAGTAAAAGAATATAATGAAAAACTTCTCGGCAGAATGAAAGATCTTCTCGGTGATGCCAATGTGGATGAACAGAGACTTCTCACAGAAGCTGCAATTTTTGCAGATAAGGTTGCTGTGGCTGAAGAAACAGTAAGACTTCGCAGTCATATTGAACAGCTTCATTCATTCATGGATCTCGATGAACCCATCGGCAGAAAGCTTGATTTTCTTGTTCAGGAAATCAACAGGGAAGCCAATACAATCGGTTCAAAGGCAAACGATATCGAAATCGCAAGAACTGTTATTGATATCAAGGCTGAAGTTGAAAAGATAAGAGAACAGATTCAGAATATAGAATAAGGATTTATTATGAAACTTGTTAATATAGGATTCGGCAATATGATAAATTCTGCAAGAGTCATTGCAATTGTCAGCCCCGAATCAGCTCCGATCAAAAGAATGATTCTCGATTCAAAAGAAAAGGGAATGCTTATAGATGCCACTCACGGCAGAAAAACAAGGTCTGTTATTATTGCAGACAGTGATCATATCATATTGTCATATCTCCAGGCAGAAAAGCTGGGAGAGCGTTTCAATGATGATTCACAGGAGGATGTAATTGATGTCTGATTTGTATTCCAAACTTGTTGTTGTATCAGGCCCGTCAGGTGCGGGTAAAGATACCGTTGTTGCAAAACTTCTTGAAAAAGACAGTGATATTTCTCTTTCAGTGTCTGCAACAACAAGAGCACCCAGAGGAAGCGAACAGAACGGAGTAGAGTATTACTTCCTTTCTGTTGAAGATTTCCTTGCAAAAGCTGAAAACGATGGATTTATAGAGCATGCTCAGTATGGTTCAAATTATTACGGCACACTTAAATCCGACGTTGAAGAAAGACTTGCAGACGGAAAAACAGTCGTGCTTGTTATCGAGGTTCAGGGTGCTGCAAATATCAAAAAAATGTACCCCCAGTCTCTGTCAATTTTCATTATGCCTCCGTCATTGGAAGTGCTTGAAAACCGTCTGAGAGGCAGAAAGACAGAGTCTGAAGCAGATATTCAGAAAAGACTCGGCATTGCAGCAGAAGAAATGAAAAAAAGTGTTGATTATGACTTCACTGTTGTCAATGACGCACTTGAAGATGCTGTAAATGACGCTTATAACATAATAAAAAATCACAACAAATAAAGGAAGGGTATAGTTTATGCTTAATGTTGATCTTCAGAAGCTTATGAAGGGCGGTATCAGCCGTTATGAGCTTGTTTCCGCTACAGCAAAAAGAGCAAGAATGATTGTTGATGAAGCTGTAAACGGTAAGATGGTTATTATTGAAAAACCTGTAAGTATTGCAGTAAAAGAACTTCAGGAAGGCACTTGGAGTGTCCGTAAGGAAGGCTGATTCGTTCAGAGGTGAAGCAATTTGGCGCATCTGTTGACAGCTTCCGTTGCCGTTGAAAATACGGCATACAGTTTTGATAAACTTTTTGATTACCTTATACCCGAGGCTCTGACCGGCAAGGTCGTACCGGGGTGTAGGGTTTTAGTCAGTTTCGGACGCGGTTCTCAAAAGCGTCAGGGTATTGTTTTCGGTGTGTCTGATTCTCAGGAAACAGGGAATGTAAAACTGAAAAAAATCTCGGAAGTGCTTGATGAAAAACCGCTTCTGACAGATGAAATGCTGAAAATTGCTTCATTTCTTGCAGACAGAACATTCTGTACGTATTTTGATGCGGCAAAGGCAATTCTGCCTTCGGGAATATATCTGCGTGTGGCAGAGACATTCATGCTCGCACCCGAATATTCGGATGCTGAGCCCGATGATATCAGTCCCGAAGAACAGCAGATTGTAAGTCTGTTAAGAAAAAAAGACAAGCTGACAAGCGAAGAAAAAATATATAAGGATCTGGGACTTTCACCCGAAACAAAGCTCACAAAAAAGCTTTATGAAAAGGGGATTCTCATAAAGAATGTTGACACATTCAGACGTATAAACGATGCAAAGGTGAAAATCGTTTCTCTTGCGGAAGAATTGCAGCAGGAAGAAAATCTGCCTTTCAAGCCTACTCCCAAGCAGAAACTTGTTATTGATCTGTTGCGGAATATAGGCTCAGCCACATCAAAGGAAATTTCCTATTATACAGGTGTTGCACAGGCTGTAATTGAAAATCTGCACAAAAAAGGCGTACTGGTTTATGATGATATGCCCGTATACAGAACACCTTCTGCAATGCGTAATACTCCCCGGAACACAGATCCGATTGTGTTGTCCGAAATGCAGAACAAAGCATACGAAAGACTTTGCAGTCTGCGTGATAAAGACGAAGCTGCGGCGGCATTGCTTTACGGTGTCACAGGCAGCGGAAAAACAAAGGTATATATGAAACTGATTGATGATGTTGCAGGTCAGGACAAAGGTGTTATCGTCCTTGTTCCTGAAATTGCACTCACTCCTCAGCTTCTTTCAATGTTTTATGCAAGATACGGAGAGAAAGTTGCCGTAATCCACAGCGGTCTTTCGCAGGGTGAAAGGCTCGATGAATGGAAAAGAATAGCAAACGGAGAGGCAACAATTGCAGTGGGCACACGCAGTGCTTCATTTGCACCTGTAAAAAATCTCTCCATGATTATAATTGACGAAGAGCAGGAAGGCTCATATAAATCAGAAATGACACCACGGTATCATGCACGTGATGTGGCACGGTTCAGATGTGCATACAATAATGCTCTGTTACTGCTTGCTTCTGCAACACCGTCTGTTGAAAGCTTTGCCTATGCACAGAACGGAAGATATGAGCTTATTGAACTTACTGAGCGTTATTCAAAAACAGGTCTGCCATCTGTTGTGACTGTTGATGTTTCGGAAAAAGACAACATGAACGGTCTGCAGACAATCAGTGCTCCGCTTGCTGATGAAATAAGATTCAATCTTGAAAATAATCAGCAGACAATTCTTCTTATAAACAGAAGAGGTTACAACACTTTTGTGGCATGTACAAAATGTAAAAGTATTGCAAGCTGTCCGAATTGCAGCATTTCTCTTACATATCACTCTGCAAATGACAGACTTATGTGTCACTACTGCGGATATTCCGAAAGTGTGCGGACAACCTGTAATGAATGCGGTGCTGATACAATGAGATTTTCAGGATTCGGTACGCAGAAGGTTGAACAGGAGCTTGAAGTGCTGTTTCCCGATGCAAGAATTCTGCGTATGGATGCCGATACAACTTCTGCAAAAAATTCCCACGAAAAAAGTTTCAGACTTTTTGCGCAGGGTGAATATGATATAATGGTCGGTACGCAGATGGTTGCAAAAGGGCTTGATTTCCCCGATGTAACACTTGTCGGTGTAATTTCCGTTGATCAGCAGCTTTATAACGATGATTTCCGAAGCACAGAAAGAACTTTTGATCTGCTGACGCAGGTTGTGGGCAGGTCAGGCAGAGGTGAAAAATCGGGCAGAGCAGTTATTCAGACTCTTGCACCTGAAAATGCAGTGATTGAACTTGCTGCAGAACAGGATTATACCGAATTTTACAAAACGGAAATAGCAATAAGAAAAGCACTTGTCTATCCTCCGTTCTGCGATATATGTGTTGTCGGTTTTTCTGCTCCGTCAGAAAATATGGTAAAAACAGCGGCAGGATATTTTTTCAGAATGTTCAAGGAAAAACTGCAGGAGAAATATCCCGACGAAAAAGTGATAGTTCTCGGTCCTGTTGCACCGAAACTTGCAAAAATAAACAACAGTTTCAGAGAAAGACTGATTATAAAATGCCGCAATTCATCCCATTTCAGAAATCTGATTTCGGAATGTCTCAGGGCATTTGCAACAAATAAATATTATTCAGAAAAGGTTACAGCTTATGCGGATATCAATCCCGACAGCTTGTATTGAGGTGAAAAGATATGGCACTCAGAAAAATCAGAACAGAAGAAGATCCCGTATTACAGAAAGTCAGCAAACCCGTTGTATCTTTTGATGCAAAACTTCATCTTCTTCTCGGAGATATGAAAGATACACTTATAAAAGCGGACGGTGTCGGACTTGCAGCAGTGCAGATAGGCATTCTGCGCAGAGTTGTACTTATTGATGTGGGCGATGAACACGGTTTTATTGAAGCTATCAACGGTGAAATCATTGAAAGACGCGGTGAACAGAGAGAAAGCGAAGGCTGTCTGTCTCTTCCCGGAAAATTCGGCAAAACTTTACGCCCCATGTATGTTAAATTCAAGGCTCAGGACAGATACGGAAACTGGTTTGAAGCTGAGGGCGAAGGACTTTTCGCAAGATGCGTATGTCACGAATTTGACCATCTTGACGGTCATGTGTTCACCGAAAGACTCGCACCCGGTGAAAGAGTACAAAGAGATTGAGGAAAAAACATGAAAGTTATTTATATGGGAACACCCGACTTTGCCGTTCCCTGTCTTGAAAGACTTGTAAAAGAAGAAAATTATGATGTTGTGTGCGTTGTTACACAGCCTGACAAACCCCGTGGAAGAAAACAGGAGATGACACCTTCCGAAGTGAAAGTCTGTGCTATGGAACACGGTATAGAAGTTTATCAGCCGCAGACACTCAGAACGCAGGAAGCATACGAATATCTCAGCAAATTTGAACCTGATTACATCATAGTTGCGGCATACGGAAAAATTCTGCCCAAGAATATTCTTGATCTGCCGAAATACGCATGTATCAATGTTCACGGTTCACTTCTGCCTAAATACAGAGGGGCTGCACCCATACAGAGAAGTGTCCTTGCAGGTGATTCCGTAACAGGTATCACAACAATGCTCATGGGTGAAGGTCTTGATACAGGCGATATGCTTCTTAAAAGCGAATATAAAATTGATATAAATGCCACATCGGGCGAAGTTTTTGATGCACTTGCACTTTCTGCACCCGATCTGCTTATTGAAACAATCGAAAAATTCACAAAAGGTGAAATTGTTCCCGAAAAGCAGAATGAAGAAGAAGCTACTCATGCGGCAATGCTCTCAAAGGAAGAAGCTGTTGTTGACTGGAATAAAACAGCTCTTGAAATTCATAACACCGTCAGAGGAATGGCACCCTGGCCTGTTGCATATACAGGATACAAGGGTAAAAAATTAAAAATTTTTACCTCTTGTTTGACAGATGAAAAAACATCACTTCCTGCGGGCAAACTTAAAGAAGATAAAAACAGAATTCTTGTATCCTGCGGTGACGGAAAACTTCTTGAAATTGTATCATTACAGCTTGAAGGCGGAAAAAGACTTGAAGCAAAGCAGTTTCTTGCAGGTCATCCCATAACTTCAGAATGTAAATTTGAACTCTAAGAAGGGTGATTTGAATGTTCGGTTATTACATGGAAAGCACATGGTTGTATTTTATCCTTGTTCTTCCTGCGTTTATAATTTCGCTTATTGCTCAGATAAAAGTCAAAAGAACTTATTCAAAAATGGCAAAAATAAGAAACATAAGCGGTTATACAGGTGCTCAGGCAGCTGCCGCTGTGCTTCGTCATTACGGTATTATGGACGTAAGAATTGAAGAAACACGAGGTAAACTTTCGGACCATTTTGACCCGAGACATAAAGTTATCCGACTTTCACGCGAAGTTTATTACGGTAACAGTATTGCTGCAGTGGGAATTGCCTGCCACGAAGCAGGTCATGCGGCACAGCATGCTCAGGGTTATATGCCCATAAAGGTAAGAAACGCAATTATTCCTGCCTGTAATATAGGTTCATATATCGGCATCCCTCTTGCTTTTGCAGGATATTTCTTTGGTTTTGAACCGCTTATTCTTGTGGGACTCGGGCTTTATTCACTTATTGCAGTTTTTCAGCTTGTAACACTTCCCGTTGAATTCAATGCAAGTGCAAGAGCTGTAAGAGTTATTGATGAAACAGGTCTTTTCAGAAGTGAAGAAGAAATTTCAGGCGCTAAAAAAGTGCTTGCTGCAGCGGCAATGACTTATGTTGCGGCATTGATGGTAACGCTGGCAAACCTTTTAAGATTTGCACTTCTTTTCCTTGGACGAGGCAAAAGAAATAATTAAGATACATTAAGGACGGATATTTTTTTATGACAGATGCAAGACAGACTGCTTTCCATGCTCTTTCAAAGATGGAGAGAGATAACGCATATTCCAATCTTCTGTTGCCCGAAATTGCGGCTGCAGAGGATATTTCCCGTCGTGATATGCTTCTTGCATACAGAATTGTAAAAACCGTTCTTGAAAGAAAAATCACAATTGACTATAATCTTTCACTTTATCTGACACAGCCTCTTAAAAAGCTTAAACCGCAGGTGCTCACAATTCTCCGTATGGGTGCAAGCCAGCTTCTGTTTATGGATAAGATTCCGCCTTCAGCCGCAATCAACGAAAGTGTAAAGCTTTCAAAAAAGAACGGTTGTGCGTTTGCATCGGGACTTATCAATGCAGTGTTGCGCAAAGTTTCGGCAAAGGGACTCACTCTTCCCGAAGATGACTCAAGTGTCAGATTTTTAAGCATAAAATATTCATTTCCCGAATACATCTGCGAAAAGTTTGTTTCCTATTTCGGAAAAGAAACTGCAGAAAAAATCATGGCGAGTTCATTGGATGAGGGGAATATCTACATACGAAAAAACACACTCAGAAATGAAGAATTCTCTTTTGAATGTGAAAAAACAGAGTTTCCCGAAAATTGTTATATAATAAAAAATTCAGGGGATATCTCAAAACTGCCTGAATTCATAAACGGACTTTTCCATGTCCAGGATTTATCATCACAGCTTTGCTGCCGTGTCCTGTCACCTGAAAAAGGTGAAACTGTCATAGATGTCTGCTCTGCACCGGGCGGAAAGACCATGACAATGGCTCAGATGATGGAAAATGACGGCAAAATCATCTCATGTGATATACATGAGCACAAACTTAAACTTATAAAAGACACCGCTGAAAGACTTGGGATTAATATTGTTGAAACCTGTCTTCGTAACGGTACAGATAAAACAGCTGTTTTACCTGAAGCTGATAAAATTCTTTGCGATGTTCCTTGCTCAGGCTTCGGTGTAACGGGTAAAAAACCCGAAATCAAATATAAAAATCAGGATGAAATCGAGTCTCTTCCCGCATTGCAGCTTGAGATTCTTCTCAATTCAGCACAGTATCTGAAAAAAGGCGGAAGACTTGTGTATTCCACCTGTACACTTCTTCCCGAAGAGAATGTTGAAGTGTGCAGAAAATTCCTTGAAGAAAGAGCGGATTTCAGACCTGTTCATATTGATGATGAAATAAAAGGCAGCCGTGACGGTGAAACCCTGAACGTTCTGCCCTGTGATTATGATTGTGACGGCTTCTTTATAGCGGCATTTGAAAGGACTGAGTAAATTATGGAAAAAAGAGATATACTTTCAATGTCCCTTGAGGAGCTTTCTGCCGCACTTAAAGAGATTAATGAGCCTGCTTTCAGAGCAAAACAGATTTACTCATGGCTTCATTCATTCTGTGTCACAACATTTGATGAAATGACAAATATTTCAAAAACTTTAAGGCAGAAACTTGATGACAATTTTGTCATATTTGGCGTATCTATTGAAAAAAAGTTGGTTTCGGAGTATGATGATACTCAGAAATATCTTTTCAGGCTTCATGACGGTGAATTTATAGAATCTGTACTGATGAAGTATAAATACGGCTATACTCTTTGTGTTTCAACACAGGTCGGTTGCCGTATGGGATGTAAATTCTGTGCATCAACCCTTGACGGTGTTGTAAGAAACCTTACAGCGTCGGAAATCCTTTCTCAGATTTATGAAGCTCAGCGTGATAATGATATAAAAATTTCCCATGTGGTGCTTATGGGAATGGGGGAACCGCTTGATAATTACGATAATGTCATGCGTTTTCTTGAACTTATAACAGACGAAAAAGGTCAGAATATGTCCATGCGTCATATTTCCCTTTCAACCTGCGGAGTCGTGCCGAAAATCTATGACCTTATGGAAAAGAATCTTCAGCTTACTCTGTCTGTGTCGCTTCATGCACCGAGCGATGAAATAAGAAGTGCAATGATGCCCGTAAACAGAAAATGGGGTGTTGATGAGCTTCTGACAGCCTGCAGAAAATATACCGATAAAACTCACAGACGCATTTCTTTTGAATATGCAATGGTGAGCGGTACAAATGATTCAGACGAATGTGCCCGTCTTCTTGCAAAGAAGCTCAAAGGCATCCTTTGTCATGTGAATCTGATTCCCGTAAACGAAGTTAAAGAAACAGGCTGTAAAAAGAGCAGCAGGGAAAGAATAGAGGCTTTTTCTGCAATACTTGAAAAAAGCGGTTTTGCTGTAACGGTAAGAAGAAAACTCGGCTCGGATATCAACGCTTCATGCGGACAGCTGAGAAGAAACAGCAAAAAAGTATGAATACACGAATAATTTTAATGCCGGAGGTGTTAGAATGAAAATTTCTGCAAAAACAGATGTGGGGATGTGCAGAGCGTCAAATCAGGACAGCTATGCAATAGGAGAGATTCCCGAGGTTGGTGCATGGGCAGTTGTCTGTGACGGAATGGGTGGTCATGCAGGCGGTAATGTTGCCAGTGAAATGGCCGTTGAGAGAATCTCAGAAAGAATAAAGACTAATTATCATCGGAGAATGCGTAATTTCTCAATCAAAAATATGCTTGAATCTGCAATCATCTGCGCAAGTGCAGATATTTTTGAACGTGCATCAAAGGATGAATCGCTTCAGGGGATGGGAACAACAGCAGTTGTTGCCGTCTGTGTGAATGGTGAATGTGTGGTTGCATCTGTCGGTGACAGCAGATGCTATCATATCAGAGACCGGGAAATTGTTCAGGTCACAAAAGATCACTCTCTGGTGCAGGAGCTTGTTGATTCGGGAGTGATTACACCGGAAGAAGCAGCAACTCATCCCATGAGAAATGTTATTACAAGATCAGTAGGTCTGAAAGATGATGTCCTTGTTGATTTTTATGATGTCAGTATTGAAAAAGGCGATATGCTCCTTCTTTGCTCTGACGGATTGACAAATCATGTAAGTAATGAGGAAATAATAAATTGTACCTGTGATGATGAAATTTTCAATTATGCCGACAGACTTGTAAAACTTGCAAACGAAAAAGGCGGTACAGACAATATCACCGCAGTTGTGATGGTCGGTTAAAACAGGAGGATAATATGGATAATTATACCGGAAGATTATTGGGCGACAGATATCAGCTTGAAAATGTAATCGGTGTCGGCGGAATGGCTGTTGTTTATAAAGCTGTGGATACTGTTGACAATAAAACCGTTGCCGTAAAAATACTTAAAGAAGAATACAGTAAAAATGATGACTTCCGCAGAAGATTCAAGAATGAGTCAAAAGCGGTAGCAGTGCTTTCACATAAAAATATCGTCAAAGTCTATGATGTCAGCTTCGGCGAACAGATTCAGTATATTGTAATGGAATATATCGAGGGCATAACTCTTAAACAGTACATCCAGCAGAAAGGCGCACTTTCTTTGAGAGAAGTTGTGCTTTTCGGTACTCAGATTTTAAGAGCTTTGCAGCATGCTCATGAAAAAGGTGTTATTCATCGTGATATCAAGCCTCAGAACATCATGCTTCTTAACGATAATAAAACTATCAAGGTTGCAGATTTCGGAATTGCACGTTTTTCAAACAAAGGTGACACAAAAACAATGACAGACGGCGCAATCGGTTCTGTTCATTATATCAGTCCCGAACAGGCAAAAGGTGAGGTTGTTGACAATAAGACTGATATTTATTCAGCAGGTGTTGTTTTCTACGAAATGCTCACAGGTCGTGTGCCTTTCCAGTCAGACAGTGCTGTGTCTGTTGCACTTATGCAGCTTCAGAAAGAAGCGGTAAACCCCAGAAGTATCAATCCTTCAATCCCCGTAGGTCTTGAACAGATTACAATGCGTGCAATGAAGAAATCACCCAGAGACAGATATCAGTCTGCTGCTGAAATGCTTCTTGATCTTGATGAATTCAGACGCAATCCTAATACAAAATTTGATCACAGTTGTTTTGTTGATAATGACCCTACAAGATTCATCCCCCCTGCCGGCAGAAATAATAATTATGCGTCAGGTACACCTGTAAATACTCAGGTTGCTCCTGAACAGGCATACACAAAGACAACAGTTATAACTCCGGAACCTGATGAGGATGATTATGAAAACGAACTGATTGCAAAAAAGAATTATACATTCCCGATTCTTGTAGGTATAATTTTTGTTCTCATCGTTGTTATAATCGGCATCGCATGGTTTATATTTACAAATACTGACGAAGTGGTTGTTCCTGAATTCGAAGGAAAATATATCGAAGAAATCAGAGATGACAGTGAATATAAATATTTCTTTGAACACGGACTGATAGAAGAAAATCTTGTTTATACAAAAGAATATGACGAAGGATATATTTTCTATCAGAGTGAAGAAGCAGGTAAAAAGTTGCAGATTTCTTCCACAACTTCAACAATTATAAAACTTAATATTGCATATACAAGCGAATCGATGACTGTGCCTGAATTCCCTGAGGGAACAAAACTGCAGGATGCAAAAAGTGTTCTTCAGAAATTGGGCTTCAAGATAAAGAGTAAAGCAGTTGTTGATAACAAAGTTCCTGAAAGTACAGTTATAAGAGTTGATCCCGCATCAGGACAGAGTGTTGCATATGGCTCAACTGTTACTGTTTATTATGCAATTGATAATGAAGGTAAGATTGCTGTTCCCAGTGTTATCGGTGAAAGACTTTCTGTTGCAAAAGAAGAACTCGAAGGTCTCGGCTTCAAGGTTGAGGTAAGATATAAAGAGTCTCACGGCGGTGATGCAGGTCTCGTTATAGAACAGTCTGTTGCTCCCGATACAACCGTAATGGCTGAAAATACAGTGATTACTATCTTTGTCGGAACAACATCAACCAAGACAACATCTGTTACAATCACACTTCCCGATCTTCAGGATTATGAAAATTATCATGAAACGGTATACGTTTATGTAGGCGGTTCACTTTATAAAACTTATAACAGTGTCAAGCTTGACGGTTCTTCTCATACTGTTGAAATCGGAGGATCTGCAAATACAACATTCCGTGTTCTTATCGGTGATCAGGAAGTATGTTCAGGTAAGGTAGACTTTACTGCAGCTTCACCTGAAGTTACAGACAAGCAGGTTACACAGTATCAGGTGACAGCGCAGACCACTGCTCCCACAACAACACAGCCTGTCGAAATTGAACCCAGCGTATATAAACTCCCTGATTATTCAAATAAGACATACTATGATTATTATATAGAGCTGATAAACATCGGTTTCGATAATATCGAACAGATTGACAGAGCTTCAGATACTGTTTCCAAAGGACTTATTATTGCTGTATCTGCTGAAAAATCAGAATTCAGCAAGGATGAACTTCTTGAAGCACCTATCAAAGTGTATGTAAGTACCGGACCGGCAACAGAATAATATGATAAAAGAGAATTGCATTATAATGAAGTCAACTGCGGGCTTTTACTATGTCCGCAGTGAAGACGGTGAAATAACAGAATGCCGTGCAAGAGGTGTTTTCAGAAAACAGAAAATCACACCTCTTGTCGGTGATAAAGTTTCGATTGAAACAGATGAAACACGCGGTACGGTTACGGATATTTATGAGCGTAAAAACTCTCTTATCCGTCCTCCCGTGGCAAATCTTGATAAGCTCATCATTATTTCATCTGTTGCAGAGCCTGCTCCCAATCTTCCGATAATTGATAAGCTGACAGCCATGGCGGTTGATAAAAATATCGAGCCTGTTGTGGTTTTTTCAAAATCAGATCTCAGCGATGCATCAGGCTATGTTGATATCTATCAGAAAGCAGGTATAGAGTCATTTGCAGTATCGTCAAAAACAGGCGAGGGGATAGAGAAATTCAGAAATATTTTTGAATCTTCTGTCTGTGCGCTTACAGGTAATACAGGAGTCGGCAAATCGTCAATTCTCAATGCGGTTGACCCTGACCTTGCACTTGCGACAGCACACATCAGCAATAAGCTGGGCAGAGGCAGACACACAACAAGAACTGTGGAGCTTTATGAACTTTTCGGCGGATATATTGCTGATACTCCCGGTTTTTCTTCCCTTGATTTTGAAAACATTGAAATCATTCTCAAAGAAAATCTTCAGTTCTGTTTTCCTGAATTTGATAAGTACATAGGGCAGTGTAAATTTGTATCCTGTGCTCATATAGGTGAGAAAGGATGCAGAATCTGCGAAGCCGTGAAAAACGGTGAAATCCCCGAAAGCCGTCATGAAAGCTATAAGATGATGTACGACGAAGTGAAGGATTATAAGGAATGGGAACATTAAACAATAATTTAGCGGTGCTAAATTATTGTAGTGGAAAATTGAAAATTGAAAGTTGAAAATGAATAGAGCGAAGCGGAGCAAGCACGAAGTGCTTCCGACACTTCTAACTCCTAACTCGTCAATAAATTGTTGTTTGTACTTGCACCAATATAAAAAACTCCCCGTATAATGTGATGAACATTCATTACGGGGAGGTATTTTTTTTGAAGCGTAACAGTAATAAGAAAAAATGTAACGTCGGAATTATTGTGGTTGCGTTTGGTGTAGGAATTGTTTCAGCTATTATATTTCCCTCTAAATGGATTGTCGTGATTTCCGCAATAATGTTGGTTGTTGTGGGAATAATGCTTATAAATCGGTGAGGGGGAAATTGAATGAAAATTCTTGTAATCGAAAGTCCGAAATTCCTGAAAGGAATACTTCGGATGATGTTCAGACTGAAAAAAACAGATGAAATATAAAATATATTAAGGTAAAAAATACAGCAGAGAGTTTTTCTCTCTGCTGATTTTTTCGTTATCTGATCATAAGCTCGCTGATGAGTGCGCTGAATTCTGCGGGGTCTTCAATTGAAAGACCGCTGATAAGTCTTGCCTGCATATAAAGCAGTTTTGCATATTTTTCAAGTGTTTCATCATCAAGATTTCTGAGCTTATCCGAAATGGGATGAGATGCATTTATTTCAAGCACTGTTTCTGCTTTAACACCGTTTGCACCCGGCATTGCGTTGAGCACTTTTTCCATTTCTGTTGAAAGCATACCTTCGCTTGTGAGACATGCGGGATGATTTTTAAGAGCATTTGTGAAACGCACTTCAGTAACGCTGTCACCGAGAGCTTCTTTCATCTTTGTGAGCATATCCTTTGCATCTTCGTTTTCTTTTTTAAGCTCTTCTTTTTCCGCGTCGGTATCAAGGTCAAGCTTGTCTGCGCATACATTCACAAAATGCTTGTCATCATAAGCCATAAGCATCTGAATTGCGAATTCATCAACATTGTCTGTGAAATAAAGGATTTCATAACCCTTGTCCTTGACTGCTTCAACCTGAGGAAGCATATCAATCTTTGCCTTTGTTTCACCGCAGGCATAATAAATCTTATCCTGACCGTCTTTCATTCTTTCAACATATTCTGAAAGTGTTGAAAGCTTGTCTTCATATGATGAAACAAACATGATAAGGTCTTTGAGTGCATCTTTGTGTGCGCCATAGCTTTCATAGATGCCGAATTTCATCTGCATACCGAATGACTTGAAGAATTCTTCATATGTTTCTCTGTCATTTTTAAGCATATTCTGAAGCTCAGACTTTATCTTCTTTTCGATTGTTTTTGCAATGAGCTTGAGCTGATGGTCGTGCTGAAGCACTTCACGGGAAATGTTGAGTGAAAGGTCGGCACTGTCAACAAGACCTTTCACAAAGCTGAAATAGTCGGGAAGCAGGTCGGGACATTTGTCCATGATAAGAACACCGTTTGAATAAAGCTGAAGACCTTTTTCGTAGTTCTTTGTGTAGTAATCATAGGGTGCACGTTTAGGAATGAAAAGAAGAGCATCGTATGTTGCCTGACCTTCAACTTTGCTGTGAACAACCTTTGCAGGTTTTTCAAAATCGAAGAATTTATCCTGATAGAATGCATCGTATTCATCAGCTGTGATTTCGTTCTTGTTTTTTCTCCAGAGGGGAATCATGCTGTTGAGAGTTCTTGTTTCGATAACTGTTTCGTATTCGCCTTCTTTACCTTCAACGGGCTGAGAAGTTTCAACATCCATTGTGATGGGGTAGCGTATATAATCAGAATATTTTCTGATAATTGCAGAAATGCGGTAAGTATCAAGGAATTCGCCGTATTTGTCGTTTTCTGTGTCTTCTTTGACATAAAGAGTGATTACTGTACCTGCAGAATCTTTCTGTGCAGGTTCGATTGTGTAGCCTTCTGCACCTTCGCTGACCCAGAGATTTGCACTGTCTTCACCGAATGCACGTGAAAGAACAGTAACCTTATCGCTGATCATGAATGCAGAATAGAAACCTACACCGAACTGACCGATAATTTCCACATCGCTCTTTTCATCCATGTTCTTTTTGAAATCAAGAGATCCGCTTTTTGCGATTGTTCCCAGGTTGTTTTCAAGTTCATCTGCAGTCATACCGCAACCGTTGTCTTCGATTGTGATAGTTCTTGCATCTTTATCGGGTGTGATTGTGATTCTGAAATCACTCTTGTCAAGACCTACAGAATTGTCTGTAAGTGAACGGAAATAGAGCTTGTCAATTGCGTCGCTTGCATTTGATATAAGCTCTCTGAGGAAAATCTCCTTATGTGTATAGATTGAATTGATCATCATATCAAGCAATTTTTTGGATTCTGCCTTGAATTGCTTTTTGCTCATTGAAATCACCTTTGAAAATAATTATTAGCACTCTGCCACACAGAGTGCTAAATATAGTATAGCTCAAAATTCGGTAAAGTCAACACTTTTTTTCAAAAATTATTTGAAAGTAGGATTTTTTGATGTATAATATTATTTAGATTTTGGTTTTGTCATAAAGGCAACCGTAACTCCTGAGAGTAATGCAGCAGTTACACCTGCTGAGCATGAAGTCAGCGGTCCTGTAAGTGCGCCGATGAGCCCCTGCTCTTCAATTGCCTTTTTTGTGCCTTCAACAAGAGTGTAACCGAAGCCTGTAAGCGGCACTGTTGCACCCGCACCTGCAAATTCTTTTATCGGCTCATAAAGTCCGATGGATGAAATGACAACTCCCGCAACAATATAACCTACCAGAATTTTTCCCGGAGTGAGCTTTGTGTTGTCTATAAGTATCTGACCGACAACGCATATGAGTCCTCCCACAAGAAAAGCTTTAAGAAAATCCATTTTCAACACCTCATAAACAGTTTTTGCCGTTGATTGGATTTTATTCAGAAAAAGGAGCTGTAAAAATGCTTATTTGTCCCGTGTGCTCAGCTAAACTTATAAAAAATGAACGCACATATATCTGCGAAAAATCACATTCTTTTGATACTGCAAAAGAAGGCTATGTGAATCTTCTTTCAGGCAAACATAAAGCAGGGGAGCTTATCGGCGATAATCGTGATATGGCACGTGCAAGACGTACTTTTCTTGAAAAAGGCTACTATGATTTCCTTGCAGATGAGCTTTGTAAATATATAAATCAGAATGATAAACTTCTTGATATATCATGCGGTGAAGGTTACTATACAGATTATATGAGAAGAAAAACAGGCGCAGATGTGTCAGGCTTTGATATCTCAAAGGAAATGATACGTCTTGCAGCGAAAAAATATAAAGAAGTCAGTTTTTTTGTTGCAAACATCGCAAGAATCCCTGTTGAAAGCAGAAGTATAGATGTTGCCGTGCAGATTTGTGCGCCGTTTTCCGAAAAAGAATTTGCAAGAATTCTGAAAAAAGACGGAATGTTGCTTTCTGTTGTGCCGGGAAAAAGACATCTCTGGGGACTCAAAGAGATTCTTTATGAAAATCCTTATGAAAACAATGAAGACACGACAGAGTATGAGTGCCTTGAAAAAGCTGACAGTATCACAGTCAGCACAAAAGTGACTCTGACGGGTCAGGAAGAAATAATGAGTCTTTTTGCCATGACTCCGTATTATTATAAAACATCTGAAAAGGACAGGCAGAAACTTGAAAATCTGCAGACACTTACAACAGAACTTGAATTTGTGATAAGAAAATTTGTAATATCAGAATAATAAAAAAGCGATACTTTTTCAGTATCGCTCTTATTTATTTTTTTGTCTGAATTCTTTTTATTGCTTCAAATGTTTCGTCACTTAAAACATGCTCAATTTTGCAGGCATCTTCCGATGCGGTTTCTTCACTGACACCGATGGATGTGAGAATTGAAGTCAGAATACTGTGACGCTCAAAAATCTTGTCTGCATGATTTTTTCCGGATTCTGTAAGAGTGATGTGTCCGTTGTCGTCAACAGAAATAAAACCGCCGTTTCTGAGAAGTCCCACAGCACGGCTTACACTGGGCTTTGAATAACCCATATATTCGCCGATATCAACTGCTCTGACATGTTCAAGTTTTTTTGACAGAATCAGAATCGTTTCAAGATACATTTCTCCGGATTCCTGAATATGCATAATAATCACCTTTATTTATAATACCATATATTTATCATTTTTTCAAGGTGTTATTCCACAGTTACGGATTTTGCCAGATTTCTCGGTTTGTCTATATCCCGATTCATTTCAAGGGCTGTGTAATATGCAAGAAGTTGTATTGCAGTTGCCGTCGTAAAGGGATTTTCTGCAAATGTCCCATTCGGCACGGTGATTACGCAATCTGAAATTTCTTTTATAATCTGAGCATTTTCACAGCATACGGAAATGACCACAGCGCCTCTTGATTTGACTTCTTCAATATTACTTCTCATTTTTTCATAGAATTTTTTATCCGTTGCAATTGATATTACGGGAGTGCCTTCTTCAATGAGTGAGATTGTGCCGTGTTTCAGCTCACCTGCGGCATAAGCTTCCGAGTGGATGTATGATATTTCCTTGAGTTTCAGCGATGCTTCCTGTCCTGAATAATTATCATATCCTCTGCCGATGAAAAACGCATTTTTACATCCCGAAAGAATTTCTGCAGCTTTTCTGAATGGTGTATTGTTGCTGAGAATTGTCGGGATTGAATCTGTAAAAACTCTGCTGAAAGAATGCAGAATATTTTTCACTTCAGCACTTGTCAGCGTCTTTTTTACAAGTGCAGTTTTAAGAGCAAGAAAAAGCATCACTTCACATTGAACATTGTATGCTTTTGTTGATGCAACGGCAATTTCCTGTCCGGCAAGGGTGAAAACCACTTTTCCGGATTCTTCTGCAATCGTTGACCCCGGTGTGTTTACAACAGATAATGTGCGGATATGTTTTTTGTTGAGCATTCTCAGTGCCGCAAGTGAATCCGCTGTTTCACCGGACTGTGAAATAATTATTGCTAAATCATTTTCTCTGAGTATCGGGTCTGAATATCGGAATTCCCCTGCAGTTTCGGTTGTCACGGGAATTTTTGCAAGTTTTTCAATGAAATATTTTCCCTGAAGCCCTGCATGAAGAGCTGTCCCGCAGGCGACAATATGAATTGTACCGATATCCTCAAAAAACGAATCATCGGGAATTGTTGCAGAAAAATCAGGCAGAAAATCTTTTGTCAGACTGCCGAAAGTGTTTCTCATTGCATCAGGCTCATCAAATATTTCTTTGAGCATGAAATGATTGAAATTACCTTTTCCCGTTACGTCTGCATTTTTCACGGATCTTTCTTCTGATATCGTTTTTTTGTTTCCGTCTGCAGCAAAAACACAGACGCATTCTTTTGTTATCATTGCAGTATCACCGTCAGAGAGACGTATATATCTGTCTGTATATTTCAGGAATGCCGAAATATCCGATGCTATGAACATTCCGTTTTTGCCGGTTCCGATAAGTAACGGACTGTCTTTTTTCAGAGCAAAAACCGTGTCGGGTATATCTGCAAAAATAATTCCAAGTGCGTAAGAGCCTTTCAGCAGTCTGTGCGTGTTTATTATTGATTTTATCGGGTCACGGGTTTTTCTGTATTCTTTATCAATGATTTTTGCAACAACTTCTGTGTCTGTGTCAGAATAAAAATTGACATTGCCCAGTTCATTTTTAAGCTCTTTATAGTTTTCAATAATTCCGTTATGCACAATCATCACATTTTCCGTGCCGTGAGGATGTGCATTGGTTTCAGACGGTTTTCCGTGTGTTGCCCAGCGTGTGTGACCTATTCCGCAGAATGTTTTTTCAGAAAACTGAGCTGATGCTTTTTTGCTTAATTCAGAAACTCTGCCCTGTGTTTTTACAGTTATGATGTCGTTGTTTTTGAATAAGCTCATTCCGGCAGAATCATATCCTCTGTATTCAAGTGCGCTCAGACCGTCGAGCAATATTTCTTTTGCATTGTCATTTCCTGTATAGCCGATAATTCCGCACATAACAAAACTCCTTTTCTGATGGTTACATAAAAGATTATGCCCATATATCTGCTTTTAACACGAAACAGCACCCGATTTGCACCGGATGCTGTTTCTTGAAGGAGTATATTATGAAAAACGTTAGAAGAAATCGTATTTTACTGACATATCTGACTGGTATGTCTTACATATATATGTATAGCATAATTCTTTTGCAAAGTCAATAGTTTTGTTCAGGGTTGTGCGCAAAAAAACACATAACGATCAGGGTGATTTTATGAAAATTCTGAGAAAAGGCAACAGCGGTTCGCTTGTCAGTATGGCTCAGCTTGCCCTTAAAAGAGCATGTTTTTATAACGGTACACTTGACGGCATTTTCGGTATTAAAACAGAATCGTCAGTGAGATATTTTCAATATCTGAACCGTCTTGATACTGATGGTGTGATAGGAGCTGAAACATGGAGTGTTCTTGAAAAATATATAAAAGGTTTTTTCAGATATTCCCTTAAAAGAGGCGATACTTACTGGCTTCTTGCAAACAAATACTCAACAAGCGTCAGCGCAATAATGCTTGCAAATCCCGATATCAATGAAAACTTTTTAAAAGTGGGGCAAAAGATAAATATTCCCTTCGGTTTCAATGTTGTGCCATGTGATATTCCGTATTCATCATATCTTGTAAAACTTGTTGTTCAGGGACTGATAACACGGTATCCTTTTATGGAGTTGTCGGTTGCAGGAAAAAGTGTCAAGGGAAGTGATATTTACTGCATAAAAACAGGCACAGGCAGCAGAGAAGTTGTTCACAATGCTTCACATCATGCGGCTGAATGGATAACAACTCCGTTGCTGCTTAAATTTCTGGAGCAATACGCTTCTGCATATGCGTTCGGCGGAAGAATAAACGGAGAAGATGCGGCAAGTCTTTATTCGGAAACAACGCTTTATACCGTGCCTGTCGTGAATCCTGACGGTGTTGATGTTGTGACAGGTGCCCTTTCAGATTCTGATTATAAAGACACCGCAGAAAAAATTTCAGAAATAATTTTACCTGACGGACGGAAAATAAATATATCGGAAACAGATCTGAATATGAACTATCCGATAACACAGTTTGATAAAATCTATCGTGATAACATAGGTATACTCGTTGCAGGACTTGCAAAATCAGCTTGTAAAACAGATTGTTGACTTCGGATATTCCGGAAGAAATTTCCGGTTTGTTTTTAAGAATATATTTGACATTTTTAGTTTTATGTTGTAAAATAAGATGAATATATTTCTTAAAAGGGTGAAGAAAAAATGAAAATCACTGCTGTTAAAAAAATTTCGGCAGTATTGCTTACCATAATTCTGATGTTTGCATTTGCATCAAATGCATTTGCAGAAACAATTCAGGACAGAATCGAACAACAGCTCGGCGATCTGGGTGAACAGTATGAATCTGCAGATCCTGAAACACAGGAATCAATGCAGGATCAGTTGTCATCATTGCTCGGAGGAGCCGGTCTCGGCGATATTGACCTCGGCAGTATCGGTGATATGGATATCGGTGCTCTTCTCGGCGGAATGGGTGATAACCTTGCGCTCGACAGTGTTCTCGGTCTGGTAACAGATGCTTTTTCAAGCGGTGTCGGTATGATTGAAGATGCAATCGGTGGCGGACTCGGAACATCAGACGGTTCAAATACTGCTACAACAAAACCTTCTGCAGGCGGATCTCCCAATGTTATCATTGCGAACACAAATCCTGCAGGGTCAACAGTTGCTGTCGGTGTTCCTCAGGAAAATATGCCTGTGACAAATGCTCCCACTACATATGATGCAGGTTCAACAACTGCTGAAAATATCGTCGGTGCAGGTGTCACAACAGCCGGAACAACAGCTCCTGCTGTACCTATAGATGATACTATGAGTTCATCATCAGTTGCAGTTCTTGTGGGATTGTCTGTGGCAACAATCGCAGTTATTATTGCTATTGTAATTTTCTTCGTGATGAAGAAGAAATAATTTTAATCAGATATTGACTTTTTTCAATGCTGGTACTAAAATTAGTATCAGCATTTAATTTATGAATAGGAAGTGTCTCAGATGGAGATAAGAATTGAAAAAACAACAAATCCGAAAGTGAAGCCTGCTGACGAAAGCAAACTCGGTTTCGGTAATTATTATACTGATCATATGTTTATCATGAACTATGACGAAGGTCAGGGTTGGCATGACCCCAGAATCGTACCCTATGGTCCTATTGAACTTGATCCTGCTGCAATGTGTCTTCATTACGGTCAGGAAGTATTTGAAGGTCTTAAGGCATATCGTTGTGAAAACGGTGACATCAGACTTTTCAGACCTGACAGAAACATGGCAAGACTTAATATTTCAAATGAACGTCTTTGCATTCCTCAGATTGATGAGGAGTTTGCAGTTGAAGCAATCAAGGCTCTTGTAAAAGTTGATGAAGACTGGATTCCTTCTGCAGAAGGCACATCACTTTACATCCGTCCCTTTATTTTTGCTGTTGATGCACACCTTGGTGTTCACGCTGCAAAACATCTTCTTTTCGTTATTATCCTTTCACCCGTAGGTGCATATTATCCTCAGGGGCTCAATCCCGTTAAAATCTATGTTGAGAATAATTATGTCCGTGCTGTCAAAGGCGGTATGGGTGCTGCCAAGACAGGCGGTAACTATGCTGCAGGTCTCAAAGCTCAGGACGATGCTGATAAAGCAGGTTATGCTCAGGTTCTCTGGCTTGACGGTGTTGAAAGAAAGTATATCGAAGAAGTCGGCGCTATGAACGTATTCTTTGTTCTTGACGGTGAAGTTGTAACACCTGACTTCCAGGGGGCAATTCTCAGCGGTATCACAAGAATGTCATGTATCGAAATCATGAAGTCATGGGGCATGAATGTTTCTGAAAGAAGACTTTCAATTGATGAACTTGCACAGGCTTATGACGACGGCAGACTTCTTGAAGCATTCGGCAGCGGTACAGCAGCAGTTATTTCTCCCATCGGTGAACTCAAGTGGGGAGATAAGATTATGCCTATCAATAACGGTGAAATCGGTGCAGTTTCACAGAAACTCTACGATACACTTACAGGCATCCAGTGGGGCAAAATCGAAGGTCCCGAAGGCTGGAGTGTTAAAATCTGATTTTTTACGGGGCTGTTTTCCGCAGCCCTGAATTTTTTGTTTACGGAGTTTTTATGCGACATATAGAATTTATAATAGATGATAGCTATGACGGAAAAAAAGTAGTTGCATACCTCCGTGGTGAAGCAAAACTTTCCGCAAGGCTCGTCAACTCACTTAAAAGAATTGAAAAAGGAATAACACTCAACGGTGAACATATCAGGACTGTTGATATGTTGCATAAGGGTGATATTCTTGCTGTCAACATTCCTGAAGATAATAATGAAATCGAGCCTGTTGAATATCCGCTTGATGTGGTTTATGAAGATAATGATATAATTGTCATAAATAAACCTGCAGGACTTGCAATGCATCCTACTCATAATCATCAGGGAGATACGCTTGCAAATGCCGCAGCTGCATATTTTCTGAAAAAAGGGCAGAATGTGATTTTCAGAGCGGTAGGAAGACTTGATAAGAGTACCTCAGGCCTTGTTTTGTGTGCACTCAATAAATATGCGGCATCAAGACTCTCCGGCAATTTCACAAAACAGTATTTTGCTGTTGTAAAAGGGGAGTATAAAGGCAACGGAACTATTGACAGATGTATTTACAGACCTGACCCCATGAAAACACTGCGTGCTGCTGGTGATGAGGGCGACTATGCCATAACGCATTGGGAATCACTCTGGACAGACGGAAGCAACTCCTTGCTTAAAATAAATCTCGAAACAGGCAGAACGCATCAGATAAGAGTTCATTTCTCTTCACAGGGATCACCACTTTGCGGTGACGATATGTACGGCAGTGATGACAAAAGAATCGGCAGAGCAGCACTTCATTGCGGTATACTTGATTTCGTTCATCCCGTTACAGGAGAAGAATTGCATTTTGAAGTACCGTTTCCTGATGATTTTAAAGCACTGTTGCCGGAAAATTTCTGAAAAAATTTCACAAACTTTTTTATGTTCAGCAGTAAAAAAACGACCCTCTTCGTCATTGTGCTGTAATTATTATGCTGTTGTTTGTAATAATTGCACAAAAGGGTTTTTCGATACAGTAAAAACATGTTAATATTGCATCTCTTTTTATATACGCCATGTTTGTTTATGTTGCACAAATATAAAGCGGCTTGTTTGTGCAAAATCACTTGACAAATGGAAAATTATGAGTATAATAAAGATGTACTCAAGAGAAAAAGGAGATGAAACAAATGAAAGATAAACTTATCCGTCAGTGTGAAGTAAAAATCCTCAGAGAGATGGAAGAATCAAAGGCTTTTTCTTGGAAAAGACTCTGGAAGGCAATGGAACTTTCAAGCATCTACAGCGTATTAGGTGAATAATTGCCGTCCGGCGAAGGCAGAGCCGGATTCTTACTTCGAAAATATGCCCGTCAGGGCTTTTACATATAGCAACCGTTAAGGTTGCCTCAAAACAGGATTTTACAGGAGCTAAGGCTCCTGTTTTTTTTATACAATTTCTGAATACAATAAAAAAATAGCAACAGTGAAACGTCTGCATACAGTTGTTTTGAAAAACACTGAAAAAAATTGAAAAAAATTAAAAAAAGGTATTGACAGTTGTCTTGGAATTTGTGATATTATTGAAGCCGCAAAGGTAATGGGAGCATAGCTCAGCTGGGAGAGCATCTGCCTTACAAGCAGAGGGTCACAGGTTCGAGCCCTGTTGTTCCCACCAAAAGGTGGCCCGGTAGTTCAGTTGGTTAGAACGCTAGCCTGTCACGCTAGAGGTCGACGGTTCG
>JAGBSO010000004.1 GCA_017631795.1 Clostridia bacterium | reverse complement strand
TAAATTATTGTAGTGGAAAATTGAAAATTGAAAGTTGAAAATGAATAGAGCGAAGCGGAATCAAGTGCGAAGCACTTCCGAAACTTTCCATTTTCCATTCTCAACTTTCCATTTGAGCGAAGCGATAAATTATTGTTTATTGACATTTCTTGTTCTTTTCTGTTATACTGAAATTACCAAATTCAGGAGGTATTTATATGTTAGCGAAATTTTTCAGAATTCTTGTTGCATTTTTAATGACAATTTCACCCACACTTCCGCATCTTATCGGTCTTCCCGCAATTCCCAGCGGTCAGGAGCTGAATCTTGAAGAAAGATTTGAACTCACATGGTCAGATGAATTTGACGGCACAGAGCTTGACAGATCAGTCTGGCAGACAGAATGGTGGATAACAGTGCGTAAGGGCGGTTACTGGCACGAAGACATGGTTTCTGTCAAAGACGGCAACCTTATTATCACAACAGCTTATTTTGATGAACCCCTTGAGAATCGTTATCTCGACAAATGGGGCGATGAAATTGATTTTGATGATTACGGCCCCGGCTGGTACTCAGCATGTATCACAACAAACGGTACTTTTGAGCAGACATACGGATACTATGAATGCCGTTGTATTCTTCCCAAATCAACAGGTATGTGGTCTGCATTCTGGATGATGAATCAGGGTGTTTACAATGTTGACGGTTCAGGTCAGGACGGTACAGAAGTTGACATTTTCGAGTCCATGTATTACAAAGATGTAAAATGGGGCTTCGGCGATGCAGTTATCAGCGGTATTCACTATGACGGATACGGCGAAGGTCATAACGGCGACAGCATAGACAAGTGGTATGCAAACAACCCTTATGAGGAGTTCAATACATACGGTCTTGAATGGAACGAAAATGAATATATTTTCTACATAAACGGTATTGAAACAGGCAGACTTTCAACAGGCGGTGTTTCACAGAATCCTGAATGGCTTCTTCTTTCATGTGAAGTTGCAGGCGAAAACGGTGTTGCTTACGCAGACAGACACGGTGTAGGTGCCATGGAAATGGAACCCGGCGACACAGCTGAATTCATCGTTGACTACGTAAGAGTTTATCAGTACAAATAATTCAGATTACCGCTTCTCTTTAAGGGAAGCGGTTTTTGGTATGAGGTGTAATTATGTTATCTCAGGAACTCGCAAAAAGAAATCTGCCTCCTCTTAAAACAAGGGAAGAAATGAAAGAGATAATGCAGTCGGAAGTTTTCGGATATCTTCCCGATGTGCCTTTTTCTTTCAGTGTGTCAGAGCCGACTGTTATCGAAGAGAGATATGACTGCGGAAATGTTCATTTTTCTTATGTGGATATGACGCTGAATATCGGCGATGGCAGTCACACATTCCGCATCGACAGACTTCTTCATGTTGACGGCAGAAAAAGACCGCTTATTATCGTGAATAATTTTCATCATATGGAAGATTCGCACTATTTTCCACGTGAAGAAATGAGCGAATACGATGTTGACTTCCTTATGTTCTGTTACAAGGATATTTCTTCTGATGACGGTGATTTTTCAACGGGCATTGCACCTTTGCTTCTGCCTGACGGTCAGAATACAGATACAACCTGCGGAAAAATCGGAATCTGGGCATGGGCAGCCATGCGTGTGCTCGATTATGCACTCACACTTCCGTCAACGGATGCAGAAAATGTTATGATTTCAGGTCATTCAAGACTCGGCAAAACAGCTCTTTATACGGGAATGCTCGATGAAAGATTCAGATTTGTTTTTTCCAATGCTGCAGGCTGTGCAGGTGACTCTATTGCACACGGAAGTACGGGAAAACTGAAAGAACATCTTGACAGACATCTTCGTCAGCGGGGAGAGAATATTTCTGATATTGTTGAAAACTTCCCTTATTGGTTCTGTAAGAATTATTTCAAATATACCAAAGAAAATCAGTCTGATATTTTCGATCAGCATTTTCTTCTTGCTGCAATCGCTCCCAGATTTGTCATCATCGGCTCATGCGATATGGATTTCTGGGCAGACCCCGAATCTCAGCAGCTTTGCTGTCTTGCAGCATCACCCGCATGGGAAAAAGACGGTCTTGACGGCATCGCAGATGCAGAAGATTATCTTCCCACAGGTCAGGCTTTACCTGACGGCAGAGTAGGGTATTTCAAAATTCATTCAAAACACTTCTTCTCAAGACACAGCTGGAAGAGAAGCATTGAGTTTATTGAGAAACACAAACAATAATTTATGTGGCTTTATGCCACTAAATTATTGTTTCAATGAGTAATTAGTAATGATTAATGAGTAATTGATGATGGGGTTACACCCCATACCCCATTATATAGAGCGTAAGCGGAACAAGCACGAAGTGCTTCCGACATTACTCACTACTCATTTCTCATTATTCATTTTATCGGGCTTAGCCCGATAAATTATTGTCTGTTTGACATTTCTGTTTTTTCTGTTTATAATTAAATCGATATTTAGCAAAAAAGGTGATTTTATGCATAAAAAATTAGCTCTTACACCGCCAATGGGATGGAACAGCTGGGATTGTTACGGTGCAGCCGTAAACGAAGAACAGTTGCTTGCAAATGCGGATTATATGGCAGAGCATCTGAAAGAATACGGCTGGGAATATGTTGTCTGCGATATTCAGTGGTCAGAGCCCACCGCAAGCAGTTTTTATTATCATTATTTTGCTCCGCTTTGCATGGATGAATATTCACGACTCATTCCGTCTGTGGAACGTTTTCCATCATCTGCAGGAGGAAAAGGTTTCAAGCCGATTGCCGACTATATTCATTCTCTGGGGCTTAAATTCGGTATTCACATAATGAGAGGTATTCCCCGTCAGGCAGCACATCAGAACACAAAAATCAAGTGCGAAGGCATGACTGCAAGAGATGTTGCGTGTCCCTCATCAATCTGCTCATGGAATCCCGATATGTACGGTCTTTATGCTGACAACAAGGGTTCTCAGGCATATTACGATTCAATCTTTGAGCTTTATGCTTCATGGGATGTGGACTATATCAAGTGCGACGATATTGCAAACACCGAGATGTATCCTGACAATCCCTATTCTGCAAGAAAAGAAATCGAAATGATACGCAAGGCCATAGATAAGTGCGGCAGAGATATGGTGCTCAGCCTTTCTCCCGGACCTGCTCCCGTGTGGGAACATGAGCATCTTGCAGCTAATGCAAACATGTGGCGTATGACGGGCGATTTCTGGGATGAATGGAGCAAGCTTCATGCTATGTTTGAGCGTTGTTACGCATGGCAGGAATATGTTCAGCCCGGTGCATGGCCCGATTGCGATATGCTGCCTCTCGGCAGAATCCAGAAAACAGAAGAACTTCCCGAATACAGAAACCGTTATACACGTTTCACCCATGATGAGCAGATAACAATGATGACTCTCTGGGGAATTTTCCGTTCACCGCTTATGATGGGTGGAGAAATGCGTGAAAATGATGAATTCACTCTTTCACTGCTTCAGAATGCAGAGCTTATTGATATGCTGAAAAACTCATACGGTGCAAAACAGTTCAGCCGTGAAGAAACAGACGGAAAAGGCGAAATCATCTGGACATCGAACGGTGAAAAATGTAAGTTCGTTGCACTTTTCAACACAGATGATGAAGAAAGAGAAATCAGTTTTGATATTACTGATATTTCGGTGGGCGGAATCGAATACAGTGTTCACGATATGTGGTCACACAGTGAACATGCTGTGACAAAGGATAAGTTTTCTGCAAAAATCAATCCCCACGGTGCAGGACTTTTCAGAATTGAAGTTAAATAAGCAACAAAAAAAGCACTTGCTCAGCAAGTGCTTTAATTTTTAGTTTAATTATTTTACGAAATCTTCAATCATTTCATAGTATTCTTCAACAAGGAATGAACCCATGTGCTTACCTACTGAAAGAACTTCGTCAGCGATTTCTTCACCGATGATGTGGCCCATGAATGCGAAGTTGTTGTCTGTAAGAACATAGCCGAGAGCATCGTTTGTGATGCTGATGGGGTAGATTGTAACACCGTCAACTGCTTCTGCAAGGCTGTCATAAGGCCATTCAGTACCGTCCCATGTTGTGCCGTTTGTAATTTCATCGTCCCAGAATGTTTCGGGATAGAATTCTGCGGGCATGATTGCAAATGCAAATTCATTGCCGAATTCAAGATAACCCATTTCTGAGGGCATGAGTGCATCGCCGTTTTCGTCAAGGAAAACCTTGTTGTTTACAAGTCTTACTTCACAAGCGAGAACAAGAATGCTGTTTTCGGGAGTGATGAAGATTTCCTTATGTGTAACGTTGAGAACGGGATCAAGTTCGTTTGCAAAGTCTGCAGCAAGAACGAGCTTTGCGAATTCTGCGCCGAGAGCCTTTGCGGAAGCACCCATGTCTTCCCATTCTGTCATGCCTGTTGTGTCAACTTCGATATCTCTTGACATCTGACCGACAGCACCGGGAACCATAACAAGGTTTGCACCTGTCTGTTCTTTGATGTACTGATCCATGTAGTAGATGTAGTCAGAACCGACAAGACCGTTGCTTGCGCTGAATGATGTTGCATGGCATGTGATGTCTGTTATGTATGTTGCTTCACTGCCTGAATCGGGAACGAAATAAAGAGCTGCTGTTGCGGGGATGTCTTCTTTTGCGATAAGACCTCTCTTATCCTTGATGAATTCGCTGAAATCAATTTCATCAAAGTAGAGTTTGCCGCTTTCCATATCAGCAATCGCATTCTTTACAGCTTCGATTGACTGTGCAATGAAGTATGCTTTGAAATAATCTGCAGCTTCCATGCCGGGAAGAGAATCTGTCTTGCCCATTGCATTGTAAGCAAAGTTAAGGAAAAGCTTCTTGAAGAATTCTGTGCTGACACCCTGAGTGTCAAGAACAGAGTGAGCATGAGTTGCAGAGAAATTGATGCTTGAAACTTCAAAACCGATTTCTTCGCAGTATGCAAGAACAGCTTTACGGATTTCACGTACGTCTGTTGATGTGAGACCCATACCGTCCACAGCACCCATAACAACAGCACCTTCACCGCTGTTATCGTCGATAACTGCAACGCGTACACGCTGGTCGTCATAAACACCTTCTGCGATTTTGTTCATAAGGTCTCTGCCGAGATTGTATATGCCTTCGTCTGCATCTTCGGGAAGTACACTCAGACTTGCATAACCGAGACTCCAGAAGTTGCCGTCCTTTGCACCTGTCTGATAAGTTTCACGGCCGGGCATAAAGCCTACTTCGTCACTGTCGTAATCAGAAAGATTCTGCCAGTCTGCAGGATTGGGATAAATTTTGCAGATTGTGCTGACAAGGCTTTCAACGATTGTGTTGAGAGCATTGTAGAATCCTTTTGCGATAGAATCGCCGAAAGATGATGCTGCTGATGTTTCATCTGCTGCGAATGCCACTGCACTGCCGCATGACATGAGCAGACAAACTGAAAGAATAACTGAAATAATGCGTGAAAAATTCTTTTTCATAGCAAAACCTCCTAAAAAATATATATCAATTATATATAAAAAAATTTTATAAGTCAACCAAAAAACGGAATAAATGTATAAACCCTTGTCACACCACAGCAATGACAGCGCAATATACCTTTGCGGCACCGTAAAGATGCAGCATCTTTGCACATTCGTTGAGTGATTTGCCCGAAGTCTTTACATCGTCTATCAGAAGAATTGTTTTTCCGTCGGTCATTTTTCTGTTGCAGCAGTCGAAAACCCCGAAAACATTTCCGCTTCTTTTTATGAATGAAAGATTGCGCTGTCTTTCCGTTTCATAAAGTTTGACAAGAAGAGATTTTACGGGAATGTGCATTTTGTTGCCGAGTGTCAATGCAAGTTGCTCACTCTGGTTGTATGATCTGTCTTTTGTTTCCTTATGAGTCTGCGGAATAAAAGTGATAACATCAAATTTTATGTCGTCGTATGCACCTTTCATGGCGGCAATCATCATATCCGCAAAAAAGTTTACGTTACGCTCGGCATCATGGAATTTCCACCTTGCGATGCTCTGACGCACAACACCTTCGTAAACAAACGGTGCAACAACTCCGTCATAGAAATTTGATCTGCCTTTGCATTCGCAGTCATTCTTTGTCCTTCCGCAGAAAAGACATCTTTCACCACGGATGACTTTTGCATTTTTTCTGCAGTCAGGGCAGATAACAGTATTATGAACAATCACTTTTCCGCAAAGATTGCATCTGTCAGGCAGAAATGCTGCACGGAAAGAATCAACAGGCTCCGGAAAATCCTTTATGATAAGATCATTTTTTTCTTTGTTGTTCTGCATTTTATGTAACTTCCTGTTCTGATTATGTAAAAAGAAACAGACTGCCGTCATGACAGTCTGTGAACGATTACGATGATGGCAGATGATTTAAGAATTTGTCATATCGCCATCATTTGCAGTTCTTGTGAGGACCTCACGTTCTCTGAACAAGAGTGACACACACCAGATACCTGCAAGAGCAATTACAGTATAGATAATTCTGCTTAAAATTGCATCCTGACCGCCGAAGAGCCATGAAACCAGGTCAAACTGGAAGAGACCGATAGCACCCCAGTTTACTGCTCCGACAATGACAAGGATGAGTGAAATTCTGTCAAGCATATGCTTCAACTCCTTATCTGAATCTCGTCAATATTATTGACACAAACAAGGCGTTTATTCCGGAGCAGAATATGAAATATTTTCATTCTGAAATTTTTTGAATGCCGAAAAATTTTTCTTCAAGCATCAGACACCAGCAGTGATAAATGGGCAGATGCAGTTCCTGTATCATGTATGTTTCCGATTCGGGAGCAATAACAGCCACATCAGAAACCTTTGCAAGTTCACCGCCGTCTTTACCCGTAAGCCCGACAATTCTGATGCCCATGGATTTTGCCACAACTGCAGCATTCATGATGTTTTCGCTGTTTCCCGATGTGGAAAGAGCTAGGAATATATCACCTTTTCTGCCGAAACCGAAAAGCTGCTGAGCAAAAACACCAAGCGGTGCTTTGTCGTTGATGTATGCTGTGGAAAGAGCTTCGTGAGCAGTCAGCGGTATTGCAGTGAGAGTACATTCAAGAGTTTCTGCAAGAATTTTTCCTCTCACAGGGTCTGTTTCCTGAAGTTTTTCTGCAAATTCTGTGCTGACTTTTCTGCCGAGCCTGAAGCTTTTCATCAGTTCGCCTGCAATGTGTTCAGCATCTGCCGCTGAACCGCCGTTTCCGGCAATAAGCAGTTTTCCGCCGTTTTCGTAGCATTCTTCAAACAATAAATACGCATTTATGATATCTTCTCTGATACTCTCAAGCTTCGGAAAGCGTGATATCAGAAGTTCAATGTGTTTGTTAAGACGTGTATCAAGTTCTTTCATTAAATCAACTCCGGGATTTTTCTGTTTTTATCATAGCACAAAAAAATCAGTATCTCAAGAGGCATGAGATTTTTTTGTGTTGACAATGATTCTTGGGAGGGTATAATAAATATATAAACAATAATTTAGTGGCGTAAAGCCACATAAATTATTGTTTACCGTTGATTTTATTCAGAATTGGGAAGATTTTATGAAATCAAAATTCAGTATAACAGGAATGTCATGCAGTGCATGCAGTGCTGCTGTTGAAAGAAGTGTAAAAAAACTTGACGGTATCAGGTCTGTCGAGGTGAGTCTTCTTGCAAACAGCATGACTGTTGACTTTGATGAAACAAAAACCGATGAGCAGAAAATTACAGGCGCTGTTGTCGGTGCAGGTTACGGTGCATCTGTATACGGTGAAAAAGAAAATCAGCCAAAAATAAAAAAAGAAAACAATGAGCTGAAAGAGATGAAAACAAGACTCATTGTTTCATTTGTCTGTCTTATTCCGCTTATGTATATTGCAATGGGTCACATGATTTCATTGCCGTTGCCGTCATTTCTGACAGGTGTACAAAACGGTGTTGCGTTTTCGTTTGCTCAGTTTCTGCTGACACTTCCCGTGATGTATGTAAACAGAAAATATTATATAAACGGCTTCAAAGCATTGTTTAAAAAGTCACCGAATATGGATACTCTTGTGGCGACAGGCTCTGCAGCTGCGATTCTTTACGGTGTTTTCTGCATCTTTGCCATCGGAAATGCAATCGGCAAAGGTGATATTGAGGCTGCATCAGAGCTTTTGCACAAGCTTTATTTTGAATCGGGTGCTATGATTTTATCACTTATCACCCTTGGTAAATATTTCGAGGCACGGTCAAAAAACAAAACATCCGAAGCCATTTCAAAACTCATTGAGCTTTCTCCCGACACGGCAATTGCCGAAAGAAACGGTCAGGAAACGGAAATCCGTATTGATGAAGTCAGAGTGGGCGATATAATAATCGTAAAACCGGGCAAAACAATTCCCGTTGACGGAATCATCATTGACGGTGCAGCATCTGTTGATGAATCTGCCATAACAGGCGAAAGTATTCCTGCGGAAAAAACTGCAGGGGATACCGTAACAGGCGGCACAGTGAATAAAAACGGTTACATCAGATTCAGGGCAGAAAAAGTCGGCGAAGACACTGCTCTTTCAAAAATTCTCCGTCTTGTGGAAGAAGCATCATCTTCAAAAGCACCCATTGCAAAACTTGCGGATAAAGTAAGCGGAGTTTTTGTGCCGTCGGTCATGATAATTGCAGTTGTTACTTTTATTGTATGGATGGCAGTGAAAAAAGATTTTACCGTTGCATTTGACCTTGCAATTTCCGTGCTTGTTATTTCATGTCCATGTGCGCTGGGGCTTGCAACACCCACAGCCATTATGGTCGGCACAGGCAGAGGTGCTTCTGCGGGAATACTCATAAGAAGTGCGGAAAGTCTTGAAACTGCGCACAAAACAGACACTGTTGTGCTTGATAAAACAGGCACGGTGACAGAAGGGAAACCTGTTGTGACTGATATTGTGACTGCATCAGGTGTTTCCCGTGAAGAGCTTCTGACTTTTGCATATTCAGCAGAAAAATTGTCTGAGCATCCGTTGTCTCAGGCTGTTTCGGAAAAAGCGGAAAGCATGAATATTTCTTTGAAACCTGCTTCTGATTACGAAAATATTCCGGGTAGAGGCATGACTGCAAAGATAAACGGTGACAGAGTTTTTGCAGGTAATATTCTTCTGATGCGTGATAACAATATTGATGTTTCTGCTTATGAAAAAACTTCCGATATGTTTTCATCACAGGGAAAAACACCGTTGTTTTTTGCTCTTGAAAACAGATTTCTCGGTATAATTGCAGTTGCAGACACTATAAAAGAAACCAGTGCAAAGGCAGTTGCTGATTTCAGAAAAATGGGCATTGATGTTATAATGCTTACGGGCGATAATGAAAAAACCGCAAAGTACATTGCAGGGAAAGCGGGAATCGACAAGGTGATTTCCGATGTTCTGCCTGACGGAAAAGAAGCTGTTATCAGACAGCTTCAGGCAGAAAACAAAAAAGTTGCGATGATAGGTGACGGCATAAACGATGCACCTGCACTCACAAGGGCAGATGTGGGAATTGCCATCGGTGCAGGCACGGATATTGCCATTGAATCGGCAGATATTGTGCTGATGAAAAGCGACCTGAATGATGCTGTCGGCGCAATAAAACTCAGCAGGGCAGTTATCAGAAATATAAAACAAAATCTTTTCTGGGCATTTTTCTACAATACGCTCGGTATTCCGCTTGCAGCAGGTGTGTTGCTGATTCCCTTCGGAATAAAGCTCAATCCCATGATAGGAGCTGCATGTATGAGCATGAGCTCCGTGTGTGTTGTGCTCAATGCTCTCAGACTCAGATTTTTTAAATACAACAAAGAAACTTTAACACAGACTGAAAGGATGTCGGAAATGAAAAAGACAATTTATATTGACGGAATGATGTGTCATCACTGCACAGGAAGAGTTGACAAGGTGCTCAACGCTCTTGACGGTGTGAGTGCACAGGTAAGTCTTGAAGACAAGTGTGCATACGTCACTCTTGAAAAGGATTATGCAGACGATGAGCTGAAAAGCATTATCGAAAACGAAGGTTACACCGTAACTGAAATAAAGTAAGAAAAAAGGGGCTGTCTTAGCCCCTTTATTTTATGATTATCTGTTTCCATTCTTCAAAAAGTCTGTCTTCATTCCATGCTGCATTTGCAGGACTTGTTGACGGCAGGACAATTGCTTTTATGCCCGTCTGTTTTTCAGTATATTTTTTATACATCGCTTCTGCTTTTCTGCCGTTTACATAAATTCGTTTTATAGGGGCATCGGAGAGAATAATGCTCAGGTCGTTTGCCTCAACATTTCTGATTGTGCTGTCAGCAGAGCCTTCTATTTCGCAGGAATGTATAACATCCCAGACTGCAATATGGTGTCTGAGCATCATGTCTGTTTTTTCCTGAATCGTAACGGGAGTTTCTTCGTTTAAAACTCTTGCAACAACTTTCCAGAATCTGTTTTGCGGATGTCCGTAAAAGAAACATTCTTCCCGTGATTTAACAGAAGGAAAAGACCCCAGAATCAGAATCTCAGAATTGCGGTCAAACAAAGGCGGTATGGGATGAATTATCATGATTCTTTCCTCACATTGATTTAATAAAGTTATTGTATCACAAATCCATAAACAGGTAAAGAAAAACCTTTGACATTGTTATACTTGTATGTTATTATATTATAGGTATCCTGTATAAGGAAAGGAAAGAATATTAATGAAAAGCACAAAGAAAAGATTTTTAACGGCAATTATTTCGCTTGTACTCAGTCTTGCATTGGTAACGGGAAGTGTGGTTTCTGTATCAGCAGCAACTGAACTTACAGATATTTTTGCCGGTCTTCTGGGGGGTGGTTCAGACAGTAACATGAACCTTTCACAGATGTTTGCAGATTGGATAAACGGAATTATTCAGGAAAGTGAAGAACCGGGCCCCATTGACAAGCTGATTGAGAATATCAAAAATGAATGGACAGGCGCAACTGAAGACACAGAAGGTGACCCCGAAGCAGATGTTGAAGAAGTTATCACAATTGACAAGGCGGAAGCAGACAATATAGCTGAACTTTTCAATCTTACCGTAAATGAACTCAAAAACGGTGCTCCCGCATTCAACAAAACTGTTGTTGCATCAATGGATGCTCAGATTGCTCAGCAGCTTCAGGGCGGATTAGGACCTGTTACGGGTATTGTTGAATCACTTATCGGCACAAAGGATCTTTTTGCAGGTATTATTGACGGATCGAACAACGAAAATCAGATCACAACCAAATATAAATACGGTAATGATGTCATCAATAATCTTCCTATTGCAGGTAAAGAATATGTGGCAGCTCTTACGGGTGACGACATCAAGGATTACACCATCACAATTTACAAGAGCGGTGCCTACAGAATGCACATTGACCTTAAGGATGTTGAAGGTTCTGCCGCAGATTCAGGTCTTGCCAGAGTTTTTGATGTGACAGATAAAGCTTATGCAACAATTAACCTCGGCACATTTTCTCTTAACGTAAACGTAATGCTCAAGTATGTCAACAACTATGTTGAATGTCAGGTCAACCGTGACGGTGAAATTGTAAGCTACACAACAGGCATGGGTATCACTTTCCTGTTCCAGCAGGAAGACGGTACATACGGACCCGAAATGCCTTATCTCGGTGTCAATTTCCAGAAAGAAGGCATTATCTATAACGTTATAACAGAATACAGCGGTATTGATTACACTGTAAGACCTATGGGGGATGTTGACAACAACGGCAAGATCAATTCATCTGATGCAAGAACAGTTCTTCGTGTTTCTGCAAAACTTGATGAAATCAGCGAAACAGATGCAATGTTCAGCGATATCAACGGTGATGGCAAAATTACATCATCTGATGCAAGAGAAATTCTCAGAGCATCAGCAAGTCTTGTGAAACTTCCTTCAACTGCGGAAATTCTCGGTTATGATGAATACAAGAAAGACGAAAAAGTTCAGAAGCAGATTGATGACCTTATTATAATCCTTATGGCATATCAGGCAGCAAAGGATGAAGAAACACAGAAAGAACTTCAGGATTATTACGATAAACTGTACGGAAACGGCGGCGAAACAACCACAGCGCCTGCTGAAACAACAACGCAGGGTGAACTCAATACTCCCGGAAACAAAGTTGATGATATCATCGGCGGCATCGGTGACATCATCGGCGGTGACAGCAGTATAGGTGATATAATCGGCGGCGACAGCAGCGGAGGTCTCGAAGATATTCTCGGCGGCATTATCGGCGGTGGTGACAGCAGTGGAAGCATCGGTGACATCATAGGCGGAATATTGGGTAATATTTAATCAATAAAAACAGGGGACGGAATTTCCGTCCCCTGTGTGTTTTGTTGAGATTCTTATTTCTTATCAAACAATTCTGAAGCTGATGTTGCAAGAGATGCGAGTCCCTGAAGCTCTGAAGGAATGATAATCTTTGTTGCCTTGCCGTCTGCTGCTGCTGCGAATGCGTCAAGACTCTTGATTGTGAGAACTTCTTTTGTGGGAGCTGCTTCGTTAAGCACTTTGATACCTTCAGCCTTAGCCTGCTGAACAGCGATGATAGCCTGAGCTTCACCTTCTGCTTCACGGATTTTTGCTTCTTTTACAGCTTCCGCACGGAGAATAGCAGCCTGCTTTTCACCTTCTGCCGCAAGAATCTGAGATTCTTTCTGACCTTCTGCAACAAGAATCTTACTTGCCTTTTCACCTTCTGCACGAAGAATTGATTCACGGCGTTCACGTTCAGCCTTCATCTGCTTTTCCATGGCGTCCTGAATTTCCTTGGGCGGGAAGATGTTTTTGAGTTCAACTCTGTTTACCTTGATACCCCAGGGGTCTGTTGCTTCGTCAAGAATGCCTCTGATTTTTGCATTGATGATATCTCTTGAAGTAAGAGTTGTATCGAAGTCCATTTCACCGATAATGTTACGAAGAGTTGTTGCTGTAAGGTTTTCAATCGCAGCAACAGGCATTTCCACACCGTATGTGTAAAGTTTGGGGTCTGTTATCTGATAGAAAACAACAGTGTCTATCTGCATTGTAACGTTATCCATTGTGATAACGGGCTGAGGCGGGAAGTCTGCAACCTTTTCCTTGAGAGAAACGATTTTTGCAACTTTCTCAATAAAAGGAACTTTGATGTGAAGACCTGTCTGCCATGTTTCTTTGTACGCACCGAGTCTTTCAACGACATAAGCCTTTGACTGGGGTACAATCTTGATATTTGCAATGACAATAACAAGTGCAAAAATTATGAGTACAGCCAGAATAATGATCCATTCCATAATGATACCTCCGAATTAATTTTCTTTTATAACAAGCAGTTTTACACCGCTTATTTCTTTGATTATTACTTTTTCATCAGCTTCAATAACAGAGTCGTCTGCAGAACGTGCAGTCCAGACCGAACCGTTTACCTTTACAATACCCGAAGGTGCAAGATTATCAATTTTTTCGGTAACGATTCCCGTTTTGCCGATGACCATATCTGCGTTTGTGGGTTCAGCTTTTTTGTTGATCATTTTTTTTACCAGCGGACGGGTAACTGCCACAGCTATTGCAGAAACAACGACAAATACAACTATCTGAATCCAGAGCTGTTCAACGCCGATAAGTGCGGTAATGAAAGCTGCCAGTGCTCCGATTGCAAACCAGATGGAAACAATCTGCGTTGTCGCAATTTCAAGAACTACTGCAGCAACAAGAATGCCGAGCCAGACATAAACCATCATAAATATCACCTCTGTAATTATAATATATCACAAAAGAATTTCCGTGTAAATATCATTTTTTGAAGTAAAAACAGGAATCAGACAGGATTTTTTTTATGAAGAAATTGTCGAATGTCTTGAAAAAATCCCTGATATATTTTATCATATATATATCAATACGAAAAGTGAGGCAAAATGATGTCTGAAGAGAAAAGAAAACAGGTTGCACCGTTGGTTGTTCTTGCACAGCACGGCAACAAAGGTGCATACAGAGATTTATATATACATTATTACAAAAGCATATATTTCATCTGCAAAACACTTACGGGTGATGCTCAGGTTGCAATGAAACTCACTGCGGAAATTTTTGTAAAAATGTTTGAATCTGTCGGAAAACTTGAAGACCACACCGTCTTTGAACAGTGGTTTTATTCGTTGGCAATCAATATGTGCAGAAAAGGCATTCCGACAGACGAAAATATCTGTGCAGACAAGGAAGCACTTGAAAAACTTGCAAAAGAAGCAACGGAATTTGCAAAAAACAAAGACAGATTCGGTTTTGAACACGGTATCATGAAAATCATCATTCAGATGCTTGCAGGATTGCCCACAGAATCAAAAATAGTTCTGTTTTATCGTTGCGTTGCAGATGTCAGCGAAGAAAAAATAGCAGCACTTGAAAAAATCAGTGAAGAAACAGTTGCCGAACAGATAAAAATTGCAGACATTCTGTTGGAAAAACAGGCAGAATTTATCCGTCAGTTCGGTGCGGATGTTTCGATGTTTCTGGCTGATATGGAAAACACACTCAGCTATATTTCATCAAAAACCTTTGTTCCCGATGCAGTTCATGAGGATGTCAGCGCTCAGCTTGGTGTGAATGTCAATCCTTTTGCATCAAAACAGGAAGAAAAGAAAGTCCCCGAAAAAAAGCAGGAAGAAAAAAAGATTCCTGAAGCAAAGAAAAAGCCTTTGCTTACAAAAGGTGATGTTCTTCTTTTCTGTGTTGTGGCTGTGGCAGCTTTGTTGATTTTTTCAGCGGTCAAAATTTATTTCAATTCAAAAAATGAAGAAAAAACAACTCCTGTTATAACAACACAGCAGCAGGCAAAGCCCGTACTTCTCTGGAATGGTGCTGCTGCATCATCTTTTGAGTCAGGTGCAGGCACAAAAGAAGACCCTTATATAATTTCATCGGGCGGTCAGCTTGCATATCTTGCAAATCTTGTCAATGACGGCAATTCATACTATGCTGCATGTCACTATAAATTAGGTGCGGATATTCTTCTGAATGAAACTGACGGTTTTGATTCATGGGGTAAAACTGCTCCCGGAAATGAATGGACACCCATCGGTTACAGCAAAGATGACGACACCTATTCATATTTTACCGGTACATTTGACGGTGCAGACCACACCATCTACGGCATGTATATTTCCGAAGAAACCGACTATGCAGGACTTTTCGGAGTTGTGCGAAACGGTCTTATAAAGAATCTCTGCCTGAGCGGTGCATATGTTGATGCAGGCAGTTATTCAGGTGGTATTGCAGGATATTTTTCTGCAGATGCCACCGAAAATTCGGGATTCGAGAATTGCAGTGTTTCGGGTGTTATAAAATCATCAGGAAACAATGCAGGCGGTATCACAGGCTATTTCCGTGCTGACGGAAACGGTAATGCCCCCGTCATTACAGATTGCTGTGTTTTCGGCAGTGTTTCTGCTGCAAACGGTTATGCAGGCGGTATAACAGGTGTCGGTGAAGCTGCAACTGGAAATTCAAAAATAATCAACAGCTTCAATGCGGCATCTGTCAGTGCAGCAAAAAATGCCGGCGGTATAACAGGCAACAGCCGTTGTGCAGACGGCAATTCCACAATTGAAGGATGCTATAATGCAGGTGTTGTTTCTGCCGATGAAAATGCAGGCGGTATTTCAGGATACATAAGCTGTGTGCCGGGTAGCGGAAGAGTCAGTGTGCAGCAGTGTTTCATGCTTGATTCATCATGCGGGGCAGATGTTGTGAAGTCAGGCAACAATGCAAGACTCGTCACAGGTGAAATCGGAAAACTCACTGCAGACGAGATGAAAAACAAGGATAATTTCACAGATTTCAATTTTACTGATATATGGGATATTGCAGACGAAGGTGATTACAGATACCCCATTCTCAGAAGTGCTGTAACAGGAGAGTATTATTCTTTTGAAAATGAAACACTCTGAGACGTGTTTGTATATTTTGATTAAAATTCAGTCTTATATTCTCTTAAAATTATCCAAAACTATTGACATAATTGAAAAAGTGCAATATAATTTATAGGAATACAGTATCGGAGTGATTATATGAAATCATCAGTTATTAAAAAGATTTTTGTCACATTGGCAGTATCTCTTGCTATCTTCATGCTGTTTTCCGTAAGCGCATTTGCGGAAGACTACGGTAATTTTTCTTATACACCTGTTAAATCAGAAACAGATGAGTTTGAGCCTTATAACGAAATTTCAGGTTATAACGCAGGCGATGATTCAACAGACACTGTTGTTGTGATTCCCGATGCAATTGAAGATATTCCCGTTACAGGAATCAGAGCATCTGCATTCAAAGGAAAGTCAACTCTCACAGAAGTTGTAATTCCCGATTCAGTTACAATCATCTCAAATGCAGCTTTTGCAGATTGTAAAAACCTTAAAGTTGTTATAATTCCCGATTCAGTTACATACATCGGTGCTTCAGCATTCCAGGGTTGTGAAGCTCTTGAATATGTTGTTATCGGTAACGGTGTTAAGGAAATCGGCGATCTTGCGTTCAAGAACTGTAAAGCTCTCAAGAGCCTTGACCTGGGCACATCTGTTGAAAAAATCGGCAACGGTGCATTCTTCGGTTGTGAATCTCTTGTGAATGTTTATATTCCCGATTCAGTTAAGACTATCGGTTCTCTTGCTTTCGGTTTTGTTCAGGACGGAAATAATGAAGCTGCAATCAGCGGTTTCACATTCTATGCAAACGGAAACGAAGCAGTTGACGCATACAATACAGCAAATGCGGTTGTAAGTGAAGACACAACAGCAGAAGCAGCAGCTTTCACTGTTGCAAACAATGCAAAACGTTGCGCAGATGATGCTCATTCAGTATCATTTGCAAACATCAGACCTGCAACAGATTCATACGAAGGTCTTGATATCGCTCAGTGTGTTAATTGCTATGCTGTAGAAACACGTCCCAACACAGAAATTGCTCCCGTTGAAAAAGGATTGTCATCATACATTTCACTTATTCTCGGTGTAGTTTGTGTGGTTCTGGTTGTTGTTTTCGGTCTTATGTATGTTAAGAAGTCAAAGGCTCGCAGAGCAAAGGCAATTGAAGAATACAAGGCAGGCAAAGTCCTTTCAGATATGGAACTCAAGAAAGCAAACGACGCAAAGCTCGACGCAAAGTATCAGAAGAAGAGAGCTAAGCAGGAAAAGAGACTTGAGATGTTCAAGGATAAATAAAATAAAAAAATCAGGCACAGTCTTCGGACTGTGCCTTTTGTTTGTTATCAGAGAAGATCGTAATTATCAAGATTGAAGTATTCTGAAACTGAATCAGCGGCAACTTCATTGAATATAATAAGCGTTTCGTTGCCTTTTGAAGTCTTTGCGTCAATGCTCATGAGTTTGCCGTTTGTTCCGACATAGAGAAGATAGGTTATACCTTCCAGTTCGTATTCATAGCAGAAAACAGTTTCACCGTCACGTTCTTCTTTTGTTGCTGTGCCGATATCTCCTGCAATAAAAGAAGCTATCAAGCTTGACATTTCGTTGATTTCTCCTTTTGTCATTCCCATTTCTTCACACATCTTGTCGGGAATATACATAGCTATCTTTGAATCGCCTGAACCCATGATTGCATATACCTTATCATCATTGAGCATCATTCCGCATTCGGAAAAACCAAGCTCGCTTGTGTCAAAGCCCATGTCATCGCTTATGATGTAGACATCTTTGCCTCTGTGTGCAAGGCTCATGGAAACAGTTGTGGATGAAGACGGCTCTCTGTAAGAAACTTTTACATAATATTCAGAGCTTCTGAGCACATTCAACGCACAAGGTGTACCGTTACCGTCGAAGCCATAGACGAATTCGGACAGATTTGCAGCAACACGAAGAATAATTCTTGCGTCGGATGCAGAAATTTTTCCGTTTCCGTCTGCATCGGTATTGTAAAGGCTGATGCTGTCAGCAGGATCTATTCTTGCAGCAACACGAAGAACACTTCGTGCATCAGCAGCAGTGACCTTGCCGTTTGCGTTTGCATCTCCCATCATAGACAGTGATTCATCGATTACGGGAGTCTCGGCAAAAGCTGTTACAGCTGAAAAACACATAAGAACCGTAAGCAATACAGATATTAACTTTTTCATTTAATGATTTCCTCCTTTTTATGCTTTTATTATATAATAAATCATTTATATATACAAGAGAAAAAATAAGTTAGAAAATTTTTTAAATTTTTTTAAAAAAAGGCTTGACATTTGTGTTTTGTTCTGTTATAATTCAAAACGTTCCAAACGGAAATGCGAGAGTGGCGGAATCGGCAGACGCGCACGTTTGAGGGGCGTGTGGTAATCCCGTACGGGTTCAAGTCCCGTCTCTCGCACCAGGACTGAGCAATAGCTCAGTCTTTTTTTTATTTAAAAATTCACGGTTTTGCAGAAGCGGGACTTGAACCCGCCCTCGGCGAAGCCGAACAAAATTGTTGCCGGTCGGCAAAGCGAAG
>JAGBSO010000028.1 GCA_017631795.1 Clostridia bacterium | reverse complement strand
TACACATACACATTTGCAGGTTGGGCAGGTCTCACAGATGAAACAACCGTAACAGGCGATGTAACATTCAAGGCAACTTACACATCAACAGTCAATAAGTACACAGTTGAATTTGTAAACGAAGACGGCACAGTTCTTCAGTCAGAAGAACTCGCATACGGTGTAACACCTGTATTCAAGGGCACAACTCCCACAAAGGCTGCAACAGCTCAGTATACATACACATTTGCAGATTGGGATAATGAAATCGCAACAGTTACAGGTAACGCAACTTACAAGGCAACTTATACTTCAACTGTAAATGAATACACAGTAACATGGATTGTTGACGGTGTTGAAACAAAAGAAACATACAAATACGGTGCAACACCTTCACACGAAGATCCCGTTAAGACAGGTAATGCTCAGTACTCATATGTATTCACAGGCTGGACACCCGCAATTGAAACAGTTAAGGGTAACGCAACTTACACAGCTCAGTTCTCTGAATCAGTCAACACATACACAGTAACATGGATTATTGACGGTAAGGCAGAAACTCAGACATATGCATACGGTGCAACACCTTCACATGCAACTCCCACAAAGGCAGCAGATGCACAGTATACATACACATTTGCAGGCTGGGATAAGACAATCGCAACAGTTACAGGCGACGTAACTTACACAGCTAAGTTTGATAAGACTGTCAATAAGTACACAGTTACATGGTCAATTGACGGTGCAACAGAAACTCAGACATATGAATACGGTGCAACACCTGTTCATGCAGATCCCGTAAAGGCAGCAGATGCACAGTATACATACACATTTGCAGGCTGGGATAAGGAAATCACAACAGTTACAGGCAACGTAACTTATACAGCTAAGTTCGATAAGACTGTCAATAAGTACACAATCACTTGGAAGAACGGTGATACTGTTCTTAAGACAGAACAGGTTGAATACAACAAAACACCTTCATATGTAGGTGAAACACCCGTCAAGACAGGCGATGCTCAGTACTCATATGTATTCTCAGGCTGGACACCCGCTGTTGTTCCTGTAACAGGCAATGCAACTTACACAGCAGCATTCACACCCGTTACAAACAAGTACACAGTAACATGGGTAGTTGAAGGCAAGACAGTTGAAACAGATGAGAATGTAGAATACGGCGCAACGCCCAAGTATGACGGTGCAGAACCCACAAAGAAGGGCGATGCTCAGTACTCATACACATTCGCAGGTTGGGAACCCACAGTTTCAAACGTAGTCGGTAACGTTGTATACACAGCAACATTCACACAGACAGTCAACGAATACACAGTTAAGTTCGTTAACGAAGACGGCACAGTTCTTCAGTCAGGTAAACTTGCATACGGTGCAACACCCAAGTACGAAGGCACAGCTCCCACAAAGGCTGCAACCGCACAGTACACATTCACATTTGCAGGCTGGGATAATGCTATCGCAACAGTAACAGGCGATGCAACTTATAAGGCAACTTATACTTCAACTGTAAACGAATACACAATCAAGTTCGTTAACGAAGACGGCACAGTTCTTCAGTCAGGTAAGGTTGCATACGGTGCAACACCTAAGTACAATGGCACAGCTCCCACAAAGGCTGCAACTGCACAGTACACATTCACATTTGCAGGCTGGGATAAGACAATCGCTAAGGTAACAGGCGATGCAACTTATAAGGCAACTTATACTTCAACTGTAAACAAGTACACAATCACATGGATTGTTAACGGCAAGTCAACAACAGAACAGGTTGAATACGGCAAAGTTCCTTCATTCAACGGTTCAACAGACAAGGCTTCCACAAACACAACTGTTTACACATTTGCAGGTTGGGACAATGAACCCGTTAAGGTAACAGGTCCTGCTACTTACACAGCAATATATACAGAAGCTGTAAGACTTTACACAATCACTTGGGTTGTTAACGGTAATTCAACAACAGAACAGTATAAGTACAATGAGCTTCCCTCATTCAAGGGCTCAACAGATATTCCCGAAACTCCCGCAGCAACTTATGTATTCAAGGGCTGGTCTCCTGCAATCAAAGCTGTAACAGGCGATGCAACATACACAGCAGAGTATGATGTAACTGTAAGAGGCTTTGTAATCACTTGGATTGTTGACGGCGTAAAGACAACAGAAGTTGTTGAATACGGTAAAGTACCCGTATTCGCAGGTTCAACAGATAAGGCTCCCACAGCTACAGAAACATTCACATTTGCAGGTTGGGATAAGACTCCCGTAGCTGCAACAGAAGATACAACTTACACAGCAACTTATACATCAGCTGCAAGAAAGTACAAAGTTGAATGGGTAGTTGACGGTGTTGTTGTCAAGACAGCAGAAGTAGCTTATAACGCTGCAATTCCTTCTCAGGCACTTCCCGCAGATAAGGTAGGTTACACAGTCAAGTGGGATGATACAATCACAAGAATGCCTGCTTCAGATGTTACTATTGAAGCTATCTACACACCCAGAATGTATCCCGTATACTGGATCGTAGACGGAACAACAGTATACTCAGCATCAGTACCTTTCGGTACAGCAATTCCTGAAAAGGCTGTTCCCGCTAAGGAAGGTCATACAGGCAAGTGGATCAACGTTCCCGCAACAATGCCTGCAGGTATCGTTCTTATCGAAGCTCAGTACACAGCAAGAACTTACCAGGTATTCTGGAAGATCGGTGATGCTCAGAGCACAGAATCAGCAACATACGGTATTGATTATGTAGTTACATTCGGTGTAGCAAATGTTCCCGAAGAACTCAGAATCACAGTCGGTGGCGTTATTCTTACAGCTGATAAGTATGAATACAATTCAGAAACAGGCACACTCAAGATTGCAGGTAATGCTATCACAGGTAACATCAACATCATTGCTAAGTCAACAAGCGGCAGCGTAAGTGTTGTAAACAGCATCTTCGGCGGTGCATCACTCAACAGCAGCAGCGAAATCGCTTACAGAACTACATACCACGCAACAATCGTTGCTGATGCAGGATATGTACTTCCCAAGACTATAGCAATTTATGTTGACGGTATTCTCATCACAGACGGATACACTTACGATTCAACAACCGGTAAGCTTACAATCAACGCTGAAGTAATCGTTGGTGATGTAGAAATCTATGCAGAATGTGAAGACGATCCCACATACGATGCTACAGGCGAATGCACATGCTCATGCCACAGCAAGAACTCACTTGTATTGTTCTTCTTCAAGATATTTACATTCCTTCGTAAATTATTCGGCATGACAGAATATCAGTATTGCGGATGCGGTGCTGCTCACTGGTAATAAGCACAGCTAAGGCATATGCTGCTGTTGAATAAACAGGGTAGCTGAAAACTAAAAAAAGAGGTAATACGGAATTTTCCGTATTACCTCTGATTTTTTTTTTTATTTTTTTGTTGATTCAAAAATATATATAAAAAATTTAAAAAAACTAATGAAAATTATGTTTATATGTGTTATAATAATTCAAATATAAGGAGGATGACCTATGAATCTGAAAGAAAAGGCTTTTGGCTTGCTCAGCATGTTCAAAAACAACTGGAAAACTCCCGCAAAAGGTAAAAACGTGCCTTTAAGGGAAATTGCTGCTTATTCCGGCGGCGGTATCGGTGCATACATGGTTATGACTCTCGGTCAGGCATGTATTCTCGGTACAGGTAATACTCTTATTTCAAGTACACTCGGTGTTGACGCAACCGATATGTATGTTCTTTATGTTATCGCTGTACTTGCAAACATTCCGCTTACAGGTATCAGAGCAAACATCATCGATAACACAAGAAACAAAGCAGGTAAATACAGACCTTACATAACATCAATGGGTATCCCCACAGCGATTATCTGTATTCTTATGGTATGGCTGCCATATGACAAACTGGGATATCTTCTCGGTGAAGGTGAAATTTTCGGAGAAAGCTATGCGTATGTTGCAAAATGTGCAATCATACTTGTTCTGAATCTGCTGTTACATTTCTTCTATTACTTCTTCTATGATGCATATGAAAACCTCATTCATGTTCTTTCTCCCGATACACAGGAAAGAGCAGATATCGCATCAATCAAGAGTGTTGTTTACTCATTTGCACCCACTATCGTAAATCTTTTCACACCCATCATTGCAGAAAAACTTTTCCACACAAACTCAACAGATATCCGTGTTTACAAGCTTCTTTATCCTGTGCTCGGTGTTCTCGGAATTCTTCTTTGTATCGTTGTTTATAAGTACACAGAAGAAAGAATCGTTCAGGCAAAAACACACGTTGTCCAGGTCCGTTTCATGGATGCCCTGCGTGAAGTTGCAAAGAATAAGTATTTCTGGATCATTTCACTTGCAGGCTGGCTCGGATTCCTTGAAGCATCTTTCTATAACATCCTTTTCTGGCTTTATAACTACGGCGGCGCAAGTTCAGGTACAACTTACGGTCTTATCGTAACCATTTACGGTAACGCATCGCTCTGGGGTATGTTGCTGGCTCCGTTCTGTATCAGAAAATGGGGTAAAAAAGCAGTTCTCGTTGTAACCAACATCATGAACGTTGTTTTCATTCTCCTGATGCTTCCTGCAACATCACAGATAAACGGTGCAACAATCTGGCTTGTCATGTGTTGCCTGTATCTTAACGGATTCATGGGCTCATTTGCACATATTCTCAATCCTGCTATTCAGGCAGATATCCGTGACTATCAGCAGTATAAGACAGGTGAACGTATTGATGGTATGTTTGCTGCAGTCGGTACAATCGGCACAATCATCACTCTTGCAACATCTTCAGTTCTTCCCTTTATCTATGAAAAAGGCGGTATCACAAAAGAAAACGCAATTGCTGTCACATCAAATCCCAACATCCTTTCAAGAATGCTCGGTGACGGAAAAACAGTCGGTGAAATCCTTGCAGACCAGTTTGCAAACGGTCAGGATAACTATGCTAACGCATACTCAGCACTGTATGACCCCGATATTCTTATAAACCTTCTTCACGTGCTTATTATTGTTTCTGCCATCGGTGCATTCATGAACGTTGTGCCTTATTTCTGGTATGACTTCAATGAGCTGAAACAGAAATCAGTTATCCGTGTGCTTAAAGTCAGAGCTATGTTTGAAGACTTCGGAAACGGCATTCTCAATGACAAAACTCTTGTTGAAACAATTGATATCATCAGAAACTCAAGAGAAATGGTAGGCGCAACACCCAAAGCACTTGATAAGAAATCATACAAGTCACAGACAGATAAAGCATTACGCAATGCTGCTAAGAAAGCATATAATGACGATAAAGCATTCAATGAAGAAATTGAAATTGCACAGTTCGTCTGTGATGAGCTTGATAAATTCTCAAAACCTGAATTTGCATCTCAGATTCAGATCTGCGAAAAGATCTATGCAGAAGGTCTTGCAGGTCTTCTTAATATGACAATGGCTGAAATCAATCATGAACTTGGCGAAGCAAGAGCAATGCCCAGGTCAACTGATGCTGAAAAAGAAGCTCGCAAGGCAGCAATCGAAATGGCAAAGAATAAGAAGATTGCATTCAGAACAATCATGAAGAATTATCAGAATCATGAAGATTTTGTCAAGCCCGACTTTGCTGTGCTCGAAAGCTATTTCAATGCAGAAGATGAATGCGATGTCAAGCTCAAGGCTTTGTACAACGAACAGTATCGTGCAAAGAAAGAAAAGGATAACGTAAGAGCAGGCGAGCTTAAAGATGAAATCGCAGCTGTCGAAGCAAAACGTAAGGAAGCTCGCAAGATGTCAAAGCTCGAAACAGACAAGCATGCAAACTTCAACCGTGCTGCCAAGCCTTTCCTTGATGCTGAAAAACTTCTCAAGCAGAAAGAAAATTATACTCACTTTGAGGAAATCGCTGCAATGTATGACGAAGCAAAGGCAAGAATTGCCGAATAATTCAGGAGCAGAAAATGGCATACGAAAATTTATATAAAAAACTTGATATGATGGCGGAAAAAATTGCAGACGAAAGAGTCCGTGAAATGTTCCGCAAATGTTACCTGAATACACTTGAAACCACCGTAAAGTTTGATGACGAAGGCAATGTCTTCGTCATCACCGGTGATATTGAGGCTATGTGGCTTCGTGACAGCAGTGTGCAGGTAAGCCATTATGTCAGAGCAGCAGAAGATGATAACGATGCGAAAGCACTTGTTAAAAGTCTGCTCGAAAGACAGTTTAAACTCATCTGTCTTGATCCTTATGCAAATGCGTTCAATGAATCTGCAAACGGCAGGGGTCATAATGACGACACAATGAAACTTGATATCGTCTGGGAACGCAAATATGAAATTGATTCACTCATCTATCCTCTGTGGCTTCTTAACAGATATTATGAAAACACAGGTGATAAAGAAATTTTCGGTGAAAAGTTCTTTGAAGCTTATAAAGTCATCCTTGATACACTCATAACAGAACAGGATCCGAAAAATTCAGAGTATTATTTCCGCAGAACATGGGAAGACGGCAAAGATTCACTTGACAATAACGGATACGGTGCAGATTATGCTTACACAGGTATGGTCAGAAGTGCATTCCGACCCAGTGACGATAAGTGTGTTTATCCTTTCCTTGTTCCTGCAAATATGTTTATTATCGCAACACTTGAAAATCTTCATAAGAATCTCAGTGATGCGGGAATTGAGGACACTTACAAACAGACTGCAGAAAAGCTTTGTTCAGAAATTGAAAATGGTATAAATGACTTTGCAATTGTCGAAACTGAAATAGGCAGAGTCTATGCTTACGAAGTTGACGGTCTCGGAAACTGTCTTTTGATGGACGATGCAAACGTTCCCAGCCTTCTGTCACTGCCTTATCTTGGTTATTGCAGCAAAACAGACGAATTGTATCTCAATACAAGAAAGTTTGTTTTAAGCAGATCAAACCCTTATTATTTTAAAGGCAAGGATGCAAAGGGAATCGGCAGCCCTCATACTCCCGAAAATTACATCTGGCATATCGGTCTTCTCATTGAAGGTCTCACAACAGATGATAAAGCGGAAATTGAAAGAATTTTCAATGCCCTTATTTCAACCGATGCAGACACAGGCTTCATGCACGAAGGCTTCAACTGCGATAATCATTTTGAATTTACACGAAGCTGGTTTGCATGGGCAAACACACTTTTTGCAATATTCATGATGGATAAAATGATATAAAAGAGGTTTGTTATGCGTCTTGATAAATATTTGAAAGTTTCACGACTTGTGAAACGCAGAACCGTTGCAAATGAGCTTTGCGATGCAAAGCATATTGATGTCAACGGCAAAACAGCCAGAGCTTCATATGAAGTGAAAATAGGCGATATAATTGAAATCAGAGTCGGTTCAAACGTCACAAAGGCGGAAGTTCTGAATATTTCAGAACACGCAACAAAAGAGAACGCAGCAACAATGTTCCGTCTTTTATAAGGTGTGGTTTTATGGACGAAAACATTTTTTCAGAGCAACAGGAAAATAATTCTGTTACTGTTACAGAAAAAACACCCGATAATAATGTAAAGAAACTTACAATTATTCTGTGTGTTGTCTGTGCTTTGGTTGGTGGAATTCTCGGCGGTATCATTTCAGGCAGTATTATAAAAAACAGTATCAGAAAAGAACTGAGCACTGCTGTTACATCTGAAACAACCGTAAATCAGACAACAACTGAAAAACAGACCGAAACAACAACAAAAACCGAAACAACAACTCAGAATAATGATTCTCAGGACAATATAAGCTCAGGCACAATCACATCAAGCGATGATAAACCGTCACTTGAAATAACTTTTGCGGCAAATGAAATTTACAAGTATAATGTGGATTCAGTTGTGGGTATAGAAGTCAGCGACGGTTATTCAAAAGGTTACGGTACAGGCTTTATTGTCAGCGAAGAAGGCTACATCGTAACAAATTATCATGTTGTTGAAGATGCTTCAAGCGTGAAAGTTACTCTTCATGATGAATCTCAGTATTCTGCAAAAGTCATCGGTTATGAAGAATCAAACGATATCGCTGTTATCAAAATTGAGCCTAAGGGTCAGATTGAAAGCCTGATTTACGGAAAGTCATCAGACCTTAGCGTAGGTGACGATGTTTATGTTATCGGTAATCCTCTCGGTGACCTTACATTCACACTCACAAAGGGTGTTGTCAGTGCGCTCAACAGACTTATCGACACAGGCTCAGGATATAACATCAATATGTTTCAGACAGATGCTGCGATAAACAGCGGTAATTCAGGCGGCCCTGTTTTTGATAAACACGGTTTTGTTGTGGGAATTGCCAGCGCAAAATACGCATCATCATCCATCGAAGGTCTTTGTTTCTGCGTGCCCATTGACGATGTCAGAAGCATGATTGACGAAATCATCAACAAAGGCTATGTTTCGGGAAAACCGCTTATCGGTGTTTCTGTTTATGACAGGGAAATCACAAATTACGGTTTTATCCAGAGTCAACGCAGAATAAACGGTGCAAAGATTATGGAAATCGGTCAGAATACTGCTGCATCAAAGGCAGGTCTGCAGGTCGGTGACATAATTGTGAAGCTTGACGATGAAAATATTACATCCGTTTCTCAGCTTAAAACCGTACTTTCCGATTACAGAAGCGGTGATATCGCAATACTTAAAGTAAACCGCAACGGCACACAGACGGATATTTCTCTTATTCTCGGTGAATATGAACCATCTCAGCCGAGAACATCATATTCATACGTATATGACTTATAAAATAAATAAGGGGCTGTGCAAACAGTCCCTTGTTTGTTTTGGTAAACAATAATTTAGCGGGCTGTACCCGATAATAGTTAGAAGTGAGGAGTGAGAAGTGAGAAGTTTATGAAGGGGTTTTACCCCTTACCCCATTATAATGCAGACAGAGCACAAATGGCGGTATGTCGCAAATATTTCGATTTTATTTATAGAGCGAAGCGGAACAAGTGCGTAGCACTTCCGACACTTCTAACTCCTAACTTCTAACTCCTAACTCTTCAATAAATTATTGTTTTAATAACGGCTGAATCTGTTTACCCACCATTGCCTGCAGGAATGTATCTTTGATCTGTGAAAAGTCCGCAACGATTGATGTGGGTTTGTTTTCACTGTCGTCCTGACCGTACGGAACAAAATAAATATTCTTGTAATTGAGAAGATTACCTATGTTCTTTGCAGCGTTGCTCAGTGCATCATTTGTTGAAACTGCAATGATAACGGGATTTGAATTTCTCAATGTTGACTTTGCCGCAAGAGTGACAGGTGTGTCTGCGATTCCCACAGTCAGCTTTGCAAGAGTGTTGCCCGTGCATGGTGCAATAATCAGTGCATCAATCATTTTTTTCGGACCTATCGGCTCAGCTGCAGTCAGCGAGTGAATTATTTCTCTTCCGCAGATGCTTTCTATTTCATCAACAAAGCTTTTTGCGGTGCCGAATCTTGTGTCTGTTTCATATGCGTTGAAGGACATTATCGGCACAACATCAATTCCCGAATTTTTAAGATCCCTGATATACGGAATAACTTTACTGAATGTGCAGAATGAACCGCACATTGCAAAGCCTGCTTTAATTGTCATTGTTATCACTCCGGTAGTAGGAAAGCACCGTATCGCATATGATTTCACCTGCAGTTTCCGGGGATGTTCTGCCGGGCAGAGCCCCTGCTTTTATTGCATTGATTCCGAATTCGGCTGCGCAGTCAAAATCTGTGCCGAAGGGTGCGGATGCGATTTCTATGATAACGCAGTCCTGTTTCAATTCTGAAATAATATTTCTGTCAATTATCCGTGCAGGTACAGTATTGATGATTGCGCTGAATTCATGGCAGATACTGTGAAAATCCGAAAGGCGGCATATTTTCATTCCGTCTTTTTGCGCATCAGAAAGATTCTTATCACTTCTTGCAACAACGGTAACATCTGCACCGAGTACACTAAGCTTTTCTGACAGCACACTTGCGCATTTTCCGTAACCCGTAACTGCACACCTGAGTCCGTTTATCGTCACAGGCAATGCATTTATAAGAATACCGATAACACCTTCTGCGGTGGGAATTGCATTCTGAATTGCCAACGCCTCATTTTTATAGTAATCAAAAACATCAATATTTCTGTTTCTGAGTTTTTCAATCTGTTCTTCATTGAAAAGACCGCCAGCAACGATGCATTTTTCGGGAAGAAGCCTTAAAAAATCTCCGAAATAAAATAATTCTCCGGCAAGGGGAGTGCTTATATTGATGTTGTCACGGCTCACAGGCACGGGCAGAATAAAAATATCAATGTTTTTGAAGTCATCTGCTCTGTATTCACCGGGATAGATGCGTTTTGCACAGTAGCCTTTTTTTTCAAGAATTGTCTTAATGTATGAAAAACGGCAGTCACCGCCGATTATCATGAAGTTGGGTTGCTTTTTCATATCACGCCTCCTGTGATATTCTATGTCAAAGTGTTTCAGATTGTGAAAAAAATGTATGCAAAGGATTGTATTTTTAATAAAAATAAATTATAATAATTAGATAATAATGGTATAGTATAATTTTTTATATATAAAGTTAGGATTTGATTTTTTTGAGCCGTAAGTATTGGCGTATTTCGTCATTTGACAAAGAACGTGTTGCCGAACTTGCATATGAATACGGTTATGATGAACTTGCAGTTTTTCTTCTTGCTGCGAGAGGTATCACCGAACCCGAAGATATCGATGAATTCCTGAATTATGAAACAGATTTTTCAGACCCTTATCTTGTAAAGGATATGGATAAGGCAGTTGACAGAATTGTTGTTGCTATCGAAAACGGTGAAAAAATTGCCGTTTACGGTGACTATGACGCAGACGGTGTCACAGCCACAGCGCTTCTTTATCTTTATCTTGAATCACAGGGTGCAGATGTAACTTATTACATTCCATCAAGAATGGAAGAAGGCTACGGACTTCATAACGATGCGATAGACACACTTGCAAAGCAGGGTGTGAATCTCATCATCACGGTTGATAACGGTATTAATTCATGCAGTGAAGCAGCATATATAAAATCAAAGGGTATTGACCTTGTTATAACAGACCATCATCAGCCGGGTTCAACTCTGCCTGATGCTGTTGCTGTTGTGAATCCGCACAGAGCAGATGACAGAAGTCCTTTCAAGGAGCTTGCAGGTGTGGGCGTTGCATTCAAACTTGTTGCAGCAATCGAAGACGGTGATTATGACAGTGTGCTTGCAGATTTTGCAGACATTGTTGCAATCGGCACAATTGCAGATATTGTTCCCCTTAAAGGTGAAAACAGACTTCTTGCCGTAAGAGGTATTGAAGAAATAAACAATTCATCAAGACCCGGTATTGTTGCAATAAAAAACAATGCAGGCGCAAATATCAGGGATTTCAACGCCATGAATGTTGCATTCACAATTGCACCGAGAATCAACGCAGCAGGCAGAATCGAAGAAGCAACAACTGCGCTGAAACTTCTTCTTACAGAAGATGAAGAAGAAGCAGCCACTCTTGCAGATAAGCTTGATGCTTTCAATGTAAAAAGACAGGAAACAGAAGCTGCCATCGTTGAAGAAGCAATAAACAGAATCGAAAATGATGACAGTCTTAAATATTCGAAGGTGCTTGTGGTTGACGGTGAAAACTGGCATTCGGGCGTTATCGGAATCGTTGCATCAAAACTTGTTGATAAATACGGCAAACCTGTTATGGTTATTGCCCGTGAAGGCAACGGTGAAGCAAAAGGCTCATGCCGCAGTATCGAAGGATTTTCTCTTTTTGATGCCCTGACAGATGCTAAAGACCTGCTTGTGCGTTTCGGCGGACATACTCTTGCTGCAGGTTTTACCGTAAGGGAAGACATGATTGAGTCTTTCAGACAGCATATAAATGAATATGCAGATAAACTCGATAAGTTTTATCCCGTGCTGAATCTTGATTGCAGAATAAACCCTGCAAAAATTGACCTGAATTTCATCGAAAGTCTTTGCACACTTGAACCTTTCGGAGCAGAGAATCCTCAGCCGATGTTCGGAATATATAACGTTATTCTTAAAAGCGTAAAGGCAATCGGTGCAAAACTCAATCACACAAGAATCACATTTGAAAAAAAAGGTCAGCAGTATAACGGTGTTTATTTCGGCATGATTGCAGATGATTTCCCGTTTGATGCGGGCGATGTGATAGATCTTGCCGTAACGATAGATAAAAATGAATATAAAGGCGAAGTAAAACCGAGTATATATGTAAAAGCGGTCAGAAATTCGGGTGTTTCCGATGAAGATTACTTCGCAAGTGAATTGCTTTATAATAAAATCAAAAGCGGAAAAACTCTGAATGAGACTGAGCGAATAAAAGCCTGTCCCGACAGAAATTTTTCTGCACAGGTTTTCAGATTTGTAAAGAATATGAAAAAATGTAACAGAACACCCGAACAGATTGCAATAAAAATCGGTTGCGGTTCGGAAATGACCTGCAAAGTAAAGGTCGTTCTTGATGCGTTCTGTGAATTGGGACTTCTTGACTATAAAAACGGTTGCTATATTCCTGCAGAGAATGCCGCAAAGGTTTCTCTGGGCGAAGCGGCAATTCTTAAAAAACTCGGCTATACACAGTGAGAGAAGGCGACAGATGTGGGCGAAATAACAGGAAAAAAAATATATGAAGACTTAAGGGTGAAGATCGAAAAATCTTTTACCCCTGATAATGTTGCGGTTGTTGACAAGGCATTTGAACTTGCAAACGAAGCACACGGTGAACAGAAAAGAAAATCAGGCGAACCATACATTATTCATCCCTTGGCGGTTGCAACAATTCTTCATGATGAACTGGGCATGGATATGCCTTCAATTGCTGCTGCACTTCTTCATGATGTTGTTGAAGACACAGAGTATGAACTCAGCGACATAAAAGAACTTTTCGGTGAGGAAATTGCTCACCTTGTAGACGGTGTGACAAAAATCAGCCGTATTGATATTTCAAGCCGAGAAGAACAGCAGGCAGAAACTCTCCGCAAAATGCTCATCGCAATGTCGCAGGACATCAGAGTTATCATCATAAAACTGTCAGACCGTGTTCATAATATGAGAACATTGCAGTATGTGCCCGAAGACAGACGCAGAATGATAGCAAAAGAAACGCTGGAAATCTATGCACCCATTGCTCACCGTCTCGGTATCAGAGCATTCAAAGAGGAGCTTGAAGACAGAGCTATCAGTTTCCTTGACCCTATTGCATACCACGATATTGAAGAAAAACTTGAAGTGCAGAGTACTCAGCGTCAGGAATTCCTTGAACAGATAAAATCAAAAATATCAGAGCGTGTTCAGGAAACAGTAAAAGACGCAAGGGTTGACGGCAGAGTAAAGAGTGTTCACGGTATTTACAGAAAAATGTTCATCGGCGGTAAAAACTTCGATGAAATCTATGATATTTACGCAGTCAGAATTATTGTTGATACAGTCATCGACTGCTATAACTGCCTTGGTATAGTGCACGATATGTACCACTCAATCCCAGGCAGATTCAAGGACTATATTTCAACTCCCAAACCCAATATGTATCAGTCGCTGCATACAACACTCATCGGCAAGGAAGCCATTCCCTTTGAAGTTCAGATAAGAACATGGGAAATGCATCAGAATGCTGAATACGGTATCGCTGCACACTGGAAATATAAGATGGGCAGAAGCGACAGAGATGTTGATAACCGTCTTGTCTGGATAAGACAGATGCTTGAAAGTCAGCAGGAATCAGGCAACGCAGGCGATATCGTTCAGGATATCAAGAGTGACCTTGCTCCCGAAGAGGTTTTTGTTCTCACTCCGAAAGGCACTGTTATCTGTCTTCCGAAGGGAGCAACAGTTATCGACTTTGCTTATGCAATTCACTCAGCAGTCGGTAACAAAATGACAGGTGCAAAGGTAAACGGAAGAATCGTACCCATTGATTACACCGTAAAAACAGGTGAAATCGTTGAGATTCTCACATCATCACAGCAGGGCAAAGGTCCCAGCCGTGACTGGCTTAAAATTGTCAGAACAAGTGCCGCAAGAACAAAAATCAGAGGCTGGTTCAAAAAAGAAAAACGTGATGAAAATATTGTTGCAGGTAAGTCTGAATTTGAAAGAGAACTCCGCAAGAGCAATATCAGACTCACCGATGAAAATATGCAGAAACTCACAGAAATCCTTACTGAAAAACACAGACAGAATTCTGTTGAAGATTTTTATGCAGCAATCGGTTACGGCGGAATCAGCATAACAAAGATTATGCCTCAGATCCGTGACGAAGTTGCAAAATTCCAAACATCCGAACAGCCCAAAGCTGTTGAAATCAAGTTGACAAAACCGAAGCGTTCAGGCGGTGAAGGTATTGTTGTTGAAGGTATAGACAACTGCCTTGTAAAACTTTCCAAGTGTTGCAGTCCCATTCCGGGGGATTCAATCATCGGCTTTATCACACGCGGTCACGGTGTTTCCGTTCATAAGAGAGACTGTCCGAATGTCCCTGCCGATATCTATGCAAATCCCGAACCCGAAAGATGGATAAATGTTTATTGGGAAGATACTGCAATCGGTGACGGATTCAACGCAACCCTTGTGATTTCATGTATTGACAGACTTTCAATGCTTGCGGACGTTTCCGTGGCTCTTGCAAATATGCACGTTATGATTCATAACGTAAACACAAGAGTCCCCAAAGACGGCACAAACCTTATTTATATGACAATTGCAGTAAACAATTCAGATCATCTTAAAAGCATCATCGCAAAGCTTATGAAAATAAACGGTGTTCTGAAAATAGAACGTTCATAAAAAAATAAATGGCGGTGAAAAACAGATGAAAGCAGTAATTCAGAGAGTAAAATCATCATCGGTAAAAGTTGACGGTGAAATCGTCGGTCAGGTGGAGCAGGGATATCTTGTTCTTCTCGGAGTTATGGAAGGCGACACAAATGCTCATGCCGAAATGATGGCAAACAAAACTTCAGCACTTCGTATTTTCTGCGATGAAAACGACAAGATGAACAAGTCAATTCTTGATATCGACGGTGAAATCCTTGTTGTGTCACAGTTTACACTTTGTGCAGATGTGAAAAAAGGCAACAGACCGTCCTTTGCTGCTTCTGCAGCACCCGAAACTGCAAACGAATTATACGAATATTATATGGAATGTCTTAAGAAAAACGGTGTCAGAAAAGTTGAACACGGCATTTTTGCGGCAGAAATGGAAGTTTCCATCGTCAATGACGGCCCCGTTACAATTCTTTATGACACAGATATATGGAAAGTTAAACAATAATTTAGCGGAGCTGAATTATTGTAGTGGAAAATTGAAAATTGAAAGTTGAAAATGAATAGAGCGAAGCGGAATCAAGTGCGAAGCACTTCCGAAACTTTCCATTTTCCATTCTCAACTTTCCATTTGAGCGAAGCGATAAATTAT
>JAGBSO010000027.1 GCA_017631795.1 Clostridia bacterium | reverse complement strand
TCATACGTAGAAAAAGGCTTCAAGATGGTTCAGGACGTTAAGCCCGGCGGTGTATACCTCATCAACTGCCAGTGGACTCCTGAAGAACTTGCTGAAAAGCTCGATGCTGCTTCAAAGCGTTACATCGCTCAGAACAACATTCAGCTTTACACAGTTAACGCTATCGACATCGCTGCTTCAATCGGTCTCGGCAAGCGTACAAACACTGTTCTTCAGTCAGCATTCTTCTCACTTGCTAAGGTTCTTCCCGCAGAAGACGCTATCGGCTACATGAAGGAAAAAGCTCAGAAGTTCATGAAGAAGGGTAAAGAAATCGTTGAAATGAACGAAAAGGCAATCGACATGGGTGCTTCAGCTTATGTTAAGATTGACGTTCCCGCTGATTGGGCTAACGCAGCTGATGACGATGCAGCAGTAGTTGCAGGCGATTCAAAGCTTGTTAAGATGGTTAACAACATCATGAATCCCGTCGGCAGAATGGACGGTGACTCAATCCCCGTTTCAACATTCGTTGATCATGCAGACGGTTCATTCGAACAGGGTGCATCAGCATACGAAAAGCGCGGTGTTGCTGTTATGGTTCCCGAATGGGATGCAACAACTTGTGCTAAGTGTAACAAGTGTTCATTCGTATGTCCCCATGCAACAATCCGTCCCTTCGCAATGACAGACGCAGAAGTTGCAGCAGCTCCCGCAAACATCAAAGTTTCTCCCAAGGCTATTCCCAAGACAGAATACAAATATACTCTTGCAGTATCTCCCCTTGACTGTATGGGTTGTGGTGTATGTATCGGCGTATGTCCCACAAACTCACTCAAGATGGTTGCAAGAGAAACTCAGGACGATATGCAGCCCGTATTTGATTACTGTGTTGCTAACGTTACAGAGAAAGAAGAAGTTTCTTCAGCAGTTAACGTAATTGCTTCTCAGTACAAGAAGCCTCTCCTTGAGTTCTCAGGCTCATGTGCAGGTTGTGCTGAAACAGCATACGCAAGACTTATCACTCAGCTCTTCGGTGACAGAATGTACATTTCAAATGCTACAGGTTGTTCATCAATCTGGGGTGGTCCCGCAGCAACATCTCCCTACACAGTAGATGCTAACGGTCACGGTCCTGCATGGGCAAACTCACTCTTCGAAGACAATGCTGAACACGGTTACGGTATGTATCTCGGTCAGGAAGCTGTTCGTGAAACACTCATGGCTCAGATTGAAGAAATGGCAGCAGCAGAAGCAGCTCCCGCAGAATTCAAGGCAGCAGCTGAAAAGTACCTTGCTACAAAGAACGACGGTAAGGCAAACGCAGCAGCTACAAAGGAACTCGTTGCAGTTATGGAAGCAGGCGCAGCAGCAGGTTGCGACAAGTGCGCAGAAATCCTTAAGAACAAGGAATTCCTTTCAAAGAAATCTGTATGGATCTTCGGTGGTGACGGCTGGGCTTACGATATCGGTTTCGGCGGTCTTGACCATGTTCTTGCAATGGGCAGAGACGTAAACGTTATGGTATTCGATACAGAAGTTTACTCAAACACAGGCGGACAGGCTTCAAAGGCTTCTCAGGTAGGTCAGGTTGCTCAGTTCGCAGCAGCAGGTAAGGGCGTTTCAAAGAAGAGCCTTGCAGACATCGCTATGTCTTACGGCTACGTTTACGTTGCACAGATCGCTATGGGTGCTGACATGAACCAGACACTCAAGGCAATCGCAGAAGCTGAAGCTTACAACGGTCCTTCACTTATCATCGGCTACTCACCCTGTGAAATGCATTCAATCAAGGGCGGTATGGTTAACTGCCAGGCTGAAATGAAGAAGGCTGTTGACTGCGGTTACTGGAATATGTTCAGATTCAACCCCGATCTCAAGGCACAGGGCAAGAATCCCTTTATCCTTGACAGCAAGGAACCCGCAGCAGATGCTTACCGTGCATTCCTTCTCAACGAAGCTCGTTATGCATCACTCACACGTTCATTCCCCGAAAGAGCAGAAGAACTCTTCGCACAGTCAGAAAGACTTGCTATGGACAGATATGCTCACCTTGCAAAGCTCAAGGCACTCTACAGCATCGACGAAGAATAATTTTCAGAAATGCAATAAAAATCCCCTCGGTGAAAACCGAGGGGATGATTTTTTTTGCTCAAATAGGTTGAATTTATCCTAAAATTGCGTATAATATAGATGGAGGTGTTTTTTTTATGAATATAAACACAGAAAATCTTGTTTCAATCACAGAGGCAAATCAGAATTTTTCAAAAATTGCCAGAATGGTTGATAAAAACGGCTCAGTGATTATTCTGAAGAACAATGTGCCCAGATATCTTATCGTTGAGTTCGGAAAAGTTGAACGTGAACAGATTGCTGCAGATGAAGATGTTATGTCAATTTCGGAAAGACTTATTATGAAGAATAAAGAGGCCTATGAGGTGCTTGCGGAATGATAAAGCTGACAAAAGAGCAGGTTGCAGCTATTCATAGTCAGTTGATAAAGTATACAGGCGGCACAGATGGCATAAGAGATGTCGGTTTGCTTGATTCTGCATTGAATACACCATTTCAGGTGTTCGATGGAACAGAACTTTATCCGTCAATTCAGCAGAAGGCGGCAAGACTTGGTTTTGGTCTTATCAAAAATCACGCTTTTATAGACGGCAATAAACGTATAGGAATTCATGTGATGCTTATTTTTCTGGAGCTTAACGGAATTATTCTTGAGTATACGCAAAAAGAACTATATGAAATTGTACTTGATGTTGCAGCATCGATTGCTATGGCAGAAGACTTGCTTGAATGGATAATTGCACATCAGAAATAACAGCAAAAATCCTCTCCGTGAAAACCGGGGAGGGATTTTTTTGTTCTTAATTTTCTGAGAATTTGCAAAAACATGCAGTTATACGTAAATGTTAAGAAGATTTGTACAAATTGTTAATTGCATGCAATAAAATGTTCATATAGCTCTGAAAAATGCGGAAAAAGACTTGAAAAAGTTCTTATTATATGGTATAGTTTCTATGTATGGTAGTTATATAAAAGGAATTTTTTTTAACGGTTTATCTGCAGATTTTATTGTTTGTGAATAGATATCATACTAATAATATAAAAAATTTACGGAGGTCGTGTTTATTATGAATAATAATACACCTGAAATGAAGCAGAAGGCTTCAGTGGCAAAACCCTGGATGCAGTTTTACCCCCCCGAAATGCATAATTATAATCCTCCTGAGGATTCATTGCTTGAGTTTATACTTAAACATAATTACGATCACGATAAAAATGTTATTGAGTATTACGGAAAGACATTCACACTCAATCAGATTCTTGAAGAAACAGACAAAGTTGCTGCTGCACTCAATGCAATGGGTGTTGAAACAGGCGACCGTATTGTTGTTTTCCTCAGAGCTGTTCCCGAATTCATTTTTGTTCTTTTTGCTGCAGAAAAAATCGGTGCAACAATCGTTTGCCGTGACGGTGAACCCGAAGATCATGTGGAAGCTATCAGAAATGCAAGAACAAAGGTTGTTTTTGCACATGAATACATCACAAAGACAGATGAAACTCTCTATTATGAGGTTGATTCTCTCAAGAAAATTGTTCTTGTTTCACCCTACACATATGCAGTCCGTGAAGAAATTCCCGATTACATTGAAGACAGCATAAAGGCTCTTTACACAGAAGAAACTCAGTGGGATGAAAAGACAGTCGGCTGGAATGCATTTCTTGAATCAGGTGAAGGCACTCCCGTTAAGGCAGCTTTCAGAAATCCCGACAGAGCTCTTTATTGTTCATATACAAGCGGTTCAACAGGTCCCTCAAAACAGGTTATCCACACAGCACGTACAATCAACGGCGTTCTCGGTCAGCTTGTTATCCCCGGCGGAATCGGTTTCAGCATGAGAGTTCTTCACACTCTTCTTCCTCCCGCACTTGTTGCTATCGTTAACTCAATCCTTATTTTCAATATCGCATCAACAAACCTTCTCATTCTTTCACCTTACTGTGATGAGAAAGATATCGACCTTGAATTCATGCGTTACAGACCTCAGCAGATGATCGCTGTTTCAATGATGGCAGACCTTCTTATGAGAAGTAAGCGTATTCCCGCAGACTTCCCCATGAACGATCTGTTCGTTATCGGCGGCGGTGCAGACCCCGTACATAACAAGTGGCTCAGAAAGTTCCAGAACTTCCTTGCATCACACGGTTCACCTGCAATTTTCTCAATGTGCTACGGTCTCAGCGAAGCAGGTTCAACAGCTACAAATCCCCATGCAAATATCAGCTTCCTTAACTGCGGTGGCGGTATTCCCATGAGAGGCACAACAATCAGTATCTTCGAAGCAGGCACACAGAATGAGCTTGATTACGGCGAAATCGGTGAAGTTTGCGTTACAGGCCCCGGCGTAATGGTTGGTTACGCAACAGGTAAGGACAACCTTGAAGTTATGCAGAGACATGCAGACGGTCAGATCTGGGTTCACACAGGTGACTACGGTTGCATGAATGAAGACGGTGAACTTTTCGTTTACAGCCGTGGACTTAACCATCGTTTCGGCGGCGGAATCCTTTTCACAACTGTAATGGAAAACAAGATCGTTGAAACACCCGGTGTTGATGACTGTTACTTCGTTATCGTTCCCGATAAAGAACATGAAGGTTTCTTCCTTCCTTATCTTTACATCGTTCCTGAAGAAGGCCACACAGTTGAAAGTCTTGAAGCTGCAGTTCGTTCAAAGCTTGAAGATTTTGAACAGCCCGTAGAAATTTATCACTCAAATCAGAGAGAATATTTCCACTTCAAGACAAACAGAAGAATCCTTGCTGCAAAGATTCTCAAAGGCGAACACTGATAATAAAAAAGACCCCGATCGGATCGGGGTTTATTTTTTTTGCTGATTTTATTTTTTCTCAAAATATCCCTTTGCATATTCTGCAATAACAGGGGAGAGGGATTTTATTTCAAGTCCTGATGTGTTGACGCACAGGTGATAGCCTTCCTTTGCACCCCATTTTCTGTCTGTCAGGAATTTCTGGTGCTTTGCTCTGCCTGAGTCAATCTGTCTGATTCTTCGTTTTAATTCAGAATCTTTAAGATTTTCATTTTCGGGAGCTCTTTCACGGCAACGCTGTATTTTTGATTCGAGATCGGCATAAACAAAAATATTCAGCGGGGCAAATTCTTCAAGAATGACATTTGCACATCTTCCCACAATCACGCAGTTGCCTTTTGATGCAAACTCACGGAGAAGCTTGTATTGTGTTGACAACAACTCAATAGCCTGCTGACCTGTTGCGTCGGTGTAGGAAAATGTTCTGCCGTAAGTTATCGGCATGCTGAACGGAAATCTGCTTTCGAGAATGGTTTCAACATATTTTTCGTCAAAATCATGTTTCTTTGCAATTTCTGTTATTATTTCACGGTCATAATATGAATACCCCAGAATATCGGCAATTCTTTTGCCCAATTCTCTTCCGCCACTGCCGAATTCACGGCTGATTGTGATTATATTCATAGTTATTCTCCTTTACAGATTGAGAATATCAATACAGCCGACAGGACATACCTCATGGCATTTGCCGCATCCTGTACATTTTTCAGTATCAACATGAGCATTGAAGTTTTTGACTGTTACAGCTTCAGCCTCACAGACTTTGACACACTTCATGCAGCCTATACAAGCCATTTTGCATTCTTTTCTTGCGATTGCGCCTTTGTCCTTATTTTTACAAAGAACAGCAGCCTTTGACTTGTTGAGAGGCAATAATTCAATAAGACCTTTGGGACAGGCTGCAATACATTTTTTACAGGCTTTGCAGATAGCCGGGTTGATTCTTGCAACACCGTCACATATATTGATTGCATGGTAAGGGCATTCTCTCACACAGTCACCCAGACCGAGACAGCCGTGAACGCAGTCCTTAGGTCCGCCGAAAAGCTGTGATGCCATTTTGCAGCTCTGAACGCCTTTGTATACCATTTTTGTTGTTGCATTAGTGTAAATTCCCTGACACAATACAACTGCCGCCATGGGCTCCACAGAGCCTGCAGAGAGTCCTAGATATTCTGCAATCTGCTGAGAAACTTCATTTCCGCCGGGATTACAAAGGGCAGTGTCTGTTGTTTCACCTTTTGAAAGTGCCGCTGCATAGCCTGCACAGCCTGAGAATCCGCAGGCACCACAGTTTGCACCGGGAAGCATTTCTGTTACGGCTTCTGCCTTTTCATCAACAGGCACCGCAAGGACGATTGATGCAACAGCAAGGGCAATACCGCAGACAAGACCGATTATACCGACTATCAGAACAGCCGTTAAAACTGAACCCATCGTTACCCCTCCTTTATATAAGTCCCATTCCCTCAACAATTCCGCCGAAACCGAGGAATGAGAGAGAAACAAGTGATGCAGCGATAAGTGTTATCGGCAGTCCCTGAAGAAATTCGGGAATATCGCAATTTTCCATTTTCTTTCTTACACCTGCAAAAAGAACCATCGCAAGCATAAAACCAAGTCCTGCGCCGAGTGTGTTTACCATTGCCTGAACAAAAGTGTAACCTTCGTCAACATTGAGAAGAACAACACCGAGAACAGCACAGTTTGTGGTTATAAGGGGAAGATAAATGCCGAGTGCATTGTAAAGCGGTTTCATGAACTTTTTGAGCACGATTTCAACCATCTGAACAAGTGCAGCAATTACAAGAATGAAAACGACTGTCTGAAGAAATGCAAGGTCGTTTTTAACAAGGAGCTGATTTATGGGATATGTTGCCGCTGTTGCCATAAGCATAACAAAGATAACCGCAGCACTCATGCCGACTGCTGTGTTCAGTTTCTTTGAAACGCCGAGAAACGGACATATACCATAGAATTTTGAAAGAACAAAGTTGTTTGTGAGGAGACCCATAACGAGCAGAGCTATAAGATATTTCATACTGCGTCAGCCTCCTTTTTATTGCATTTGCTGTCTTCTTTTTTGCTTGTGCAATGTGCTGCCATGGGGCATGATGCACAGCCGAGAACAGCCTTCGGTTTGCCCATTCCGTCTGCGATTTTGTTTGCAACAGCCATAAGGATACCGAAAACAAAGAAACCGCCTGCAGGAAGAATGAAAAGAGTTATGGGCTGAAGTCCTGCGAATTCAAGAGCTCCGTTGAAATCAAATCCGTTCCATCCGCCGAGAACATTGTCGCCGAAAAGAACAAGCAGATCCTGAATTCCTGCAAGGAATGTACCTGCACCGAGCACTTCACGGAATGTACCCATCAGGCAGAGTGCAGCAGTGAAGCCTACACCCATTCCGAGACCGTCTACCGCAGAGTAGATGATTGAATTCTTACTTGCGTATGCTTCTGCTCTGCCGAGAATGATGCAGTTTACAACGATAAGGGGAAGAAATGCACCGAGTGCTGTGTCAAGAGCGGGAACGAATGCCTTGACAAGCATCTGGACTATTGTAACAAAAGATGCGATAACGACTATGAAAGCAGGAATACGCACTTTTGACGGAATAACCTTACGCAGTGCCGAAATAACAATGTTTGAACAGACAAGAACAATTGTTGCCGCAATACCCATGCCGATGGCATTTGTAACGGATGTTGTAACCGCAAGAGTGGGACATGTGCCCAGAACAAGACGGAGAACGGGGTTTTCTTTTATGAGACCTTTGGTAAATTCTTTACCGAGGGATTTTTTCTCAGCCATTGTTCTCACCTCCTGCAAGATTTTCGTTATAATATTCAATTGCAGCATTCACGGTTCTTGTTACTGCGCTTGAAGAAATTGTTGCACTTGTGATAGCCTGAATTTCATTATCGGCAGGTGCATTCTTTACAACTGAAAGTTCACCTTTTTTGCCGATGAACTGGTCAAGGAATGAAGCTTTTTTGATGTTCTGACCGAGACCGGGAGTTTCGTTGTTTGCAGAAAGAACGGCAATTTTTGTGACAGCACCGTTTGTATCAAGACCGACCATAACTTTGATTTCGCCGCCGTAACCGTTTTCGGAAACTGTGAATGCATAGCCGATAGCATTGTTTTCTTTATCAAAAGCAACGGAATATTCGAGTTTTTCATCTGCTTCAACTGCTTCGGAAAAACTCACTGCATCGGGCATGACTTCCTGCATTGCAGATGCTTTTGCTTCTGCTTCAATGGATGCTATTTTATCTTTTGTGAGCATGTTTGTTCCGCCTAAAAGTGTCGCAGAAACAACGCATATCAGAAGAAGAACAATTGTGGGGATCAGGATTTCTTTGGGAGAAAACTTTTTCATGATGCAGCTTCCTCCTTTTTGCTCTTTTTCTCTTTTTCGGCACCGAAAGGACGGGGCTTTGTTATTGTTTCAATATGAGGAACAAGAATGTTCATGATGATGATTGCATATGAAACACCTTCGGGAAGATTTGCAAAAAGTCTGATGACTGCTGTGATGATACCGCAACCGATTGCAAAAATAACTTTACCCTTTGATGTGATGGGTGATGTTGCATAGTCTGTTGCCATGAAAATCGCACCGAGAAGAAGACCGCCTGAAAGCACTTCATAAAGCATGAATTCAAAACTGCCTTTGCCTGCAATGAGCATGATAACTGCAACAGTACCGACGAAACAAAGAGGAATAATGGGCTTTATAACTTTTCTTATGAGAAGATAAACAAAACCGAGAAGAAGTGCCGCTGCACATGTTTCACCGATACAACCGCCTCTGACACCAAGGAACATTTCAAGCAGGGAAGGAAGTCCTGTCATGTCGCTGCCGATTCCGAGAGATGCAAGGGGAGTTGCTGCAGAAACAGCATCAAGACCGTTTTTCCATTCAAGGGGAGCTGTCCAGTTTGTCATTGCAGATGAGAATGAAACAAGCATAACAATTCTTCCGCCGATTGCAGGGTTTACAAAATTCTGACCTATACCGCCGAAGAATTGTTTTACAACAACTATTGCAAAGAAACAACCGATAACACACATCCACAGCGGAATTGTTACGGGAAGATTGAAAGCAAGAAGCATACCTGTTACGATTGCACTAAGGTCGCTGATAGTTGTATTTCTCTTCATGATCTTTCGTGATATGTATTCAAATGCAATACATGATACAACACAGACAGCTGTTATCAGCAGACTGCGGAATCCGAAGAGTACGATTGATGCGATAAGTGCGGGAATGAGTGCAATTATAACATCAAGCATGATATGAGGAACTGTGAATGATGAACGCACATGAGGAGATGCGCTGACTGTTAATTTTTTCATTTCTTTGCACCTGCCTGTCTGATAACATCTTTACCCAGTCGCATATACTGAACGAGAGGTTTGCCTGCAGGGCATGAATATGCACAGCTGCCGCATTCCATACAAACCATGATACCTGCTTTGCTGAGAGCTTCTGCATCTTTGTTCAATGAAAGAGCTTCAATATCTGTCGGAATAAGGTTCATGGGGCAAGCTGCAACACATCTTCCGCAGCGTATGCAGTCTCTTTCTTTTTTGTTTGTTCTTATTTCATCAGCAAAAGCAAGAAGGGCATTGTTGCTTTTGAGAATGGGAACATCTGTGTCAATAAGTGCTGTACCCATCATAGGTCCGCCTGCAATGATTTTAACAGGCTCTTTTTTGAATCCGCCGCAGAAATCAATAACCTTTGATGCTTCGATACCTACGGGAACACGCACATTCATGGGGTTTGCAATTGCCGAACCGCTGACTGTAAGAGTACGGCTGATGATCGGTCTGCCTGTTCTGACGTGTCTTGCAATGAATGCAACAGAGCCTACGTTTGCAACAACACAGCCGACGTCTGCAGGAAGTTTACCTGCGGGAACAATTTTTCCTGTTGCAGACTGAACCATCATTTTTTCAGCACCCTGAGGGTATTTTGACTTGAGAGTCATAACCTTAACGGCATTGTCTTTATGTGAGTCTGCAATTTCCTTAAGGATTTTTATTGCATCAGGCTTGTTGTCTTCAACAGCAATGATGATATTCTTGAAACCGAGAACTTTTTTAAGCAGATAAACACCGTCAACAATATTTCTTGTGTTTTCGATACATTCACGGTAGTCAACTGTTATGAAAGGTTCGCATTCTGCAGCATTGATGATAAGTGTGTCGATATTTTTATCATCGGGAATGTTGAACTTTACATGTGACGGGAAACCTGCACCGCCAAGACCGACAAGGCCTGAATTTCTTATTGCTTTTATCAGGTCTGCCTTGTTTTCAACTTTCGGAGGTACAATTTCTTCACTGAGTGTCATTTCACCGTCATTTTCAATGGTGATTGCGGGAAGAAGTCTTCCGTTTGCAACCTTTACCTCTGAAACAGCAGTGACTTTGCCTGAAACAGAAGCATGGATAGGTGCGGAAACATACTGATCGCTGTCTGCGATTTTCTGTCCCACATCAACATGGTCACCGACTTTGACGAGAGGTGAACAGGGTGCACCGATATGCTGCTGCATGGGCAGAATAACCCTTTCGGGAGGAGTTATTCTGACAGTTGCCATGTCTTTTGTGTCTTTATGATGGTCAACGAGTACGCCGCCTTTTACCTGTTTGACAGCTTTTAAAATGCCGTCGGTAATTTTACTCATTCTTTCAACCCCTTGTGAGTTATTTTCAGTAATGATGGCATTACGGTTCTGAGTATCACACCCGTAATAAGTCCTGATACTATACCGGAAATGATAAGAAGCGGAAGATAGGATGTCATGAGATTTGTGCTCATGTAAACACTTGCCGCCAAAGTTTGACCGATATTGTGTATAACGGCACAGACAACCGAAACGCCTGTATAAGAAAAATCTTTGTTGAACTTTTTTGAAACTGCGATTATGAGAATCAGCGCAACACAACTTGTTATACCGCCTGAAAGGCTCATGAAAAACGCAGCTGTACCTCTTGTAAGAAAAACAAAACCTGATTTTATGAGCATAAGTATAAAACCGTCTGCATATCCTACGGAGATAACCGCAAACATTATTGCTATATTTGCAAGACCGAGTTTTGCTCCCGGAGGCAGAAATGCCACATCGGGAATCAATCCCTCAAGAAAAGAAAGCGTAAGGGCAAGTGCGGCAAGAATACCGTCAAGTGCTGTCCTGAGTGTCAATTTTTTCATAAATACTCCCTAATACGCCATTATGTCAATGTCATCTTCTGTTTTTTCACCTTTTATATAAACAGAAACTCTGTTTGGCACGCAAGCAGATGAATCACCCTGTGAATCGAGATTACCTGTTTTTACACAGACTTTATCGGGGCAGTTGCTTTCTGCAAAAAAAACTGTTTTACCGTTTATTTTTATAACAGTGCCGTTTATTTTTATTTCTTCCTGTGTGCTGTCTGTCAGACTGATTTCGGTTAATGTTTCACCGTATGCAGTGATAACCGCTGTTAGTGTTTTTTCACTGTCTGAAAGTGTCGGCAGGAAAATAACAAGAGCAATCAGAAGAAAAATGCCGATTATAAGCAGATCTGATTTTTTGAAAAAAGGAATGTTATTCATAGCTTGAAATCCTGTAAGAATCATTAAGAATTGTGCAGGAGCTTATCATATCATCAGGTATATAAACATTGTTCTGCTTGTCAACAAAAATTGCCTGTGAATTGTATTTTTCAAGAAGTTCGGCGGATTTTTCAATGCCCAGAACAAAACATGCTGTTGACAATGCGTCTGAAACAAGACCGTTTTCTGAAATTACTGTTACGCTTTTCAGGTTGTTTTCGGCCGGATATCCTGTTTCGGGATCAAGGATGTGATGATATATCTTTTCGTCTGCAGTGAAGAATTTTTCATAGTTTCCCGATGTGGAAATGAATTTTGATCCTTTCAGACTGATTTTCAGAAAAGCAGATAAATCTGTTGCATCAGGAGCTCTGATTCCGATGTTCCATTCTTTATATTCCGTGTCTGAATATGTCATCACCGTTCCGCCGACTTTAATCAGCGCTGATCTGATATTGTTATTGTCAAGAATGGTTTTTGCAGTATCGCATGCAATACCTTTTCCGAGTGCTCCAAGGTCAACAATCTGATTTTCACCGAGTGTCACAGTATATGCGTCAATCGAGATTTTTTCGTATCCGCTGAAAGAAAGGATTTCTGCAATCTCATGTTCTTCCGGGATTTTATTTTTTGCAGAATCAAAATCCCAGAGTGAAGACAGACTGCCTATTGTGATATCTAGTGCGCCGTCGGAATATTCGCATATTTCCAGAGCTTTTTTTATATAACCCAGTGTTTCTTCGGATAATTCAGCAGTGCCGTTTTCGTTCAGACTGTAAATTTCAGAAGCTGCAGATTTTCTTGAAATCAATTTTGTATCAAGATTTGCAATTGAGTCAAAAATTTCATCGGCGATGTCCTTTTTGTCATTGCCGTAAAAAATTACGGTGATTTCCGAACCCATTGCATATCCGAGATGTTCTGATGGTTTCTGCATTGAATCAGAAACAAAAAAAACCACAACCGCCGCAAGAATCACCACAATCACGGCAGTCAGGACAATTGTTAATTTTTGTGTGTTTTTTTGCTGAAACATGTTTGAGTGAAACCGACTTTTCTGTTAAAATTGTCAACAATATAATATCATAATAAAAATAAATAGTAAAGTGATTTATCAAAAGTTAAATATTTAACAAAAAGATCTTGACAAAAACACCCGATATGCTATAATAAGAACAAATGTTCAATTATGTTTTTCTTGTATATTGTTTTATTATGTGATATAATGAATTCTATAAACTCAATGTAAGGAAGTGTTTCTTTATGAAAAAATTTATGAGTGAAGATTTTCTTCTTTCAACCGAAACTGCAAAAACACTTTTTAAAGCTTGTAATGCGATGCCGATTTATGACTGGCATTGTCATCTTTCTCCGAAAGAGATATATGAAAACAAAGAGCCTGAGGATATAACTCAGCTCTGGCTTGCAGGTGACCATTACAAATGGCGCGGAATGAGAAGCTGCGGTATTGACGAAAAATATATAACAGGTGATGCTTCCAATTACGAGAAATTCGTGAAGTGGTCAAGTGTTATGAATTACTGCATCGGAAATCCGCTTTATCACTGGACACATCTTGAATTGCAGAGATATTTTGATATTGATACTCCGCTTTCACCGAAAACAGCAGATGAAATCTGGGAAAAAGCAAATGCAAAAATCAAAGCGGGCGGTTTCAGACCCCGTGACCTTATTGCAAGATCAGATGTCGCTGCAGTCTGCACAACAGATGACCCTGCGGACACTCTTGAATATCATAAACTGATTGCACAGGACAAAACAGTAAGCTTCAAAGTGCTTCCCGCATTCCGTCCCGACAAAACTTTATATATCGAAAATCCCACATTCATTCCCTGGCTTCAGGCTATGGAAAAAACTGCAGATACTGTTATTGACAGCTATGCAAAACTCAAGGAAGTCCTTGTTGACAGAATCAATTTCTTTGAAGAAATGGGCTGTAAGGCAACAGACCACGCATTTTCTTATGTTCCTTGCGTAAGAGCAACTGAAGATGAGCTTGAAGCAATTTTTGCAAAGGGTAAGAATGGCGAAAAACTTACACAGATAGAGATTGATAAATACAGAACAGAGCTTTTCCGTTTCCTTGCAAAGGAATATTACAAAAAAGGCTGGGCAATGGAAGTTCACATCGGTGCAATGAGAAACAACAATACTCTGATGTTCAATAAACTCGGACCCGACACAGGCTATGATTCAATCGGTGACTGGAATATTGCAGAAGGTCTTTCACGCTGCCTTGATTCTCTTGCAGAAGAAGGAATGCTCCCGAAGACAATTCTTTTCACACTCAATCCCAAAGACAATTATGTTCTTGGCACAATGCTCGGCAATTTCCAGAATTCAGATGCTCCGTCAAAGATTCAGTTCGGCTCAGCATGGTGGTTCAATGATAATATCGACGGTATGCAGACTCAGATGAAAGCACTTGCAAATCTCGGTATGCTCGGAAAATTCGTGGGTATGGTTACAGACTCCCGTTCATTCCTGTCTTACCCCAGACATGAGTATTTCAGAAGAATTCTCTGTGAACTTATCGGCAACTGGGTTGAAAACGGCGAATATCCCTGGGATGAAGAAATTCTCACAGCTATGGTACAGGATATTGCGTTCAACAACGCAAAAGAATACATCGGAATGTAAGGTGGCAACAGCATATGGCAGAATTTACTTACGGATTCGGTTTCAGACCGAAAGAATATATCGCAGAAAGTCTTCTTGACCTTATCGGCAAGACACCTATGCTTAAAATGAGCCGTTATGCTGCGGCTGCAGGTGTAGGCGGAAATATTCTCGCAAAGCTTGAGTGCTTTAATCCTTTGGGCTCAGCAAAAGACAGAATCGGCATTGCTATGATTGAAGATGCAGAAAGAAAAGAGCTTCTCTCCGAAGGCAGTGTTATCATTGAACCCACAAGCGGAAACACAGGCATTGCGCTGGCTTATGCATCAGTCATAAAGGGTTATAAGCTGATTCTTACAATGCCCGAAAACATGAGCGAAGAAAGAATGAAGCTGCTGAAAGCACTCGGTGCAGAACTTGTTCTCACACCGAAAGAGCAGGGTATGCAGGGAGCTGTTGACAAGGCAAAAGAACTTGCATCCCAGTATGAAAAATCTTGGATTCCCATGCAGTTTGAAAATGAAGCAAATCCGAATATTCACAAAATCACTACTGCGCAGGAAATTCTTCACGATACTTACGGAAGAATAGATTATTTTGTGGCAGGTGTAGGCACAGGCGGTACACTCACAGGTGTCGGCGAAACTCTGAAAGCTTTCAACAGCAGAACAAAAATCATTGCTGTTGAACCTGCTGATTCACCTGTACTCAAAGGCGGTAACGCAGCACCTCACGGTCTGCAGGGAATCGGCGCAAACTTTGTTCCTCCCGTGCTCAATACTGAAATAATTGATGAAATTATTGATGTCACAACTCAGCAGGCATACAATGCAGTGCGCACAGCTGCACAGACAGAGGGACTTCTTGTCGGCATTTCATCAGGTGCGGCACTTTTTGCGGCAACTGTAATTGCAAACCGTCCCGAAAACAGAGATAAAAATATAGTTGTTCTTCTTCCCGATACGGGAGAGAGATACCTTTCAACAGATTTATTTGATATTTGATTATGGATTATTCAACCGACATTAAATATGTAAAAGGTGTAGGCGATGTTGTTGCCGGGCTTTTTAATAAGCTCGGCATTTTCACCGTCCGTGATTTGCTGTGGAATTTTCCCCGTGATTACGAAGACTGGAGCAAGATAATTCCCATAACTCAGGCACCTTTCGGTCAGAATTGCTGCATAAAAGCCAGAATAACAAATGCTCCCGAAGGCATGAAAACCCGCAACGGCGGAATGCTTTTCAAGGCAGTTGCAACAGACGGCGAAGGTATTCTGATGCTCACATTTTTTAATAATAAATATGTTGTCAATCAGCTTTTTGAGGACAAGGAATATTTATTCTTCGGCAAAATAAATCAGAATGTCATGGGCGGCAGAGAAATGCTTTCGCCCAGATTCATTAAGGTAAGTGACAATGAGAAAATTCATCCCATTTACCGTCAGACAGAAAAACTCACAACAAGAAAAATCGAATCAGTTGTTGCAAATGCGCTGGCTGCATTCAGCGGAGCTTTTGATGAAACTCTGCCCGATTATCTGATAGAAAAATACCGTCTTATGGGGCTTGAAGATGCAGTGCGCAATATGCATTTCCCCGAAAATGATGAAAAACTCCGACTTGCACGAAGAAGACTGATTTTTGAAGAACTTCTGAGCATGCAGCTGGGACTTCTGTTTCTGCGTCAGAGAAGCAGAAGCAAGACATCTGTGAAAATTGCGAATGACAGAACAGAAGAGTTCTATTCCTGGCTTCCGTATGACCCGACAAATGCACAGAAAAGGTGTATTTCTGAATGTGTTGAGGACATGAAAAATTCAACACCGATGAACAGGCTTTTGCAGGGTGACGTGGGTTCCGGTAAAACAACAGTTGCCGCAGCACTCATACACAATGCTGTGTCAAACGGTTATCAGTGTGCGCTGATGGTGCCGACAGAAGTCCTTGCGGAACAGCACAGCAATTCTCTTGCAAAAATCTTTGCAGGGCGGATAAATATTGCGCTGCTCACAGGTTCTGTGAAAGCATCGCAGAAAAAACTGATAAAAGCAGGCTTGGCGGACGGCAGTATTGACCTTGTTGTAGGCACTCATGCCATCATCAGCGACGACGTGCAGTTCAGAAAACTCGGTTTTGTCATAACCGATGAACAGCACCGTTTCGGTGTGAATCAGCGAACAGCTCTTGCAAAAAAAGGTCTCAATCCACACACACTCGTCATGTCAGCGACACCTATCCCGAGAACATTGGGTCTGATTATCTATGGCGACCTTGATATTTCGGTAATTGACGAGTTGCCAAAGGGCAGACAGCCTATTGAAACATATTGTGTCGGCAGTGATTACCACGAAAGACTTTATAAATTCATAAAAAAACACCTTGATGAAGGCAGACAGGGATATGTTATATGTCCGCTTGTTGAAGAAGGCGAAACTGACCTTGTGCCTGCTCAGGAATATGCAGAATTTCTGCAGAAAAAAGTGTTCACATCATACAACGTGGGACTTCTTCACGGCAAGATGAAGCCGAAGCAGAAAGATGAAGTGATGCGTGCGTTTGCGGAAGGCAAAATCCAGCTGCTTGTATCTACTGTCGTTGTTGAAGTCGGTATAGATGTGCCAAATGCCGCAGTTATGATGATCGAAAACGCAGAGCGATTCGGACTTTCACAGCTTCATCAGCTCCGAGGCAGAATCGGCAGGGGAGAGTTCAGATCCACCTGTGTGCTTGTGTCTGATGCACAGAATGAAGAAAGCGTGAAAAGACTCGATGTAATGTGCAAAACGACAGACGGTTTTGTGATTGCCGAAGAAGACCTTAAACAGCGTGGCCCCGGTGATTTCCTCGGGTCAAGACAGCATGGTCTGCCTGAGCTTCAGCTTGCAAACATTGTCAGCGACACGAAGATTCTTTATGCAGCACAGAAGCAAGCGGAAGATATATTGCTTGCAGACCCTGAGCTTTCATTCCCCGAACATCGAAAACTCCGTGAAACAATGGAAAGCATGTTCGGAAAATTCGGCGAAGTAGGCATTAATTAAAATATTGATATCGCAACCGACTGATAAAATTATAATAAAGGCTTGAAAAAAAAGTGAAAATTTATTATAATGAATCAGTCGTACAGTTGCTTGTGTAGCACAGTCGGTAGTGCAGCGCATTCGTAATGCGCAGGTCGTCCGTTCGAGCCGGATCACAAGCTCCATAAAAAAGAGACTGCAGATTCTGCAGTCTCTTTTTTGCGTGTTTTGAAATAAAAAATCCCATCTGATTTTTCAGATGGGATAAATGGTGTTAAGTAAGAATTACTTAAGTTCAACCTTTGCGCCTGCTTCTTCAAGCTTAGCCTTGAGGTCTTCAGCTTCTTCCTTAGAAACAGCTTCTTTGAGTGTCTTGGGAGTTGCTTCAACAGCAGCTTTTGCTTCGCCAAGGCCAAGACCTGTGATTTCACGAACAACCTTGATAACCTTGATCTTTGCAGCAGCGTCGAAACCTGCAAGAACAACGTCAAATTCTGTCTTTTCTTCAGCAGCTTCTGCAGGGCCTGCAGCAACAGCTACAGCTACGGGAGCAGCAGCGCTAACGCCGAATCTTTCTTCTACTTCTTTAACAAGTTCTGAGAGTTCAAGAACTGAGAGCTCAGCAACTTCATCAACAATCTTAGTGATTTTCTCTGATGCCATTTTAATTTACCTCCGAATAAATTTCGATTAATTTCTTTTTTTTAGTTTACAGCAAAATTATTCTGCTGCGGGTGCTTCTTCTGCTGCGGGTGCAGCTTCTTCAGCGGGAGCTGCTTCTGTTGCGCCTTCGCCATCCTTTTCAACAATAGCATTGATTGCTCTTGCGAAAGATGCCATGGGAGCCTGGAATGCAGCTGCGACAGTTGCGAGAAGAACTTCTTTTGAGGGAAGCTTTGCAAGGCTGTCAATTTTTTCAAGAGAGATAACCTCACCTTCGAGGAAACCGCCCTTAACTGAGAAATTCTCATGCTTTTCAGCAAACTCTGAGAGAATTTTTGCAGAAGCTACTGCATCATCCTTACTGACTGCGAGAGCTGTTGTGCCTTCAAGAACTGATGTAAGTCCTTCAAGAGCTGTGCCCTTAACAGCAAGAGTAAGAAGAGTGTTCTTTACAACAGCGTAGTCAACGCCTGCTTTTCTGAGGTTTGCACGAAGAACTGTGTCGTCTGCAACAGTAATACCCTTGTAATCAACAAGAACACCTGCAACAGCGCCGTTCAGCTTCTCAGAAAGTTCAGCAACCTGCTGTTTCTTCTGCTCTAAAACTTTTGCACTTGGCATGCTTGGTTTCACCTGCCCATAAATATTTTAAGTGCTGTTCAAATATGGAAAAATGCCTTCCTGCATAAAGACAGAAAGGCATACAATTTCGTTAATCGTATTCCCATTCCTCGGCAGGCGTCGATGCTTAATCGGAAAAACCGGACCTGCTGTCTTTAGAACAGCTTATATATATTAACACAAAATTACTTTTATGTCAATACCTAATTAATTATTCTTCTGTTGTAGTAACAACAACCTTGTTGGGGTTAACACGAACGCCGGGGCCCATTGTTGAAGCAACTACGCAAGAACGGATGTACTGACCCTTTGCAGCAGCGGGCTTAGCCTTAACGATAGCTTCAAGAAGAGTAGCGAAGTTTTCGCCGAGCTTCTCAGCACCGAAAGATGCCTTACCGATGGGGCAGTGGATGATGTTTGTCTTGTCAAGACGGTACTCAATCTTACCAGCCTTAGCTTCTTCAACAGCCTTAGCTACGTCGGGAGTAACAGTACCTGCCTTGGGGCTGGGCATAAGACCACGGGGACCGAGGACTTTACCGAGACGACCAACAAGACCCATCATGTTGGGAGCTGCGATACATACGTCGAAATCCATGAAACCTTCGCCCTGGATTCTTGCAACGAGATCTTCAGCACCTACTACTTCAGCACCTGCTGCAACAGCAGCATCTGCTTCTGCACCCTTTGCGAAAACAGCAACTCTGACTTTCTTGCCGGTACCGTTGGGAAGAACAACAGCACCACGAACCTGCTGGTCTGCGTGACGTGAGTCAACACCGAGACGAACGTGAACTTCAACAGTTTCGTCGAACTTTGCCTTTGCTGTCTGGCAAGCGAGAGCAAGTGCTTCGCTGGGATCATAAACTTTTGTCAAATCAACAGCTTTTACGCTGTCAACGTATTTCTTACCATGTTTCATTATTCACTTACCTCCGGCTTAGTCTGCTACGACAACGCCCATGCTGCGTGCTGTACCTGCAACCATTGACATAGCTGCTTCAACACTTGCTGCGTTAAGGTCGGGCATCTTCTGCTCTGCAATTTTTCTGATCTGCTCACTTGTGATTGTAGCTACCTTTGTCTTGTTGGGGACACCTGAGCCACTTTCGATACCGCAAGCTTTCTTGATAAGAACTGCTGCAGGAGGAGTCTTTGTGATGAATGAGAAGGAACGGTCTGCGTAAACAGTGATAACAACGGGAATGATAAGACCCATGTCGTTCTTTGTACGCTCATTGAATTCCTTTGTGAATGCCATGATGTTGACACCGTGCTGACCGAGAGCAGGACCAACGGGGGGAGCCGGTGTTGCTTTGCCGGCGGGGATCTGAAGCTTAATATAGCCTGTAACTTTCTGTGCCATAACTGCACCTCCAAAAAAAATGTGGTAGTGGCGGAGTGAGTTTCTCTCTCCTCCCACAGGACAATCCGAGGGGATCACCCTATAACAAGCGGGCATAGCCGCACATTACCAAAAAAATATTGTTTTTTAGTCGAGAGCAGGTTCAACCTGATCAAGACCGAGTTCGATGGGAGTTTCTCTGCCCATCATTGAAATGATAACACGAACAACATCGTTGTCTACGTCAATCATATCAACTGTACCCTGGAAGCTGTCGAAAGGACCGCCTATAACGGATACAAGATCGCCGACCTCATAGCTAACCTCGATAGTGTGTTTTTCAACACCCATTGCAATAACTTCCTTTTCAGAAAGCGGACGGGGTTTGCTTTCGGGGCCAACAAAACCGGTAACACCTCTTGTGTTTCTGACAACATACCATGCTTCATCCGTCATTTTCATTTCGCCGGACTTGGTATCGTAGAAAACACCCATTTTAACGAGAACATAACCGGGGAAGAGCTTTCTTTCGATTTCTCTTGTCTTTCCGTCTTCTCTGATTTCTGTTACGAGCTCAGTGGGGACTCTGACTTCGAGAATCTGCTCGTGCATCTTACGGTTCTCAACGACTTTTACTATATTATCGGCAACTTTGTTTTCGTAGCCGCTGTAAGTATGGACGACATACCATTTTGCATCTTCCATTTTACACATAACCTCCGTAATCTGCAAAAATAGTTAAAAAATCAAGTCTAAAAATCAATGTGCAGCGTGACCATGCTCGTCAGTAATTTCTTCTGCTGCATCGTCAAGAGTGCTTGTGTCTTCATCCACATTGTTTTCAATAACTGACTGAATGCCTTTAATGCCTTCTGCGAAAGCAAAATCAGCAATCCAGATACCTACACCGACAACGATAGTTACAAGGAAAACAATAAGAGTGTTCTTGAGAACTGTCTTTCTGTCGGGCCAGATAACTTTTTTGCAAGTACCCTTGAAGTCTTTGCAGAACTTTTTAACTTTTCCTGCTGCACGTGAAACCACGTTACCTTCTTTTTTGGGCTTGCTCTGCTTGATACGCTCTTTCTTTTCTTTAAGAGCTTTCTTTTCGGCCTCTTTCTGAGCCTTTACAGCCTCTTTATCGACCGGCTTTTTTTCATCTGCCACGTGAAGAATCTCCTTTCATTATCGGATTCAAGAATAGCACTTAATACAAATTACTTTGTTTCTCTGTGGAGAGTATGCTTCTTGCAGAATCTGCAATACTTGTTCATCTCTAATCTGTCGGGTGTGTTCTTCTTGTTCTTCATTGTGTTGTAATTGCGCTGCTTGCATTCTGTACAAGCAAGAGTAACCTTAACTCTCATAACGGCACCTCCATAATTAATGTAGCCTCCCTCTTTATCGTGTAGGGTGAAGTTTTGTCACATTGAAAAAATGCACACAAAAAAACAGCCCTCAAAAAGAGGTATAGTTAATATAACACATTAGTGTCAATAAGTCAAGCACTTTTTTCTTTTTGGTCAAACTGTCGAATAACGGGGAAGTGCCGACTTTTTAAAGTGGGAAAATAAACAATAATTTATGTGGCTTTACGCCACTAAATTATTGTTTCAATTCGTAATTCTTAATTCGTAATGCGTAATTTAGGAAAAGGCTTCGCCTTTTGAACCATTGTAATGGGGTAAGGGGTGTAACCCCTTCATCAATT
>JAGBSO010000026.1 GCA_017631795.1 Clostridia bacterium | reverse complement strand
CCGCTGAATTATTGTTTATCATACGGATTGATAAAATCATCGGGATTGGGCATTTTACCGTTTTTGCCCATTTCAAAACGATAGATTTCCTGCTTTGAAATATCAATGAAAGGAATGATGATGGGCGGGATACCCGTATTTGATGTGAGAGTTGTTATGAAAGCTCTCATGTGGGGAAACATATCGTTGTATGTTTCAACGTGAAGCACTTCCTTTGCTGTGCCTTCCTTGAAATTGAATATACCTGTTGCGGTGACTGTGATGCTGAATTCTTCGGGAGCTGTTTTGTCTGTGATTTTTGCAGTCAGCTCACCGATGCAGGTGTTTTTGTTTGAATATTTTACATTATATGAATAGCTGAAACCCAGTTCAATTTTTTTGTTTGCTTTAATGTTGTTTTCAAAAACTGCTTTTGAAACTTTGAACGCAGCAAGATTTGCGTTTGTCATGTTTTTTCTCCTTTGTGCTGAAATTTGTTGAGATTTATCTTTATGTATGTTATAATGTTTACGGAAGTGATAAATATGATAAAGAAAATTGTATCAAACTGTGAAACCTGTGAAAACTATGTTTATGATGAACAGTATGATTCATATTATTGCGATATGAGTCTGGATGAAGATGAAATGATGCATTTTATGACAGGTACATTCGGCAACTGCCCCTATTACAGGGATAATGACGAATACCGTATTGTCAGAAAACAGAATTAAAGGGAAAAATCTTCCTGCGAGAAACCCGATTGCAGTTTTAATGTGTCGGGTACACGTTTGAGCGGGTCATATCTGAATTTTCTGCAGAATGAATCAGGCTGCATGACACCCTTTTTTCTGCAAAGAATCATTTTGCCGTCTTCGGTGGCAACACCTGTTTCGCAGTAAACACACTTCGGCGAAACATCTTTACTTAATAATGCTTTTTTCATTTTAAACACCTTCTTGCTGTTCATTTTACAATAATCGGACAGATGTGTCAAGACGGGGTGTTTTTTTTCCGTATTGTTGTCGGTCGGATTCTGTCAGCGATTCAGCTCATCTTCAATAAAATACATCAGCTGACTTTCTTCAAGCTGCTCACGGTTGATTCTTGCAATCATTTCTTCCACGGAGCTTCTGTCCGTGGAAACATCGGCAAAGCTTATATTCTTTCCGGCAATTCCGTAAGTGGTGAATCTGATTGAATCGGCAGTCTGTTCTGAAATCAGCAACGTGTAGTGTGTCATCGGCGGTGTCCTCTGGCTTGAATTTGTACTGTTAAATTGTACTTTGAACGGGACAATTTGGCAATTGATTTTATATCAGAAAAAGAAAAATAACTTCAGACAAAAACACGGAGTTGTTAAAAACCACCGATTTTAAATATCATTATATTGCAGTTAAAAATATGAAATACAGAAAAGAATACCGTCTTTTTGCCCTAAAAAGACGGTATTCTTATGTTTTTTGTATAAATTTCCTTTGCGTGAAGATCAATAGACATCCGGTGTGTTTGTGTTGCCGAAAAACACTCAGATTTGACAAACTTCAAAGAATGATGTATAATCACCGGGAAAGGAGGCGGCAAAGTTACATATGTTAAAGAAAGTTATGTGTTTGATTTTAAGTATTCTGATGCTGGTTGTTGCAACGGTTTCTTCATCTGCTTACACAACAGATGATGTGGCAAATGCCGCACTTGCAATGATTTTTAAACATGAAGGCGTTTATACTTCTATAGTCTGTAATGACAACGGTGCAGTAAGTCTCGGTAAAGTAGGCTGGCACGCATTCCGTGCTCTGCGTCTGCTCCGCTCAATTGCAGAAGCAAATCCCGAACAGGCAAAAGAGATGCTTGGCGAAACATTTTATAACGAAATCATGACAGCAACTGATGCTGACTGGAATTACAGAGTTTTCACTGCTGCCGAAAAGAAGCTTGCAGAAAAATTGCTTGCAACAGAAGAAAGTAAAAAAGCTCAGGATGCACTTGCTTTTGAGGATATCAAGAGTTACATTGTCCACGGACAGAGTATGGGTATCACAGACGGCAAAGCTCTTGTGTATTTTGCGGATATTGAAAACCAGATGGGTGCTTACGGTGCAGAAAGAGTGGCAAAAATCGCCATAAAAGCTGCAGGCTCACCCGGTGCTGTCACACTCGATGATATGTATAATGCTGCTATGAGTGACAGAACAGCGGCAAGCAGTCCCACAAGAAGAAAATCAGCTTATAATTATTGTAAGGCCCTGGACCTTGATTCGCAGGGTCTGACAAGTTCATTTAAAACAGGTGAATATAAGATAACTGCAGAACCGACTCTCAGAGTCAGAAGCGGTCCGGGTACTTCATATTCACAGGTTATAGCTTCAAACGGTTCAACGCTTGTTATTCCAACAGGTACAAAAGTCACGGTTACCGAAATTTCAGGCGACTGGGGCAAAATCAGTTACGGCGGAAAGACAGGCTGGATAAATCTGCTTTATGCCGAATATATCACAATAACATCTGCTCCGACAGATTCACCTGACCTTAACAGTAACGGCAAGGTTGACGCTGCCGATGCAAGACTCATACTCAGAGCTTCTGCAAAGCTTGATTCTCTGACAACTTCACAGAAAAAACTTGCAGATGTCAATTCGGACGGAAATGTGACTGCGGCAGATGCAAGAACAGTTCTGCGTATGGCAGCAAAACTTCAGTAAACCAATATTTTTAAGGTGTTTTTTATGAGCTTCTTTGAAAAATTCTCTCATTTTTTCGCTGCTGCAGAATCAGAAGATTATGACTGCGGCGATAATACATCCATGCGTATTTATTACGGTGTTTCCGAAAACGCATTTTTTGAACATGAAAAAGAGCTTGAAAATTCCGGTTATGTCGTGTCTCAGAGGCATGACATAGCCGGAAATATTCATTTTACGCTCAAAGGTGACGGTCTGACGGTGCAGTTTTATTATAATCCGTCATCATCTTCTGCAAGACTTGTTGCAGATTCATATACTGCCGATATTGAAATACAGGAAATCCCCGTAAACCGTGTGTGCAATACCGAGCTTTTTCAGTTTGAAACAGACCACAGTCTGATTGACTGCGGAATGTGCTATATCATCCGATGTGCAGACAACAGCTTTTTTGTTATCGACAGCGCACATTTCTATTCGGTGCATGACAACGACAGAATCCACGATTTCCTCAGGGCGATGACTCCCGGAAACGAAAAAATACATATTTCCGGCTGGTTTCTCAGTCACGGTCATGATGACCATATCTGCAAATGCACAGACTATCTGCTTTACAACATGAAAGACACGGTGATTGATAAGTTTTATTATAACTTTGTGCCCGATACTCACCGTGACAACGAAAACTGGGACGGTGCGGGAAAAGGTTTCCGCAGAAGTTTTTATAAGGCAGTGAAGGAAAGCGGAGTGCCTGTTGTGAAGCTTCACACAGGTCAGCGTTTCTATGTTGCAAATCTTGAGTTTGAAGTGCTATGCACTCACGAAGATGTGTGGCCCGCTTCATGTGCCGATTACAACAACTCTTCAACGGTGCTTATGATGAAAACGGAAAACACAAAGGTGCTTTTCCCCGGTGATGCCAGTGCCGAATCAAGCAAGGTGCTTGAGAGCAGATACGAGAATTATCTGAAATGTGATATCATTCAGCTTTCGCATCACGGTCATCACGGCACATCTGCAAAATTTTATGAATATGCGGCAGCACCCGTTGTGCTGTGTCCCAATACGGAAATCAAAATCAACGAGGAAGACCATATTCCCGCAAACAAAGTTGCAAAGGCAATTGCCGAGGAATTCTATATCTCTGCAAACGGCACAGTCAAGCTGACACTTCCTTATGTCCCGGGCAGCGCAGAGATTTATCCCGACGAAACAACAGAGAATTTCGACGGCATAAAACAGCTCTGGAATTATGATTATACAGACGAATTCAAGCGCAGACACAACGAAGAATTCGTTGAACGAGGCGGAAAATTATGATGTGGTTATTTTTCGGACTTTTTGTTCTGCTTTGCCTTTATAAAGTGCAGTTGAAACCGAAAAACGGTGAAAAATATATGACGGATTATATGTCTGTTGAAAAAACAATGTCAATCAAGGGCATTTTTATCATGATTGTCTTTTTTAATCATTTCAACAGCTATGTCACATTTTCTTCGGTTGCGGATACTTATTATGCCAAGATTTTTCACATCATCGGTCAGGCAATGGTTACGCTGTTTCTGTTTTATTCAGGTTACGGTGTTATGGAATCCATAAAGAAAAAAGGCATGGCATATGTAAATAAAATTCCCGTCACGAGAATTCTCGGCACTTATTTCAGATTTGATATCGCAGTTGTGATATTTATAATTGTCGGCGCAATTCTCGGAAAAACATATCCGGTATCACAGTGTCTGCTTTCATTTACAGGCTGGGATGCGGTGGGCAACAGCAACTGGTATATTTTTGCTGTTGTTTTAGCTTATTTCATCACGTTTGTTTCTTTTGAATTCAGCAGTATTGTGACAAAAAAAGCATCTGCTCAGGTTTTTCATTATCTGGCTGCAGTTCTTGTTACAATGGGTTGTCTTGCCTATATAGTTATTCTCGGTTATTTCAAGCTGAAAGAATCATATTGGTTTGACACAATCATCTGCTACGCATGCGGTATATGGTATTCGCTGCTTAAAGAGAAGATTGATAAAATAATCAACCGTAATCTTGCGGTGTATGCTGTATTTTTTGTCGGCACAGCTGCAGGTTTGTGTGTTTCTTTCCTGAAAAGAAGCTCTCATTTCGCATTTACAGAGCTTTATATGCTGTTCTTTGTTGCTTTTGTTGTTGTGATGTCAATGAGGGTATCATTCCACAATAAAATTCTTGTATGGTGCGGAAAAAATCTTTTCGGACTTTACATAATGCAGAGAATTCCCATGATGATTTTTAAAGAAACCGGTGTGGCTGATTTCAATGTTTATGTGTATTTCGTGCTTTGTGTTGCGGTGACAGTTCCCGTTGCATGGGCATTTGAAAAGTACACGGGAAAACTGTGGAATTTAATTACATCTCCGAAAAAGAAATCTGCCTAAATTTGTATTGACTTTTTGATTCTTTTATTTTATTATTTATATATATGCAAAATTACAGGAGGGCAAAAATTATGAAAAAAAGTTTTCTGAAATTTGCAGCAGTGTTCATGGCAGTAATTATGACAGCTGTTTATCTGCCGCTTTCTGAAATTGACACAGTTTTTGATGTCGATGCATCAGCGCTCATCACATCAGACGTTTCTCTGGGCGGAAATGTCAAGTGGAAATATGATGCAAAGAGCGATACAATCACTGTTTACGGTTCAGGCAGTATGAATAATTTCAGCAACGGTGACAACGGTCAGCGTTGGGATGAAATCTACAAAGGTACTGCAGAAAAACCCAAGAACAAAGCTACAACTATCATTATCGAAAACGGTATCACAAATATCGGTAACAATGCGTTCAGAGATCTTAATACTGTAAAGACAGTATCAATCCCTGCTTCAGTTACAAGCATCGGTTCTTCAGCATTTGAAGGCTGTACTTCACTTTCTTCAGTGAATCTTCCCGCAAATCTTAAGACAATCGGTGCAAACGCATTCAAAAACACAAAGTTTGCTTCTGTTAAAATGCCTGACGGTGTTACATCAGTCAGCTCAAACTCATTCTCAGGTGTTTCAGGTCTTAAAATCACCTGTAACTACAACACAGTTGCATACGAAACTCTCCTGAAGAATTCAGTTCCGTTTTCATTCCCCGAAAACAAGCTTGTTATTGATGCAAAGCTCGACACAGCAAGCAAGCAGATTCTTGTAAATCTCAGGATGATTTATAACAAAGCTGATTTCAATGCAGGTAACTTCAACCTTACATTCAGCAGTGCAGTTGAACCCGTTTCAACAGAAACAGGCTACACAACAGCAAACGGTGTTGCTCTTGCAACTGTATACCATGACGGCAAAGTTTCATTTGCAATGATGGCAGAAACAGCAGCACCTCTTTCAACTTCACTCGGCACAAGTGTTTTTGACTTCGGCACAATTGCTTTCAAGGCAGAAGGTCAGGACGCAACAGCAGATTTCGTTTTCGCTGCTGAAACACTTATGATGAACAACGCAAAGACTTCAATCAAGCAGGCTTCTGCAAATGTTGTTCTTCACATCTACGAAGAAAAGATTGAAAAGGCAGCAACATGTGTTGCAGAAGGTCTTAAAAAAGTTGAATGTTCACTCTGCGGTCTTGTGAAAGAAACAGTTGTTATCCCCGTGGATGCTTCAAAGCACGGTGAAACAGAAGTGAAAAACAAGAAAGACGCAACTTGCAACGCAGCAGGTTACACAGGCGATACATACTGTAAGCTCTGTAATGCTGTTGTAACAAAGGGCAGCGATATCCCCGCAACAGGCAACCACAATTATGATGCGGCAGTGACTGCAGCAACTTGTCTCAGCGGCGGTTACACAACATACACATGTAAAGACTGCGGTTATTCTTATGTGGGCAACGAAACTGCAAAGGCAGGTCATGATTACGAAGCAGTTGTAACAGCTGCAACATGTACAACATCAGGCTACACAACATACACATGTAAGACTTGTGCAGATTCATACAAGGGCGACTTCACAGCAGAGCTCGGACATGATTTCGGTGCAGACGGCAAATGCTCACGTTGTGATGAAATCACAGTGCTTTCTGTTACATTCACAGACAACACAGGCATCACAGTTGATGACGAAGCAAAAACAATCATCATAAGAAAGACTCTCAAGTCAGGTGAGCTCAGCAGCAACATCGCATCAGGCAACTGGACTCTCACAAAGGCAGACGGCTCAGCTGTTGCAGCAGACACAGCAGTTTCAACAGGATGCATTCTCAAGTCAGCAACAACAGACACAGCTTACACAGTTGTTATTCTCGGTGACGTTAACGGTGACGGCAGAATCACAGCATCAGACGCCCGTTCAGTACTCCGTGTTGCATCAAGACTTGACAAGAGCGATGATCTCTTCAACCTTGCAGCTGACTGTGACGGCAAGACAAAAATCACAGCTTCTGACGCTCGAGTTGTTCTCCGAGTTGCATCAAAACTTCAGTCATTCTGATAACTGAAAATCGTAAACAGACCGTTCAGACGGTTAAAATATTTAAAAAACTGAAAGGTGATAAAAACAATGCAGATTATGACACTTATTGATCCCATCTTTTCAGCTCTTGCAGGTATTATTCAGAAATTCGCTACTGCGATTCTTGCAATGCTGGTAGGTACAGGCAGCTTTATGGCTCCTCCCACAGACGACCCCATCAAGGCTGTAAATCCCGATGAAGTTCAGCTCACATTCAATGTATCAGGCGACTCACAGGTTAACGGTTTTACATACAACCGTGTTTACCTTGACCTCATGTTACAGGATATCAACAATGCAGAAACTGAACAGGACGCATTCGTTGTTGTCGGTGACATCACAGAAAACTGCCTTGAATCAGAATGGACAATGGTAAAAGACCTTCTCGGTCAGTACAATTACGGTAAGGAACTTGTTTTTGCAACAGGTAACCACGACATCAGACTCCGTGATTATGAAGAATCACTCGGCAGATTCACAGAAGCTTACAATACAATCACAGGTGAAGCTCTTGATTCAATGAGCTACACAAAGGAAATCAACGGCTACACATTCATCGTAATGGGTTCAGACGAAGAAGTTATGGAAGAAGCTTATATCAGCGATGCTCAGCTCGAATGGCTCGATGCTTCACTTTCAGAAGCAACAGCAGACGGCAAACCCGTATTCGTTATTCTTCATCAGCCTCTCAAGAATTCACACGGTCTTCCCATTCCCTGGGGTAACGGCACAAACAAGAACGCAGGTCACGTAGGCGATCAGAGTGAAGAAATCCAGGCTATCCTTGATGAATACAAGAACGTTGTTCTTATTTCAGGTCACCTTCACCTCGGCTTCGGTCAGTATACATACGAAAAGATCGGCAACATCCACGCTGTAAACGTTCCTGCTATCGGCAAGGGCAACGCAGACGGTGATTACAATGAATTCTCAACAGGCTATTCTGTTGAAGTTTATGACGATGAAGTTGTTTTCAGAGCAAGAGATTATGCAAACGGCAAATATCTTCCTGAATTCGATGTTGTTATTCCCGTAGAATAATAAAAAACATAACCGTGGAGTAAAATCCACGGTTTTTTTGCGGTTTGATTAAAAATACAGAGCGAAGCGGAATAAGTCCGGAGTGTTTCCGACACTTCTCACTAAAAAAAACAAAGGAGCCTGATTTCGCTGACTACCCATAAGGAAGTATTTCTTTAAAATATGAACTTTTGGCACAATAATGCGTTAAAACTCCCCGATATGCATCAGCATTATCGGGGAGTTTTGCCTTTTCTTGTATCCCCAATTGATATTTTAAAGTGCTTCGCAGTTTCGTAAGAACATAAAATTTCTTGTATTGAAGCCAAAAATGCAGCAAGGCTATCGCCTTGCGAGGCTTTTGGCAAAAATACGGGGAATTTTGTTCGAGAAACAAATACTGCCTTACGGG
>JAGBSO010000025.1 GCA_017631795.1 Clostridia bacterium | reverse complement strand
GGATAATTCTGATTGTCAATAGCTTCGATTGAGTTATCTCTGATTTCGTTGAACAGTTCTTCAATTTTTTTGTTTCCCTCAGGTCTGTTTCTCAGGGCAATTGTATTTACAAACATACCCACCGTATCGAGATATCTGCCTGTTCTTCCGCTGATGGGTGTTCCGATTACGATATCTTCATTGCCCGAAAGTTTTGAAAGAAGTATGCTGAAGCACGCCATGTAATATACAAACGGCGTTATTCCTTTCTGTCTGCACTTCTCTTCAATTTTTTCGTGAAGTGTTTTTTCTATTCTGCTGTAATGGGTACTTCCGCTGAATGACTGAACGGTTTTTCTTGTGAAGTCTGTGGGCAGATTGAGTTCGGGTACTTCTTCTGCGAACACATCAAGCCAATATTTTTCACTTGTCTGTGTATCTGTGTTCTGTACTGCAAATTCTCCGTACTGAACAGTTTTGTTCAGCTCTCTGTCCATGTACAGTTCATTGAGTTCCCTGAACAATACGGGCATTGTTTCACCGTCTGCTATGATATGGTGTATATCAATTACCACTGTATTTTCGTTACAGCCTACACGGATAAGAGGTAAAACGGAAAGATCAAACGGCTTTGCAAAACTGTTGAGATTTGCTTCATTTATCTCTTCTGCTTTGACTGTTGCATTTTCATCAATAACCTGATGTATTGTGCCGTCGATATTTTCGAAATGTGTTCTCAGGCTTTCATGTCTTTCAATGAGATTGTTCACTGCATGGGTGAGTTTTTCTCTGTCAACATTTTCTGTTCTGAATGCGTATGTGATGTTGTACAGAGTTGAATCGGGTTTCATCATCTGTGCGGTGTATACTCGCATCTGTGCAGGTGTTGCAGGGATGATATTTCCGTATTCAACTGTTTCTTCTGTTGCTTCTTTTTCTTCAAGGAATGTTGCCAATTCCCTGATATCTCTGCTTGAGAATATTGTTCTGACTGTGACTGCTTTGCCTTTTTCTTCAAGCTTTGCTGTCAGTTCAATTGCTTTAAGACTGTCTCCGCCGATATCAAAGAAATTATCAATCACGCTGATTTTTTCTTTGCCGAGAACTTTTGCTATACATTCCGTCAGCAGGATTTCATTCTCTGTTTCAGGTTCAACATATTCTGTGTCTGTGCTGATATTTTCAAGATCAATTCCGGGAAGTGCTTTTCTGTTTATCTTTCCGCTTGATGTCAGCGGCATTTCTTCAAGATGTGTAAACACATGGGGAATCATGTATTTGGGAAGTTTTACACTCAGATCTTTTCTGAATGTTTTCACATCAATTTCTTCACCTGTATAGAATGCGCAGATAAGCTGTCTGTCGGTTTTATCCTTACGCACTGTGACAACTGTATGAATAATGCCGTCGGTTTCTGCTATTGCGTTCTCTATTTCACCAAGCTCTATTCTCTGACCTCTGATTTTCACCTGGAAGTCATTTCTGCCGATGAACACAATATTTCCGTCGGCTTTTCTGTATGCTAAATCGCCTGATCTGTAGAGTTTTCCTGTTCCGAAGGGATTATCGATAAACTTTTCATTTGTCAGTTCGTCTCTGTTGAGATACCCCTTTGCCACGCAGTCTCCTGCAATGCAAAGCTCACCTGTTACCCCTACGGGTACAAGCTTCATGTATTTATCGACTATGTGAATCTGTGTATTTGCCATAGGTTTTCCTATGGTTATCTCGTCACTTTCAACCTTTGCGTATGTTACCCATACTGTTGCTTCTGTGGGTCCGTAGATATTGTAGATTTCTGCATCTGTTATGCTTCTGAGTTCAGATACAAGTGCAGTATCAAGAGCTTCACCGCCGAGGATGATTGCTTTAAACGTTTTAAGATAATCAAGACCTGATTTATCTGTCATCAGGGACTTCATCTTTGTGGGTGTTGTCTGAATGATATCCGCAGGATTGTTTTCAAGCAACTCAATAAGTCTGTGCTGAAGTTTTGCCTGCTCTTCATTTGCAAGGATGATTTCCATTCCGTTTGCAAGAGGCAATAATGTTTCTGTTACGAATATATCAAATCCTGCTGTTGTGACTGAAAGAATGCGTTTGCTTTCCTTTGTGATTCCGAAGCACACATTCTTTTCATTTGCGCTGACATAATTCACCACATTTCTGTGAGTGAGAAGTGTTCCCTTCGGCTTTCCTGTTGAGCCTGATGTGTAGATACAATAGCAGACTGATGAATTATCAATTCTGATTTCAGGATTTTCCTTGTTACTGTTTTTCAGAAGTGCTTCGACATTTTCATCTGTGATGCAATACTTTGCACCACTGTCTGAAAGCATGTATTCTGTTCTGTCTTCGGGGTAATCCGGGTCTATGGGCAGATATGCCGCTCCTGTTTTCAGAATTCCGAGCATTGATGATACAAGGCTTGTCTTTCTTGAAAGTCTGAATGCAACTATATCTCCGTTTCCGATACCTTTTCCGATAAGGCTGTGTGCTATCTTGTTTGCTTCTGCGTTCAGTTCGCTGTATGTGAGTACTTTATCACAACCTGTGATTGCAATCCGGTCCGGTGTTTTTTCTGCCTGTGACTCAAAAAGTTCATGTACACAGCTGTCACTTGCGTAGGTTACTGATGTGTTATTGAAAGAATCGAGAATCTTCTTCTCTGCATCTGATACCGTTTCAAGGTCACAAATGATTTTTTCAGGATTTTCTGCGGCATCTTCTGCAATTGCAAATATCGAATTTAGCATAATACCGATATCTGTTTCGCTGAAAAATGCTGTTCTGTAACGGATTTTCAGATTGTGATCAATTTCATCAAATGTCTGCAAGTGCATTTCGATGGGAACAGAAAGTGAATTTCCGTAAAGGATCCTCATTTCGTATTCATCATTATGAGAAAATTCCTGATAGTCTGAAACAACATCAAAAAGCTGATTTACCGGAAATTTATTTTCTGCAAGAAGTGATTTTATATCCTGCTGTGTGAAAGACTGATGTCTGAAAAGATTCATTTTTGAATCTTCAATTCTTTTTGCATTTTCGATGAATGAATCATTATAAATACTTACAACAAGCGGAACCAGGTGCATATAAAGACCGATAGTATTCAATTCATCGGCAGTTGTACGGTTAAAAACGGGAACGCCTATTGTGAAATTTTGTATTTCATATTTTTTGTGAAGATATATTGCATTTACCGCATTGAAAAACGATGCGGGAGTGATTTCGTATTTATCACATATCTTCTTGATTTTTCCGAAAAGATCTGCAGAAATCACACGGTTCATTTCTGCAGAAGTAAAATCGAGCATGTTTTCCGTCATGGGAAAAATGCTGCACTCAGGTTTTTCAGAAAACTCCCTGAGCCAGAATTCCTGTGATTTTGCATATCTTCGTGACTGCTTGTACTTTTCTTCTTTTTCCACATAATCGGCATATTTCTGAATAACAGGTGCAAAATCTGCATCTTTCAGGAATCCGTTGATATGCTCTGACATGACAAAAGCACTGAAACCGTCAACAACAATATGATGGGCATTGATCATGATGCCTGATGAAACAGGAGTCTGAAAAACTGCACAGTCAACAAGAAGACCGTAACGGTCTGTGGGCTCGTTAAGGAAATCCTGAGCTTTCTGCATAAGTTCAGCTTCAGATTCAACCTGCCAGAAACGGTAATTCATATATTCATGGTCTCTTACATCAGCAACAACACCGTTTTCTGTTTCAACAAGTTTTACACGCAGGCTTTCATGAGTTTCAACGAGTTTATTATATGCATTGTTCAGCTGTTCATATGAGTACACACAAGGGAAAATCTCCATTACACCCTGGTTCCATATCTGAGAATCCAGAGTGAAATTCTTATTATAGAAATTCCTTTGCGATGATGTTAGCCTGAACTGCATTTCTGCCACTCCCTGAAGTTATTTTTGCACATAATTACTCATTATAGTTATACATAATAATTATATATATTTTTAAATATAATGTCAAGAAAATAACAGGTTATAACAAGATATGTATTGTCTTTACTCTTGTTTTTGATTTTTTTTTATGATATAATAAATAATAATTTTAAAAAAGAAGTAAAAAAGAGGTGATTTCGTCTGATGAAAAGAGAAAGATCAATATGGAGTGATAATCACTCACCTGAGAATTTCAGAGAAGAATATCCCGAGTTTTCCATGGTTTCACTTCTGAAAGAAACAGCTGAAAAATATCCTGACTATTATGCACTGGAATTCAATAACAAAAAAACCACATTCTCACAGATGATAATGCAGATTGAACTTGTTGCACAGTCACTTCTGGCAAGCGGTGTAAAAAAAGGTGATTTCGTTTCTGTTGTTGCTCCGAATACTCCGCAGGCACTGATTTCCGTTTATGCAATCAACAGAATGGGTGCGGTTGCAAACATGATTCATCCTCTTCTGTCTGCAAACGAAATCAAAAGATTTGTTGAACATGTCGACAGTAAAGCTGTTATCACTTTTGACATGATTTATCCCAAACTTGAAAAAATCACATGGGAGACTACAAAAAAGCCTGTTATTGTGCTTGCAAGAATAGCTGATGCTTTGCCGTTTTACTTAAAACCTCTTTATCTGGCAACAAACAAGGTCAGACTCAATATAAATCCCGACCACAATGTTATTTACTGGAATGATTTTCTTAAAAAAGGCAAGCAGAGAAAAGAGCCTCTTCCTGCTGATGACGGAAAAGGCGATGATATTGCGGCAATTCTTTACAGCGGCGGCACAACGGGAATCCCCAAGGGTGTTATGATTCACAACCGAGCATTCAACTGCATGGCAATTCAGGCAGAAGAAATCAAGCGTGACAACACAAAGGATGCCGCAGGTAAAAAAGCTCTTGCAGTTATGCCTGTTTTCCACGGATTCGGTCTTGCAATGTGTATGCACGTTATGCTTTATTTCGGAATGCAGGTTTTCCTTGTGCCGAAATTTGATTTCAAACTCTGTTCAGACCTGATTTTCAAAAAGAAAATCAACCATGTTTATGCTGTTCCCGCACTGTTTGAAGCACTTTCAAGAACGGAAGAAATTGAAAAACAGGATCTTTCATTCCTTGAAATGGTTGCATATTCCGGAGATAAAATCAGCGAAAAGCTCCTGAACAGAATGAACAATTACCTTAAAAAAGGCGGTTCATCAGAACAGATGACAGAAGCTTACGGACTTACGGAATGTCTGTCTGCTGCTTGCATCAGTCCGTTTTTTGCTCACAGAAAAGGCAGCACAGGACTTGCTTTGCCCGGTAATGAAATCAAAATCTGCAAAATCGGCACAACAGAAGAAGTACCCGTCGGTGAAGACGGTGAAATCTGCGTAACAGGTCCGACCCAGATGAAAGGCTACTACAAAAACGAAGCCGAAACAAACATCGCCCTCAGAGTTCATAATGACGGTAAAAAATGGCTTCACACAGGCGATATCGGTTATATGGACGAAGACGGATATCTGTATTACCGTCAGCGTCATTGCAAAATGATTATTTCAGCAGGATACAACATCTATCCCACACAGATTGAAGAAGTTATCAATGATTGCAGAGGTGTTCAGCTCAGCTGTGTTGTCGGAATTGAAGACAGAACACTCGGTCAGCGTATCGTTGCAGTTGTTCAGCCTGTAAATATGAACGGCGACCTTGATAAGCTCCGCGCTCAGATTATTGAAAAATGCAGGGACAACGTTGCATCTTTTGCAATGCCTCATGAAATTATTTTCAGAGAAGAATTGCCGAAAACTGCAATGAATAAAATCAATTTCAAAGCTCTTACGGCAGAATTGAACCGTAAGTAAGGAGGAAAATCAATGATAAAACGCATTGAAAAAGTTTTTTCCGAAGTTACGGGACAGACAGATGTAAGCTTCACTGAAAAAACAAAAATAGATAAAAAACTCGGAATTTCATCACTCGGTGTAATTCAGCTCATATGCGGACTTGAAGATGAATTTGATGTGGAAATTCCCAATTCAGCGATAAAGAAATTCAAAACAATCAAAGATGTAATTGAATTTCTTGAGAAAAATATTGACGGTTGATGTTATGAAAAAAAGACTTATAATTTTTGATTGCTTCGGCGTTATTTTCGGAGAGGTTGCTCCTGTATTTTTCAGGAATCATTTTCCGCCCGAAGAAGCAGCCGTGCTTAAAGAAAAATATTTTATCCCTGCCGACCTCGGACTTGTGACATTCGATAAACTTTTTGACGATATTGCAGCCGAGCTGGGTATGGACAAAGACGAAATTTTAACGGAATGGAATTCAATCATCCATCTCAACGAAGAAATCATTCCCGTTATCAAAGAGCTTAAAAAGGATTCTGATGTTATTCTGCTTTCAAATGCAGTTGAAAGTTTTGTTGAAGGAATTTTTGAAAAACACAATCTGACAGAGCTTTTTGATAAAATTTTCATTTCATGCTATCTGAAAATGGCAAAGCCCGACCCTGCAATTTATCAGTATGCCGTGTCACAGATGAATAAGGAATATGACGAAATCTACATGATTGATGACAACATTGCAAATGTTGAAAATCTACACAAAATCGGCATAAAAGGAATTCAGTACAAGAATATTGAAAGCCTTGACGAATTGCTAAAAGGGAACAATTAATGAAAAAAGACAACTTGTTAAAAGAACTGAAAAAAATCAAATGGTGGTATTTCATTCTTCTCACCATTGCAGGTCTTATAAATTCTTTCGGAGTTACGGTTTTTCTTGCTCCCGTTAAGCTTTACGACAGCGGAATCTCCGGCACATCAATGCTTCTTTCACAGGTTACTCCCGAATGGATGACACTTTCCGTTTTTCTGCTCATTCTCAACATTCCTCTCTTTATTTTAGGCTACAAAAAACAGGGACTGCCCTTTACTCTTTACTCACTTTATGCGGTTGCAATCTATTCTCTGGGTGCATGGCTGATAACAGACGTACTGCCCATAGATGTGAGTATGGCATCTCCCCTTGCAGGTGACGATTTGTTGCTGTGTGCAATTTTCGGCGGACTTATTTCGGGTATCGGCAGCGGTCTTACAATCCGTTTCGGCGGTGCCATTGACGGAATTGAAGTTATGGCAGTTATTTTTGCAAAAAAGCTGAATATAACCGTAGGCACATTCTGCATGATTTACAATGTTATTTTGTATGTTATCTGCGGCTTTGTCAGAAACAGCTGGATTCTCCCCCTTTACTCCATAGTTACTTATGCCGCAGCACTCAAGACGGTTGACTTTATAGTTGAAGGTCTTGACCGTTCAAAAGGCGTTATGATTGTAACTGAAAAGCCCCGTGAAGTCAGCGGTGCACTCTCTGCCGCATTTGAACAAGGCACAACAAATATCTCGGCAAGAGGCGGATATTCCAACAGAGAAAAGACAATGATTTACTTTGTTGTGAACAGATTCCAGATAGCAAAAATGAAAGATATCGTTCACACTATCGACCCGGATGCCTACCTTACAATTACCGAAGTTGCAGATGTCTTCGGCGGTGAACAAAAGAATCAATAATAGCAAAGCAGTAAAAAACGAATGTGTTTTTACTGCTTTTTTATTTCATTGTCCCCATATTCACAATCAGCAATCCTTGTTTTTTTGCATAACTGTATATTTTTACCGCACCGCCGAAATTATAACAAACAAAACAAAAGGCAAGTGAAGATTTATCTACCATATATCGGTTTCTTTGTATAATTGCAGATTTGTAATGATATTTTTCAAAACCGTCGGGGTAGATTATTTCATCAAAATAATTGCTGTTATTAATTGATGCTGTCAGATACGGAATTATCAGAAAACATTTCACTTCTGAATATTTTTTCTTCAATAAGAATAAACATCGGGCACAAAGCATATCAAACTGCCCCATACCCCCGCAAAGAAAACAAGAATATCCTTGATTTATCAATAGTTCAAGCTGAGCAGATACATCATTTTCATTCAGCCCTGCAATATCGCTATGCCCTATTATAACAACAGTTTTATTTTTCATAAACAATCACCGAATAGATTTTATGCATTTTTTGCATAATTGTCAATATGCACTTATTGCATAAGCTATTATTTAAACGGTGATTTTATGTACAAAAGAATCCGTGATTTACGTGAAGATAAAGACCTGAGTCAGGCTCAGATTGCAAGCATTTTAAATATAAGCCAATCAACATATTCAAGATACGAAAGCGGTTATCTTGATGTGCCGAGTGAAGTGCTGATTGCACTTTCCCGATTTTATGATGTTTCGGTAGATTATATTCTCGGACTTAAAGATTGAACAGACAGTTATTGCAGGACAATAGCTGTCTTTTTATTTTTGCGCAAAAAAAAGGACACCAAAATGGTATCCTTAATATTATGCTATTGTTTTATTAACCGTTATTTCTGCAATATCGGGTGCGTATGTCACACCGTCGTTGAATTTATTTGCACCGTCGTTTGAGAAAGTGAGAGTGTTATCACCTTCATCAAGAATGATATTTGCAGTCACGGTTGTGTATGAATCATGCGAATATGTATTTCTGCAATAAAGATTCTCACTCTTCACACCGTTTACGGAAATTGTGACAAAGTCTTCAACCAGGTCAACATTATATGAATGCACTCCGTTTTCACGGTTGTTTGAATAAGTTATTGTGAGCTTGTATGTGCCCTTTCCGGGTGCATTTACAACATACTCAGCCTTACCGCTTTCGGAAGAAATTCCCGTGATGTAATCTGTGCCGAGAGTTGCATTTGTCTTTATTTCAGCACCGTCAGAAAGGACTGCATCACCTGTTTCAAGGGTAATTGTCTGTCCTTTTTCTTCTGTCACAGAAATATTATGCAGTGATTTATCGGGCATCGCAATATAATTGAGACCGCGTCTGAGATAGACATAAGCATCGCCATTCAGCTTTTCAACGGGAGCACCGTCAATGGTGCAAGGGCCTTCTGCCGAAGAAGAAAGATGATAATATCCGTCATAAGGTGCAACTGCAAGATAACTGTTTTCCCTGTCGTCGTCTTCTTCAAAATAAATATCTGCTGTGTCTTCAGCTTTTCGCACAATGACACTGTCAAGGACAATCGTACCTTTTTTGTGAGAGAATTTCAAGGTATGTTCACCCTGTGTAAGCTCTGTTTCAAGGTCATAAGTATTTGTGATTTCACTTCTGATTGTATTCGGGAATGAAAGCACAGTTTCTTTACCGTCAAGAGAAAAAACAGATTCGGAAAATGTTCTGTCGGCACTTGCGGGTCCGTCGTTTGAGTTGCCGTAAATTATTCTCAGCTCATATTTTCCGTCTTCGGGTACGGTGATTTTTATTTCAACTCCGTCGCCTGCTTTTTCCATTCCACCGACCATACCCGTTTCTTCACCTGTTGTGGCATAAGCACTGTCGTAAGTATAAGCATCGCCTGTAAGTGTACCGTGCTCTGCTTCAAATCTTACAAAAAGATTGTCATTTGCATATTCTTCTGTATTTTCTGCGGGAGTAACTGTTATGCGGTATGCTGTATCATCATCCATATCAAGAGAAACGGACAGATTATTTCCGCATTTCTGAGAATATACTTTCACGGTTTCAGGCGCATAGACTTTGCCGAGAATTCCCTGATAAGTAACAGCTTCGATTCTGATTTCGGCATTCTTACCGTAGAGTGCAGTATCTTTCAGATTTTCAACAACGACTCTTCCCTTGTAATCTGCACCTGAAACAAGAATTTCGATTTTATCTTTTTCTTCTGCAATTGTGCCAAGTCCCATAAACTGCTGATAGCGTAATTCTCTTTTCTCTTTGACTGCTTTTCCGAGGTCTGAGTGAAGAATATCATCAATTTCACTCGCCATGGTCTGCCCCTGCATACTTGTATACCAGCGGTAAACCCACCATGCAGAGTTGGGTGTGTTATAATCGGCACATGTACTGCAGAGATTATCTGCAAAAAGCCAGTATGCCTGATTTGAATAGACTTTTGTGTTTTCTGTACGGACTATGTATTTGAGCATTGTGCAGGGATTTCCGTTATCCTGCATTCTGCCGTATTCCGTTATGATTACGGGTGTATTTGTATCAATACCGTATTTTTCTTCTATTGAATAAAGATCCTTTACATTTGATTCCCAGTCATAAATTGAACGGTCACCCAGTTCATGATAAATAATGACTTCGGGAGTGCAGTTGTTTTCTGATGTGAATTTCAGGAATGCATCGGTTTTCCATGAGCTGTATTCATAGTTACCGGGTCCGCCGATTACTGCATCGGAATCGAGTGTTTTTACATAATCGTATGTCATTTTCCAAGCCTGACAGAAATTCTGCTGTCCCTGTTCATTCCAGTCATGCCAACCGTTTTCACCGTCTGTTGCCCATTCACCGAACCAGACACCGTTATCACATTCATTGAAAATGCAGTATACAAGTTTGTCGGCATATTCTGATTCTTTCATTTCATTTATCGACTGTTCAACAAGCGGAAAATATGTTTCTGTAAGGAATTTTTTCCAGTCGTATGTGCCGTTTTTCTTCATTTCAGTGATATCACCGTCTGCATAGTACCATGTGGAGAACATATCCTGAAGATAAACAACGATATAGTCGCAATGTCCCGCACTCAGAAGTGACGGTGCAACATCGCCCACTTCACCTATCGGGTGCTGAAGTCCGCCCTGAGTTTTTGCCGAAACAGAAGAAACATCAAGACTTTCAACCATATTGTATGACGGCACACCGTCTTCTGCGATACCGTAAAGATAACCGGAAGCTCCGTTTGTGACTTCGCCTGTCAGATTTTGAGCATCAAAACGGACTGTGGGCATAAACATACCCGCAGAAGCTCCCATATAAAGCGGCAATGCGATAACAACCGCCAGAATCGCAGCGATTATAATGACTATCTTTCTGCGTTTTGACATTTCTTCCACCTCTTTTTAATTTTCGGGGTTTTCAGGTTTCACCAACACTGAATTATAAACATGATAAATCACAAAACCCGGTTTTGAACCGACAGGTTTTTTGAGATTTCTGACTTCTGTGTAGTCAACTTCAACTGCACCTGCTTCTCTGCCTGAGCTGTAATATGCTGCAACTTTTGCTGCAAATTCCATTGCTTTTTCTGTGGGTGTTCTGCCTTCAAGCGAGAGAATAACATGTGAGCCGGGTGCTTTCTGGATATGGAACCACAGATCTGATTTCATTGCAGTTTTAAGCGACAGTTTATCATTCTGAATATTGTTTCTGCCGACCCAGACTTTAAAACCGTCGGGAGCATCGAATTCAAGCGGAGGCATCGGCTGACTTCTCTTGACTTTGCCCTGATTTTTCTGTCTGACAAATCCACCGTCGGAAAGCTCCTGACGGATTTCGCTGATTTCTCTTTCTGTTTCTGCACGGCTGAGTTCATCGAGAACAGTTCTCAGATATGAAAGCTCTTCTCTGCCCTCTGCAATGAGTTTTGTGAGCATTTCTTCGGCTGTTCTGAGCTTTCTGTATTCTTTATAATATCGCTGTGCATTTTCCGTTGGAGTCAGCTCGGGTTTTACGTCAATTGCAACAGTCTTATAATCATCGTAATAATTTTCAAGCTCATAAACAGAGCTTCCCTTGCTGAGTCTGTAAAGATTTGCATTGATAAGCTCTGCAAAAACTTTTTTCTCTTCCCTGTCTTTACACTCTTCAAGTTCTGCCATCTGATTGCTGATTTTCTTTGCAAGACGCTCAATAAGATTATTTATAGTCTTGAAAAGGTCTTCTGCCTTTGATTTTGTTCTTGCAAGTCGTTCTCTTTCAAAATAGAATCTTTCGAGAGTTTCCGAAAGTGATTCATATGACAGATACTGCGCTGCTGAGCCGTACTGAGTAATCGGCACGAATGAAAAATCAAGAAGTTTTCCCTCGGCATCTGCAACAGCATTTGGCGAAACAGTTCTGTTAAGAACAGTATTTTTAAGCATATCAAACTCGAATGCAAGTTTTTCCTTCTGAACGTCGGAAAGTTCGTCTGCAACAGCATCCATACCTGCTGTTCTGAATGCAATTTCACGGCAGAGTACGGGTGACATACCTTCCATTGATGAAAGAATCGCATTGTTTAGCTTTGTATTCTTGCTTGTTATTGCCGATATTATTTCATCGGTTGTGTTTTCAGCAATGTTCAGTTTATTCTGTCCGGGAGGAAGTTCATAAGGAAGACCGGGCAGAACTTCCCTGACAGATGACTTTGTGTTATCAACACGCTTTACAGAATCGATTATAACGCCGTTTTCATCAAGAAGAATGATATTACTGTACTGCGCCATGATTTCGATTACAAGCGTTCTTATAACTCTGTCGCCGAGTTCATTAACAGAGCTGAAAACAAGTTTCAGAATTCTGTCAAGACCTTCCTGCTGAATATCAACAAGTGTTGCACTGCCAAGATGTTTTCTCAGAAGCATACACAGCATGGGAGGTTTCGGGGGATTTTCTATTGAATGTGTTGTCAGATGAAGTCTGGGTGCATTTCCCGATGCTGAGAGAAGCAATCTGTATGCACCGTTTCTCGTTCTCATTGTGAAAACAAGCTCGACTTTCTGTGTCTGATGTATTTTATCCACCTTTGAGCCTATGAGCACTTCTTTCAATTCTTCACTCAGAAGATGGAGAAAAATTCCGTCTAATGCCATTTATACCACCGTTTTACAAATGCTTTCTTCCGACGCAACAAAAATTCGGTGCTTCGGAAAAGCCTTTAATAATTTTTCGCTTAATTTTTCAATCACAGGCACTTCTGTGCTGAAATGACCTGCAACAATAAGATTTATGCCCAGTCGCTGAGCTTCAAGTCTTTCGTGATGTTTTGCTTCGCCTGTTACGAATGTATCACAGCCTGCATAAAACGCTTCGGGAATATATTCACCGCCTGCACCGCCGCAGACTGCAACTTTTTTCACTTTTCTGCCTGAGTCAAAAACTTCGGCACCGTTACCGAGTTTTTCTGCAATAAACTTTGCAAAATCAGATGCAGACTGTTCTTTCACATTTCCCATTCTCATAAAAGGTGCATTTTCTGCAAAAAGTTTTTCGCAATCTGTAAGTCCTGATATTTCTGCAAGAACATCATTCACGCCGTCATCTGCCATATCAAGATTTGTATGAGCAGAGATGACTGTTATATCATTTTTTATTGCGTTATAAAGAGCTGTGCCGTCATAAACACGCTTTACAGGAGCAAAAATCAAGGGATGATGACAGATAATAAGTTTGCATCCGTTTGAAACAGCCTGTTCAATCACATCATTTGTGCAGTCAAGACAAAGCATAACAGAATCAACTTCTTTATCCATATCACCGCACATAAAACCGCTGTTATCCCATTCACACTGTGTGTTATAAGGTGCAATACTGTCTATAAAATCATAAACTTCCTTTATTTTCATAACAATTCACTCCATTTTCCCTTAACACCGTCAAGCACATCTGCAAACGGCTTTGCTTCAGCGAAATTATGCGACATCATAAGCCCTTCATAACGGGATTTTATATAATAAATCTGCTTTTTTATGTAACCGAGTTCGCTTTCGGATTTACCTGTCACCACATCACCGAAGTAATAATAAAAATCATCACGGCTGTTGTCTTTTCCGTTATAAAAAGCACTTATGACAACGTAATCTCTGCCCGTATCGGTGCAGAATTTCTCTGTATCGATATAAAATCCGTTTTCCGAAAGGAATTTGCGCACATCATAAGAATGAGTCATGGGCTGAAGAATGAGATGGATTTCTTCGTGCTTTATCCATTCTGCTTTGCCGAGGATTTCAGCAATCAGCGTACCTCCCATTCCGCAGATTATAATCTCCTGCGTGTCATGGGAGATTTTTTCAAGTCCGTCAGACAGACAGGTATCTATCTTGCCTTCAAGAGAATATTTCGCTATTGTTTTTTCGGCATTTTCAAGCGGACCTTTGCCGATGTCTGCGGCTGTTACATTATCTGTAATTCCCCCCATAACAAGAAATGCCGGCAGATAACCGTGATCTGTGCCGACATCTACTGTTTTACGGGAGCATCTTACAAGCTCTGCCGCAGTTCTGAGCCTTTCTGTCAGAACGATATTCATTACTTGTTTGCGTTGAGCTTTGCAACAAGTTCGTCAGCATTTACACCGTGAACCATGCAAGCCTGTTCAACTGTTTCGCTTCTTGCTGAAGGACAGCCGAGACAATGCATACCCATTTCAAGGAAGTAGGGTGCAAGTGTGGGGTAATTGTCGAGAATTTCACCGATAACTGATTTTCTTGTAATTTCCATTGTATTTATCTCCTTTTTATTTATCACAATTTGTTTTTGCTATAAGATACTTCGGTCTGTCTTTGACTTCAGTATATATTCTTGCCAGATATTCACCTACGATACCAAGGCTTACGAGAATAAGTCCTCCGACTACCATTACAGCAAAGAGAATTGCTCCGGAAGTAAGTGAGAAAACATGACCTGCAACAATCAGCCGTATAACAACTCCCAATGCGTAAATTCCGCTGAGCAGCAGAAGAATGAAACCGAGATAAAGAGGAATTCTCAGGGGGCTTGATGTGTAGCCGATGATACCGTCCATCGCATATTTGAACAGCTTTCTGACCGACCACTTTGTGTCACCTGCTGCTCTCTCTCTGTTTTCGTGGGGAAACCATTTTACGTTGAATCCGACCCAGCTGAAAATACCCTTTGTAAAGCGGATATTCTCCTGCATGGAAAGAATTGAATCAATCACATTTCTGTTCATGATGCGGTAATCCTGAGCACCGTCATCAATATATGTTTCAGAAATCCTGTTGACCACTTTATAAAAAGCACCTGAGAGCATACTCTTGAATTTCTGCTCACCTTTTCTGTCTACTCGTCTGCATGCAGCAACGTCATAATTTTCCTCGTCAACAGCTTTAAGCATTTCAGGAATAAGGTCAGGGGAATGCTGTAAATCTGCATCAATAAAACAAGCAAAATCACCTGTGCAATGTTCAAGTCCCGCAAGCATTCCTGCCTCTTTGCCGAAATTTCTTGAAAAAGATATAAACTTGACTCTTGCGTCTTTTTTCGCAAAAGATTCTACTATATTCTGGGTGTTATCCTTACTACCGTCGTTTACAAAAAGAAACTCAAATTCATAATTACTGCATCCTGCAGCAACCTGTGTGATTTCATCATAAAAAGCCGGAAGTACAGCTTCTTCGTTATAACAAGGAACGATAACAGACAGTTTTTTCATCATATCACATCCTTACAGGATAGTATAACACAATTTTTTTGCAAAATAAATACCTTTAAAAAATTTTATATTGACTTAATTCCAAATAAACAGTAAAATATCTTTAGTTTTATAAAGGTGTGTGTATCAATGGAATTTTTCAAAAAGTTTAAAGAAAAAAAGAAGAAGAAAAAATCAAACAGAGGGCAATTTGAAAGAATTGTTGTGGGCGAAAAGACTTTGCCCATTCTGAATTTTTATCTCTTCACATCAAAAGAAGACGGAAAAAGATATATTGAACTTGCATCCATCGAAGAATTGCCTGAATTGCATTTCAGCGAAGTGTCAATGGATGTAATTCTCACGTCAAAGAAACTTTCTGTCAAAGCAGCATTCAACAATGCTTTTCCGAAAGGAAGATTCAAGATTTACAAGTTTGAAGTTATTGATATTAATGAATACTATATTTAAACTCTGATACTGCAGAAATGCAGTATCTTTTTTTATGTAAACAACAAAAAACCCCGGAGCCGAAGCTCCGGGGAAACTTATTTATTGAGTTTTTTCAGATTATTAATCAGTGATACCGAAAAGCTTTCTGAAGAAATCAGCAATCTTCTGGAAGAAGTTCTTGATTGCATCGATGAATGAAATAGCGCCTGCGTCTTTTTCTTCATCAAGGATGCTTTCCTTATCGCCTACTACGTAATCTGTATCGAAGTACTTATTGAGAGATTCCTTAATTGACTTTTCAAGGTTTCTGAGGAGAGGATCATCACTTGTTTCAAGCTGATGAAGGATGAGTTCCCAAGAGTTTGTGATGTCATGATAAAGGTCATCTGCACCTTCTGCTGTCTTATCGATAGTTACAAACAGGTAGTAGATAGTAGCCATTGCCTGACCACGAGTGGGATCTTCTGCAGCTGCATCAATAACAGCATCGAGAACTGTACATACTGAATTGTATGTATCTTCGTCTGCGATTGCTTCTGCAAGCATTGCCTTGATAGCAGCATAGTTATTTTCGTCGATAATGAATTCAACGATCATACGGAGAACTACTGTTACCATATCAGCCTTGCTACGGTCTGATGCATACTGCATTGTGTAGTATGTTTCGCCGTTCTTTGACTGGTAAGAAACAACTCTACCTGTTGTGAGTTCGTTGATAGCATTGCCTGCGAATACATCAATTTCGAAACCTGCGTCAGCAGCCATGTCAACGAGGAGACCGAAGAGGTAATCGAAGTTGTATGTTGCAAGGTCAATACCAAGAAGATCAACTACGCTTGTTACACCAACGAGGGGTTCAAGACATTCAAGAACAGTGTCTGCTGAGTTAAGAAGATTCTTAGCAGCTGTGTCAAGACCATTTGAATTAACGAAGTAGATAACTGCGGGAAGGAGTTCAAGAATGCCGTTGATGGGATCTGCAGCGAGTGCATCGATCTTGTCGAACAAGGGATTGATGATAGCTGCGATAGCATTTGCGGGATCCTTAGCAATAGCTGCCTTGTATTCAGCAGGAGTAAGGATACCTGAGCATCCGAGAGCCTCAAGAAGAGGAATAATACCGTAAGCGTAACCTTCTGAACCGTAGAGAGTGATAGCATTGTTGCCGTCGATATCTACGAAGAAGCTTACATCCTTGCTTGTAAGAAGGATTTCAAGAACGGGAACTACGGGAGCAAGGATCTGTGAAAGAGCAGCTGAGAATGAATCTCTGTTGCCGTCTTCAACAGTGAGAACCATGTTATCCCATGCAGTGAGGTCAACTCCGAGAGAGCTCTTAGCAACTGTCTTGATGAGATCACCGTAAGGTTCGAGTTCTGAAAGCTTAGCTACGAGATCCTTAACCATTGTAAGGAGAGCGTCAGCATTTTTCTGTGAGTAAAGATCATAGATGAATGTCTTGATGAGAACTTCAATGTCTGAAATCTTTACGCCGTCGATTTCAAGCTGCATCATGTGGAGTACGTTAAGGACAAGATCTTCTGCATTGTCTGCAAGATACTGAGCCTTATCAACTGTCCAGTACTCATTGTATGTAGCTGAGTAGATTTCTGTTGTCTCTACAGGTGTGAATGTCTTATCTGTGTCTGCATATTCTGTGTAGAGCCAATCGAAATCCTGCATGGGCTTAGCACCCTTGAGTTCAAGAACACTTGCAATTGCACCATAAGTTTCTTCGCCAAGGAGATCACTGAGGAGATCCTTGTTGAGCTTAAAGAGATCAATAACAAGGCTGAGAACGATTGTGAGCATGTCGCCTGCTGATTCTTCATCTGTGTAAGCCATTCTGTAAGCGAGGTCGCCGTTTGCTGATTCAAACTCAACGAGTTCGCCGATGTAGAATGTCTTGATGAGGTTAACAAGCTTGTCGCTCATTACGAAACCGTATTCACCTGCGAATGCAAGGAGAGTTTCTGTTGAGATGTCTGAAATATCAAGACCGATAGCATCCTTAACAAGGCCTGCAATGTTAACGTCAACGATGGGAGTAAGCTTCTCAAGGATGCCGTTTACAGGAGCAAGGATGTTGTTAACGCTTGACTTGAAGCCGTCTGCGTTAAGGAAGTAGATGATGTTGGGAAGAAGCTTGAATACTTCTTCTGCGGGAGCATCAGATACTTTGTCAACGAGTGTAAGAAGAGCATTGAAGATGTCTTCTACTGCTGCGGGAACGTCATATCTGCCGTTTGCATAGTATGCATCTGCGGGCTTCATTGTGCAGCCGAGAGCTTCGAGGATGGGTACAAGACCCTTTGCATAACCTTCGCCACCGTTGAGAGTGATGAGGCTCTTACCTGTTGAAGCTGTGAAGAATTCATAGCTGTCACCGAAGAAGAGGAATGCAAGAAGCTGGTTAGCGGGAGCAAGAACTTCCTTGATAGCATTTACAAATGTTGCCTTCTTATTACGAGCTCTGTTGATGCCCCAATCCTTTGTGCATTCATACTTTTCTGTTTCTTCATTGTATGTGCAGAATGAGAACCATGTTGCGATATCTGTGTCAACAACTACGTCAACTGTATCGCGGAGTGTTTCGTCGAGAGCTGCGATAAGATTTACAAGGAGTTCAACAACTGTGTTAACGATTTCGTCTGTATAAACCTTATCTTCAAGGATACCGTTAAGAAGAGTTGCGATTGATTCACCTTCAAGAGCTGAATCAAGAACCATTGCTACGATATCTTCAAGAGAATCGTATACAGCTTCTGCTGATTCCTTAGTCCAGTTGTTTGTGTAACCAAGGTATACGATTGAATGTTCGGGAAGAGTTGTGTTGAATTCTTCGTCTGTGCCGAACATGTAGCCCCAGTTGGGCTGTGAGTATTCGTAAACAACGCCGCCGATAAGATCGAGAACTGCTGTTACGATTTCGCCGATGTCTTCGTTGCCTGTCTTTTCACCTACGTATGCGAAGATAGCCTGAGCATTTGTCTTGCCTTCTTCAGCTGCGGGCTGGCTGAGACAGTCAATTACTGATGAAAGGATGATTGTGAGAGCATCTGCAGCATCAAGATCTTTGTTACGGATACCCTTAAGACCAACAGAAACAAGTGAGCTGTTTGTGAGGTCTGTGCCGAACATCTTGTCAACTACTGTAAGAACTGCAGCAAGGTTGATGCCGTCAAGAGTTACAGAAACAAGGATGTCGTCGTTGCCTTCGTATGTACCGAAGAGCATATCAAGGATCTTGTCGAGATCAAGTTCGTTACCATTGATGAGGTCTGAAACAATAACTGAAAGGATTGTATCAACGTCTACATCGATGATGGGTCTTACTGTATCAACAAGAGCGAGTACGGGAAGGAGAAGGTTGTTGAGAAGAACTGAAAGTCCGTTGCTGTCAACATACCAGAGAAGATCTGCTACGAGATCAACTGCTCTTTCAGCAAGATTGTCTGCTGCAAGAGTTGCGTCGAGCCATGCGAATACTGAATCAGCAACTGTGTTAAGAGCTGCCATGGGAGCATTTGCAAAGTCAACTGCGGGAACGTTCACACCGAGTACGTCCTTAAGAAGTACGCCGAGTGTTGAATCGAATGATTCATAACCCTTAAGTTCAACAACGTTGAATACGCTGAGGTCTTTGCCACCGAAGAGCCATGAAACTGCGGGAGCGAAGGGAGCAAGAAGAGCAAGAACTGTGTCGATGAAAGCATCTCTGTCGCCATCAACAAGGTTGTTCCATACGATGTTGCCTTCTGCGTCCTTAACAGCTGCTACGCTGAGAACTGCCTGTTCAGGAGCTGCAACTTCTTCGTTAAAGAGATAACCGAAGTCGTTTGCCCATGCTGACATATCAACGCCAAGTTCGTCAACGAGGAGTGTGTTGAGGATTTCGGGAAGTTCAATGCCTGCAAGTGCTTCTACGAGAGAAGTGATTGTAGCATTTGTGAAGTTAGCTTCGAAGAGACCGTTTACAGTATCTGTAAGGAATACGTTGAGATCGAGAGCTTCACCGCCTGTGAGAGCGAGAACTGAGTTAACGATATCAAGAGCATTGTCGATAAGGTACTGTGATTCTGACTTAGTCCATTCGTTTGCGTAGTTAAGGTAAACTACTGATTCTGCAGGACCTTCTGCCCATGTCATAGACATCATGTCATATTCAACGGGGTTAATAAGTTCAACGATAGCAGCAACAATGTCTTCATTGTTTGTAGTAGCTGAAGCCTTTACTGCATTAAGAACCTTTGTAAGGATTGCATCGGGATCTGCTTCTTCATCGCCACCAATAAGGCCTGCGAGGAAGTCTGTGCCAAGAGCCTTAGTAACATAGTCAAGAAGGAAGAAGAGAACGTCTGCCTTATCAGCTGTAAGGTTGTGAGCACCGTTCCACTTAGCACAAGCAATAAGAGCTGACTGATCGATATCGGGAAGATCAAGTTCTACACCGAGTTTTTCGAATACGAAGTCGAGAAGGTTGTTGATGTTTCTGATGTCAACACCGATGATATCCTTCATCTGTGAAGCACCAAGGAGATCATTCATACCGAGCTGATCGCCGAAGAGTTCGAATGTAAGCAAGCTGCCGAGAAGACCTGCGAGAGTATCGAATGTACCGTCGTTAGAACCTACGATCTTAAGGCTTACTGAAACATCAATCATAATCTTGCTGAGAAGGTCGTCAACAAAGTCTGTTGCAAGAAGTTCAGCAAGTGAGGGAAGAAGTCCGAGAATTGTATCAAGGGGATTTGCAGCTACTTTATCAAGAAGCTCGAAGATGGGATTAAGGATAGCGTTAGCATAATCAATACCCTTTGAGGATGATGAAAGGCTAGCGTTAGCATTAAGACCGAGAGCCTTGAAGAGAGGCTGAAGAATATTGCCGTATACATTAAGAGGCTGGAGAGCAATGGGAAGTGTAGCATAGAACTCTTTGTTGCTGATTGAAACGATAGAGTACTTGATGCTACCGTAACCAACACCTGCGGGGTTGCTTTCTGTACCGAGAGTAATGTCAAGAGCCTGGTTAAGGAATGCAGTGGGAAGAAGAGGCTTGATTGTATCAAGAACGCCACCGAATGCCTTAGCAAATGTTGCCTTATCTGTTACGCCCCAGTCGAACTTAAAGTCGTATGTGAATGTTTCTGTTTCGGGATCAAATTCTGAGTGAAGATTTGTCCATGAAGCACCTGCAGCCTTGAGCTTGATGTATGTTTCACTTGATGTTGTGAGAACACCTGATGAAACCATGCTGTCTGCAAATGTTTCGGGGAAGATGTAGAGACCGGCATTCTTAAGAAGTGACATATATGTCTGCTGAACTCTGTTCTGGCCGTTGAATGTACGGTCGTTAAGGTAAACGTCGATACCGCCTTCTGCGCCGTCAAGAAGAGCACCGATAGCAACGTAACCGAGAGCACCAAGGTCTGAGGGAGGAACCTTATCGGGGTTAACATCTTCGCCGTTGAGAAGATCGGGGATCATTGTGTTAAGAAGATCTTCGATCATGGGGAAGAGCATACCAACAACCATGTTGATAAGATCATCGCTGAAGAGGAATCCGCCGATGAGGTCGTAGAGGTAATCACCAAGACCAAGAGGATCGCCGTTTTCATCTTCGAAACCAAGGAGAGCACCGAAATCTTCTGATGCAAGGAAGTTGTCAAGTTTAACAACTGTCTGGTTGAATGTATCTGTTGATACAGTGTAAGCTTCGTCTTTTACAAGGTCGTTTTCATAAACTTCACGAACTACGTAAACGCCGTTTGTATCAAGTTCAACCTTTGTGAAACCGCTTGAATTGATGCTGTTAACGAAGTTTGTATAGTTTGTAATGATTGTTGAAACCTTTGCGTAAAGAGCTGTGTCTGATGAGCTTACCCAGTTACGGTCTGCATGTGCACAGTAATCATAGAGAGCCTGATCAAAGCCCTTGAAGCCGTTACCAACTTCGATGAAGTTGTTGAAGTTAACGTTTGCTGCAAGACCTTCGTATTCAGCAACAACTGCAAGCTGAGTGCTGTTTCTTGCAACCATTTCAGCCTTGAGTGAGTTGAGAGCTGTTGTCTTCATGCTTTCAACTGCTGTTGTAAGAAGAGTGGGTGTGCCGCCTTCACCAAGAGTAACCTTGAAGAGAGGATCAACAATAGCTGCACCGTGTTCTGCAACGAGTTCAGCATAAAGGTCTTTGAGTTCTTCAAGCTTTGTATCGTAATCAGCATGCATTGAAATAAGCTCGTGGTTGAGAAGCTCTGTGTAGTTACCATGGAGAATGGGTGTCCAGTAGCTCATCTGACCGTTGAATGCTGATTCTGTTTCAGTTCTGTTAGATCTCTTTTCGTAGAGCTTTTCAAGGAAAGTATCTACGTTAGCGTCTGTACCGCGGAGAACTGTGTTTACAGCACCGAAGTTAGAGTTTTCAATTGTAGCTTTGTAGCCTTCGAACTTTTCGATAAGACCATAGAGAATGTCAGAGGGAGGATTTGCTGTATCCTTGGGGTTGTCACCTGCTGTAGCATTTTCTGCAAGGTCTGCATCGATGATGGGCTTGAGTTCTGTGAGCTTGATAACGTCAAGTGAGAATGAAAGATCATCGATGTAAGTAACAACTGCACCGAGGTCAACGTCTTTGTATTCGTCTTTAGCCTGAACATAATCAAAAACATCGGAGCCAAAATTCTTGATTACATCATAAGCGCCCTTCATGGGAGCATAGATTGCTGCCATTTCGTCGTAGTTTGTGTTGTCATATGACTTACCATAGTTTGCAATGATAATGTCAAGAGCGGGCATAGCAAGGTTGATCTGCTTTGCCTTAAGAAGTGAATCGAAGTAAGCATTGTATGAACCGAAGAGAGTCTTGATGTTCTCGAATGTGTACTTATCGATCATTTCCTGATAGGGACCATAGTTTTCAACATAGATCTCTTCAAGTTCTGCAGCTGAGAGAGCGATCATTTCGTCGAATGTCATTGAAAGATCTGCTGATGCAAGTGTTTCTGCATATTCTTTGAGTTCTTCAACAGCAACGATATTCTTGATCTCTGTTCTGTGCTGTGATCTGAGGTAGTTCCATCTGTAACCCATACAATCGTATACAGTGTCACAACCGGATTTGTGTTCGTTCTGGTCAAGACAAGCCTGGTCATACTTCATTGCGTATTCATACTTAACACCTTCAAGGAGTGAAGTGGGAATAGCACTGAGGCTGCCGTACTTGCTCAAAAGGTTATTGAATGTTGTGTAAGCAGTAACTGTCTTGAGAACGTTGTCTGTACAGGGAATGTCGTTGTAAACATATTTATGTTCACAACCGTCACATTCACCGCCTTTTACGGGAGTAACAAGTTCAATAGCAGACATTACATCTCCGGGAGGATCAAGGATATACTGGAGAGCAGTATACTTGTCACCTGAAGTGTAACCTGTGTTCTGCGCAACTGCATGCAGAATACCTGCTGTTGAGTTTCTCAGGTTTGTAGTGCCGTTGCCTTCTCTGAGAGATATACCATATGTATAAATCTCATCAATAGCTGCAACAACGTCTGCGTCACCGATATAAGTGTAGCTGTTGTGTTTAAGGTCGCCGTTGTAAACGATCTCGTTAACTACAAAATCAGTGAGAGCATTCTTTACCGATGCAAGTGTTCCTGTTGCGGCGTAGGAAGTAACACTCAATCCGGTAAGAGCGACTGAGCAAGTACCGAATATCATAAGTAATGAGAGGAAAATGCTCAGACTTTTCTTTGCGATTTTCATGAAAAAATCATCCTTTCATAATATTTTTGTATTGCCCGCAATTACCTTGCTCCGAGGGAAATTGCCAAATTAAAATAATAACAGGCATAATATACATGTAAAGTATAGCACCGAATTGGAAATTTTGCAACTGTTTTGAGCAATTTTATACACATGAAAATCCGATTTGTGAAATATATGCAAATTTTTATGAAATTTTTTTACATCGGCAAGATTTTTAGGTATTGACAGAATTTTTACACACAATCTGTAGTATATAAAAGCAGAAAAGCTTTACATCGCAATGCACGATGTAAAGCCTTTAACTTTACGAAAGATTGAGTCCTTTGTCTTTGAGTGTCTTTCTTGCGTTCAGAGTCTGACGTTTCTGAGAAAAAACATACTGCGCTGTGAATGCAGGAGCCTTTGAAAGAGCAGTTTCACGAAGCACACGTCTGTCGAGCGATGTTCCTTTTCTGATTTCAATGCATTTGCGTGACTTTGCAAGTTTTCTTGCCTGAGTGTGGAAGTTTTTATCGGGCAATACCACGATGTTTTCCATTTTTCTGAATTCTTCGGGGAAAGCATCACTACCCCAACGGCTTTCACTGACCATAAGTTCAAAAAACGGATATGACTGAGCATAAAGTGAACGCAGAAACGGTTTGTATTCGCTTTCATCGGTCAGGTCAAAGAAAATTGTGAATTCAGGCTCAGCCGCTGCTTCTTTCTTATCAATATATATATAAGGAAGACGAAGGTCTTCATTGAATGTCTGTAACTTCTTGAATCTTTCGGGAAGTACATACTCAACATACTTCTCGAATTCTTCTTTCATAAGAACAAGAGTTTTTTCATCCATATACCAATACATACGGTAGAAATTATCAAGATAAAACTGATACGCCATGAAGATTATATCCTGAATGTAAGACTCGTCGCCATCGAAATTGCCTGTTTCTTTCAGTATTGCGGTTTTGCCCATTTCAAAAATCTCTGAAATCACATAAGAAGCAGACTTGAGATTTTCATAAGTGGGCATCTGAAACTGTGAAAAACCGTCTTCGATGTGCTTGACTGTTTTTTCAAGGATAAAATCGGGGCAACCGCTGATTTTTACGCCTTTCATGACAATCTGCATGATGAAAAGCAATTCACCGTGTGCAGTCAGGTCAAGGAAACGGATGTCATAAAGGTCAAAAATCTTTTTTCTGATTGCCTTTGCGCCAAGGTCTTCATTTCTGAGAAGCCAGCTTTCGAGCTTTTCAACTTCGGGCATTGTGGCAATAATATCGAGTGCTTTGTCGTATTCATATTCGATATCACCGTTTCGCCAGCATCTGCCTGTGATAACATCTGCGTCATTCTCATCGCTGCACTTAAAAATAGCTTCAACTGTGCCGTCTGTGAGAATATCACCGCAGTCAAGAAACAGAAGATATTCGCATTTTGCTTTTTCTATACCCTTGTTTCTTGCGGCATAAACCCCCTTATGCTCCTGATATATATAATAGAAATCGTTATACTCGTCGCAATATTTTTTGCAGATTTCAGCTGTGGAATCCGTTGACCCGTCATCCACAAGAATGACTTCAAAATTTTCAACAGTCTGTGTTATAAGACCTTCAAGTGTTTTTTCAAGATATTTTTCACCGTTGTAAACGGGAATTATGATTGACAAACGATTCATTTATTCTGCCTCTTTACATCTGATTATATTCTCTGCCCTCTCCATATCTTCGGGATATGTGAGCTTGATATTATTTCTGTCACCTGTGACGAGAAAAACTCTCTCCCCTGCTGCAAGAAAAACAGAGCAGGAATCTGTGAATATTTCCATTTCATCATCACTCAGATTTTCATAAAGTGACAGAAGTTTTTTCACACCGAAACTCTGCGGAGTCTGTGCATGGAAAATCTCACTTCTGACGGGTACACTCTCAATGAATTTTCCGTCAGAGCTTCGGAGAATGGTGTCAACCGCAGGCACAACCGTGTTGCATGCACCGTATTCCCTTGCCGCAGAGATATTTTCGTCAATAATACGTTTATCGATAAACGGTCTTACCGCATCATGTGTGAGAATGATGTCGTCATCACTGATATCATCAATTGAGTGCAACACATTAAGAAGTGTTTCGTTTCTGTTTTTGCCACCGACAACAACAGTTACCGATGAATCACCGAGATGTTTTGCAATAAGCTCCGATGTGTAATCATAAAAATCAGCCGAAACTGCCACAAAGATTTTATCCACACTGCCTGATTCGATAAAAGCCTGAATACTTCTTATTATAATCGGTTTACCTGCAACTTCAAGAAACTGTTTCGGCAGACTTCCGCCCATGCGCAATCCGCTTCCGCCTGCAAGCACTGCTGCATATACCACAAAAACACCCCCGGGACTATATTATTTTTATTTTATCATAATATAATAAATTTATCAAGACGAAAAAATCACCCTGACGAAAATCAGGATGACCTTTTTATTTTAATATACGCGTCTGAGTGTCCCGCCACATTTTGCGCATTTATATTTTCCCGGGTATTTCACGGCTTTGCTCATACGGTCACGGTATATTTCCGCACCGCACTTTGTGCAGGCAATCAGATATTTATGGTTTCTTTCAATGCCTTTTTCCTCTTCACTTGTTGTACGCATAACACAGTATTCAGGCAGATGACGGTTAACATATTCTGCAAGGACTTTCCACTTCCCTGTGTGGTCCTGACAATCTTTCACAGTATGAAGCAACTCGTGAATAATTGTGTTTTTTGTCTGCTGATCGTCAACATCGTCTTCAAGCAGACACTTTGAAATGCCGATTTCAAAAACATCCGAGCCTTTTTTTGTTTTGCAGACACCCCATCGTCTTGTGGCTCTGCCGTCAACATAAACACGGCTGATTTTGCCGGTTTCAATGCCGATTTTTCTCAGATCAGCAATACATTCATCTGTCAGTTTTTTCAGGTCTTTCATTACAATCACCCTTTCACTGCTTATTATACAACTATTTTTATCACATATGGAAAACTCATTCCGCAAATCCACGGAATGAGTTTTTGCTGTTAATTCTGACTTAATTTTGCAAGTGATGCGTTTTTAAAGGATTCATCATCGGTCACTTCTCTGATAACCTTTATTTCGTCGGGGAAAACAATCTCTGTAGTCTCATCACAAAGTTCAAGCTCTACGATTGCTTTGTCATCCCAGAAAGGATATATGTCAATTTCAAAATACTGACCGTTATAGGAAAGGCAATATCTTGTTTTTCGGATCTGTCTTTTTGATAAATCAGCGTTCATAAGCAGACCGAGATATTCGGACTGAGAAATGCGTCTTTCGATTTCAACACGCTTGACATCAGTAACTTTACGTTTGATAGTCTCGAAGAAAATGTAGTTGCCGTCAACACCTCTCTGGCGCACACGGATTTCATCGCCTTCTGAACTGTTGAGATATGTCTGAATGATTTCAATACGCTGACAGGAAGGATTATTTTCAAGCCAGTTTATATCGGGATATTCAATCAGAAATTTGCGCTCTATCTCAAAAGGTTCAGGTTCGCCAAGGAATGATGCAATTTCTGCAATCAGCTTTTTCATCTTCTCTTCAAAGCCGTATGTGTTGCTAATTATTCGCAGATGAGGGTGCCCTGTCCATGCCGAAATCAGTTTTTCATCAATCGCAATCGCCTCTTCTACCGTTTCAGTACGGGCTGAGTTGTTTGCTGTTGTGTAAAATTCTGCAGCTCCGTTTGCTGCAGTTACAAGATGAAATACTGCATCATAATTATCACGCAGTTCAACTTCATTTGCACCGATATATTCGATTGTCTGAGCAAACTCAGCTTCACTCATATATGCTTTATTATCAAGAACACCTCTGTCACATACAATAAGAATCTTCTCTGCAGACATTGTTTCTGCTGCCTGTTCAAAAATCTTTTCTTTTTCAATCTGCAATTCAAGCTGACATTTCTGATAATCGGCATTTGTTCCGCATGTCCAGGGGGCAACACCACCGAGTATCAGTTCTGTTGCGGTTTCAGGAACAAACAGAACAGTATATCCCATCTGAGAAAATGACTTCTGAATCCAGCTCATTGCTGTTGTTTTTCCTGCACAAGGTCCGCCTGTAATTACAATTTTTGAAATTTCCATTTATATTCCATCTTCTTTCCGTACATACAAATGTCTTGCGACCGATTAAGTATAATCTGATTATACATCATATGTCTATCGGATTCAAGAGCCGATAAAAAAAACCGGGATACAAAAAATATCCCGGAGATTTTTATTATTTATCAAGTGAACGCATTGTGGGGAAGAGAAGAACATCTCTGATTGCTGCTGAATCTGTAAGAAGCATACACATTCTGTCGATACCGAAACCGATACCGCCTGTGGGAGCCATACCGTATTCAAGAGCTGTCATAAAGTCTTCGTCTGTTGTGTTAGCTTCATCATCACCTGCTGCAAGCTGTGCTTCCTGAGCCTTGAATCTTTCTCTCTGATCGATGGGATCGTTAAGCTCTGAATAAGCATTTGCCATTTCCCAACCATTCATAAAGAACTCGAAACGCTCAACATAATCGGGGTTTTCGGGTTTTCTCTTTGTGAGAGGAGAAATTTCAACAGGATGATCCATAAGGAATGTGGGCTGAACAAGGTGATGCTCAACAAATTCTTCAAAGAAGAGATTGAGAATATCGCCCTTTGTGTGTCTGTCTTCAAATTCGATGTGCTTTTCTTTTGCAAGAGCCTTTGCTTCTTCAGCAGTCTTGATTTCGTTGAAATCAACACCTGCATATTTCTTGACAGCATCAACCATTGTGATTCTCTCGAAGGGTTTTCCAAGATCCATTTCAACACCGTTGTAAACGATCTTTGTTGTGCCGAGAACAGCCTGAGCAACATGACGGTAAAGATTTTCTGTAAGATCCATCATACCGTGGTAATCTGTATATGCCTGGTAAAGTTCCATAAGAGTGAACTCGGGATTGTGTCTTGTGTCAAGACCTTCGTTACGGAAAACTCTGCCGATTTCGTAAACTCTTTCCATACCGCCGACAATAAGACGCTTAAGGTAGAGTTCAAGAGAAATTCTGAGCTTGAGGTCTTCGTCAAGAGCATTGAAATGAGTTTCAAAGGGTCTTGCTGCTGCACCGCCTGCATTTGAAACAAGCATTGGAGTTTCAACTTCGATAAATCCCTGCGCATCAAGATATCTTCTGATTTCTCTGATGATAAGTGAACGCTTGATGAAAGTGTCCTTAACATCGGGATTCATTATAAGGTCAAGATAACGCTGACGGTATCTTGTTTCTGTGTTTGTGAGACCGTGATACTTCTCGGGAAGAGGAAGAAGAGACTTTGTAAGAAGTTTGACTGATTTTGCATGAACCGAAATCTCGCCTGTTTTTGTTTTGAAAACAAAACCTTTGACTTCAACAATATCACCGATATCATATTTCTTGAAATCAGCATATTCTTCTTCACCGATATCGTCACGTCTGACATAGACCTGCATTTTACCTTCGCGGTCATGGATATTCATAAAGCTTGCTTTACCCATGGGACGTTTTGTCATGATTCTGCCGCAGATTGAAACATCCTGGTTTTCAAGCTCATCGTATTTTTCAATAATTTCGGTGCTGTGGTACTCCTGAGAAGCAAGAGTTACCCGGAAGGGATCCTTGCCTGCTTCCTGTAAAGCAGTCAGCTTATCAACACGGATCTGTCTGAGTTCATTGACACTCTGTTCAGGTGCTTCGTTTTCAGCAGCCTGATTCTTGATTTCATCAGCCATTTTCTTTCTCCTTAAAGATTACTTTGAAATCTCTCTGATTTCAAGCTTGATCATGCCGCCGGGAGTTTCAACTTCCACAATATCTCCTGCCTTATGGCCGAGAAGTGCTTTACCGATGGGAGATTCATCTGAAATTTTGTTTTCGATGGGATCTGCCTGTGTAAAACCGACAACCTGATATTTAACTTCTTCATTGAAATCGAAGTCAAACACTTTTACAAAAGAACCGATATGAACAGTGTCTGTTGCAAGTGTGGATTCATCAATAATTTTTACATGCTGAAGAGTATACTCCAGTTCTGTGATCTTTGCTTCAAGCTTTGCCTGTTCAGACTTTGCTTCATCATATTCACTGTTTTCGGAAAGGTCACCGAAGGATTTTGCTTCCTTGATTTTTTCTGCTACTTCTTGTCTTCCTGTTGTACGGAGAACCTTGAGTTCTTCTTTGAGTTCGTCAACAGCCGCTTGGGTTAAAAGGAATTCGTCTGCCATTTAAAATTACATCCTTTCAGATACTTAAATCTTTACAATTACATGATATTATACCTGAATTTTTATGCGGTGTCAAGTTATACACAAAAAATTATACTCTTATCGCTGTTAAAAGAAGCGTTGAGTTGTTTTTTTATATCGATCATCACTTCTGAAACCGTTTTTCTTTCACCGTAAAACAGAAAATCAGCACAGAATGCACTTGCCAGACTGTCATCACGATTCATTTCATACACAGCTCCGAGAAAATCAATGCAGTTTATATACGCAGGACACAGGACTTTCAGATGATTGAAGCCTTCAACGGTCAGCGGAGTTATTCCTTCTGTAACAGAAAACAGGTAGCCTTTACCGTTATTTTCAAAACTGCCTGCTGTGTCAATAATAAAGGTCTGAGCATCGGGTATAGGTGCTTTTTCACTCACAGTAACTCCGGCTCCGTATTCATTAAAAAGTCCCTGCACCTCAGAAAAATATCTGTAATCACAATCTGTCACCACAGTTGTGTGCGATGCAAAACGGACAATTTTTGACAAACACGACGAATACAATGCGCCGGGGTCATTCACAACACACTTTGTTTTTATTCCCGAAAGGTACATCTCCCTGAGTATCAGTTCAAGAGTATTGAACAACAACAGATTTTTAAAATCAACAGCTTCAAACCGCACAAGCGGTGTAAACTCAGGAAAGCAGAATTGCCTGTCAAGAAGAACTTTTTTGCTGTGTTTTCCGATAAAATATGAAACTTCATCCCAATTCACACCTTTTTCGGAATCACACACATCAACAACATAAAATCGCTCTCCGCCTGTGGTTGAAACTTCACGCACCTGACTTACTGTTTTACCTCTTTTTATTTTTCGTTTTCCCGATTCAACAATATTCAATATTACAAACATTTTTTCCTCCTCGGACATTCCGTCTTTAATATATATTTGAAAATACACAGTTTTATCACAATATAAAAATTATCAGGGATTTTTTCATTAAGTACTTGTGAAAGCTCTCTATATATGATAAAATAATAATAAATATTTTATAATGGGTGCGTATGATGAAAAAATACCTTTCAACAGTTCTTATACTGATATTGCTTTTCTCTTTTTCAGCAGTCGTCAAAGCACAGGGAAATAACATTACACTTAAAGAAATATATACAGACCATAACGGAAAAACCATGATTGTTTCGGACAAGGGTGATACAACATCAGCCCCCGAAAATTCTCTGATGGCCATTCATAATGCGGAAAACAAAGGCGCAGATATCATCAGAATCAATATCCGTTCAACTGCAGACGGTGTTCTTGTTCTTATGGCAGACGAAACAGTCACAAGAACATGCTACGGTTACGGAGAAAATACCGTGGTTTCAGAAATGACTTATGATGAAATAAAAACACTTCATCTTCTCGGCGGTAAAGGCGGTCACGGTGCAAAAAATACAACTCTCACAGTGCCGACTCTTGAAGAAGTTTTCAAAGACAGAAAGATGTATTATCTTTCATCTTCCGCATTGAATCCTGAAGAAAAAGCACTTTTCATGCTTGACTTTGACTGGTCAGCAAAAGATGAAATCTGCAATCTTGTTACAGCAAACAATATGCAGAATGAGGTTATATTCTATATTGACGATGCAAAGCCTGATGAAATTTCCGCATGGAAGGAAACACTTTCATTTGAGCCGATGATTATGACATATTTCAAAGGAAATGTTATTTTTGCGGCAACGGCAAATGTAAAAAACGATTCTGAAATTGCTCAGGGCATTCACCTTGCAACAAAAAATCCTTACGGTGTTATTTTCGGCGAAACTGTTCAGAATAAAGCTTATGAATCAGAAATCAGAACAATGGCTGCTCCCTGCGACCCCGAAATCTGCGGAAAAATTATGCAGGATACAGAAGTCTGGTGGGATTATCTTATAAGTGCAGGTTTCAATATGATTATGACTGACAACATTTCAGGGCTTAAAGATTATCTGAAAGATTGCAGCGAAAAAGAACAGGTGCTTGATAAATATTTTAATGACAACATAAAAGGCTACTCTCTGCCCGATTTCAATTCAGATAAATTCCTTGACTACAAAAGAGCATATAACAATGCTTATGACTTCACATTATCTGTACTGAATGATAACAGCAGTGCAAGAAGTGATATTGTGACTGCTGAATACGAAATAAAAAAAGCTTGCAGCGATATCAACGCAAATTACACTGAGCTTGAAAAAGGTACTGCAGGTATGACTGTCACTCCCATAACAATATTGCTGTGTATTGCAGCAGTTGCAGTGGTAGTCGCTGCGGAAATTTATGTTTACAAAAAAAAGGAAAAATAAAGGAGACTGTTTATGTCACAGACAATGTATATATCTCTGACAGTTGCGGCAATAATCATTGAAGCAATTTTCACTCCCCTGTTTCTTCATTTCCAGCGTCCGGGAATCAACAAAAAATCCCTGACCTGCAAAATGATTTGCGCAACAATGTTTCTTTCAATCGGTTTTCTTGCGTATTTTTACACAGGAAACAGCTCGGAATTTGCAAAATTCATGCTTATCGGTCTCACATCATCATGGTTCGGTGATCTGTTCCTTCATCTGAAACAAGGATGCAAAGTAACATTCGGTATCGGTTTTGTATTTTTTGCGGCAGCACATGTTCTGTATCTCATCTCTTACTCAAAAGCCACAGAACTTTATGCTCCCGGCAGAAAATTCCTGACAATCCCCGAAATACTCATTGCAGTTGTTATTATTGTTATTTTCTACCTTATTCTCAAAGGCAGAGACCTTATAAATTTCGCAAGTCCCATCGTAGCAATCTTTTCTGTTTACGGACTGATCCTCACAACAATGTTTATAAAAGCGGTTGTTGTGGGCTATCAGTACATCACGGCAGGCAATCCCGTTTTCGGCGGTGTGAGTCTTGCATTGGGCGGTACACTCTTCTTCACATCTGACATGACACTTGTTCTTCTGATGTCAAGTGAAAAATGGAAAAAGAACCACAGACTCAAGGATTACAACATCGGTTCGTATTTCGTCGGTCAGACACTTCTCGCACTTTCAGTTCTGTTTATAGGACTTACATAAAATAATCGGAGGCAAAAAAATGAGAGCAATTATTTCAGTTATAGGAAAAGACACTGTCGGTATTCTTGCGGCAGTTTCTGCAAAATGTGCAGATTACAATATCAACATTCTTGACGTAACACAGTCAGTTCTTCAGGACATGTTTGTTATGGTAATGATGACAGAAATTTCAGAAATCAACTGCGATTTTTCAAAGTTTGTTGATGAAATGGCTGCACTCGGTAACGAAAAAAATCTTTCAATTAGAGCAATGCACGAAGATATCTTCAACGCAATGCACAACATCTGAGGTGAATCACATTGCTTAACACAAAAGATATTCTTGAAACCATAACCATGATACAGGACGAGCATCTGGATATCCGTACAATAACTATGGGTATTTCACTTCTCGACTGTTGCCACTCAGACATTGATGTCTGCTGTGAAAAAATCTACAAAAAAATCACTACATACGCAAAAGACCTTGTAAAAACAGGTGAACAGATAGAAAAGGAATTGGGAATTCCCATTATAAACAAAAGAATTTCCGTAACTCCCGTTGCTATGGTGCTTGCAGCATGTGAAAACAAGGATGCGGTAAAAATCGCACTCACTCTTGAAAAGGCTGCAGTTGCATGCGGAGTAAATTTCCTTGGCGGTTTTTCTGCTCTTGTACAGAAAGGTTTTGCCCCCGGAGACAGAGAGCTTATTGAAGCTATTCCCGAAGCTCTTGCTGTTACTCAGCACGTCTGTTCAAGTGTAAACATCGGTTCAACAAAAACAGGCATCAACATGGACGCTGTCAAGCTCATGGGTGAAACTGTTGTCAAGGCAGCTGAGCGTACAAAGGACATGAACTGCATCGGTCCCGCAAAGCTCGTTGTTTTCTGCAATGCTCCCGAAGATAACCCGTTCATGGCAGGTGCATTCCACGGTGCAGGTGAGCCTGACTGCGTTATCAACGTAGGCGTATCAGGCCCCGGTGTTGTAAGAGCTGCCCTTGCAAAATCAAAAGGTCTTGATCTGACTCAGGTTGCAGACCTTATCAAGCGTACAGCATTCAAAATCACAAGAATGGGTCAGCTTGTAGGCACAGAAGCATCAAAGAGACTCGGCGTTCCTTTCGGAATCGTTGACCTTTCACTTGCTCCCACTCCTGCAGTCGGCGACTCTGTTGCATATATTCTTGAAGAAATCGGTCTTGAGCAGTGCGGATGCCCCGGCACAACTGCTGCACTTGCAATGCTCAATGATGCAGTCAAAAAAGGCGGTGTAATGGCATCAAGCCATGTCGGCGGTCTTTCAGGTGCATTCATTCCCGTTTCAGAAGATGCAGGTATGATTGAAGCAGCAAGAAGCGGATGTCTGCGTCTTGAAAAGCTTGAAGCTATGACAGCTGTCTGCTCTGTCGGTCTTGATATGATTGTTGTACCCGGTGACACAACAGCTGCTACAATTTCCGCTATCATTGCAGACGAAGCTGCAATCGGTATGGTAAACTCAAAAACAACCGCTGTAAGAGTTATCCCCGCAATCGGTCAGAATGTGGGCGATGAACTTGAATTCGGCGGACTTCTCGGCTCAGGTCCCGTAATGCCCGTAAATACAGCATCTCCCGAGAAATTCATCAGCAGAGGCGGCAGAATTCCTGCTCCCATGCAGAGTCTTAAAAATTAAATATAAAAAATTTAAAAAAATGCTTGACATTACAGATTTTTTCTGTTATTATATTCAAGCAGTTGCGGATGTAGCTCATCTGGTAGAGCGCCACCTTGCCAAGGTGGAGGTAGCGAGTTCGAGCCTCGTCATCCGCTCCAAATATAAAGTCAGCACTTTTTGTGTTGACTTTTTTTATTGTAAGGAATGAAGAAAATGGACATAAAAATCATTGCATCCGACCTTGACGGTACACTTCTTGCGCCTGATCATGTATCAATCACACCGAGAACATTATCTGCGCTGACAAAAGCTCACTCGGTTGGAGTAAAAATCGCAATCTCAACAGGCAGAACACTTTCGCTCATAAAAGATGTTGCAGAAAAGCTCCCCTTTGTTGATTTTATAATTTACTCAAACGGTGCGGGTGTTTATGACTGCAACAAAAAACAGCCTGTCTTTGTGCAGCCGATAAAAAAAGAAACTTCCGGAAAAATCATCGACATGCTTGACAGACTGGGTGTATATTACAATGTTTATGCAGCCGGCAACATCTGGCTCACACCCGCAAGCGATACAAGCATTTTTGAAAAAGTCGATTTGCCGAAGGATTTTCTGCATCAGTTTCTTGCAACAGCAAAAAATGTTCCTGACATAAAAAATGCAACAGCAGATGCAGACACTGAAATGATCATTTCATATTTCGCTCCCGATGAAGCAAGAAATGAAATTATGTCATTTGTGAAAAACTCAGGTGAACTTCACACCGTTTCATCTTTCTCAGACAACATTGAAATCATATCCGAAAAAGCAAGCAAAGGCAATGCGGTGAAAGCAATCTGCGACATCTTAGGATGCACAGCAGAAAACACAATGACTTTCGGTGATGCATGGAATGACTGTTCAATGCTTGAATTTGCAGAGCATTCTTTTGCAATGGAAAACGGTGATGAAAAAAGCAAAAACAGTGCAAAAAACATCTGCCCGTCAAATGCAGAAGACGGTGTGGCACAGATGATTGAAAAATTCATATTGAATGCACAAGAAAACGGCTTTCGCCGTAATGCGGCGACCGTTTTCGATTCGTCCATCTCCGAGCACGCGTAGCGGGCTTTCGGAGGGACATACAATCTTTTTACTTTATGGAAACTGCGTTTCCATAAAGTAAAAAATGACCGCAGATGCGGTCATTTTTATTTTCAGAATGGTAACAATTCAAGATGTTCGAGCAATATTTTAAGTCCGATAAGCACAAGAATCAGACCGCCTGCAAACTCAGCTTTGCTCTTGTATTTTTCACCGAATTTGTGTCCGATTAAAACACCGATTGCTGAAAGGATAAATGTAATAACACCGATAAATGATACCGATATTGCGATATTTACCTGCAGGAATGCGAATGTGATACCAACGGCAAGAGCATCAATACTTGTTGCAATTGCAAGGACAAAAAGCTCCTTTATGCTGAAGGGTTTGTCTTCATCTTCGTCTTCTTTTTTGAATGATTCATAAATCATCTTTCCGCCGATGAAACCTAAAAGCACAAATGTTATCCAGTGGTCAACGCTTACAATGTACTGCTCAAACTGTTTGCCGAGAAAATAGCCGATAAGAGGCATGAGTCCCTGAAAACCGCCGAAGAAAAGTGCAATAAGTGCAGTCTGCTTTTTGTTGATTTTAGGCATTTTAAGACCTTTGCAAACAGCAACTGCAAACGCGTCCATTGACAGTCCTACTGCTATAAGAAATATTTCCCAGATTGTCATTGATTTACCTCTTTATACTGAATACTGTTTTTTGTACTTTTCAAAGTATTCATAATATCTGCCTTCACCGTTTTTCTTAACGTTGCTCAGATATTCATGTGCATCAAACATCTCTCTCTGAGCTTCGATAACTGCAACGGCAATATTTGAACAGTGGTCGGAAATTCTTTCATAGTTTGTAAGCACATCAGAAAGAATGAAACCGAGTTCAATTGTACATTCGCCTCTTGTGAGTCTTTCGATATGATGACTCTTTACATGGTCTATGATTTCATCAATTACTTCTTCAAGAGGCTCAACGATTTCTGCAAGCTCAACATCATCATTCTTGAATGACTTGACTGTGATTGAAAGGATTTCAGAAATTGCATCATTGAGATTTTCAAGTTCATCCTTTGCTTCTGAAGAGAATGCAATTTTCTTTTCGTGCATCTCTTTTGCAGTGTCGAGAATATTACTTGCATGGTCACCTATACGCTCAAAGTCGTTTATTGTATGAAGTATTTTTGAAATAACCTTTGACTCGTTTTCACCGATTTCTTTCTTTGAAAGCTTGACAAGATAAGTGCCGAGTTCATCTTCGTATCTGTCAATAGTATCTTCCATTTCTTCAACAAGCTGTGCTGATTTTTCATCATATCTGTCAAGAAGTGATACAGCAGATTTAACGCTTTTCTTTGCAAGTGAAGCCATTTCACCTGTTACGCTTTCTGCCTTTGCAACAGCAAAGGAAGGCACTGTCATAAGACGGTCATCAAGCAATACAACTGCTTCTTTTTCTTTTGCATCACGGATAATAACCTTAACAAGCTTTTCAAGAAGAGATGCAAAGGGGAAGAGCATAATTGTTGTAACAATATTGAAAATAGAATGAAGAACAGCAATATTGAACGGTTCAACGGGAGTATCTGTGAATGCAAACTTGATGATACCGTCTGCAATAAGCCATGCTGTAAGGCAGACAACAGAACCGATTACATTAAAGAGAATATGCACCATTGCAACACGTTTTGCATTTTTTGATGTACCCATAGATGCAAGAAGTGATGATACGCAAGTACCGATATTCTGACCCATGATGATAGGTATTGCTGCACCGTAAGTGATTGCACCTGTCATTGAGAGAGCCTGCAACACACCGACTGATGCTGATGATGACTGGATGATAGCAGTGAAAACAAGACCTACAAGCACACCCATAATGGGATTAGTGAAGAATGTAAGAATATTGACAAACTCAGGCATATCTGCAAGAGCTTCAACCGAGTCTGACATAATTGTCATACCATACATAAGCACTGCAAAACCGATGCAGATTCCACCGATATCCTTGTGCTTCTGTTTCTTTCCTGCCATAATAAGAATAACACCGATAAGTGCAACTATTGGTGAAAAGTTTGCAGGTTTCAGAAGATTGATAAAAATATTTGAACTGTCAATGCCTGTAAGCGAAAGTATCCATGCAGTAATGGTTGTACCGATATTTGAACCCATAATTACGCTTATGGACTGTGACAACTGCATGATTCCTGAGTTGACAAGACCGACAAGCATAACCGTAACTGCAGATGATGACTGAATAGCTGCCGTTACACCTGCACCGAGAATAAGTCCCAGTATTCTTTTTGAAGTCACTTTTTTGAGTACGGATTCCATTTTTCCGCCTGCCATTTTTTCAAGACCTGCAGAAAGCTGATGCATTCCGAAAAGGAAAAGTGCAAGTCCTCCGAGCATTGAAATGATTGAAAATATATCCATATCAATTCTCCTTTCGTTTCTTTTTATCTAATACAAGTTTTTTTACGAGATAAACTGCAACTCCCACAGGAATGCAGCAGATAATTATAAAAATCAGTTTATCCATGGGAATCCATTTAAACAGATTGTCACCGATTACAGTAAACAATATGACTCTCGGCGCAAGTCCCGCCACAGACAGAATAAAATGCATAAAACCGTTGCTTCGTGTTGCACCGAAAAACAGACTCAGGAAATCTATGGGGAACACAGGCAACAGTCTTGTTACAAAAATCAGCCATTTTTTATCCTGAAAATTGGTTGCTAGAATCTTTCGTCCTGCTTCTTTTTTAGACAGAAGACGGTGCACATAGTCTTTGCCGAGAAATCTGCCGAGAAAATATGCGGCAAGTATCTCAATCACTATGCCAAGCACATTCACTCCGATTGCAAGCCATGTATCAAGAATAACACCGACTGCAACATAAATGACCGATGCGGGAAGGACAAAAATCAGTCCCTTTACAAAATATAATGCAAGTACAACCGCTACGATAACACCTGTTTCATTAAATTGTGCAAGAAGTGATTCCACATCAAGTCCTGACAGTTTATCATAATTGACTATTGCAATAACAAACAGAATCATGGCAACAACTGCTCTCAAAATGATTCCTGCTGTTTCTTTTTTTCTGTTTTCCATTTCTACCTCGTTATTTAAACCTTCGTTTAATAATAATAACATATAATGAATGACGATACAAGCAAATATTGAAAAGAGTGTAAAAAATATCTCAAAATTGTAACAATAAAAGTGTTTACAGATTTGATTTTTTGTGATATACTTAATTGGTATATGTAGTAAAGAAAGGAGATCACTATGTCTGCAAAAGATAAATTTGCCAAAGTGGCGCTGAACATTGCTACAGATAAGGCAATAAAATATATCAGCAAAGATCCTGATAAGAATATTCCCAAGTTTGCAGGTAGAGTGATGAAACTCTTCAGCGGCATTTTCCCCGGAAAAGCTCTTGACGGAATAACAAAAGGTGCATCTGATCCGAACAACACATACACAAAACTTGCAAAGAATATAATCAACGATACTGATCCCGAGATTCTTAAAAAACTTGTTTATGCTTTCGGTTATGAAGCAGGGCTTAAAGGAACAAAGCAGGTCCGTGAAAACCGTGAAAAACTCGGTTGCAACATTCCCTGGCTCATTCTTATGGATCCCACAAGTGCATGTAATCTCAACTGCAAAGGCTGTTGGGCTGCAGAATACGGTCACAAGCTCAACCTTTCTCTTGAAGATATGCAAAGCGTTGTTTCACAGGGTAAGGAACTCGGAACTCACATTTATATGTACACAGGCGGAGAACCGCTTATCAGAAAAAAGGATATCATCACAATCTGTGAAGAAAATCCCGATTGCGTTTTCCTTGCATACACAAACGCAACTCTTATCGACCAGAAATTCTGCGATAACATGAAGAGAGTCGGAAATCTTTCACTTGCACTCAGCATTGAAGGCAGTGAAGAAAGCAACGACTGGCGCAGAGGTGATGGTGCATACAAGACAACTCTTGATGCGATGGATCTTCTCAGGAAAAACAAGATCATTTTCGGTATTTCCGTTTGCTACACAAGAAACAATGTGGACTATGTAACAAGCGACGAATTCCTTGATCTTATGGTAAGCAAGGGTGTAAAATTCGGTTTCTATTTCAACTACATGCCCATCGGTCATGACGGTGATAAAAACCTTATCCCCTCTCCTGCTCAGAGAAAATATATGTATTACTGGCTCAGAAAAGTCAGAAGCGGTAAAACAGGAAAACCGATGTTTGTTTTCGATTTCCAGGATGACGGTGAATTTGTAGGCGGCTGTATTGCAGCAGGAAGAAACTATTTCCACATCAATTCACGCGGTGACATGGAGCCTTGCGTTTTCATTCACTATTCTGACGCAAACATACGCACACACACATTGCTTGAAGGCCTTAAAAATCCCCTTTTCACAGAGTACAGAAAAGGTCAGCCTTTCAATGACAATCATCTTCGTCCCTGTCCGATGCTTGAAAATCCGGAAAAACTCCGTGAAATCATCAAAAAGACCGGTGCAAAATCAACAGACCTTATCGCAAGCGAAGATGTTGACACACTCTGCAGAAAATGTGACGAGTTTGCTTATGAATGGAAACCTGTTGCAGAAGAAATCTGGGCAAACAATCCCCATCCCAAGACAAGAACACAGTATTACCGTGACGGCGGAAAACCCAAAATGCAATAAAATTAAGGAGTCGCAATGCGGCTCCTTTTTTATTAGCAAAGATTCAAATATTCAGCATTTCAATTGTGCTGTCAAAATACTTCTCCTGAAAACACAGCTGATTTCTTATTTCGTCTTCATTAAAATTCATTCCGGCAGGTGTAACTACCCATTTATCTTCATTATCATTCCTGCGGTGAACAATTGCAATCAGATTCCCCGTAAATTCAGACAGCGGTTCATCAATTCCGAGTATATAGGCATCCTGTTCTTCACCGTCACCTGCAAATATACCTTCAACATAACCGTAATTCACAGGATAAATCATATCATATTCAGGATGTTTACTGCCAAGCGGTCTGTCGACAGTAACCTTTATAATATTTTTATTCATAACACTTACCTACAAATGCCACAGCAGGTCTTTTGCAGCAATTACTTCAAACTCATCTGCATTTTCACCCACACGGACATATACATTATTTATTCCGGACTGAATGATAAGTCTTGCGCACACGGGACAAGGCTTTGCACGGTATACGGAATTGTCATTGCTCACACCCGCAAGATAAATGTCTGCACCGATTGTCAGGTCTCGTGAACAATTAAGAAGCGCATTCTGCTCGGCATGAACAGCTTTACACATTCCGTAACCTTCGCCCTGATGCATATTCCGGCGGATTCTTTCACATTCACCCACATCGCAACAATTCTCAAACCCACGTGGTGAGCCATTATAACCCGTTGAAATCACAGTATCATCCTTGACGATAACAGCACCGTATTTGCGCTTGAGACAGGTGCTTCTGTATGCAAAAGTCTCCGCAACATTAAGATATGTATCAATTTTTGAAATTCTCTTCTTTCCGTCGGGCTTAACCATAATAATTCTCCGTTAGTTACTTATTAATATAATTATATAGTGAAAAATACACTTTGTCAACACAAAAAAACAGCACCATTTAGGCTTATATTAAATATTAAAAACTCCTGTGACAAGAGCTGTCACAGGAGTTGAAATATTAATTTGATTTGTCAGCAAGAGGTGTATCTGATATTTTTGTATATTTACCTGCATAAACACCTAAGTCTGCTCCATTTCCTTTAGAAACAACTGCAACGTCAGTGGTGTCAGAAATTGCATACAAATTATAGTCATAGGTAAGCTTCAATTCGCCGTCAATATACTTTGTGCCAGTAAGCAGCAGTGCCCAGCCTTCAATATCATTTGTTTTAATATTTTCACGGTATATTCTATTAAGATAATTTATACTGCCAGATTTGTAATCATCTTCCAGAACAAAAGCTACATCACCATTTTCAGTGATTGACATGTAAACCTTGATAGCACCATCTTTTATTTCATAAACACCCATAAAGTCAGCAAATACTTTCTTTATGTCCGCAATGTGCTTTTCTGTTTCAAGGAAACCTTCTTCACAACTACTGAAATATACCAAAGCGTCATAAAGCTTATTATACGGTTCATTCTGATATGCAATCATACCTTTTGCGTAATTACAGTAGTCGTCGTACAACGGATTTACCTTTGCTCTTTCGTCAAAATCTCCAACTTTAGCATATGCCAATGCTGCTTCAAACTTTCCTTCTGCAAATAAGCTTTCAAACTCAGCAAATTCCGCTTCAAACTTGGCATTCATTTCAGCTTCATTTCTTGCATCATTAAGTGCTTTATTTTCCGAAGAGACAACATTCCAGCAAACAATAGATGCAATAAGCATGACAACAGTAACAATGATGCTTAATTTTCTTGATTTAGCATTACTATCATTTTTCTTTGTAATAAGCATAGGAATAACAATAAGTATTATTGCGAATAATACCATAAGTATTGAAACAATCGTGTAAAGTGTTACGCTTCCGAATTCAGATAACGCACCAATACTGATGAATGTGCTCAATCCCATAAAAATAAAAAAAGTTGCAACAGGGAATTTAATAATATTTAAAAGCTTATATATAGGTGAAACAGAAGTAGATTCACCACATTTCGGACATTTTTTGCAATTATTATCAATCTTTTCACCACAGAATTTGCAATAATTTCTTGACTTATTCTGTTTAACACCGCAATTACTGCATAATTTATTGTTCGTCTCAGCGCCGCAATTTGTACAATACATAATATCATTCCTTTAATCAATCTTATTGCCGATATGCTCCATATATCGACAAGCTAATTATACTCGTTTTATCGACCATTGTCAAGAGATAGGGCATAAAATATCATTGTATCAGAGGGGGAACTGATATGATAACGTATGAACCATTATACCGAACAATGAAAGAGAAAAATATTACAACTTACAAACTGATAAAAGATCACAACATCAGCAGAAGCCTGATAGACAGACTTAAACACAACAAACCAATAAGCACTGTTACTCTCAATGACCTGTGCAATATTCTTGACTGCAGTGTTCAGGATATACTGTTACACACAAAAGATTGATTATACAATATAAAAAAAATAACCATCGGTTAATACGATGGTTTTCATATTATTCAAAAATAAGAAAAAATGTATGTCGACTCGCATTATGACTTGGGAATTATACAAAAACAGCACAGAAATCCTGTCTTTATACCTTTACAAAAATAAAAAACCGTAGAATCAATCTACGGTTTACTATGAGTTATGCACCCTCAAAACTGAACAAAGGAATGTGGTTTAGAACCAAATGAAGAAAGGACAAGCCCTCGACCTATTAGTACTGCCTAGCTGAACGTGTCACCACGCTTACACATGCAGCCTATCAACCTCATAGTCCATGAGGGGTCTTACTAGCTTACGCTATGGGAAATCTAATCTTGGAGATGGCTTCACGCTTAGATGCTTTCAGCGTTTATCCAATCCGCACATAGCTGCTCGGCCGTGCCACTGGCGTGACAACCGATGCACCAGCGGTGCGTCCATCCCGGTCCTCTC
>JAGBSO010000024.1 GCA_017631795.1 Clostridia bacterium | reverse complement strand
TTCGCTCAAATGGAAAGTTGAGAATGGAAAATGGAAAGTTTCGGAAGTGCTTCGCACTTGATTCCGCTTCGCTCTATTCATTTTCAACTTTCAATTTTCAATTTTCCACTACAATAATTTAGCTCCGCTAAATTATTGTTTACTCATTAATTCTTATCGCTGCAACGACCACCGTTATATCATCGGGATTATCTTTTTCCGCATTCATATGTGCTGTTTTTGCAAGTTTATCCGCAAGCTCTTTTCCTTTGTAATCTTCGGCATCTTTCAGGATTTCACGCCACATGGACACGGCATTTTCACTCACTCCGTCACTCATAAGCACAAGGGAATCACCGTCTCTCAGACTGAGCGGAATTTTTTCAAATTTCACATTTCCGAGTATCCCCACGGGAAGTGACGGTTTCTGGATTTTCAACAGTTTCAGATGCCTCATGGCAACGGACGGTGCCGCACCTGCCTTGTAGAATCTGACATCACCGTTATAGAGATTGAGCACCGCAATATCAAGTGTTGCAAGTGATTCTTCGCCCGACCTTACAAGCATTGCAGAGTTAATCATTTTCAGAATACAGTCAACGGGATAACCTGATTTAAGAAGCACCGATGCCAGCGAGCTGCACATCACAGAATCTGCAGCAGCTTTTTTGCCCGTGCCCATTCCGTCGCTGAGAATCATATACATTCTGCCTTTTCCGTCAAAGAAAGTGTCAAATGTATCGCCGCACCATTTCCCTCCGTCACTGCTTATCTGATAACCGCCTGTTTCCACTGTATATTTCGTCTTTTCGCAAACGGTAAAACTCACGATTCCGTCCGACAATGTACGCACAACGGGATTTTCAAAGCTGACGGAAAGCACTTCGGAAATCGCATCGCACACCTGCTTTTTATCAAATTTTTCATCAGACTCAAAACATATCTCGCAGAAAAGTCTGTTGTCTTCATTTCTGAAAACACCGCAGCTTTCAATCTGCATACCCTTGTCATTTTCAAGCACATCGCAGACCATGCCCGTTTTTTCGGCGTCATATTCTTCTCCCGATTCCATTGATTCGGAAAACGAATCAAGAAGCTGTGCCACAGAGCTGAATTGGTCGGACACAATATTCACCGTTTCGCCCAATTTTGCAGTTTCACGCATGGCATTCCTGTAACGCTCAGATTCATATGAAATGTTTTTCACAACAGTTTCAGGTTTACAGCAGAAATCAAAAAAACCGTCGGGCAGATTCTCGGAATCAGAAACATTACCGTATCTGAGCACATCCGCAACAGCTCTGAAAAATTTATTGGTTGATGCGTAATTTGTATTCCAGCAATCGCTGTAACTGTGACACTGACTGCACACACGGTTGCAGACATTGCTGTAAATATCTTCTTCTTTCGGCGCACTTCTGCGTCTGTAAATCCCTGCAACGGCTTTCACCGAAGATGTGACATTTGTCATACCATCTGCCGCTGTCCTGAGTCTCATTTTAAGCACATTCCGCTGACCCGAAAGAAATGCACCGTCCTGAGCAAACGCAAAGAAATTCCTGTATGTTTTTGCAATCTTTTTCGGTGTCACAACAAACGCAGTCGCTGCAACACCCACGCTGTAAATAACATTTATCGCACTTATCCAGTCATCAGCACCAAAAGCCGTTGCCGAAACCGTTATCACAAAAATCAGTGCCGAAAAAAATCTGTTTTTTCTGCCGAAAAATCCAGTCAGCAGACCGCCCAGCGCAATACCGCCCGTCAGGAATGAATCAGGCGTTACAAATCCCAGCACAACTCCTGCAACTATACCCGAAAGTGCGCCTGCCTTATCACCGCCGAAAGAAGATGCAACAAGCACCGCATACACGCCAAGAATCACTGCGGGTGAAAAAACATAAACATTGAAACTGCTCAACGACATCAGAATAAGACCGAAAACAACAAGCACCGATGCTGTTTCTGCACCGGAAAGCCTTGAAATATATCTTTTTGCAGGTTTTATTGAAAGAAATCTGTCAACAAACCATGCACCGATACCGCCCATAGCACCTTCAACGGTGTAAATCACAACTTCTTCCGCAGAAACGGTTATTGACATACTCAGCACAAGACCTGTTGCAAGAAGCGGAAAAAACGACGACAGAGTGCTGAAATACACATGAAACCGTCTTTTCAGATTCCGTTTGAGAAGATACGATAAAATCCCTGCTACTGCACATGCCGCAATATATCTGAGAGTGAGCACATTCACACCGTAAATATGAAAATATCCGAGTATTGCACCGAATGCGGCAGCGGGAATCAGCGGCGGAAAAATACACGCCACATATGATACTCCGAAAGGCGAAAGACCTTCAACGGATATACAGGCAGAGAAAAACCCCGCAAGACCTGTCACTATGTATCTGACAGCATAAAAAACCACAATTCTTATAAGCTCATCGCTGTCATGTATGTTTTTAATTTTCACATCATTCATTTTTTTCACCAACAGTCTGTTTGTTGAATCAATTATAGCCCGTAAACCATAAAAAAAATGTCACATTGTAATGCTGATTCTGCTCATTTACTGCACTTTTCTGTCACTAACCGATGAATTATCGCAGGATATCTTTTTTATTTCCAATTATCCCTGAACTATTGAAATATTCATTAATATTTGATATAATATTTTATTATATAAAAAATGGTGAAAATTTATGAACAATAATTACGGTAAAGATAATAAATTCAGAAAGAATCCCCGTCACGACAGGGATGAAAAACCCGAAAGAAACGAAAGACCCGAAAAACCTGAAAGACAGGAAAGAGACGACCTTATCATCGGCAGAAATGCAGTCAGAGAAGCACTCAAAGCCGGCAGACCTGCAGAATGCCTGATGATTCAGAGAGGTGAAAAGAAAGGCTCTGTATCCCCTATCGTTGCACAGTGCCTTGATATGAAAATCCCCGTAAAAGAAGTTGATCAGAAGAAACTTGACTTCATGTGCGGTCACAGCAATCATCAGGGTGTGATTCTTGTTGCGGCAGCAAAGGAATATTCATCACTTGAAGATATCTTTGCTCTTGCAGAAGAGAGAAACGAAGCTCCCTTCATCATCATCTGCGACGGTCTTGAAGACCCCCATAATCTCGGTGCTGTCATCAGAAGTGCAGAAGCTGCAGGTGCTCACGGTGTTGTAATTCCTTCAAGAAGAAGCACAGGCCTCGGCTACACAGTGGGCAAATCAAGTGCAGGTGCACTCGAATATATGCCTGTTGCAAGAGTTACAAACATCACAGCAGCAATAAACGAAATGAAAGAAAAAGGCGTCTGGGTCTATGCCGCAGATATGGACGGTAAACCCTACTACGAAACAGATATGTCAGGCGCTATCGCAATCATCGTCGGCTCAGAGGGCAAAGGCGTAGGCAGACTTGTAAAAGAAAACGCAGACGTGGTTGTTTCCATTCCCATGAAAGGCAAAATAAATTCACTCAACGCATCTGTTGCGGCAAGTATTCTCATGTTTGAGGCTTCAAAAACCAGAAAATAAACAGTGATTCAGAAAATAAACGGTGATATAAATGGCTGAAAAAAAAGTCAGCGGAAAAACAAAAAAACCGAATATAAAAAAAGACAGTTCTTATGATGATTTTCTTGCTCAGCACGGCGCTGAGCTGAGAAAACGCACCACAAGGTCTGTGGCTGAGCCTGTCAGAAAACAGGATAACACTCCTCCCACCGAATCACGTTGCGGTGAAATTGACCCGCACACAACAGTCAACCCTGCCACAGATCACCAGATTTTCAAAAAACGTTCAGGCAGAATTCTGTCTGATGATTCGGGCTTCAAAGCAAAAAGCTACAATCAGCGTTTTGAACTCACTCCCGAAATGCCCGAACTGCGTGACACCACCGAACAGGAAGATGTGATCACAAGCTCAATCCAGGGTCAGCAGACAATGGCTGACATGATGTCTGACAACACGGAAGAAGATATTGCTGTTCCCATTGAGGGACAGATAATAAGTGACGAACAGGATCCGTTCACAGCGGCATATCAGGCATTCAGAAACAGTGCACCGCCCACATTCGGCAAGTCCGAAAAACTCAGGGCAATTGCAAGAACTGCTGCGGAAGATGCAGGTATGGAACCCGAAAGTCAGATAACATTCCCCGCTTTTGATCCCTTGTTCAGAATACCTGAAGACAAAAAGGACAAAAAGAAATTCCGCATAAAGAAAAAAGACAAAAAAGAAAAACAGACTTTTGATATCGATGAGAAAGATATCGTAACAAAATCAATTCAGGAAGAAGCTGAGCCTGAAACTCCCGAAAACGAGCCTGAAGAAACAGCAGTAAACGAAGAAAAAAGAAACAGATTCTTTGATTTCCTTGCAGATGAACAAGGTGCTCAGAAAACAGAGGCTCCTTTTGAAATAGACAGCAAAAACGATGTCCGCAATGTGCTGAAAACTCTTACGGAGCACAGCCGCACAGCACTCATCAAATCAGGAATTCTTGCAATACTCGGAATTATTCTTGCAATAATTCTTTTTGCACTTGACAACAGTAAAGCGGCAGCGCATTCGCTTCTGAGTCTGATTTTTCTGATTGCAGGCAGTGCAGTCTGCATAAAAGACGTAGCAGAAGGAATCAGAGATATTGCAAAGAAAAAAATAACGCTCAATTCAGGCGTTATGCTTATCTGCTTTGCAGCACTTCTGCAGACTATCCTTTCATTCCTGTTTCCATCTTCAATTACTCAGGGAATAAACATTCTTGCACCTGCGGCACTGTTTTCAATGACAGCAGTAACAATTCCGAAATTCCTGTTATCAAACAACTCAAAACTCACTGCGGGAATGTTTGCATCGGGTAGTGTGTCAGTTTTCAGGACTGCATCAGACGGCGGTATTGACGGTGTTATAAGCGAAAAAATCACAGGCGGCAAAGGTCAGTTGCGATATTCGACAAATGCTCAGTTTGCAACAGGTCTTATGCACAGACTCACAAATGCAGTCCCCAAACCATTCGGTCTGAACGCGGTATACATCATGCTCACAGCATTTTCTTTCATTGCAGGTCTGGCATCAGGATTCATTTCAGCAGATGCAATGTCGGGAATAACAACTTTCACTGCGATGATTATATCCTGTCTTCCCGTTTCATATGTATTAACAGCCTCTGTTCTGCTTTACAACACAAACAGCACACTTGCAAAAAACAAATCATCACTCATTTCATACAGATGTGCAACTTCTCTCACAGAGACAAAAGCTGTTGTATTCAGCACATCAGATATAACAGAAAAATCAGCATGCTCCATTCACGGTGTCAAGGCTTTCGGGCATACAGATCCGAAGAAAGCAACCCTTTACTGTGCCGCAGCCATAAATGCGGGACTTTCACCTCTTTCGGAAATAATGAAACAGGTGACAGACCAGAGTGAAGATGATGTACCGAATGCACACAGTGTTGAAATTTCTTCACACAAAGGCATAAAAGCCGTTGTTGAAAACAGCACTGTATTTCTGGGCAGCAGAAGTTTTCTTGAAGAAAACGGAATTTATATCCCCGATGATAACTATGAGGAAAAATTCCTGACAGGCGACAGAAAACTCCTTTATTTCGCAATGGACGGCAGATTCACAATGCTTCTGATTGTGAGCTATCACATAAGAAGAAATGTTGCGGCATTCTTCAAATATCTGACATCAAACGATATAAAAATCGTGATACATTCATCAGACCCGAATATCACTGCCGCATATATTGCAAAAAAATGTAAAATCCCTGAAGAATCTGTAATAGAAACAGATGATGCAGAAGCTGCATATTTCATGGATAAAAGCTCCAGAACAGAATCAGCACTTCCGGCAGAAGTCTTCACAGACGGAAGCATAACAGCACTTTCAGGGCTTGTAAGAAATGCTTTCACCCTGAATAAAATCATAAATATTCTGCCGTTTGTTATATACATTCTCTCTGCAATCTGTGCAATTCTTATCATAGCACCCGCATTCCTCGGCTCAGTTACCGTAATCGGAAATGCTTATATCATAATCATGAGAATTGCATCATTCGCGTTATCTTTTGCCGCACTCAAATTTTTATCAAAATAATCAGGAGGAGATAAAATGGATTACATCGCAAATCTTTTCGGCGGTGAGCTTTCATGGCTTGATGTTGTAATAAGAGTTATTGTTGCCGTCTGCATCGGTATGGGAATCGGTGTTGAAAGAGAACTTGCAAATCATCCGGCAGGTATGAAAACCCACGCTCTTGTGTGTCTCGGTGCCGCAATCACAACAATGATTTCTGCAGAAATGGCATATTCACTCATGGGCAACGAAGCTCTTGATGCTGCATCAAAGGTGGATATTTCCCGAATCGCATCGGGTGTTGTTTCCGGTATCGGTTTTATCGGTGCAGGTGCTATCATCAAGGCAAAAGACGGCTCTGTGGTCACAGGTATCACAACTGCTGCAACAGTATGGATAAGCGGTTGTATGGGTCTTGCAATCGGTATGGGTTATTTCAGAATCATCATCATTGCAATGCTTGCAATCCTCTTTGCAACAGTTACTTTAAAATCACTCGAAGCAAGATTCATCAAGCACAGAGGAATGCGTTACATTGAAATAATCACTGACGACAAGAATACTGCATTACCTGTTATTGAAGATTATTTTGACAGAAAACAGGTTACAGTCACATCTTTTGACTGCACAGTTACAGACGACAATGAAAATGATGATGACTCCGCAAGATATTGCTGCCGTTATTTCCTGCGTGTGCCGAAGGCTGTACCCTTCAACGTGGTAATGCGTGACCTGGCAAGAATGAAAGAAGTCAGAGAAGTTTATGAATCAAATGCTTCATCTGCATCACTCAAAAAGGCATCAAAACCGCAGATTTAAAAGAATCCCGGCTTCAATGAAGTCGGGATGTTTAATTTTCCTTCGGAAAATGCACATTCGTGCCGGGCGATGAATCATCGCACCTACAATATATCATTCAATCAAAAAAATCCCCGACAAATCGGGGATTTTTCTTAGTTCTTGGGAACGATTTTTTCTGCACCACCCATGTAAGGACGAAGTGCAACGGGGATATTTACGCTACCGTCTGCATTCAGATTGTTTTCAAGGAATGCGATAAGCATTCTGGGAGGAGCAACAACAGTATTGTTAAGAGTGTGAGCAAGATATTTTTCTTTGCCCTTGACTCTGATTGAAAGTCTTCTTGCCTGAGCATCACCGAGGTTTGAACATGAACCGACTTCAAAATACTTCTGCTGTCTGGGTGACCATGCTTCAACGTCAACTGACTTGACTTTAAGGTCTGCAAGGTCGCCTGAGCAACATTCGAGTGTTCTTACGGGGATATCAAGTGAACGGAAGAGATCAACTGTATTCTGCCAGAGAACATCAAACCACTTGGGGCTTTCTTCGGGCTTACATACAACAACCATTTCCTGTTTTTCGAACTGATGGATTCTGTAAACGCCTCTTTCTTCGATACCGTGAGCGCCTTTTTCCTTACGGAAACAGGGTGAATAGCTTGTGAGTGTGAGAGGAAGCTGTTCTTCGGGAATCATCTGATCAATGAACTTACCGATCATTGAATGTTCGCTTGTACCGATAAGATAAAGGTCTTCTCCCTCGATCTTGTACATCATAGCTTCCATTTCTGCAAAGCTGATAACGCCTGTAACAACGTCTGCACGGATCATGAAAGGAGGAACAACATATGTGAAACCTCTGTCAATCATGAAATCTCTTGCGTATGAGATAACTGCTGAGTGAAGTCTTGCGATGTCACCCATAAGATAATAGAAACCGTTACCTGCAACTCTTCTTGCAGAATCAAGGTCGATACCACAGAATCTTTCCATGATATCTGTATGATAAGGAACTTCAAAATCAGGTGTTACAGGTTCGCCGTATTTCTGAACTTCCACATTCTCGGAATCATCTTTACCAACAGGAACACTGGGGTCGATGATGTTGGGAATGATCATCATGATCTTCTTGATTTTTTCTGAAAGCTCAGCTTCTTTAGCTTCGCAGTCAGCAAGCTCCTGAGCCTGCTGAGCAACAATCTTCTTTGCTTCTTCAGCTTCGTCTTTCTTGCCCTGAGCCATGAACATACCGATCTGTTTTGAAACCTTGTTTCTTGATGCTCTGAGGTTGTCCGCCTGAGTCTTGTTTTCTCTGTATTCCTTATCAAGAGCGATTACTTCGTCAACAAGAGGAAGTTTGCTGTCCTGAAATTTCTTCTTTATGTTTTCTCTTACAACGTCGGGGTTTTCTCTTAAAAATTTAATATCAATCATTTCTGTATTCTCCTATTCTTCAAACAGCTTTGCAAGTTTCATGAGATCTTCTTTGTCGAAAAATTCAAACTCAAGCTTACCGCCCTTGCCTGATTCCTTTACAACAACTTTTCTGCCGAGAGCATCTGACAGTGAAAGTTCAACTTCGTCATAGAGTGTATCACGCTTTTTTGTCTTTTTCGGCTTTGATCCTATGGCTGTGTTTGTTTGTTTTACAAGCTTTTCCGTTTCACGCACAGAAAGTTTTTTTGTTATGACTTCGTCTGCAATCTCTTCAATCAGAGATTTTTCATCAAGACCGAGAAGTGCTCTTGCATGACCTGCTGTAAGGAATTCATCGCTTACAAGACCTCTTACTCTTTCGGGCAATGTCATAAGTCTTAATATATTTGTAACAGCGGAGCGGGATTTGCCCAGCTTCTGTGCTGCCTGATCCTGAGTGAATGAATATTCCTGAATAAGTCTGCTGATACCTTCTGCCTCTTCAATGGGGTTAAGGTTTTCTCTCTGCAGATTTTCTATAAGAGCAATAACGGCAACTTCGGAATCAGTCAGTGATCTGACGATTACGGGAACTTCCGTAAGCCCCGCCAGACGTGACGCACGCCAACGTCTTTCACCTGCAACAAGCTGATATGAGCCGTCTGCAAGCGGTCTTACGATAAGTGGTTGAAGAACGCCATGCTCCTTAATGCTGTCTGCGAGTTCGTAAAGTGCATCATCATCAAAAATCTGTCTGGGCTGATTCTTATTGGGCTCAATATCATTGAGTCTGAGCGATATGACACTTCTGCCGTCATCAAGTTCCTCAACGGAATTATCGGCAAAAAGAGCATCAAAGCCTTTTCCCAGACCGCCTTTTTTAGGTGGCATTTCTTTTCCCTCCCGAAAAAATAATAATTATGGGGCAGGATGCAATATCCTACCCCACATTATACATTATTAAAATTACATTGTCAATTATTAAATGGTAATGTTTTTGCCGATGTAAATGGGATATGCACTGTCACCTGAAATTGACTTTCTGGGTCTGATGACACCGTTCTTATCCATGATTACGCAATTGAGATTTGCATCTTCACCGATGTAACATGACTGCATGATGACAGAATTCTTTACAACTGCACCCTTTGCAACATGAACGCCTCTGAAGAGAACTGAATTCTCAACTTCGCCTTCGATTTTACATCCGTCTGCAAGAACAGAGTTTGTTGCCTTTGAACCGATGCCGTAAATTGCAGGCATATCATCATGTACCTTAGTATAAACGGGATTATCACGGTTAAAGACATCAGCACTGATCGCAGGATCAAGCAGAGCCATATTTGTGTCATAATATGTCTGCATAGAGTCGATTACAGAGCAGAAAGTATCGATTTCATAACCGAAAACATTAAGTTTGTCAAGGTTTTTCATGATAACTTCTTTTTCAAAGATATCATAATCACCTGCAGTTGCCTGAATAACCATTCTTTCAAGAAGTGACTTCTTCATAACGATGATATTCACGCCGTATGTGCCTTCGCCTTCTTCTGCCTGAGGAGGTACAGCCATTTTCTTTATTCTGCCGTCTGCTTCGGGCTTGAATTTCATGAGATTTGCAAGCTGAGGATACTTTCCGTTCTTATAACAGATTGTAATATCAGCTTCCTTTGCTTCGTGATATTCAACAAGTTTGCCGAAATCCATGTTGCAGATGATATTTGTATCACAGAGAAGAACATATTCTTCGTTTGAAGCCTGAATGAAATCCATTGTGTTGCGGAGTGCTTCAAGTCTGCCTTTATATTTACCACCGCCGAAGTTGTAAGGAGGAAGAATGAAGAGACCTGCATTCTTTCTTGAAAGATCCCATGACTTACCTGAGCCCACATGGTCCATAAGAGAACGGTAGTTGCTCTTTGCAATAACACCGACCTTGATTATGCCGCTGTTTACCATATTTGAAAGGGGGAAATCAATAAAACGGTATCTGCCGCCGAAAGGAACTGAACCTGCAGTTCTGAGCGCTGTAAGATCGCTGATACAGTCATTATATGCGTCTGAATAAAGAATTCCCAATACGTTCTTGCCTATCATACTTCAGCACCTCCTTCTACATTTTCAACCACCATGGTCTGTGCTTTTACCTTTGCATTTTCACCGATTGTAAGGTTGGGACCTACAACTGCAACGCCCCATTTTTCCCTGTCTGCACATTCCTGAGGATCTTCACCGACAACTGCACCGCTCTTTACGACTGCATTTTCGGCAATCATAGCATACTGAACTTTTGCACCCTTTTCAATCTTTGCACCGGGCATTACGATTGAATACTTGACCTCTGCACCCTCTTCAACAACAACATTTGAGAAGAGAACAGAATAATCAACTTCACCTTCAACATGGCTGCCGCCTGTGATGAGTGAATTCTGGATTTCTGCTGTGGGTGAAACATACTGAGGAGGATTAACGGGATTATTCGAGAAAATCTTCCATGATTTGTCTGAAAGATCGATATTTGCAACAGGATTGAGAAGATCAAGGTTTGCTTCCCAGAGGCTGTCGATTGTGCCGACGTCTTTCCAGTAGCCGTCAAAGGGGAATGCAACCATAACTTCGCCGGCAGAGTGCATTGCGGGGATAACATCCTTACCGAAGTCGTTTGATGAGCCTTCCTTTGCTTCGTCTGCGATAAGATATTCACGCAGTTTGCTCCATGTGAACATATAAACACCCATTGAAGCCTTGTTGCTCTTGGGATTCTTGGGTTTTTCTTCGAATGCTGTGATCTTTCCGTCGTCATCAACAAACATCAGACCGAATCTTGATGCTTCTTCCCAGGGTACTTCGAGCATAGCGATTGTACAAGCTGCGCCCTTTTCCTTGTGGTAATCGAGCATCTTTGCATAGTCCATCTTGTAGATATGGTCACCTGAAAGAACTGCAACATATTCGGGGTTGTATCTGTCGATAAAGTTTATGTTCTGATAAATAGCGTTTGCTGTGCCTCTGTACCAGTCTGTTCCCTGAATCTGCTGATAGGGAGAGAGAATATGTACACCGCCGTTTGCTCTGTCAAGATCCCATGCCTGACCGTTTCCGATATAATCGTTAAGTTCAAGGGGCTGATACTGTGTAAGAACGCCGACAGTATCAATACCTGAATTTATACAGTTTGAAAGCGGGAAGTCAATGATTCTGTACTTGCCTCCGTAAGGAACGGCAGGTTTTGCCACATTTTTTGTAAGAATACCAAGTCTGCTGCCCTGTCCGCCTGCAAGAAGCATAGCCAGACATTCTGTTTTTCTTGCCATTGTAATCAATCCTTTCTTATATTTGTGATATATTATTTTTTATTATACATCTCTGTACTTAAGATAAATTGTCGAAAGCGGGGGCAGAGTCATATCAATACTCTGTTCCATACCGTGCATGGGCTGTTTCTTTGTTCTGTAAACACGTTTTTTGCTCATGCCCTTACCGCCGAATTCTTTGCTGTCTGAATTGAACACCACATCATAAGCACCTTTTTCGGGAACACCTATCATATAGGATTCTCTTGCAACATTTGTGAAGTTGCAGACAGCCACGATTGTTTCGCCCTTTTCGTTCATTCTCTGGAATGCGATTACGGAATTGTCACAGTCATCGCTGACAAGCCACTTGAAACCTTCCCATGAATAATCAATTTCCCACATGGGAGAATTTTCTTTGTAGAAATGATTGAGTGCTTTTGTGTATTTCTGCAGATTCTTATGAGCATCGTAATCAAGCAGGAACCAGTCAAGCTGTTTCTTTTCATCCCATTCAATAAACTGTCCGAATTCCTGACCCATAAAGAGCAGTTTCTTTCCCGGATGAGCATACATATAACCGAGGAAAGCTCTGAGTGAGTGGAATTTCTCATCATAGTCACCCGGCATTTTGTCAAGAAGTGATTTCTTTCCGTGAACGACTTCATCATGGGAAATCGGAAGAATGAAATTCTCTGAAAATGCGTAGAAGAATGAGAATGTGATAAGATCGTGATTATATTTTCTGAAATAGCCGTCAAGACCGAAATATCTGAGTATATCGTTCATCCAGCCCATATTCCATTTGAAGTTGAAGCCAAGACCGCCGATTGCAGTCGGTTTTGTGACAAGAGGCCATGCTGTGCTTTCTTCTGCAATCATCAGCACTTCGGGATGTTCACGGAAGACGATTTCATTGAGTTTTCGCAGGAATGCAACAGCTTCAAGATTTTCTCTTCCGCCCTTTTCGTTTGCAACCCACTGACCGTCATCTCGTCCGTAGTCAAGATAAAGCATAGATGCGACCGCATCAACACGGATGCCGTCGATATGGTATTCCCTGAGCCAGAATTCGGCACTTGAAAGCAGGAAACTTCTGACTTCTTTTCTGCCGTAGTCAAAAACTCTTGTGCCCCATTCATAATGCTCGCCTTTACGGGGGTCTGCATATTCATAACAGGGTGTACCGTCAAACTCATAAAGTCCGGGAGCATCTTTCGGGAAATGTGCAGGCACCCAGTCAAGGATAACACCGATTCCGTTTTTGTGACACTTGTTTATGAGATAAGCAAGGTCTTCGGGAGTGCCGTATCTTGATGTGGGAGCAAAATAGCCTGTCACCTGATATCCCCATGAACCATCAAAGGGATATTCAGTCAGGGGAAGAAACTCGATGTGAGTGTATCCCATATCTCTGACATAAGGCACGATTGCATCCGCAAGGTCACGGTATGAATAGAAATTACCGTCATCATGCATTCTCCATGAGCCTGCATGGACTTCATAAATATTTACGGGAGATGCGTAGACAGATTTTTTCTTCTTTTCTGCCTGCCACTCATCATCATCCCATTCAAAAGCAGTTATATCATAGATTTTTGAAGCAGTATCGGGACGGGTTTCAGTATGAAATCCGTAAGGGTCAGCCTTCATGAATTTCTTACCGCTTTTTGCAGTTATACAATATTTATAAGTATCGTATATTTTCAGGCCGTCAATCACTGTTTCCCAGATTCCGCCGTCATTGATGCGCACCATGGGATTTGCTGTTTCAGACCAGCCGTTGAATGCACCTGAAACAGAAACTGCCGCTGCATTCGGAGCCCATACTCTGAAAACGGTTTTTCCGTCACCGCAAGGATGTGCACCTAAAAACTCATATGCCCTTGCATTGCTTCCCTCATGGAAGAGATACATCGGCACACGATATTCTTCGTTATTTTTATATTCCATAACAGCCCACCTCCGCTGATTACAGTTATATATAATATATTCTAACAAATCAATCCCGATTTTTCAAGTGATTTTTTGACTATATTGAAAAAAGGGTGCTAATATTTTTTGACATAATTTGTAGAATTTGCACAAACAATAATTTATCGAATAAATTAAATGGCATCTTGTAGGGGCGGTGTCCTCACCGCCCGATTGTGAGCAAAGCGAACAATAACGGCTATGCCGTTAAATTTTCCTACGGAAAATGCGCATTCGTGCCGGGCGATGAGGACATCGCCCCTGCAGGCTCGATTTCAATTTCTTCAAACATTCCACTAAATTATTGTTTATTTGTTGACTTTATTTTTATTTAGGTATATACTTTAATATGATAAAATATATAATCAGGAGAGATTTTTATGTACAATTTTCCTATCGGTGTAATTATAGACTCATTCAGATGCGACCTTAAAGAAGCTGTCAGAAAAGCTGCTCAGGTTGGCGCAAACGGCATTCAGGTTTATGCTTCAAGAGGTGAAATGGATCCCGACAACATGACACCCGCAAAGAGAAAGGAATTCCTTGATGTTGTAAAGAGCAACGGTCTTGTTATTTCTGCACTCTGCGGTGACCTTGGCGGCGGCGGATTCTCAATCCCCGAGAACAATCCCTGGAAGATCGAAAAGTCAAAGAGAATCATCGAAATGGCAAAGGAACTTGAAACTGATGTTGTTACAACTCACATCGGTGTTGTTCCCGAAGATGTAAACCACGACAGATACAAAATCATGCAGGATGCATGCTTCCAGCTTGCTGAGTTTGCAGACAGCATTGATGCTCACTTCGCAGTTGAAACAGGTCCCGAAACATCTGCAAATCTCAAAAAGTTCCTGGATTCACTCGGTTCAAAGGGTGTTGGTGTAAACCTTGACCCTGCAAACCTTGTTATGGTTACAGGCGATGACCCCGTTCAGGCTGTATACAATCTCAAAGACTATATCGTTCACACACACGCAAAAGACGGCAAACAGCTCTTCTATCTTGAGCCCGAAATCGTTTACGGCGTAAAGAAAGATATCATTGTTGAAGACGATTCATTCATCGAAGTACCTCTCGGCGAAGGCAGTGTTGACTTCCCCAACTACCTCAAGGCTCTCGAAGATATCGGCTTCAAAGGCTTCCTCACAATTGAAAGAGAAGTCGGCGATGACCCTGCAAAGGACATCGGCAACGCAGTAACATTCCTGCGTGACATTATTGCAAAATACTAATATTAAAAGGATACACTATGAAACTCTGGACAGGACGCTTCTCAAAGGAAGCAGATAAAATCACAAACGACTTCAATTCTTCAATCGGCACAGACAAGAGAATGTACCGTGAAGATATTCAGGGCAGTATTGCTCATGCAACAATGCTCGGCATGACAGGCATCATAACTGCTGAAGATGCAGACAAAATCGTTGAAGGTCTCAGGCAGATTCTTGCAGACATCGAAAACGGCACTCTTGAAATCGACATGACAAGCGAAGATATCCACACTTTCACAGAAGGTGAACTCACAAAACGCATCGGTGACGCAGGTAAGAGACTTCACACTGCAAGAAGCCGTAATGATCAGGTTGCAGTTGACATAAGACTCAATCTCATCAAGGAATGCGATGCAGTTGACGAACTTCTCTGCAATCTCATTTCCGTACTTGCTGATATGGGTGAAAAATATGCAGACGCTGTCATGTCAGGTTACACACATCTTCAGAGAGCACAGCCCGTAACATTCGGCCACTACATGCTCGCTTATGCAGAGATGTTCCTTCGTGACAGAGAAAGACTTGCAGACTGCAAAAAGAGAACTGCACGTTCACCTCTGGGTTGCTGTGCCCTTGCAGGTACAACCTATCCCACAGACAGATACAAAACTGCTGAACTTCTCGGTTTCGAAGATATCTGCCACAACTCACTTGACGGCGTTTCTGACAGAGATTTCATCATTGAACTTTCATCCTGCCTTTCAATAATCAGCGTTCACCTTTCAAGATTCTCAGAAGAAATCATTCTCTGGTGTTCACATGAATTCAGATACATTGAGCTTGACGACGCATTCTCAACAGGTTCAAGCATCATGCCTCAGAAGAAGAATCCCGACATTGCAGAGCTTGTCCGTGGTAAGTCAGGCAGAGTCTTCGGTGACAACATGACTATTCTCACTGTTATGAAAGGCATTCCCCTTGCATATAACAAGGATATGCAGGAAGACAAAGACTGTATTTTTGATGCGGTTGACACTGTAAAAGCATGTCTTACAGCTTTCATTCCCATGATTGAAACAATGACAGTAAGAAAAGAAAACATGAGAAAGGCTGCAGCAGGCGGATTCATCAATGCAACTGACTGTGCAGACTATCTTGTTTCAAAGGGTATGCCCTTCCGTGATGCCTACAAAATCACAGGCGGTCTTGTTGCCCTTTGCATTGAGAAAAACACAACTCTCGAAGAATTACCCCTTGCAGAATACAAGAATTTCACCGAACTTTTCGACGACGGTGTTTATGAAGCAGTCAATCTTGACAGATGCGTAAGCTTCAGAACATCAGAGGGCGGTCCTGCTCCGGAAAACGTCAGAAGAGAAGCAAAAAGAGTGAATTCAATTCTTGGCATTTAAAATTATCGCTGAATTTATGAACGACAATAAACTGAAAAAAATTCTATACAAATTATCATATACAAAAATCGTTGCAGGCGGATATTTTCTGCTTCTTATGATAGGAACGTTTCTTCTGATGCTTCCTGTTTCTGCAAACAGCGGAGAATGGACATTATTTCCCGATGCGCTCACAACGGCAACATCCGCATCCTGTGTTACGGGACTTATTGTGTTTGACACATTCACGCAGTGGTCAGGCTTCGGTCAGGCTGTGCTGCTTTTCCTGATACAGGTGGGCGGTCTCGGATACATGACAATAATCATGTTCATATCCGTTCTTATCGGCAGAAAAATCGGCGTAAGAGAACGAGGTCTGCTCAAAGAAAGCACAAATGCCTTGCAGATGGGCGGTCTGATTGCACTGGCAAAAAAAGCCATATTCGGAACTCTGCTTTTTGAAGGTGCAGGTGCAATCCTTCTTTTTCTGCGTTTTCTTAAATATTTTCCCGTGGGAAAAGCACTCTGGTTCGGCATCTTTCACTCCGTTTCTTCTTTCTGCAACGCAGGTTTCGATCTGATGGGTGCAATTGAGCCTTACAGTTCGGTAACGCATTTTTCTTCCGACCCGTTTGTGCTGTCTGTGCTGTCCGTTCTGATTTTCACAGGCGGTATCGGCTTTATTGTATGGAATGATTTCTGTGTTCATAAATTCAGACTGCGCAAATACAAACTCCATTCAAAAATTGCACTTTTCACAAGCATCTGTCTTGTTTTTTCGGGTGCATTGCTGATATTCATTGCAGAGTACAGCACAACTCTCGGTGAAATGAATATCTTTGACAAAATAACAAACTCATTGTTTGCATCGGTTTCTGCAAGAACGGCAGGTATGAATTCTTTCGACCTTGCGTCATCATCACCTGTGACATACCTTGTGAACATCATTTTCATGCTTATAGGCGGTTCACCGGGGTCAACAGCAGGCGGTATGAAGACAACAACAATCGCTGTTCTTGTTCTTGCAGGCTGGGCAAACATGAGAAATTCAAAACACGTAAACATTTTCGGCAGAAGACTTGAAGATGATGTGATAAAAAAAGCACTGACTGTTACAATGATTTACTTTTCGCTCACAGTTTTCTCTTCAATTCTCATCAGCCTTACAAATCCGTCCTTTTCACTTTCCGAAGTCCTGTTTGAAGTGTCATCTGCAATCGGCACGGTAGGACTGTCGGTGGGAGTGACAGGCGAATGCAATCTTTTCGGGCAGATACTGCTCACACTTCTGATGTACTGCGGACGAGTCGGCAGCATGTCATTCGCAATGATTTTTACTGAAGTCAAATCACCGTCGCATATCCAGATGCCCAGTGAAAAAATCATCATCGGTTAGAGGTAACTCAATATGAAAAATATACTTATTATCGGTCTCGGCAGATTCGGAAAACATCTTGCAGAAAAATTCACCGAACTCGGCGACGAAGTTATGGTCATTGACCGTCACGAAGAAGCTGTTCAGGAAGTAATGAATACCGTTGCCTATGCTCAGGTCGGTGACTGCATGAGAGAAGATGTTCTCAGGTCATTGGGTGTGAATAATTTTGACATCTGCTTTGTCTGTACGGGCGAAAGTTTCCAGTCAAGCCTTGAAATAACAGACCTTTTAAAAACTCTCGGTGCAAAATATGTTGTAAGCAAAGCAGGCAGAGATATCCATGCAAAATTCCTGCTGAAAAACGGTGCAGACGAAGTCATCTATCCCGAAAAGGATATGGCGCTTAAAACCGCAGTAAAATTCAGTTCAAATCATCTTGTGGACTATTTTGAAATTTCGAAGGACGTTGCTGTTTATGAAATTCATGTCCCTGCAAACTGGATAGGCAAAACAATCATCGGTCTTGATGTCCGCGGCAGATATCACATGAATATCCTTGCCGTCAGAGATACAGACGGAAATCTTGATGCTCAGCCTCTTCCGACTCATACTTTCGCAGACGGCGAAAGAATTATAGTCCTGAGTGACCACGAAAATATAAAACGATTTATAAAATAAAGGATTGTTGTTATGGCAAAAACCGTTTCAATACTTAATCAGAAAGGCGGTGTGGGTAAAACCACAACAGCCGTCAACCTTACCGCTGCGGTGGGACTTAAAAACAAAAAAGTCCTGCTTGTTGACATTGACCCTCAGGGTAATGCCACAAGCGGTTTCGGTATAAACAAAAGAGAAATAAAAAATTCGTCATATGAAGTTCTTACAGGCGAGATAAAGGCAAGCGAAGCTATCATCACAACAGAATTCGAAGGTGTTGATGTAATTCCCGCAAACATGAATCTTGCAGGCGCAGAACTTGAAATCATAGATATGAAAAACAGAGAGAGTATTCTCAAAAATGCTCTCGCAGAGATATGGGATAAGTACGATTACATATTCCTTGACTGTCCGCCGTCACTGGGTCTTATCACTCTCAATGCCCTGACAGCATCAGACACTTTCCTTGTTCCCATTCAGTGTGAATACTATGCCCTTGAAGGACTTTCACAGCTTATGGCAACAGCAAGAAAGATCAAGAGAATGTATAACCCCTATCTTGACATCGAAGGTGTTCTGCTGACAATGTATGACGGCAGACTCAACCTCACTCAGCAGGTTGTAAACGAAGTTAAGCGCTTCTTCCCGAAGAAAGTTTACTCCACAACCATACCCAGAAACGTAAGGCTTTCAGAAGCTCCCAGTTTCGGTCAGCCTATAATGTATTTTGACAAAAATTCAAAAGGATCAGTTGCATATACAACGCTTTGTGATGAATTTCTGTCACAGCAGAATTGAAAGGAGAAACAAACATGAAAGTTTTGTTCACAGTCAGCGAAGTAAAACCCTTTATTGCAAGCGGAGGACTTGGTGACGTTGCAGGTTCACTTCCTCAGGCTCTTCGTAAGAGAATGGTAGGTTGCCGTGTTGTTGCACCTCTTTACTCAGGAATCAAACAGGAATACAAGGACCAGATGAAGTACCTTACAAACATCGTTGTTCCCGTTGCATGGAGAAGACAGTACTGCGGTATTTTTGAGCTTCGCAAGGACGGCGTTATATACTATTTCCTTGACAACGAATACTATTTCAAGCGTGACACAATTTACGGTCATTACGATGATGCAGAAAGATTCGCTTTCTTCTCAAGAGCAATTCTTGAAATCATTCCCGTAATTGATTTCAAACCCGACATCATCCATTGCCATGACTGGCAGTCAGCGCTTGTTCCCGCATATTACAGCACAATGTACGCACAGAGAGAAGGCTACGAAAACATCAAGACTGTTTTCACAATCCACAACATTCAGTATCAGGGTCAGTACGGAATTGATCTTAACACAGAAGTTGTCGGTCTTCCCGAAAGCGATGCTCACATTCTTGAATATGAAGGCTGCGTAAACTTCATGAAGGGTGCTATTGAAACTGCAAACAAAATTACAACTGTAAGCCCCTCTTACGCAAACGAAATTCTTGATCCCTGGTTCTCACACGGTCTTGATCCCATTCTCAACCAGAGAGCATGGAAATTGCAGGGTATTCTCAACGGTATCGGCTACGATATGTACAATCCCGAAACTGACAAGGATATCTGGTTCAACTACAATTCAGACGATTTCTCAGCAAAGGCAAAGAACAAGGCTGAACTTCAGAAATATTTTGATCTTCCCGTAAACCCCGATGCTCCCATTGTTGCAATGGTTTCAAGAATGGTAGGTCACAAGGGATTTGACCTTGTAAAGGCTGTTATCGAAGAATTCATCTGCACATCAGACGCACAGATTGTTGTTCTCGGTTCAGGTGAATGGCAGTATGAAAGCTTCTTCTCGGAACTTGCTGCAAAATATCCCGACAGAGTAGGTCTCAAGCTCGGTTTCTTTGCTGATCTTGCTCAGAAAATCTATGCAGGTTCAGACATATTCCTTATGCCTTCAAAGAGTGAACCCTGCGGTCTTTCACAGATGATCGCTCTCAGATACGGTTCAATACCCATCATCAGAGAAACAGGCGGTCTTCGTGACTCCATCTTCGACTCAGGTGACGGAAAAGGCAACGGTTTCACATTCGCATCATACAACGCACACGACATGCTTCACGCAATGAGAAGAGCTGTTGAAGGCTTCAAAGATAAAGAAGGCTGGCAGATTCTTGTCAAGCGTGCTATGGAATGCGACTACAGCTGGGGTCGTTCAGCAGGCGAATACATCAAAATGTATAAAGAAATTCTCAAAGGATAATTCATTATGGCAGAATTTATACTTTCAGCCTTCGCAGATGAAGGCGGTAAAACAATAGAAGAACAGATCAAGGCGCTTAAAGCCAACGGTCTGACACATATTGAGCCCAGAGGCATCAACGGTGTCAACTTCTCAACATACTCTGTTGAAGAAGCAAAAGAGCTCAGAAAAATCCTTGACGATAACGGAATCGGTGTATCCGCTCTGGGTTCACCTTTCGGAAAAATCGAAATCACAGATGATTTTGAGCCTCATTTTGACCTGTTCAAAAAGAATGTTGAACTCGCATGTATTCTCGGCACAGAAAACATCAGAATGTTCAGCTTTTTCATGCCTGACGGTGAAACAGATTATTCTCCCTACCGTGATGAAGTCATGGAAAGACTTGAAAAATTCTGCGACTATTCACTCAGAAGCAACATCTGGTGCTGCCATGAGAATGAAAAAGGCATTTACGGCGACAACGATGACCGCTGCCTTGATATTCTCAGAACTTTTGAGGGCAAAATCAAGGGTGTTTTTGACCCCGCAAACTTCATTCAGTGCGGTGTTGATATTCTCAAAGCTTACGATAAACTCGCACCCTACACAGAATATATGCACATCAAGGATGCACGTTTTTCAGACGGTTTTGTTGTACCTCCCGGCACAGGTGACGGTTGCTTAAAAGATCTTCTTTCACGTTTCAAGCTCAAAGACGGAAAGAGATTCCTGACACTTGAACCGCATCTTAAGGTTTTTGACGGCCTTGCTTCGCTTGAAAAAGAAGGCGGCACAGCAGACCAGATCAAAGAAATTTACACATACAAGACAAATGAAGAGGCATTTGCGGCAGCTGCAAATGCACTTCATGCAATTCTTGCTCAGATATAAAGGAGTGATCAGGTGAATTTCTCCGACGGCGACAATTTTCAGCCACCTGAAAACAATAATTATTATCCGCCTGTAAACAGACCGAGAATGCCGCATTTTGTTCCGCCTGAAATATGGCTGAAGGAAAAAGCCACCATAAAAAAACTCAGCACTTTTTCAGCTGTGGCAATACTGCTGTATATTTTAATTTCATCTGTTTTTGTGGGTGCAATCCAATTAATTTTAATGTGGATGCAGAATTCCCCGGCTGTTGATTACAATCTGTTTGCAGACAAATGGAACTCAGCCGAATTCCAGTACGGTTTTGACATTCTGTATTCAGTGTTCATTGTGGGTCCTCCGTTTTTCCTTGTCGGACATTTTGCAAAGAAAAAAGGTTTTCTTAAAGAAATCCCCACGGGTAAACCGAAAAATGCGAAACATCTTCCGATTATCATTATTGCAGGATTCGGACTTTGTCTTCTGGGAAACATTCTCACATCATTCATCGATACTTATGTATCTGTAATTTTCGGTTTTGAGCTGCAACTTCCCGAAATGCCCGAAACACCGTACAATCCGGTGGGAATCATCTTCTTTTTCATCAGCACGGCAGTCGTACCGGCACTTATCGAAGAATTGGCGCTCAGAGGCATCATCATGCAGACTCTCAGACGCTACGGAGATATGTTTGCAGTCATATGCTCTGCCTTGATTTTCGGACTTATGCACTGCAATCTGATGCAGATCCCCTTTGCATTCGTCTCAGGCATTGTCATCGGATATGCAACACTTGTTACAGAATCCATCTGGACAGGAGTTATCATACACTTCCTCAATAACGCATTCACCGTAACTGTCACAATCATAGATGATTTTTACGGCATGGAATCCATCGCTTATGCAATATGCAATATTGCATTCTACGGGTTGATTGTAATCGGAATCATACTGGGAATTGTTTACCTTAAAAAATTCAGCCCGAAAAATCTTTACAGATCACCTCTTGTAAATATCGGCAGCGGATTCTACGGCTTTGTGCCGACCTTTTCCGCAAGAGTTTCAGAAGGATCACTTTTTCAGGCATTTCTGCTTACACCCACAATGATTGTTGCATTCATTGGTGTTGTGTATCAGACAATTGTTTCAGCAATTGCCCTGCTGTAATCAATACAAAAAAAGAGTTGTATCAAACGATACAACTCTTTTTTTTGTATGAAGTTTTCTTTTATGACATAAGATTTTCTGCACAGAGATACCAGTCATCCTCAACGAATACAAGTGACATTTCACCCTCATAGCTTTCTGTTTCACCATAGTATGTCATTGTTACTGTTACATAAACTTCAGCATAGTCATCATACTCTTCAGCATCAACGACTTCGATATCAAGCTTGGGCATTTCATAATATTCGCCGTCAATAACCTGACCGTCAATGAAAGGCATTACGCCGCCGATAATGTTCATGATGTCAGACGGATTGACACCGAACAACGAGTCTACGACCCCCGAAATGCCCGAATACAAAATCTGTACGCTGGGTTCAAAACAAGCAACCATGTCTTCAAAAAGTGCTTCATTATATGCAGCTTCAAACCTTTCAATAGTTTTTTCGGGAGACGGACGTGATGCAACAAACACACCGATACCTGTTGCTGCCACAGAAACAACAACCACAGAAACTATAATAGTAATAACTGTTTTACTCATTTATAATCATCCTTTTTATACTTTTGATAATTTGAATTTAAAGGGAGTTACGCCGGGAAGTCCGATTATGACTTCACCTCGTGCCAGACGGGTGATATCCCAGTCTTCAACAACATAAGCATCGCGTAGCTGCTCAGTAATACCTCTGCCCTGGATTGCCGATGAAAAAATTTCTTTTTTACGGTTCATTCCATGCAGCTCCTGAATAAATTTTTTTGATGACACGTCGTTGACTCTGAAAACAACAGATGTTGAAAATCCCGAAAGAATACTGCGCGCTCTGTTTTCACCGTATCCTTCAAAAATCTGATCAATATTCTGAATACCGATCATGAATTTAACACCAAGGCTGCGTCCGAAATTGACAGCATCATCAATATGTTCAAGATTCGGAATAAGACTGAACTCATCGGTGATAAAATAAACATTACCTTCGCTCTTGTCTCTGCAAAGGGCTTCTTTTATTGCCAGGTCATAAAGAAGGCTGTAAATCGGTGACAACATTCCGCCGACACCCAGATCATATTCAATAAATATGATTCTTCCGCCTTTTGCTCTTACGAGTTTTCGCATTGACAGATTTCCGTCTTTTTTGAAATTGCCGAGGAAAATCTCTCGTGACATCTGCTGCAATTCGGAAATAACACCCTGTGTCTGCGGTGATCTGTCATCAAAGATATAACTTATCATCGCTTTCAGATCTTCGTGCATGCTGAGCATTTCTCTTATTTTTGCAGTGGGTGAACAATCAAGAAACTCTCTGAGATATTTATTTGACCCTCTGAGCGTTCCGTTATTGCGTGAAAAGTGTGTAAGTATCGCCGCAAAAATATCCTTTGCTGCATTCGGGAAAAACGGCTGATTTGTTTTTTCAATTCTGTTATGGAAAAGCATTTTTGCAATTTCAATAATGTTCTCTTCCATATGCTCGTCATATTCGATCTCGTTGAAAATATTCCAGTAATCAACGCCGTTCGGACCTGTTGCGGTTGAGTCATTGCTTATAACAACATCACCGGGTCGGTAGTATTTCTTGTAGAAATCACCCTTTGTGTCAAAAACAATCATGACATCATTTGCGGTAAGGTTAGCCTGAATCTGATTCACAATCTGAAAAAAAGCGTTTGTCTTACCCATACCGATACCGCCGAGAATCATCATGTGACGGCTGAGAATATCTTCATCAAGGGGCACATACATATTCTGCCCGTTGGGAGAACTTCCGATAAAAGCACATCTTGCATTTTCCGACGGATATGGCACCGGGAAATCGGCAAGATAATTGCCGTCAAAAACTTCTACATTTTTCATTTTTTCACCTTACATATAATAACCGTTAAAAAAATCATAACCTTCTGATTCGCCGTTATCTTCAGTTGCACCGTTTGCTGTATTCTGAGCAGCTGTCTGTTCAGCAGCATTATTATTGGTTTCTGCAGTTTCAGACATTGCAGAATGCTCTGCAGCATTTCTCGATGCAGTGTTTTCACCGTTCATATCTTCAGAGTGCATATTGAATGCCTGATCAACCAGCTGATCAATGGCTTCATCCATAGACATGCCCATTTCTTTTTCCATTTCAGACATGATATGTTCCCGGATGGATTCCTCAACTTTTCCCTGAATATCTTCAACAATACCATCGACAATGTTTGTCGCCATTTCTGTGATAATATCTGTTTCAGATGATTCCGTAGTTTCAGTTTCATATATTTCAACGGTGACTTCTTCGTATGTATATTCTTCATACGTCACTTCTTCGTATGACTCATATTCCACTGACTCATACTCAACGCTTTCTTCAGCCATGTTTCAACCCCTCCGTATTTCTTTTTATAAAAGCGGAAGATAATAAATATCTCCCGCCGTTTGTGTGTGTCAGATTATTTCTTCCACTTTTCGATAGCATAGTCGCCCATCTTCTGAACATCATTGATAATTGCACTGATTTCAGCAAAGGCTGTTTCTGTATCACATGCAGGAAGAACTTCTGCTGCGATGTTTGCCTTAGCAATTCTGGGTGAGAACATACCCATGATATCCTTGGATGCGTTTCTTGTTGTGAATGTGAGTGATGCACTGGGCTTGAGTGAAACCTTTATCATGTAATAAAGGAGAATCAAAACTGTAACAATAGTCAGGATCACTGAAAGTCCATGGAAGAAATCATTGCTACTGTCAGTAACAGCGCCCAGATTCAATCCAAATGCTGCAGCTGAAATCATTGAATTATAAAAATATTTTTTCTTAAGGAATATCATTGCAGCAAACAGACCTACAAATCCTGCAAAACCGATAAGTGATGAAACAATGTTTGTATCAAGACCTTCGCAAAGTCCGAATGAGATTGCACTGCAAATACCGCCGATAACGAGGTTTATAAGAAGCACAATCGCGAATGTAAGCAATGAAAAACGAACGCCCTTTGAGAAATTAAGACCGATAAGTTCATCGATTGAATGCTCTGCCTGTGTAAAGTCTTTACCGAGAGGTGATTTACCGCTGCAACGGAAAATTACTCGTTTGTTTGTAACCTGAATTCTTGCTTCTGCCCACTTGAATGAGAAGAATGAACGGAATTTACCTACATTGAACTGCTTGATAGGCACTTCGCCATCGCAGGGTTTGATGATATCGGGAACAATGTTGAGACCTCTTTCATAGGGATCTGAATTATCTGTCATTTCTGCTTCATCAAGACCAAGATATTCCTTGAAAGAAACTCTCTTGTCAACAAATGTTGCTTTTAATTTGTCTGTATCAACAGTGATACCGCCGAAGCCGGTTGTTGTACCGCTCTGAGTTGTACCGCTCTGAGTTGTACCGCCCTGAGTTGTACCGCCCTGAGTTGAGCCACCGGGGATGGGCGGATATCCGGGATTCGGATCAAAAACAGGAGGCTGTCCGCCATTTTCCTGAAGATTTTTGTTCTGATTGCAGATACATGCTGCAATCGGTTTTCCGCAAGTTGTACAAAAGTTTGCCATTTTCTATTCCTCCGCTTTTTTATATTCTGTAATCATTAATTGAAATCAGGTTCCATACACCGTCAACATATTCAAAAGTCATTGAAATGTAGCCTTCTGCAGCTGTTGTTGAACGCTGGTTGTAACCTGTTGCTGAACGATAATCTCTGTATACATACACGTTATCATAAGTATAGGATACCTTACATGTATATCTGTTATTGTTCATTCCTAAGTTAGTTGTGCTGTCTGTGAAAGAAGTAAAGTTAAGGCTTGAATATCCGACACCATCGTTGTTTTTGATCTTGTTTTTGAAATAATTGTAATCATAGACAAGATCCTCATAATAATCTGCATTTGATGTGATATTTCCGCTTACAGCACTGAAATCTTTTGAACTCATTGATGCTGCACACATGGATTTGAAAATTTCTGTGGTCTGAGTGAAGATCTGGTTTCTTGTCTCTTCTTTCAGATCCATTTCTGTGTAATAGAAAGATCTCTCATACTCACCGACATAAATTTCTGTTTCGATTGTGTCATACATCTCGTGTTCTATTACGAGATTATGATTTCCTGAAAGAAGAACAGCAACTGTGTAATTCTCAAAAATATCAGAACTTTCTTCATAGTTACTCTGTGAAGAAGCACCTGTCAGCTGAACGCCGTCAATAGTTACGTTTGCATCCTTCATTGTACGGATTGTCACACCCTGAACGAATTCATCCGCCATGCTTACTTTGTATGAAAAACCACCGCTTTTCACAACTTTAACAAGCATTCCGTCGGGGATATATCCGCTGAAAAATGCATCGTACGCTGAATCCTCAATGTCAAATGTTACGTAGCAGTTGTATACAGATTCTGTTGTAGCCATATTCACAAAGCTGTAACCTATGGTTTCAATCGCATCTGTACAGTTGGCTTTCTTTACACTGCCGGGAGTGATGATGCTGTTGACTGACATGTATTCAACATACTGTTCTTCTGAAACATATTTCTTTTCTGTATCGTAAATATAAGAATATGCTTTTGCGTAGTCACCTGAAGCGAGTGCATTCACATAATTTACTGCAGCTTTTTCAGGTGTAAAAATTGAAATAATCACGATAAGACCGATAATCAGAGCAAAGAAAGCGCCGCAGACTGAACCAACTATGGCAACAGCCTTTTTATTCATCGGTTTTTTCGGTGGTGGCGGTACAACGGTATCAGTCACCGGCGGATAATTACCGCCATTCTGAATCACCTGACCGGGTGCCTGTTCAGGATTCTGAGCCTTGAGCCTTGTTCCGCAGTCATAACAAAAAATTGCACTGTCGTCATTCGGCTTTCCGCATTCAGGACAAAACATACATAAATTCCTCCTCAAAATAACATAACAACATGATACAACATATTGCAAATTTTGTCAATAATTACTAAATTTTTTAGTTTTTTTATTGGCACAAACAAATTATACATTACTTTTATTTTTCTGTGTAAAAATAATTTTCGGCATAGAAAAACCGACAGACATACCTGATAATATGTCTGTCGGTAATATTCAAATTTATTATTTATGAAAAAATAGACAACAGTGTAAGCACTTTTTTATATCCGTTAAGAGAGAATGCAGAAGCAGGTACACCTGCGCTGAAAGTTTCAACATCAAAACGGCTCACAAGAACACCTTTTGTGTCATAACTGCAGATGCGTTTGATATTGTCGCCGATCATGTAAACTTCGCTTATTTCAGCACCTGCCTTCAGCTTATAGACCGTATATTCAGTCATGCCTTCTTTAACGGTGTTTATTGAAACAGTCACCGTTGCGGGATCAATACTTGTAAAGCTCAGTTTGAAATCTTCAGGCTTAAGACCCAGAATTCCCATTGTGATTGTATCAAGTTTACAATATTTCTTTGTATCATTGGAAATAAGATATGTTGTTGCTGATTTACTGTTCATATCAGTGATAAGCACATCAACATCCATGGGCTTACCGTCTTCTGATTCCATCATCATGCCGCATCTTACATTATCCTTTGTAACATACATTGACACGTAATCACGGTTTCCTCCGTTATATGTATAACCTTTCAGACTGAAATTGCCGAGAAGAAACGCCTTTGCCTGCTCAGGAAGTTTTTCAAAATCCTCACTTGTAGCAGAAGGTTTTGTTGTTGTTTCGGGCGGATTGGTTGTTGTCTCAGCTGGTTTTGTTGTTGTTTCGGGAGGCTGTGTAGTTGTTTCGGGAGGCTGAGTTGTTGTTTCTGTTGTGGATGTTGTTGTGTCATCGGGAGTTACAATAGAAATACCGAGATAATATTCAACGAATGAAACCACATCACCGGCTTTTGCAAGTCTGATTTTCATGCCGACCTTTGAAAGTGTGACCTGAGATGCATTTTCATTGTCAACGATCCATTTTGCACTCTTGAGAGCTGCAAGTGCTTCGTCAACGGGCATTCCCGCATAAACACCGCAAATCATATAATCTCCGCCTGTGATGCTGATGGCATTGATATTGCCTGATGTGATCATTTTCGGGTCAGAAACAACAGTAACATAATCATTTGTGTAAGAAATTGTGCCGTCTGTTGTATCAAGCTCTCTCATACCGCCGAATTTCTTCATAAAATCCTTGAAACTCATGCTGATACCGCTTGAAAGCTCAGTTCTTTCAGTTTCTTCGCCTGAATTTCCGCCGATGCTGATTTCACCTTTAGGATCTTCAAGCTTTGCTGAAATACGAAGAATTGTTCTCGCATCAGTTGCGCTGATTTTTCCGTCATCATTCATATCTGCAATGAGCTTCTGCTCTTCTGTGGCTTCGTCAAGTTTTGCACCGATTCTCAGAGTTGCTCTTGCATCAGATGCGCTTAATTTGCCATCCTTGTTGATATCGCCCCTGAGATAAGTTTCGGCAGATGCACCGACTGTGAATATAACAGCAAGCATTACAACAACAAGTGCTGCCAGGAATTTTTTCATTTTATACATCACCTTTGAAATCAATATGCATTTATTATAACGCAAACTGCACCTGTTTTCAACTGTAAAATTATATAAAAACAGAGCCGTTGCCGACTCTGTTATTTTTCGCACGGTATTTTTCATCAATAAGGATAAAAAATATGTTTTGATGTATCAAGTCCTGCTGCGATACGGAGAACACCTCTTGCATCGTGAGCTGTCAGTTTGCCGTTCATATCAATATCCCTTGCAAAAAAATTGATATATTCATCAAGATGTGAGTAATTTTCCCTGTGCTCAATTTTATCAAGACCTGCAGCGATTCTCAAAACCTTTCTTGCATCCGATGCCTTAAAAAGCCTTTGTACTGAATGCCCCGGGTCTCCCCAGAAAGGTGCCACAAAACTGAAAGAATATCCCACATACTCAACCTTTTCATCAGCAAGTACACTGTCAATATCATCTCCGCCGACAACTTTCACAACTGCGCAAGGGTATTCTTCACCGGTGTACTTAATTTCCGAAACACCGTCAATTGTCGAAACATCTGCACCGATTTCATTAAGATAAAGACAGAGATAGAAATTATCATTGACAAAATATTTTATGTCCTCATAAAGACCGGATGAAATTTTCTCACCGTTGTAGAATTCAAAATCGGGAAGAGTGAGATAATTTTCATACATATCTTTGAAGAACAAATCATGATAAAGCTTCATATAGTCATTATCAATGTAGCATACACTGCCACTTATTTTGCTGTCATACCAATAATAATAAACATCTGCAACATCACCTGCATGGTCTCTCGGCGGTATATCAAGTTTCAGCTTCACTCCGCTGACACTCATGAATTCAATATCAAAGTAATTTGTTCCCGAAGGTAAAGAATAGTAATATTGCTCAGTAAAATGAACAAAAATAATATCGGCAAACTGACTGATAGTATAATTCTTTTTATCAACTATCTCATCACCGTATTTTATACATTCAATAAGCTCAGGCCCGATAGGAATATTTTTATCGAAGCTTTCTATCATAACACAAGGAAGTCCGTCACCGGGTGTCCATTCATCAAAATTAAAAACAACGTCGGTAACAACTGATTTTTCTCTGAAAACATACAATTTCAGATCAAACCGCACTTGTTTAAAATGAACCTGAAAATAATATTTACCGTCAGGAAATGTGGAAAGATAATCCTCTTTAAGAGTGAGAAGAACACAGTCTTCTCCCGGTGCAACGGTATAATTTTCGGGATCGACTTCTTCATCCAGCCTTGTAAGACGGAGAAACTCCTCATAAACAGCCGGCAATCTGTCAGAACTTGATACAACTTCTGCTGTTGCATCGCCTTTTCCCTGCCAAGGTTCAAAAGCGACATAATAATCCATCAGCAGACCCGATGAATATTCTTCTGCCGATACAGCCAAGGGATGTATAATCATGATAATACAAATAAGAATTGCAGTGATTTTTTTCATTACAAACACTCCTTTCACTATATATAACACATGAAAAACATAAAACGGTTACAAAAAAATGAACAGATTTAAAAAAATCTGCTCATTTGTATAATTATTTATCCCAGTTCTTTGAAAGTTCTGCTCTGACCTTGATGGGAAGACCGAAGAGGTTGATGAATCCTGCTGAATCAGCCTGATTGTAAACTTCGTCTTCATCAAATGTAGCAACTTCTTCACTGTAAAGTGAGTAGGGTGAAGTTGTACCTGCGGGGATGATGTTACCCTTGTAGAGCTTGAGTTTAACATCACCTGTAACTGTCTTCTGTGTTTCGTCAACGAAAGCTGCAAGAGCTTCACGAAGAGGTGTGAACCACTGACCGAAGTAAACAAGTTCTGCATACTTAGCAGCAACAAGCTCCTTGTAATGCTGTGTATCTCTGTCAAGGCAGAGTGTTTCAAGGATTTCGTGTGCTCTGTAAAGGATTGTTCCGCCGGGAGTTTCGTAAACGCCTCTGGACTTCATGCCGACAAGTCTGTTTTCAACAAGGTCAGCAAGACCGATACCGTTTTCACCGCCGAGTTTGTTTGCTGTTTCGAGAAGTTCGATAGCACCCATTTCCTTGCCGTCGATAGCTGTGGGAACACCCTGTTCAAAGTGAATTGTAACATAAGTGGGCTTGTCGGGAGCAGCTTCGGGAGCAACACCCATTTCAAGGAAGCCTTCCTTAAGGTACTGAGGCTCGTTTGCAGGATCTTCAAGGTCAAGACCTTCGTGTGAAAGGTGCCAGAGATTCTTATCCTTTGAGTAGTTTGTTTCTCTGTTTATCTTAAGAGGAATATTGTGTGCCTCTGCGTATGCGATTTCTTCTTCACGTGACTTGATTGACCACTCTCTCCAGGGAGCGATTATAGCAAGTTCGGGAGCAAAAGCCTTGATTGTAAGCTCGAAACGAACCTGGTCGTTACCCTTACCTGTACAACCGTGGCAGATTGCGTCTGCGCCTTCTTTTTTAGCGATTTCAACGATTTCCTTTGCGATGATGGGACGAGCAAAAGATGTACCGAGGAGATAATCCTTTTCATAAACTGCACCTGCTTTGAGTGTGGGCCAGATGTAGTCTGTGATGAACTTTTCTTTAAGGTCAAGAATATAGAGTTTTGAAGCACCTGTCTTGATAGCCTTTTCTTCAAGACCGTCAAGCTCTGTACCCTGTCCTACGTCACCTGAAACTGCAATAACTTCACAGTTATTGTAATTTTCCTTGAGCCAGGGAATGATGATTGATGTGTCAAGACCGCCTGAGTAGGCGAGAACAACTTTTTTGATATCTTTCTTATCCATTGTGAAAACCTCTTTTGTTTTTTTCTGTCATATATTATAATACTGCACGACATTTTTTGCAATACCCAAAAAGATAAATAATTGTACAAATTTATGCATAAATATTGTATAAAACAGCAAATTATACAGAATAAATGCATATTTATGCATTGCAACACAAAAATCCCCGCATAAAACGGGGATCATGTTTTTATTTACACATCTTATCAAAAGACGGGTTGAACATATAATAGTTCTTGCTGTCGAGTGCATCGGTTGCGATTCTGAGGCCTTCACCGAATCTCTGATAATGCACGATTTCTCTTTCACGGAGGAATTTTATGGGGTCAATAATATCGGGGTCATCAATAAGACGAAGAATATTATCGTATGTGACTCTGGCTTTCTGCTCTGCTGCAAGGTCTTCGTGAAGGTCTGCAAGCACATCACCCTTTGTCTGGATATATGCCGCTGTCCAGGGTGCACCTGATGCTCCTGCCGCATAAACACCTGTTGTGTGGGTTACAAAATAAGCATCAAAGCCCTGTTTCTTTATCTCTTCACATGAAAGATTTCTTGTGAGCTGATAAATCATCGCACCGATCATTTCAAGATGGGCAAGTTCTTCCGTACCGATGTCTGTAAGAAGACCTTTAAGTTCATCGCAGGGCATTGAATAACGCTGTGAAAGATAACGCAGCGATGCACCCAGCTCACCGTCAGGTCCGCCGTACTGATCCATGATGATTTTTGCATAAGCAGGATTGGGATTTTTGATTTTTACGGGATACTGTAATTTTTTCTCATATGTCCACATTACTTACTCACCTTTCTCCCAGGGCCAGGGTCCCTTAAGCCATTCGCAGCCTTCACCCGTTACCGTTGAAAGCGGTCCGAATTTGCGTTCATACTCTTCTCTGAGTTCTTTTGCTCTTGCCATATGTTTTTCATGCATACGCTGTGCCGTTTTGTCACAGGGGTGTGTATCAAGATACAGATGAAGCTCCCATGCGGCAAATTTTTCTGCGCTCAGACACTGCATGAGCTTTGCTTTTTCTGTCAGCATGTGCATCTCCCCCTGAAAGGCTTGTCAAGATCGCAGAATAATGTGCCTTTGCGAAGCGCTTCGTCTGCACTGTAATATGACAAGTCAAGCTGAAACGGTACATATGCCATTGTTGTTCTCATTTCTGCGGGAAGAAAAGTTTTTTCGCAATCTGCACTTTCCTTTGTGCAACCGCAGTTCTGTTTGTTTGTACAGTTATTCATGACACTGCTCCTAAAATTTTTTTGAGGACAATCCTCAATACATCATATGTACAAACTTCATTTCTGACACTAATAAGACAATAAGAGCTGTCTCAATAAGATGAAGAATCCGTTTTCTTCCGACGAGAAGCGTATGTGTATACGCTGAGACGGAAAAAACGGATAAAAAGAAACATCATAATCTGCTATTTTAGTTTAATGCTAAATTTAAAAGGATTGCAAAGCTAACACTCTGCAATCCTTTTTTTATTTATTGTGTTTCTTTTGGTCTTCGCTTAGTGAGACAGCTCCTGATTTATGAATTTTTACCGCAGCACTTCTTATACTTCAGACCGCTTCCGCAAGGACAGGGATCATTTCTTCCGACTTTTTCTGCCTTTTTGACAGGTCTGTTCTTTTCACTTCCGTCTCCCCCGTTTGTTTCAGTGGGAGTCATCTTCTGTTCACGCTTTACATCTTCTTCACTTCTGAGAACTGCACAAAGCACGAACTGAACAGTGCCTTCACGGATATTTGCAATCATTTCGTCAAACATATCGGAGCTTTCTTCTCTGAATGCAAGAACGGGATCTTTCTGACCGTAAGCCTTGAGACCTACGCTTCTCTTGAGCTGTTCCATTGCATCGATATGATCCATCCAACGCATATCAACGTTTTCGATAAGTGCCTTATGTTCAAGAGCTTTGAGCATCTGCTCGCCGTACTTTTCTCTCTGTGAGTCAAGCTTAGCGTCTGCAAGGTCAACCATCTGATCAAAGATTGCACTGCTGTCTGTTTCGCTCACAAGCTCTGTATCACCGAACAGCCATGCATACTTGCGCTTGAGACCTTCAACATTCCAGTCCTTTGCGTTGTTTGAAGACGGACAATAGAAACCTACTGCATCTGTAAAGCTATCAACAATCATCTTACGGACTGTTGAATCAAGGTCAACACCGTCAAGCACCTGATTTCTCTGCTTGTATATAATTTCACGCTGAATGTTTGCAACGTCGTCATATTTAAGAACATTCTTACGGACAGCAAAGTTATTGCTTTCAACCTTGCTCTGAGCACTTTCGATGGACTTTGAGAACATTTTTGCATCAAGAGGCATATCGCCGATGCTCTTGAATGTATCAAGAATAACAAAGAAACGGTCGCCTGCAAAGAGTCTGATAAGTTCGTCTTCTGCTGAAAGGAAGAAACGGCTTGTACCGGGGTCACCCTGACGACCTGCTCGGCCTCTGAGCTGATTGTCGATTCGTCTTGACTCATGTCTTGATGTACCGATGATGAAAAGACCGCCTGCTTCTCTTACCTGCTCTGCTTCACCTGAAATTGCTGCCTTATGCTTTGCTTCAAGTTCAGCATAAATTCTTCTTGCTTCAAGGATTTCTTCGTTATCTGTTTCAGCAAAACCTGTTGCTTCTGCGATAAGCTCCTCTGTCATGCCTTCCATCTTACGCATGTCTGCTTTTGCAAGATATTCTGCGTTACCGCCAAGGATAATATCTGTGCCTCGGCCTGCCATGTTTGTTGCGATTGTAACAGCACCGAGTTTACCTGCCTGAGCGATGATTTCAGCTTCCTTGTCATGATACTTAGCATTCAGAACGTTATGAGCAATACCGCTTCTCTTGAGGACTTTGCTGAACTGCTCTGACTTTTCGATATTTACAGTACCGACAAGCACGGGCTGACCTTTTTCGTGGCACTCTTTTATAAGCTCAATAATTGCATTGAACTTTGCAGCTTCTGTTTTATAAAGAACATCAGGAAGGTCATTTCTTACCATGGGCTTGTTTGTGGGAACAGCGATAACGTCAAGACCGTAAATCTCCTGGAATTCTGTTTCTTCCGTCATGGCAGTACCTGTCATACCGGAAAGCTTTGTATAAAGTCTGAAATAATTCTGGAATGTGATTGTTGCAAGAGTCTTTGACTCAGAGCGGACATTTACATTTTCCTTTGCTTCAATAGCCTGATGAAGACCGTCGTTATAACGTCTGCCGAGCATGATACGGCCTGTGAATTCGTCAACGATAAGCACCTGACCGTCTTTTACAACGTAGTCAACGTCACGCTTCATTACACCTCTTGCCTTGAGAGCCTGATTGAGATGATGCTGAAGAGTAAGGTTTTCCGCATCCATAAGGTTTTCAAGATTGAACCAGCTTTCAGCCTTTGCAATACCGTTTTTGGTGAATGTGGCACTTTTTGCTTTTTCATCAACGATGAAATCAACGTCATCATCTGCAACATCTTCAATAGCCTGTTTTGATTCAAGCTCCTTGATGCGTTTTTCACGAAGACCCTTTACAAATTCGTCAGCTTTCTTATAAAGCTCTGAAGATTTGTCGCCTCTGCCTGAAATGATAAGAGGTGTTCTTGCTTCGTCGATAAGGATTGAGTCAACTTCGTCCACAACAGCAAAGTTGTGACCGCGCTGTACTCTCATTTCTTTGTAAGGCACCATGTTGTCACGAAGATAGTCGAAGCCCATTTCGTTGTTTGTACCGTATGTGATATCTGCATCGTATGCAGCTTTTTTTGCAGCATGATCTTCACCGTGAACAATAAGACCGACTGTAAGTCCCATGAAACGGTAAACTTTACCCATCCATTCAGAGTCACGTCTTGCAAGGTAATCGTTGACTGTAACGATATGAACACCCTTACCTGCAAGCGCATTAAGGTATGCGGGAAGAGTAGCAACAAGAGTTTTACCTTCACCTGTTCTCATTTCGGCAATTCTGCCCTGATGAAGAACGATACCGCCGAGAATCTGAACCGGGAAATGCTTCATGTTAAGTACACGCCATGATGCTTCACGACAAGCGGCAAATGCTTCGGGAAGAATATCATCAAGAGTTTCACCGTTTGCAAGTCTCTCTTTGAATTCGGGAGTTTTTGCCTGAAGTTCGGCATCGGTAAGCTTTGAATATTCCTCATCAAGCGCAAGAACCTTGTCCTTGAGAGGCTGTATTCTTTTTAATTCTTTTGTGGAGTAATCTCCGAAAATTTTAGACAGAAAAGACAATTAAATAACTTCCTTTCGTTTTTCTCTTTATATAATCTTTTTACAGAATTCTGACATTGAACAGATTTCGCATTTCGGTTTTCTTGAATCACACACTGCCCTGCCGTGAAGCACACATCTGTGGCAGAAATCATTGCTTTCTGCGGGAGGCAGCAGTTTTTTCAGTTCAAGTTCAACTTTATAAGGATCTTTTGTTGCAACAAGACCCAGACGGTTTGAAATGCGTATCAGATGAGTATCTGCAACAACAGCAGGTTTGCCGTAAACATCACCGCAGATGAGGTTTGCAGTTTTTCTGCCCACTCCTGGAAGTGTTGTCAGGTCCTCAATATTATCAGGCACTTTGCCGCCGAAATCGGAAATGATTTTCTGAGCGATGCCCACGATATCCTTTGATTTCTGCCTGAAAAATCCGCATGAATGAATTATTTCAGCGATATCATCAGCATCGGCAGCAGCATAGTCTTCGGTTGTTTTATATTTTTCAAAAAGTGCAGGTGTCACAAGATTAACTCTTGCGTCGGTACACTGAGCAGACAATCTTGTTGCGATAAGCAATTCAAGGGGATTGCCCGCATTCAGCGAACATATCGCATCGGGATATGATTTTTTCAGAGCTTCAACAGCATTTATTGCAATTTGTTTTTTCGTCATATCAGAATTTATCCAATCCTGCGGCTACACGCAATATTTTTCTGGCATCTGATGCAGTGATTTTCCCGTCAAGGTCAACGTCCGCAGCAAGTCTTGCATCCTCTGACAATGTTTCGATCTTTGCAGAGCATCTGAGAGCAAGTCTTGCATCTGCTGCTTTGACACTTCCGTCAAAATTGACATCACCGATTCGGATTTCCTGACGCTTTGCAACTCTGTATTCAAACTCAGCAGTAAATTCACCGCTGACAACCGTTACGGGATAATTACCTATTGCCGTTGTATCTATTTCATGAATGAGCTCATAATTATCTGTGAGTTTCTTCTCTCCGCTGTTATAAACCGCATAGACCTGAAGTTTGCTGAAATTCAGCGCGTCACCGGCATAATTACCGACAGCCGAAGTATCACCGAGTTCAATTCCTGTCTGCACAAGCTCATAAACTTCATAATCAAAGGCAACATACTTATCCATATAATAAATTCTTGCAGTATGTGTACCTATCTGCATATTATCATACACTATGTCAAAATCTTTTATGGTTTCGGTGATTTCATTATCGTATGTAGCAGAAAGCTCGAAATCATTCTTGTTGAAATTCTGCCCCTGATAAATTTTCAGCTCAGCAGGGATTTTAAGAAGTCTGAGAGAAATGACTGATTTTCCTGAAACATAAACATGGAATGATGCTGATATTTCGGGATACTTATAAGTAACCGTAACTTCATGCGAACCGGGCTTAAGATCAGATGCGCCTTCACTGACACCGCTAATGGTGTATTCGGACGGATCAAGAGTGAGACCTTTTCCTCCGTTTCTGCCGTCACTGTAATATGCAGTAACTTCAAGACCTTCAAAAGAAACAGCTTCACCTTCGATGTAAGTTGTTCTGAAAGGTTTTGTCAGCACAATTGCAGTAACGGGCACTTTCTTTACCGTTATGTCATACGTTGTGCTGAATCCTTTATAATAAACGGTCACTTTCTTGTCACCGTAAGTGTCCAGATCGGGAAATGACACCGTGTAACCCTTTACAGGCATTGTGGAACCCTGTTCATCATTAAAAACAATGGAGACTTCAAGTCCGTCAATTTCTGCCGACTCTTCACCTTCGGTAAAAGATGTTTTTTCGGGCAGCGCAGTGATTCTGATACCCTTCACACCTTCGATTTTGTTTTTGTCTGTAACAGACGGCATCTCGTTTATGTATTCACAACCCTTTGTAAGGTCAATCCAACCGTAAACGGAATCGTAAACAGTGTAACCGAATTTACCTGAAACGCTGATAACCGTAAGATAAGCACCTTTTGGCGCAGTTGTTTCAAATTCAAAGGATTCCTCCGCAGCTTCGTACAATGAAACACCTTTGTTATCTGTCACAAGATATGTACCTGTGCCATACGATTCGGCAGCAGCAGAAAAAATGAACATCGGCAAAGACAGCATAACTGCCGCTATCAATATGTAAATCTTCTTAGCCATATCATTTTCACCCTTTCTCTGCAATCATAATTATTATAATATATATAGCGTTCAATGTCAAATATATAATAAAAGAGTTTAAAATAAATTGAAACGGGAAAGAAAAACACTTCCCCGTTTTTCATGTAAACAATAATTTATATTAATCAACGTAGGGCGGCTTGCCCTCAAGCCGCCGCAAAGT
>JAGBSO010000023.1 GCA_017631795.1 Clostridia bacterium | reverse complement strand
CGTCAGAGTGCTTGAGTATTATATCACATCGTGACACGTTTGTCAAGCCTTTTTTTATTTTTTTTCTGAATCTTTTTCAGCGGAAGTGTACTCATTCAAGGTGCTGTCCGCTTCGTCATTCAGCTTGCATATAATATCACAGTTAAAGCGATTTGTCAACACCTTTTTTTAAATTTATTTACCTTTTTACATCATAATTTTCGGTGCACTATATATTGGTATTTTAATCTTTAAAAACCACAATTTTACCGTCATTATTACAACATAATTACAAAAGATATAAGTATATCAACAACCGGGAGATGTTTTTAAATGAATAATTGTAAAATCAGGATCAGCAGGAGAGTCATAAAAAAGCTCTGGCAGGTATTTATTATTTTACTTCTTATACTGCTTTTATCAGAAATAATTGAATATACTTCAGTAATATACAGCCACACAAACCGAGATAATATCAACAATTCAGCTCAATCTGTATTATCACAAACCGGTTCCAGAGGTAATGAAGTCAGACAGATACAGTCTAAACTGAAACAACTGGGACATTACAAAGGCAGTATTGACGGAATTTTCGGATCTGATACAAAAAAGGCAGTAATTTCTTTTCAGAAAAGTTGCGGTCTGAAAGCCGACGGTGTTGCAGGCCCTAAAACATTATTATATTTAGGTCTTGGTTCCGGATCTTCTTCAGGTTATTCATCGAATGATGTATATCTTCTTGCAAAAGTGATCGAAGCCGAAGCAAGAGGGGAGAGTTACACAGGTCAGGTTGCAGTGGGAGCAGTTATTTTAAACCGTGTGGATCATTCATCTTTCCCTGATTCTATTTCAGGCGTTGTATACCAGTCCGGAGCGTTTGATTGCGTGTATGACAGTAACTGGGGAGTTGAACCGAGTTCCACTTCCAGAAAGGCAGCAAACGATGCTATAAACGGTTGGGATCCTACCGGCGGTGCTATTTATTATTATAACCCTGCTAAAACAAGCAATAAATGGATTAGATCACGTCCTGTTGTTACAGTCATAGGCAGACACTATTTCTGCACATAAAGCAGGGAATAGCCTGCTACATATAATATTAAGTATATATATACCTTATAATATACAATTAATTTAAGTATAAAGCCGGATGTTTCACGTGAAACATCTGTATCAGGACAATTCATAGCCACATATAATATATTGGATTAATTATGAAAGGTTGGATTTATTTTGGATTCTGTATCATTTTTCTTAGGTGCAAACACGCCAAAAGGGTTTTATTCTTTATTCAGTGAATTATATAATCCCGATGAAGATTGGAATATGTATATTATAAAAGGCGGACCCGGTACAGGTAAATCTTCAATAATGAAAAAGATAGCAAAAGAAGCTGAGAAGAATAATTTAACAGTTGAACGTATTCCATGTTCATCTGATCCTCTGAGTCTTGACGGTGTAATTATTCCCGATGTAAAAACAGCAATTGCAGACGGTACATCTCCGCATGTAATCAATCCTATATATCCCGGTGTTTGCGAACATATTATAAATCTGGGATCATGTTGGGATAAAGATAAATTAAAAACCAATAAAAGTAAAATTAAAAAGACTACGGGAATGAATTCTGATTTTCATAAACAAAGCATCAGGTATTTAAAAACTGTAGCTGTTGTTGATAATGAAATAAAGATAATGACTGAAAAATATTTAAAGAAAGAAAAAGCACAAAGATTCGCAGACAGATTCTGTAATAATAATCTTATTAAAACCGACAAAGACACAGGAATATGTAAAAAAAGATTTTTAAGCGCAGTTACGCCAATTGGAATTACAATTCAATATAACACGCTATTTAAAATGTGCGATAAGATAATCTCAGTCAACGATAAGACACCTTTAATTTCATCTTACATAAATAATCTGATAAATAAGATTGCGGATAAAAAAGGTATCGACAGAATTTTATGTATGTGTCCGCTGAATCCTGATGAAAAAATTGAGCATATCATTTTTCCGAATATAAGACTTGGAATTTTTACTTCCAACACATACCATCCGATGATTAAAAAAGACATCAGAAATATAAACTGCGACAGATTTATTGATACTTCGGCAACAGATGATTACAAAAACAAAATCATGTTTCTGAATAAGGCTAAGCTCGAAATGATAGGAGAGTCTGTCAGATGTCTTGAGCAGGCGAAGGCAACACATGATATACTTGAAAGTTATTATATATCTGCAATGGATTTCGGCAAGGTTTCATCTGTAACTGATAATCTGATTAAATCAATTTTTGGATAACAAATGTTTCACGTGAAACATTACAACAGACAGCCGACTGTAAAAGCCGGCTGTCCGCTGTTTGGATGTGGGTGTGAAAGAAAAAGATATGGATATATAGAATCTATACTGCATTGACGGAATAATCAGCGATATTGACAGGAGAGGATGTCATTTTTGGTATCCGTACAACATATTCGTAATATTCGCACGTTTCATGTTCTGTGGATACTGCCTGTATTCCGGCTTTGCGCATAGTATCTACCGCATGGTTTATGGTATTTATAAAGATTTTCACATCTTTGAGTTTCTTGAATTTAGGCTCTGATTTGGTACAAACAGGTTTTAATAAATTTTCTATATATCTGTCGGTATCATTTACATTAAGCTTTTTTTCAATTACATAGAGCAAAACTTTAAGTCTTTCAACATCATTATTAAGTTTGAGCAATGCTCTTGCATGACGTTCAGTGAGTGAATTTTCAATTATAACAGATCTTAATTCAGGACTTAGTTTCAATAATCGCAGTTTATTTGATAGTGAAGATTGCGATTTCCCGAGCTTTTTAGCTATTTCCTGTTGTGATAAACCGTATAAAGTTGATAATTTAAGTATTGATTCAGCTTCTTCAAAGAAATTCAGATTATCACGCTGTATATTTTCAATGATTGCATATAACGCGCTCTGTATATCACATGCAGACATCAGTACGCACGGAACAGTTTCAAGTCCTACAATTTTTGAAGCTCTGAGCCTTCTCTCACCTGAAATCAGTTCAAATTTATCGTTTTCACTGCGTCTGACAACAAGAGGCTGAATTATTCCGTTATGTCTGATTGAAGAAGCCAATCCTTCAAGTTCAGATTGATTGAATACTTTTCGCGGCTGATTAGGATTCGGGATTATAGAATCGACAGGAATCAGTAAAATTGAACCGCTTGTTTTTAGTTTTGGGTTTCCGATTAATTTCATATGTATCAACTCTGGATATAAAAATAAAACCGACTGTGAATCATTTCTGTTTACAACAGAATAATAACACATCGGTTTTAAATAATTTAACGAAATATGTAGACTGAAAACTGTATTTTAAAAGATTTATTTATTGATTAAAGCGGTTTTTTGGATATCTGACCCATATTACGGGGATATTTTGGTGAAATCTGCGATATCTTTTTAGCAATAATTATATTTCTTGCATCACCGTTATGAATATTATAATGAATATCATCATATAATTCCGAGCTGAGTTTTTTGAAAGCAGCAATGCCGTTTACTTTTTCTTCCTCTGAAATATCACCTTTCATGGAAACAAATTTACCGCCTATCTTTACAAGAGGCAGACAGAATTCAGAAAGCACTCTGAGCTGAGCCACTGCACGGGCTGTAACAAAGTCGAAATTTTCCCTGTATTCGGGCATTTTTCCTGCTTCTTCAGCTCTGATATGAACAACATCTGCTTTAAGATCAAGTTCACCTAAAAGGAATCTGATGAAATCAAGTTTCTTATTCACAGCATCAAATAAAGTGACATTTATGTTATCACCGGCAATAAGCACCGGCACACCGGGAAAACCTGCACCTGTGCCCACATCTGCAAATGTGTTTCCGCTTTCAATTCCCGAATACTTAAAAAAAGCAAGACTGTCTGCAAAATGCTTTACAACAATTTCGTCCGGTTCTGTTATAGCGGTAAGATTTACCTTTTCATTATATTTAACAAGCTCATAAGCATAAGTATCGAATTTATCAATAATATGATCAGACAGATCCATATCAAATTCTGCTGCGCAAAGCTTCATAAGATCTTTAGAAATAAACATATTTATTATCTTCCTTTCTATTTAAATTGTAATCAAATCAAAAATATTGTCAAGTGTATTTATATATAAATTAAAAATAAAATTGCAGATATTTTCAGAAATGCTTGATTTCGTATGGATAACATGTTATAATGACTTAGAATGGTATAATAATGCGTACAAGGCTATTAAAATCCATTTTAGCTGTTTTACATATAAAATCACTATATAGAATTAAATCCCAAATAACGACGTCCAGAAAGGAAAAAGAAAAATGGAATCATTTCAGGAAGTATGGGATCAGGTACTCGAATACTGCAAAAATATAATGTCAGAAACCACCTTTAAGACATGGATATACAAAATCGAAAATCCTCAGTTCATTGACGGTAAAGTTGTTATAACATCAGCTTCCGAATTCAGGAACGGTATTCTTAAAGATAAATTTCACGATACATTAAAAAATGCTTTTGAAGCAGTTCTGGGAATCGATCTCGATATAGAATTCAGAGTAGAATCAGAAGAAGAAGCAGAAAAGAAAATCATTGAAAAAATTACTGAACCTGCAAAAACAGAAAAAACAAATTCACGTCCTAATTATAATTTCGAAAACTTCATCGTAGGTTCATCAAACAAACTTGCTCATGCAGCTTCATGGAGAGTTGCAACAGCAGATCTGGGAACAGTTTATAATCCGCTTTTCATTTACGGAAACTCAGGTCTCGGAAAAACTCATCTTATGATGGCTATTCAGGATGAGCTCAGAAAACGTTATAACAACATCAATATCGTTTACACAACAAGTGAAAACTTTCTTAATGAATTCATCACCTGCATGAAAAATCAGGATAATAAACCTTTCCGTGCAAAATACAGAAATGCTGATGCACTTTTCATTGATGATATTCAGTTTTTCAAAGATAAGGAATCAACTCAGGAAGAGTTTTTCCACACTTTCAACGACCTTATCAATTCAAACAAACAGATAGTTATCACTTCAGACCGTCCTCCTAAAGAAATTGAAGGACTTAATGAAAGAATCAAAAACAGATTTGAAAGCGGTCTTATTGCTGATATTCAGCCGCCTGATATTGAAACAAGAACTGCAATCATCATTACAAAGGCTGAAGAATGCGGTCTTGAGCTGACAAATCCGATGATAAACTATATTGCGGAAAAAATCAAGAACAATATAAGACAGATTGAAGGCACTATCAATAAAATCGCTGCGATGAAGTCACTTTACGGAATTGACCCCACAATGGGCAGTATCCAGCAGATAATTCAGGATATCGCAACAGATAACAAACCTGTTTCTGCAACTGTTGACGAAATCATTGAAAGTGTTGCTGATAAATACAGCGTTTCAAAATCTGACATCGTTTCAGAAAAGAGAAACGCAAATATTTCTCTTGCAAGAAATGTTTCAATGTATATTATCAGAGAAGTTACAGGTCTTTCTCTTGAAAATATCGGTCAGAAATTCGGCGGTAAAAAGCATTCTACCGTAAAACACTCTATCGATATTGTTGAAGAAAGAATAAGACACGACGTAAAATTCAAAAACACTGTATATAATATAATAAAACAGTTTAAAAATAACTGATTTATAAACATTTTATAAACGTTCAAACTGTTTAAAAAACAACTCAGGTTTTGAACAAGTTATTGTTTATAAACATAACGGTTTTAAACATTTTAAACATTTTTCTATTTTTCTAAAAAAGAATTATATTTTACACAAATTACCGTCATTGTTTTATACATAAAATAAGCGCCATCAGACCACGGTATTTAAGGAAAAATCAGGGTTTTGAACACTTTGAACATGCCCTACTTATATAACTACTATATATATGTAAAGTTATGTTATGTATGGCTCCTGTGAAACAAAAAAAGTCTACAGAAGGGAGATATGCGGTCAGCACAATGTGTAAAACCGCATTGCAATCAAAATGAAAATAATCTGCAATACTTCCATTCTTGCTGAAGCGGCTATGAATGTACAGAAAGCTGTTATGACAAAGACAGCAATGCCTATTCTTGAAGGTATACTTTTCTCCACAACAGAAAACGGAGTAAAACTTACGGGTTACGATCTGGAAATAGGAATTGAAACATCAATTGAAGCTGATGTTATTGAGGAAGGCTCTGTCATTATAAACGCAAAGACTTTTTGTGACATCATAAGACACATTCCTTATGATAAAATCATTTTTGAAACAGACGAAAAACTGCAGTGTAAGATTTACTGCGGTGATATCGAATATTTCATGACAGGTATCAGCCCCAAAGATTATCCCGAACTTCCTGTTATTATCAATGGTAAAAACATTGATATATCAGGCAAAATTCTTAAGGATATGATAAAGAAAACAATTTTCTCTGTTGCTGTAAATGATGTAAGAGTTATTCACAAGGGTATAAAGTTTGAAATAAAACCCGGTGAACTCAGACTCGTTGCAATTGATTCACACAGAATTGCAATCAGAAAAGAGTTTATCAATTACAACGGCGAAGAGCTTTCATTCGTTGTTCCCGCAAAGACAATGGGTGAAATTATGAAACTCATTGCTGATGATGAGAATTTTGTGAAAGTCGGTCTCGGCAGACGTCATATTCTTTTCCAGATAAACGGCTACACAATTATTTCAAGACTTCTTGAGGGTGAATTCATGAAATATGAATCAATAATTCCTCATGATTTCAATACAGTTATAAGATCAAAAACAAAAGATCTTATCAGCAGCGTTGAACGTGTTTCTCTTATTATTACAGACAGATTCAAAGCTCCTCTGAAGCTTGAATTCAAAGAAAATGAGCTTCGTGTTTCAACAGCAACAGCTCTTGGTACTGCAAACGATAAACTTGAAGTTTCAATCGACGGTAACGATATCGAAATCGGTATCCAGTCAAGATATGTTCTTGACGCACTCAGAGCCAGTGAAGAAGACGAAATACTTATCAATATGGTAAATCCGCTTTCACCTGTTTGTATTGTTCCCACTTCAGGTGAATCATTCCTGTATCTTATTCTTCCCGTAAGACTCAGCTAAACAATAATTTAACACAGCTAAATTATTGTTTACAGGTGATATTATGAAAAAAGTTATAAAAGTAAAAGCTATAAAAAAAGAAGAAAAAACAGTTAAAATTGACACTCCGTTCATAAAGCTTGATTCACTTCTCAAATTATGTGATATTGCTCAGACAGGCGGTCATGCTAAAATCCTTATTCAGGATGGTCTTGTTGAAGTAAACGGGGAAGTCTGTGACCAGAGAGGCAGAAAAATCAAACCCGGTGATAAAGTCCGCTTTGAAAACACCGTTTATTCTGTAGAAGAAAAATGAACGTTACCAGACTGAATATCAGTAATTTCAGAAATATTGAACATCTTGAACTTGAACCCGACAAAGGTATAAACATAATTTTCGGTGAGAATGCCCAGGGAAAGACAAATCTTATTGAATGTATATGGCTTTTCAGCGGTTTCCGTTCATTCAGAGGTTCAAAAGATAATGATCTTATAAGATTCGGTGAAGATTTTCTCCGCACCGAAATGTCTTTTTACGGCTCAGACAGAGATCAGGATGCAAAACTCATTATTTCCCGTCAGCAGAAAAAAATTCTTCTCAATTCAGTTCCTCTTACTGCTGCGTCAAAACTTATCGGTAATTTCAATTGTGTTGTTTTTGCACCGTCTTATCTTTCTCTTGTAAAAGGAAATCCGTCAGACAGACGAAAATTCATAGACTCTGCGCTTTGTCAGTTCAGACCTTTCTATGCAAAACTGCTGACTGATTACAATAAAATTCTGATTCAGCGCAATACACTTCTTAAAGATCTTAAACATAACAGAAATAATTACGAATTTCTTGAAATCTGGAATGAAGAACTGGCACAGAAAGCATCACTTATCATAAGTGAAAGAGTCAAATATCTCAAAATGCTCACGGACACTTCTTCTGTGATTTATTCTGGACTTTCACGCAACAAAGAAAACTTATCTCTCAGTTATATGCTTAAAGTTTCGGCAAACAGATACGAAAACATAAACGAAGATGTTGATATCGACAGAATGCGTGAAATTCTGAAACAGAGCGAAAACAGCGATATTCTTTACGGCACAACAAACGTTGGTGCTCACAGAGATGAAATAAATATAAAAATAGATGATATTTCGGCAAAAAGCTTCGGCTCACAGGGTCAGCAGCGGTCTGCGGCACTTGCATTGAAGCTCGGAGAAGCTGAAATTCTCAAAGATATAACAGGCGAAAGACCTGTTGCACTTCTTGACGATGTTATGAGTGAGCTTGATGTTCACCGTCAGGATTATATTCTCAATCATATCAGAGACTGGCAGGTGTTCATAACCTGCTGTGAACCGTCAACAGTTTTAAGACTTTATGACGGAAAAACTTTTGAAATAAGAAACGGAAGAATTATCTGATGTATCTTCATTTAGGACAGTCAACAGTTATTACAACAAAAGACCTGATAGGTATTTTCGATATGGATGTGACTACTGTCATGAAATCCTCAAGGGATTATCTGAGCAAAGCCGAAAAAAACGGACAGGTGGTCAATGTTTCATATGAACTGCCAAAGTCATTTGTTGTATGTTCAGACGGTAATAATTCAAAAAAAGTATATATATCACAGATTGCTCCTTCAACACTGTTGAAACGAGCTAAATCCAAGCAGTTTACAGAGCTGTAACAGAAAGGATGTTTATTCTTGGACGAAGAAAAGAAAGAATTTAATGCTGCGGATTTTGAAAAAATTGACAGCAGCATAAAAAATGAAGAAAATGCAGAGCTTGAAACAATGGACACTGCTGTAACAGAAGAATACGGTGCAGGTCAGATTCAGGTTCTTGAAGGTCTTGAGGCTGTCCGTAAACGTCCCGGTATGTATATCGGTTCAACGGGTATCAGAGGTCTTCATCACCTTGTTTACGAAATCGTTGACAACTCAATCGACGAAGCTCTTGCAGGTTATTGTACTCATATCGAAGTTGCAATTCTGCCCGGAGATATCATTGAAGTAAGAGATAACGGACGTGGTATTCCCGTTGATATCAACGAGCAGCAGGGTCTTCCCGCTGTTACTGTTGTTCTCACAGTGCTTCATGCCGGCGGTAAATTCGGCGGCAGCGGTTATAAAGTTTCAGGCGGTCTTCACGGTGTCGGTTCATCAGTTGTTAACGCTCTTTCAGAGTGGCTTGAAGTTGAAGTTTCAAGAAACGGAAATGTGTACAAGCAGAGATTTGAAAGAGGTAATATCGTAACAGACCTTGAAATCGTCGGTAAGAGTGAAGAAACAGGTACACTTGTACGTTTCAAAGCTGACCCTGAAATCTTCACAGATACAACTGTTTACGAATTCAAGACACTTCAGACAAGACTCAGAGAGAGTGCATTCCTTAACGCAGGACTTTCAATCACACTTTCAGATTACCGTGATGATGAAAATCCCGTTGATGAAGTTTACTGCTACCACGGCGGTCTTTCAAGTTTCGTAACTTTTGAAACAGAATCAAGAGCGCTTACTGCAATCCACGAAAAACCCATGCATTTTTCAACAGTTGTGGGCGATAAGTATGCAGAAGTTGCTATGCTTTATAATGACGGTTATAACGAAACAATTCTTTCATTCGCAAATAACGTAAGAACAATTGACGGCGGTACTCATGAAGAAGGTTTCAAGAGAGCGCTTACAAGAGTTTTCAACGAATACGGAAGAAAATACGGTCTTCTCAAAGAAGCAGACAAAAATCTTTCGGGCGATGATGTGCGTGAAGGTCTTTGCTGCGTAATCAGCGTAAAACTTACAGAAGCACAGTTTGAAGGTCAGACAAAGGGTAAATTGGGTAACACAGAAATGACTCAGATTGTTTCTCAGCTCATTTACGACAAAGTTATGACTTATTTTGAGGAAAATCCCTCAGTTGCAAAGCTTATTTTCAATAAATCACTTGATGCTTCAAGAGCAAGAGAAGCTGCAAGAAAAGCAAGAGAAAACGCAAGAAGAAAAACTGCTCTCGGTGGTAACTCACTTCCCGGTAAACTTGCTGACTGTATCGATAAGAACCCCGAAAACACAGAACTTTACATCGTCGAGGGTGACTCTGCGGGTGGTTCTGCAAAAGGCGGACGAGACAGAAATATTCAGGCAATTCTTCCTCTCTGGGGTAAGATGCTCAACGTTGAAAAGGCAAGACTTGATAAAGTTATCGGCAACGACAAGCTTTCACCCGTTGTTACTGCTCTGGGTGCAGGTATTGACGAAGATTTCGACCTTTCAAAGCTCCGTTACCACAAAATCGTTATCATGGCCGATGCCGACGTCGACGGTGCTCACATCAGAACACTTCTTCTGACTTTCTTCTTCAGATACATGAGACCTCTTATCGAGCATGGCTATGTTTATATCGCACAGCCTCCTCTTTACAGACTCACAAAGAATAAAAAGCATTTCTATGCATATTCAGACGAAGAAAGAGATGCATATATGGAAAAACTCGGTCAGTGCGACATTCAGCGTTATAAGGGTCTTGGTGAAATGGACTCAGAACAGCTCTGGGAAACAACAATGAACCCCGAAACAAGAATTATGCTCCGTGTTACACTTGACGATGCTATCGAAGCAGACAAGACATTCTCAATTCTCATGGGTGACAAGGTTGAACCCAGAAGAGAATTTATCGAACAAAACGCAAAGTATGTTCAGAATCTCGATATCTAAAGGAGATTATGATTGATGGACGAAAATAATATTAACATAAATGAAGAAAATGCAGGTGAAGTTGTTTCAAATGCACCTGCAGGCGGAAAACTTATAGATGTTGACCTTAATCAGGAAATGAGAAAATCATTCCTTGACTATTCAATGTCTGTTATCACTTCCCGTGCTCTTCCCGATGTAAGGGACGGTCTTAAGCCTGTTCACAGACGTATTCTTTACACAATGTTTGAAAACAGACTTATGCCCAATACTGCTTACCGTAAATGTGCCGATACAGTCGGTGCAGTGCTCGGTCGTTACCATCCTCACGGTGACGCATCAGTTTATGATGCGATGGTACGTCTTGCACAGGATTTCTCAATGAGATATATGCTCGTTGACGGTCACGGTAACTTCGGTTCAGTGGACGGTGACCCCCCTGCTGCTTACCGATACACTGAGTCAAGAATGAGCAAACTCTCTCTTGAAATGCTTACAAATATCGACGAAGAAACAGTCGATTTCATGCCCAACTACGATGACCGTCTGAAGGAGCCCACAGTTCTTCCTTCAAAATTCCCGAACCTTCTTGTCAACGGTTCAACAGGTATCGCCGTTGGTATGGCTACAAATATTCCTCCCCATAACCTCAGAGAAACAGTTGACGCACTTTTCTGTCTTATGGACAACCCTGACGCAACTGTTGCAGAGCTTATGGAGCATATCAAAGGACCTGATTATCCCACAGCAGGTATAATCATGGGTAAAGCAGGTATCAGAGCTGCTTATGCAACAGGCAGAGGCAAAATTCAGCTCAGAGCCAGAGCAGAAATTGTTGAAGGCAAGAACGACAGATACAAAATCGTCGTAACTGAGCTTCCTTATCAGGTTAACAAGGCAAGACTCATTGAGTCTATCGCTGATCTTGTAAAAGACAAGAGAATCGAAGGCATTTCAGACATCAATGACTACTCAAACCGTAACGGTATGAACATGGTTATTGATCTCAAGCGTGATGCAAATCCGCAGGTTATTCTCAATCAGCTTTATTCATTCACACAGATGCAGATAAGCTACGGTGTAATTCTCCTTGCTCTTGTCAACGGTGAACCCAAAATCCTTACACTCAAGGAAATTCTTCAGCATTATATTGACCATCAGTGTAATGTTATCATCAGAAGAACAAGATTCAGACTCCGCAAGGCAGAAGAAAGAGCACACATCGTTGAAGCTCTTATCAAAGCACTTGATATCATCGACGAAGTTATCGCACTCCTGAAAAAGTCAAAGAGTGTTCAGGAAGGTAAACAGGCTTTGATGGATACTTTCGGATTCGATGAAATTCAGGCAACACACATCGTTCAGATGCGTCTCGGTCAGCTCACAGGTCTTGAAAGACAGAAACTTGAAGACGAAATGGCAGACCTTATGGCTAAAATTGCCGAATACAACGAAATTCTTACAAATCACTCAAAAGTTCTTGAAATCATCAAGGGAGAACTTACTGAAATCAAGGACAAATACGGTGACGACAGAAGAACAGAAATTCAGAATATCAGCGGTGAAGTTGATATTGAAGATCTTATTCCCGAAGAAAACTGTATTTTCACACTTACAACAATGGGTTATATCAAGCGTCAGCCCGTTGACACTTACAAGCTTCAGAGAAGAGGCGGTAAGGGTGTTATCGGTATGACAAGAAGAGAAGAGGACTTTGCAGAAACAATGTTCTCATGCTCAACCCATGACTATATTATGTTCTACACCACAAAGGGTAAGGCATACAGACTCAAGGGTTATGAAATTCCCGAAGGCAGCCGTACAAGCAAGGGTATGAACATTGTAAACCTTCTTCCTCTTGAAGCAGACGAAAAGGTTTCTGCAATGATCCGTGTGCCTAAGGATGAAAATGAAGAAGAACTCTTCCTTTGTATGTTCACAAGAAAGGGTATCATCAAGCGTTCAGCTCTTTCAGAGTACAGAACAATCCGTAAGACAGGTATTATTGCTATCAATCTTGACGATGATGACGAACTTGCATGGGTAAAACTTACTCACGGTAATGACGATATTCTTCTTGCAACAAAGAAGGGTATGTCTATCCGTTTCAACGAAAACGATGCAAGACCCATCGGCAGAACAGCAAGAGGTGTAAGAGCGATAAGCCTTAAGGATGGCGACGAAGTAGTAGGTATGGATATCATTACCGACGAAAGCATGATTCTTACCGTCAGTGAAACAGGCTACGGCAGAAGAAGCATGGGATCAGATTACAGAGTTCAGTCAAGAGGCGGTCTCGGTCTTATCAACTACCGTACAGAAACTTACGGCGAAGTTGCAGCTCTCAGAGTTGTAAACGACGATGAAGATATCATCATTATTTCTTCAGACGGTGTAATCATCCGTATTCCTGCAGACAGCATCAGCGTATTTGCAAGACCTTCAAAGGGTGTAAGAGTTATGAAGGTCAAGGACGGCGAAAGAGTCGTTACACTTACAAATATCGAACATTCCGAAGAAGAATCAGAAGAAAATTCTGAAGAAAGCAATCAGGAAACATCTGAAGAATAATTCATTATCCGGGGGATAAAGATATGGAGAGAAGAAGAGATGTAAGTGAGGTTATTGAAATTCCTCAGAAGAAAAAAAACATTGTTCTCAAAAGAATTCTCATATCGGTTCTTGTAATTTTCATGGTTCTTATTTTTGCTTCTGTTGTCGGAGTAATGTTCTATATGAACTCCATCGGAATCAATTTTATTGATACACAGGACAGTATACAGAACGATAATACAGACGATAAAGTCCTTTTTGAAGACATTGCAGATGAAGAAAAAGATGAATATTATGATATGATGACCGCCATCCGTGATGACAGCGACCTGTCTTCACAGCTTTACAGCTGGTATACAAACGGCGGTGATCATATGGCATCGAACAATGTTCTCAATATCCTTATTGTCGGTATTGATGCATCAGGCGGAGTACCCATGGAAGGTAACAGCGATGTTATGATGCTTGCATCCGTTGATAAAAAGGGTGGAAAAATAACACTTTGTTCTTTCCTTCGTGACAGTTACACATATTTTGAAACATCAAGCGGAAACGGATATTATTCAAAGCTCAATGCAGCATATGCAAACGGTGGTGCAGACTGCCTTATCAATGCTATCGAATACAACTACAAAATAGACATTGACTATTTTGTGGCTGTTGACTTTGAAGCTTTTGAAAAAGTTATTGATGCCATCGGCGGAATAAATCTTGATGTTACCGAAAAAGAAGCACGTGCCATGGAAGATTATGCAAACATAACAGGTGTTCCTTACGGTGAAAATGTTCTTCTCAGCGGTGAACATGCTCTTCTTTTTGCAAGAATGAGAAAGATTTATGTAACCGGTGATGTTCAGAGATCTCAGAATCAGAGAAAAGTTATCAACGCTATCATCAAAAAGAGTAAAACACTCAGCATTTCTGATCTTAACAACGTTGTGCAGACTCTCGGTGAGTATATCTATACCGATTGCCCTGCGACAAAAATAGTTTCTCTGGGAACAAGCGCAATAATCGGCAAATGGTATGATTTCCAGGTTTATTCAATGGAAGCACCGCCTCTGAGTGCAAGAAAAGAATATAACGGAAATTCATGGATGTGGCTTGTTGATTATCCATATTCAGCACAGTATGTTCAGAAGCAGATTTATGGCGAAAGCAATATTGTAATTCAATAAAGCATTAATAAAGGATTGATATTTATGTTTAATCATGAAAATTTAAACGGCAGAGTAGCAGTAGTAACAGGCGGCGGCGGTGTTCTTTGTTCAGGTTTTGCAAAAGACCTTGCAGCACAGGGTGTAAAAGTTGCTGTTCTTGACCTTAATGAAAGTGCAGCACAGGCTGTTGCTGATGAAATAGTTGCAGCAGGCGGTACAGCTATCGGTGTTGCATGTAATGTTCTTGATAAAGACAGTCTTCAGGCTGCAAGAGCAGTTATCAATGAAAAATTCGGCACTTGTGATATTCTTATAAACGGTGCAGGCGGTAATAACCCCAAGGGTACAACATCAAAAGAAAAGCTTGAACTTTCTGACATTGCTGAAAAGGCAGAAGAAGTAAAAACTTTCTTTGACCTTGACCCTTCAGGAATTGAATTTGTTTTCAACCTCAATTTCCTCGGTACACTTCTCACAACTCAGGCATTTGCAATTGATATGATCGGTAAAAAGAACACAACCATCATCAATATTTCATCAATGAATGCAATCCGTCCTCTTACAAAGATTCCTGCATATTCAGCAGCAAAAGCAGCTGTTTCAAACTTCACTCAGTTCATGGCTGTTCATTTTTCTGATGTTGGTATCAGAGTCAATGCAATTGCACCCGGATTCTTCTCAACAAATCAGAACAAAGCTCTTCTTTATAACGAAGACGGTTCACTTTCACCCAGAAGTGAAAAAATCATCGGCCACACACCTCTCGGCAGATTCGGCACAACAGATGACCTTACAGGTTCACTTCTTTTCCTTGCCGATGAAAAATATTCAGGCTTCATAACAGGTGTTATTCTTCCTGTTGATGGTGGATTCTCAGCATACTCAGGTGTATAAAATATAATTTTTCTGTAAAAAGGAAAAATATTATAGGGGGAACTCTTATGAAAATTACAAAGAGATTAATTTCATTATTACTTGCAGTTTTAATGATTTTCGGTGTTATGTCCGTAACAGCTTTTGCAGCAGACGGATTCAGCTACATTTTTTCTGACGACAGTCAGACAACAGTGTATATAAGCAATTTTGACGGTTATGTACCTTCAGACGGCTATGTTGAAATCCCCGAAAAAATTGATGGCTATACCGTAACAGGTATTGCGGAAGATGCTTTCAAAGATGTTGAAGATCTCAAGGGTATCATTATTTTTGAAACATTGACTTATATCGACAGTGATGCTTTCAGTGGTGATGTTGATATAAAAATTCAGAAGACAGAAGAACCCGAAGATGATTTTGACACAAACGATTGGTTTGAAGACCATAAAAACGACTATGTTATCAGCGGTTCAACACTTGTTAAATATAAGGGTACTGATGAAATCGTAACAATTCCCTATAATTGTTCTGTTATTGCAGACGGTGCTTTTAAAAACAACGACAATATAAAAGTTCTTTACATTGAGAAAGAACTTGAAAAAATCGGTGAAAGTGCATTTGAAGGATGCGATTCACTTGAAAATGTTGTTGCAGGTAACGGTGTTGACACCATTGATATCGGCAGAAATGCTTTCAAAGGCACAGCATGGCTTAAAAACTATCCCTCAGACCTTGTTTATATCGGAACAACTCTTGTAAAATATAAGGGTACTGCTACTTATGTTGCAATTCCCAATGTTTTCACAGCAATTGCAGAAGAAGCTTTCTATTCACCTGAAAACAACGGAAGTATCGCATTCAAAATCAAAGTTCCCTATACAGTAGAATTTTTCGGTGACGATTGTTTCTACCTTTATGATTCAATCACAAAAGTTTATCCCGAATTGGTTGTTTTCAAAGATTCAGCTGCTGCTGAATACTGCGAAGAAGAATGTCTTGATTTTACATATGCAGCACTTCCCGGTGATGCTGACCGTGACGGCAAAACAACCGCAGCAGATGCACGTTATGTTCTTCGTATTTCTGCAAAACTTGAAAAGCCTATAATCGACACAGATGTAAAGGAAGTTGCAGATATCACAGGTGACAGTAAAATTGCTGCCGACGATGCAAGACTCATCCTCAGAGTTGCTGCAAAACTCGACCAGTATTCTGCTGACGAACTTCTTTCAATGCCCAGAACAGATTATGAACTTCTGTTTGCTGCAAGTCAGGCTCTTGACCTTGCAAAAGCATACAATCCTTCATATTCAAAGTTTGCCTATCAGGAAATTTCAAAGCTTGATATGAATACAAATTCAAAATTGTATTTTGATATCTTCAAGAATGAACTTACTCCTGCAAACAAGGCAATGACAGTTACTTACCCCGCAGATTCTCAGGAATCTCACGACAATCTGTTTGATATTTCACTTATTGATGCAGGTAAACTCAAAGATTACACTTGTGAAATCGACAATGATGTGTATAAAATCAAGCTTGTTCTGAAAGATGAAACATTCAACGGAAAAGATGTTGATGCAAATTCTTTCACACGTCAGATGTTCCCTGCAGAAACAGTTGCTCATTTCACAAACAAGGTACAGGGAAAATACTGGTACAACGACAGCCTTGATTACAACATGACTTATAATAACTGCACTCTTGAACTTAATATTGAGATTGCAACACTCAAGATTGTGTCAATGAAAGTTACAATGAACTATGATTTTTCAATCACAGGTAAACTCGGCGGCATAAAAATCAGCGGCAGTAACGGTCCTGCAACGGCAACAAGAACAGACGTTATCACATATTCAACATTCGGATATTTTGCAAAATAAAATAACAAAAAAGTAGCTCAGTTATCTGGGCTACTTTTTTTATGTATAAATATGCTAAAAATGATAAAAATATGTAATATATGATGATTTTTTATTGAAAATCAGCAATAATAATGTTACAATATACATATTTATAAACAAATTTAGCAATAAAAGGGAAGTGAATGTTTTGTCAAAAACTCCTTTGAACAAAGGTACTGTTATAACACTTGATTGTAAAAACACAATTATAAACACAGAATATAAAGAAACATTCACGATTCTTGATGTACGCGGAAAAGGCGGGTCAAGTTTTGTTTACAAAGTCAGAGACCGCAGCGGAAAAATTTATATACTTAAAGAGTTTTTCCCGTCTTATATCGAAAACGATAATGATGCTTTGAGCCGTGAAGGTACTGAAATCATTGTCAAAGACAAATATAAAGATGAGTTCGAAAAACTTCTCAATAAATTTGAAAGCACTTATAATCTTATAAACAATTATCTGAAATCAAATATTGATGCAGGTCTGCAGAATGTTTCATTTGTCAGCATTTGTAAAGGAAATAATACCTGTTACACACAGATGACATATGAAAGCGGTGAGAGTTACGATAGAATTGCAGATGAAAATGTGAATTTTGTTTTCAGAATCGCGCTTGCTGCAGCCAAAGCCGTAAAACAGTTTCATAATGCAGGTTATCTGCTTATGGATATAAAACCTGCAAACATTCTTATCCTCAGAAACGGGGATGAATATGTTACAGATATTATAAAGCTGTTTGATTTTGACAGCGTTCTGGATTTGTTTGATATTGAAAGCCGCAACAGAAATCTGGAATTGACTCCCGGTTTCGCACCTCCCGAAGCTGTGAATAACGCTTCATGCAGCAAGAAATATGAAATAAACGAAACATCGGATATATATGAAATCGGTGCAATGGTCAGAAACAAACTTTCGGGAAAAAATCCTGTTTCTGCAGATGCACGTCACTTCAGTGCGGGTAAAATTACATTTTCGGAAAATTTTGCGGGCAGTGTTTCTCCTTCGGTAATGAAGCTTATCAGCAATTTCCTGTTCAGAACAATGAACATCAATCAGGAAGTGCGATTCCAAAACATTGAAGAAGTTATAAAGGCACTGCGTGAGCTTGTTGAAAAGACAAGACCGGGCAGAATATATCTCAGAGATAAAACAAAGAATATTTCTTTGAAATTTGTCGGCAGAGAAAAAGAGACAGACGAAATTGAACAGATTCTTTCAGCAAAAAAGGCAGTTTTTCTCAAGTCTATCGGAGGCATGGGAAAGACTGAGCTTGCGCTGAAATTTGCACAGAAATATAAAGAAAAATACGGAATAATTCAGTTTGTGCCGTTCAACACTTCACTCAGAAACACTCTGACATCGTTGGATTTTGTGAATTTCAGAGATGATAAACATGCAAGTGCTGAGGAAATGCTGAAAGCAAGACTTGACCTGCTTGAAAACAGTGATGAAGATATCCTCATTATAATTGACGGATTTTCCGAGCCTGATGATAATCTGCTGGATGAACTTATAATGAACAGAAACAACAAAGTCAGGTATATTTTTACGACCCGATGTGATATCAGCCGTTTCCCCGATAACGTGTATGATGTCAGACCTCTTTCTGATGATGAGTGCTTCCGTCTTTTCTTTAAATATTGCAAAAACGGACAGGAAAACACAGACTTCTGCAGATATGTCAGAAAACTTATAGCAACTGTGGGTAAAAATACGCTTGTTATAAAATTATTGGCAGACACTGTAAAGAATTCGGTGGGTCAGTGCGATATATCGCAGATATGCAGAAGCATGGAAACCTCCAGAATTGATGAAATCAAGGCAACTGTTCATCATTATTATCAGGACGGAAATGAAACAGACTCAAAAACTGCAGATGTGCTGACACATCTTCTTAAAATATTCAATCTTTCTCAGCTGAGTCTTTCTCAGTTTAAAATTATAAACAATCTTTCACTTATTCCCGAAACAGGCATAAAACGTACTGATTTTATCGTTAACAGCAGATTCGGATTTGAGTGTACAAATGAAATTGAAGGTCTTTGTCAGAGAGGCTGGATAGATTACGATGAAGTAAGCGAAAGATACAGCATTCATCCTGTTATTGCAGACCTTGCTGCAATTGTTTATTCAAAAAATGATTCGGTGTTTACCGAATACGATGAATACATAAATCTGCTTTTGAAAATAAGCGAATATATAAGCGCAGAAGAAAACGACAGCATAGAAATTCTGAACAGAAAAATTGCTCTCGCTCAGGTATTTATCCGCAGAAGCAGAGTTTTTGTGCAGGAAAAACAGTTATTGCCCGCATATGTGAATCTCGGCAGACTGTATTATCTGATGTGTGATTATAACGGTGCAGACGAAACGCTTAAAAAAGCAGCATCTCTTCTTGATGATAATGATTATGCTCAGGAAGAAACTGTGATTGAAGTCTGTACACTTCTTTGCAAAACCTGCATTGCTGCTGAAAAATGCGATTGTGCTCTTGATTACATTGAAAACGCAATCGCTGTTGCAGAAAATTATAATCAGAAGCATCCTGACAGAAAAATTTCCATGTCGGCTCTCTATTTATATAAAGGAGAGGTTTTTGACTCAAACGGCAGATATGACGATGCAATTGAAATTTACAAACAGATTATTGAAAATTGTGAAATCAATGCAAATTCAAGTGAAATTGTATCGGTGGCACGTTTCCATCTTGGAAATTCTCTGTCTGATAAAGGTGAGCCTGAAGAAGCAAAAAAATATTTCGATGAAGAGCTTCTTTATGTGCGCAAAAAATATGGTGAGGGCAGTGCAAGTGAGGCTGTGACTCTTTCTGAAATTGCAGAAAATCAGTCTGCAATCGGTGATTACAGCAACGCAATTGAAAATTATAACAAGGCATATGAAATCCTCACAAAAAAATTCGGACCTGATCATCCGAAAACAAAAAATGTCAGGTATGCTGTTGCAGGCGTTCTCTCATTTGTTGAAAATCCGATCAATGCGGTTGAATCAGCAAAAAACAGAGTTGATTTTGCCACAAAACAATACGGCAGAGATTCTGTGCAGACAGCTTATGCCTATAAAGTTATCAGTGAACTTTCTCTTCAGGCAGGCAATGTCAGAAATGCCTTTGATTATATAAACAAATCGGTTGAAATTTACGGCAGAAATCTGAACGCAGATAACCCTGAATACGCAACAGCTCTTATGAATAAGGCTGAGTGTCTTTATACGCTCGGTCAGATTGATGACGCAAAGAATATTCTTTTTGCAATCAGAGATATAAAATTACACAGCCGTCTTGACAGGGCAATTTTCCTTGCAAACTTTATTTCACTTCTTACTCTTATGGGCAATCTTTCAGCAGCGGATGAATACTGTAACGAGTATATCGACATCGCAAGTTCTCTTGCATGCAGAAATCAGCATCTTATCAATGCATATACTCTTGCAGGAAATATCAGAATCCGTGACGGCAGAAACACAGAAGCTCTGGAAATGTATAAGAAATGCGAAAAAATCACCGACGAAATGTTTTTCAGAGATTCGCATAATCCTAACAAGGGAATCTGTCTGAGCAACATCGGTGCGGCATATCTTAATCTCGGTATGATTTCCGCAGCAGACAGAAATCTTTCCGAAAGTCTCAGGATTCTTGAAAGTTATTATCCTGACGGTCATCAGCGTCTGATAAATGTTTACATAAATTCAGGTAAATGCAGATATATGCTGGGCAAACCTGCAGACGCACTTGATTATTATAAAAAAGCAAAAGAAATGATGGAAAAGCTGGGAATCACCAGTGGCACTGTTATGCTTTCCGCGAATATAAGTCTTGCATACGGAAGACTCGGCGATTATGAAAAGTGTTATGCCGAATGTAATGAAGCAATCAGAAAAGCAGAAAGCTTTGGTGAACATATAAATCCTCAGATTGCGTTGATATACGGTAACTACGGTGTTTTCAAAGCAGGTAACGGAAAAACATCCGAAGCTGTTGAAAATATTGAAAAAGCAATCAGATATCTTGAAACAGCAGGAAAGACACTGTATGTTGAAACAGCAGTTCAGTATCTGAATCTCGGTATGGTTCATTTTATAAAAGGCAATCGCTCGGAAATGACGGAATGTATGGAAAAAGCTGTTGCAATTATGAAAGAAAACAGTGCGGAAAATGATATCCGCCGTATTGATTTTATGCGTATGCTTTCACTTGCATATGTTTTTGATATGCAGTATCAGAAAGCGAAGGAAATTCTGATTGAAGCGTTTACTTTGTGTGCGGAAAAATGCACGGATGTGCCGGAAGAAGATAAAAAAATCCGTTACGCACTTCTTTTTGCGGAGCTTGGCAAAACAGCTGCCTATGAAGGAAATACAGAAGATGCTGTCAGTCTTTGCACAAATGCAATCAGCATATGCAGAGAAAGCAAACATATGCCCGGGGATTATCGGGCAGATTGCTATATTTCAATGGGTGAAGTCTGTATTCTTGCAGGCAGAAAAGAAGATGCGGAAAAATATTTTGAAATTGCGGCTGATATCTGCACAGGCGGAAAAAACCATGTAAAAGAAGGTATCATCAACAACAGACGCGGTTTTATAGCTTTGCTGGATAACGATACTGAAGAAGCTTTGAAATGCTTTGAATCTGCTGAAAATATTTTCAGTGCAAGCACAAACAGTATTTCTGAAATGATGATATATCTTTTCGGTACTGCAATTGCTTTGCATCTTGGCGGAAATGAAATTGCAGCTCTGAATAAAATTGAAGAAGCAGACGGATTGTTTCAGAATTTATATAATGATATGATAGAGGAAAATTACACCAATTCGCTGTTTTTCGGATAAAATAAAAACAGATTTTACATTTTGCTGTTATATTTACGGTATAATAATGGCTGTCAGACAAAAAACGGAGGCAATAAATAATGTGGAAAATCAACAAGTCCTTTCTTCAGGGACAATTGCATAATGCACAGCGCAGACGTTGTGAAGATTACGCAACTTCATATCAAACTGCAGATATTACAGCGATTGCTGTTGCAGACGGTGCCGGTTCATTATCTGACAGCGCAGACGGTGCAATGACAGCAGCAAAAACCGCATCAAGATACATCGCAGATAATTTTGAAAAAATATACAGCAGTCAGAATCCCGAAAAAGAAAAGTTTTTTATAATCGAAGCTATAAAATATGAGATTGAAAAGTCATACGGCAGAGAAGATTTTGAAAATTTCGGATCAACGCTGTTGTGTGTCGCAGTCAAAGATAACAGATATATTGCTGTTCATCTCGGTGACGGTGTTATAGGCTCGGCAAATGCAGATAAAACCGCAAAAACCGTGTTTTCTGCACCCATGAACGGTCTTACAAAAAATCAGACATATCTTACGGGTATGAAAAATGTTTTCAGATATCTTCGTGTTTATACAGGACTGACAGATGATATTTCTGAATTTGTTATTTTTACAGACGGTATAGCAGATGTTTTTGTGAGCGAAAATGATAACAGTATGCTGTATGATACGGATAAGTTACTCAGTAATAAATGTAATGACTATATGAACGAAAAATATGACGGTTATGATGATTACAGTTTTGCCATCATGGTGAAACTGTAATGTGAAGGAGTTAACAGATGGAAAGAAAACCGCTTAACGGCGAAATTATGATCAGATCCTCAGAGCAGTTTACATTTTCATGCAGGCTGCAATACATGAACAGTACTGATTATTCTCTTATTTACAAAGCAGAAGGAAAGTATAAGGGGAAAATTATTTCGGGAACAATGATTGAATATTTTCCTGATGATTCAGCCGATATGTATTATGATATATCAAGAAAAACGGATAATAAAATTGAAATCGGTAAGCTTTCCGTAAAATCATTCAACAAGGGCAGACTTAAATTCCGTGAATATTATGAGATGATTGCGGATAAGGTAAAATCCACGGACAGTGAATTGCTGCTTTTTGACGAGAACAATACTTCATATTTTTTCATAAAGGACAGTATACAGATAAAAGAAAACATTTCTGAAGATGCAATAAAAATTGCATTGTCTGTATGCAGAAATGCCGCTGATATTTCAGATGCCGGTTTTCTGGTGAATTGCAGCGGATTTATCAGAGATAAAAACGGTACGGTTATTCCTGCGGGAGCATTTGTGTTACCTGACAGTGAAGAAAACAATGTTCAGAAAAATATCCTTGATTTCGGTCTGATGTTTTTCCGTTTTATCTTCGGCAGGGAAGCAACAACCTTTGACAGACGTATACACTCGGAAAGAAAAAGAAGCGAAATGATTCAATGTACAGATATCAGTGACGAAGATTTTGCTGTTGTCTGTAATATAATCAACAGAACAATTCAGCACAACAGAGAAAATTGTTTTGCTGATTTTACTGAAATTCTGAATGAATTTGAAAAATTGATCTGATTGCGGAGGAAATAATTATGGCAGACGAAAAATTTTACAGAGAGATTGATGTTTATACTGCAGGCAGAGAAACTGAAAATGCAGAACAGGTTGATGAAAAAATCTGTGAACTGATTGAAATGCTTGATGCAAGAGTTGACGAAAGAGTCCGTGAAAAATACAATCTGGATATTGATGAAATCGACGAGGAAACGGAAAGTCAGCTCCGTCGTGAAATAATTGAATATATCAGCGATTGTCGTGATGATGAAAATACAATGTCCATGGGTAAAGCAATCAGACGATATCTCTGCAATACATTTGCAAAACAGAATGCAGATGGTACATATACTTTTGAAATTGATAACAAAAACAGAGAAACAATACGCATAACAGTTTCTGATTATGCTGCTGCTGATTATGACGTTACAAAAGATGACCTTGATGAGTACACAAAGATATGGAAACTTATCTGCGAAAAGTTCAACTCTGATGAAAAAGGCAACGTTGAGCCTGTTTATTCCACATCAGAAATAAAACGTATTTTTAAGCTCAGAAAGTCATGTAAAAGAGAAACAATGTTCAGAATCGGTTTTGCTCTGCATATGAACAATGAAAAAATGTCTGAATTCCTTACAAATACTCTTGCAGAGCAGAGCTATAACAGCCGTAATGCAAACGAAATAATCTATCATTTCTGTCAGAAGAATCCTGAGCTTAACAACTATACTATAGCATTGAAACTCATTGCAGAATATGAAAGAATGTGTAATGAGGCTGAAATAAACGGCACTGCTGAATCAAGCCATGTACCTAAAGAGCTTTATACGGGATATGCAACAAAAAATATGGCTGAGCAGGTAAAAACAACACAGCAGCTTTTCAATTTCCTTATGAAAAACAGAAAACAGCTGTGCGGTTACAGCGTGACAGCCCACGAGAATTTCATGCATCTTTACGAAGAAGCCCTTGAGCTTTCTCAGGATGATATGGTTGCGATGGGAATAAGAGATACAAAAAGTCCCGAAGCACTTGCAAAAGTTCTTTTTGATTGCATACCCAGAGTTGAAAGAAAAACTTCAGGCGGAGAAGTTTTTGATTTCTGCAAAATCAATGATAAGACTTGTCTTCTTTATGAAGGAATCATGCAGTCACCGCTTCTTAGTGACAGAATGAGAAAAATTATCGACAATAAAGCTCCTGTTGAAAAGAAAGATATTGTTCTGCTGAGTTTTTACAACTATTGCAGAAACATTGAAAACAATTCAGCAAATCCGAAATTCAATTTTGAAACATTCAGAGAGGAAACAAATGCAATACTCAATGAATGCGGTATGTCAGGTCTTTATGCTCTCAATAAATTTGACAACCTTGTTATGCTGGCATTCTGGGCATATCAGCCGTTTGAATTTTTCGGAGATATCATTTATGAATCCTTCGGCGGAGACGATTTTGAAGAATAAGCTGAAACTGAAAAAACGTTGTGTCTGTTACGGCACAACGTTTTTTTCTTTTTAAAATATATCTTTACAACAAATCATGTTATGTGTTATTATAAAATATATTATTATTTAAAAGGAGAATTCCTATGAGTAACGGAAAACTTTCTAAGCGCACATGGTTCAATATTGCACTTTTCAGTTTCATGGGCGGTGTCGCGTGGAATCTGGAAAACATGTATTTCAACACTTTCCTCTACAGCTCAATTTACGGCGGTGCTTCATCAGAAGCAATGGCAAATGTAATGGCTCCCACAACAGCTATCAGCCGAATGGTTGCACTTTCTGCTGTCACAGCAGTTGTCACAACATTCATTATGGGTACACTCAGTGAAAAAATGAAAAAGCGTAAAGTTTTCATTTCTTTCGGTTACATTATCTGGGGTATTATCACAGCTGCTTTCGGTTTTATTTCAAAAGAGAGCGTTGCAAGTATTTTCGGTCTTTCAGACGAAGTACAAATCCTTGCTACAACTGTATGGATTGTTATAGTCATGGATATGATAATGACATTCATGGGTTCAACAAGTAACGACTCAGCTTTCAATGCATGGCTCAATGACGTTACAAATCCTCTTGTCAGACCTAAAGTTGAAACAGCGCTTATGTTTGTAGGTCTTTTCTCCATGCTTGCAGTTATGGGTGTGGGAAGTCTTGCTCAGGCAGAAACAATCTCATACACAGTATTTTTTGTGGGTCTTGGTCTTATTGTTACTCTTTGCGGTGTTATCGGTCTCTTCTCACTTGATGAGCCTGAAATCAAAGGTGAAAAGACAAACTCAAACTACTGGGCAGACCTTTTCTACGGTTTTAGACCTTCTGTTATCAAAGAAAACTCAAAGCTTTATCTTGTTCTTGCTGCTCTCGGTATTTACAACATTGCAATTCAGGTTTTCTTCCCCTACCTTTTCGTTTACCTCGGTGAAGTTATTATTCCCGGTGCAGTTTTTGATGTAAAGACAATCATTGTTGCCGTTATCGCTGTTGCATTACTTGCTGCAGGTGTTATCGGAATGCTCAAAGCTGCAGATAAAAACAGATTCGTAACATATCTTTGCACAATTGCACTTTTCATTATAGGTCTGATTATTCTTTCAACATCAACCGATATTGTTGTTGTACTTCTCGGTATTGCTCCCACTCTTGTCGGTTATGTTGTTATTCATATTCAGCTCACAGCAACAATGCGTGACTTTATTCCCGAAGACAAAGTCGGTCTTTTCCAGGGTATCAGAATGATTTTCGTTGTTCTTCTCCCCATGATTATCGGACCTGCTCTCGGCGACCTTGCATGTCGTACATCAAACATCACAATTATTGAATACGGTGCAGAAAAGCTTGTTCCTTCTACAAGTATGTTTGCATATGCAGCAGTAGTTGCAGCATTCATCCTCATTCCCATGATAATTCTTAACAAGAAAAAAGGATTCAAGAAGGAGAATTAAAAAATGGATATCAGAGTAGTATCATCACTTGCAAAAGTTTTCCCCGATGAAATCTGCGGTGAATATGAAACAGATACAGTAAGCTGTCTTAAAAATGAAAGAACATCTTTTCAGATTATTGTGAAGAATGAAAAAGATGCAAAGCTTTCTGTTTCTTCAGACTGTGCGAATCTTGAATTTTTCAGAGTCATTTTTGTTCCCGCAAATTATATTGCTCAGGAAGATCATGACGATTATTATATCCGTAACGCATCAGCCGGTTATTACCCCGATGCACTTGCACCGCTTGACGGTGAAATTGAACTCAGAGCAAATGAGTGGACATCCGTGTGGTGTCAGTATACAGGTGCAGACGACAAGGAAATTTCTGTTGTTCTCAGAACAGCAACAGAAGAGAAGACTGTTACCGTCAAGACAGAAGTTGCACAGACTTCACTTGATGAGCAGACTCTTACATGCACAAACTGGTTCCATTCAGACTGCCTTGCAGATTTCTACAATGTTCCCGTATGGAGCGAAGAACACTGGATGTACATTGAGAATTTCATGAAAGCCGCAAATGCTCACGGTATCAATTTCATTCTCACTCCCTTGTTCACACCTCCTCTTGACACTGCAGTAGGCGGTGAAAGAACAACAGTTCAGCTTGTTGATGTAAAAAGACATAATTATCAGTACACTTTCGGTTTTGATAAACTCAAAAGATGGATCGATCTTGCATTCTCATGCGGAATGAAATATATTGAATTTTCACATCTTTTCACTCAGTGGGGTGCAATCCATGCTCCTAAAATCATGGCTGAAACATCAGACGGTTACAAGAGAATTTTCGGCTGGGAAACAAATGCCCACGGCAAGAGATATTCAGAATTTCTCCGTCAGTTTGCAAAGGCTCTTATCGCATTCATTGATGAACAGGGTATCCGTGACAAGGTAATGTTCCACACATCAGATGAGCCTTCCACTGAAAACTATTTCAAATATAAGAAATCAGCTCAGATTATGAATGAACTTTTCGGCGAATTCAAGAGCATTGATGCGTTGTCATCTTTCAGATTCTTCAAAAACGGACTTGTTAAAAATCCCGTTCCCTGCATCAATGATATTGAAGATTTTGCAGGAAAAGTGCCTGAGCTCTGGACATACTACTGCTGTTATCCTCACAAAGAAAATATGCCTAACCGTTTCATCGGTATGCCTTCACTCAGAAACAGAATTCTCGGTTTCATTATGTATAAGTATGATGTGAAAGGTTTCCTTAACTGGGGTCTCAACTTCTACAATACTCAGTATTCAAAAGAGCATATAAATCCCTTTGAAGTGACAGATGCAGGCGGAAAATTCCCCGCAGGTGACTCATTTGTGCTTTATCCCGCCGCTGACGGCACTGCATATGCTTCACTGCGTTTCAAGGTTTTCTATGATGCGATTCAGGACTATGAAGCATTAAGACTTCTTGAAAAGAAAATCGGCAGAAAAGAGACACTTGAACTTCTCGAAAAAGGTCTTGATAAGCCTCTTGATATCAAAAATTATCCTCATTGTGAAAAGTGGCTTATTGAAAAGAGAAGAGAAATCAATTCAATGCTTTAAGGTGATTTTATGTTACTGACCAACCCTTGTGTTTTTGCGGCAGGGAATGAATATCAGATTTTTGTACCCGTTAAAAATGAATCCGTAATGTGGATAAAAATCGGCGACAAATGTTATTACGATGAATCCAACGGTGTACTGCGTTCACTTTCAAGAGTTCACAGAATAAGTGTGCCGATGAAAGTGCTTGACGATGCTAAGAAATATACCGTCTGCAATCAGGAAATAAGAGGCAGACGCAAGGCATATTTCAATAAAATGAAACCCGTGAAGGAATATGAATACACATTCACGCCCGTTACAGGTGATGAAGTCAGATGTTATCATATCGCAGACACTCACAACAGAGTTGATGAGCCTGTCAAAGCGGCAGAAGCTTTCGGTAAAATCGATTTCCTTATCCTTAACGGTGATGTGCCCAATGACTGCGGAAAAAAGAAATATTTCAACAGTATTTATGAAATCGTGGGCAAAGTAACGGGCGGAAATATCCCTGCAGTTTTTGTAAGAGGAAATCACGATATCAGAGGCAAATATGCCGAGATTTTCGGTGATTACATTCCGACTGTTGACGGCAATACATTCTTTACTTTCAGAGTTGGTAACATCTGGGGTCTTGCCCTTGACTGCGGTGAGGACAAACCTGATTCACACCCCGAATACGGCGGAACAATCTGTTGTCACTACTTCCGTGAAAGAGAAACTCAGTTTATTGAAAGAGTTGCAGACTGCGAGTGTCACAAGGATGACACAATTATAAAAAAAATTGTTGTTGTGCATAATCCTTTTACAATGAAATATAATGAGCCTTTCAATATTGAAGAAGAGATGTTTGCTCATTGGGCAAAAGTGATAAAAGAAAAAATCAGACCTGACCTGATGATATGCGGTCATCTGCACAAAACGGGTGTTCATCCCGTAGGCGGAAAGATTGATGCACACGGTCAGCCCTGCACTGTTGTTGTCGGCTCAAAACCTGATAAAAATTATTTCAAAGGCGTCGGTTATGTTTTCAGAAAAGACTCAACGGATGTTATTTTTACAGACAGTAACGGCGAAATTTCCGAAGCTGAAACAGTATAATAAAACAGTATAAAAAAACTTCCCGTAACGGTAAAAAATGCCGTGTCGGGGAGTTTTTTTAATCCTTTCTGAGTCACGGAAGTCTGAAAAAAAATTTTACACAATGATAAAAAAATATGATATGTTATTAACATAAAAAAGAGAGAATTTTTATACGAAAAAAGCATTATTTTGTTGACTTGCGTAGTAAATTAATGTATAATTTATCATCATAATGTATTTTTATATAATTTTTTGGTCAGATTTGTGTAAATTATAAAAAAATGGTTATGATTTTTTCATTTTTTATCATCAAAATGTGTGAAAAGAGGTTTATGGTTCATGAAAAAAAAGAAAAACGGGTCAAGTGTTTGTTTTACCCGAATAATCTGCATCATCATGGCAATGATGATGGCTTTTTCGATTTTTTCTGTAGCAGTTTTTGCTGATGAAGAAGCTGAAAAAGCTCCGACAAACAGTGTTATCAATGCTAATGACAGCAAAAAACGTGAGATCAACGTAGTATTTGATAACTCAGGAAGTATGTATATTGAATCCCGTTCAAAGGAGGAGATAGACCGTTGGTGTTACGCAAAGTATGCTATGGAAGCATTTGTGGCAACACTTAATAACAACGATATTCTGCGCGTTTATCCTATGAACGACATTAAAACAACAGGAAGAGATAATCCCAGTACAGAGCCTATTGTTATTAACGGTAAGGACAAAACTGCAGGTATTGAAAAAATACATAATATGTTTTCTTCAGAGAAAAATGGTGAAACACCGTTTACTCCCGTTACAAAAGCTGCTGACGGATTTACAGGTGCAGATTCACTGAAATACCTTGTTGTTATCACAGACGGTAACTTCCAGCCTGACATTCCTCAGACTTCAGAAACTCTTCCGAAAGAACAGGTCCGTGCTGATCTTGAAAAGATTCAGAACAGAGGTATTGAAGTTCTCTTCCTTAGATTAGGTGACAAGAACGTTCTTGAAGCTAATGTTGCTTACAGAGAAGGCGTAGCAGAAGGTGACACAAATGGCATCATTACTGCAGTAAATAATGTTTGTAACCGAATTTTCCAGAGAATTGAACTTGATGATGATTATATTGATGATGACGAGATTGAACTTCCCATCTCAATGTCAAAGCTTATTGTTTTTGCTCAGGGCGGTAATGCAAAAGCAGGTGTTATCAGACTTCCCGGCGGAACAAACATAAACCCTGTTTCATCTGAACATATTCAGTATAGTAAAAAGAGTTCTGCAGACGGCGGTAAGGAAGCTACAAACCTTAACGGTTATGTTGCTACATATTCAATTCCCGGCGGTGTAATCGCAAAGGGAGAATATGAGATTGATGCAGCAGGTGAAATTGTAGTTTTCTATGAACCTGCAATTGACGTGCAGTATATTCTCAAAGATCCTGTCACAGGTGAAGAAGTCGTTCCCAACGAAAAGAACGAAATCCCCTCAGGTGACTATGTTATTGACATGAAATTTGTGGACTCTGTTACAGGCGAAGATGTTACAGAGCATGAACTTCTTAAAGGTAAAAATGCAAACAAACTTTATGCAAAACTTCTTGATAAAGAAGGTAAGCAGATCGGTGAGAATATTGAAAACGGAAAAGCAATAACTCTTGCCGAATCAGATTGTTCATATATTGAAGTTGTCGGTACTTACCTTGACGATTATACAATCACAAATAACGGAAAATCGAACTTCGGACCTCTTAAAATAAAAAAGAATCCCTTTAAGACAAGTATTGATATTGAAAACGATTATTTCTGTATATCAGACGAAAAATCATGGGACAGCTTTGTTGTAAGCTTTACTGTTGACGGCAAGCCTGTTTCAAAGGATGAATTCAGAAAAATTGACCTTGTCAAAGAAAACGTAAAGATCAAAGATAATGATATTGATTTTGATATTATCCGTGATGATGAAACATCAACATTCAAAATCAGATTCAAACTCGGCGATAAAAAAGCAACAAAAAAGACATACGGCTCAGGTACAATCACCGTAACACCCACATATGACGTCGGTGGCGGAGAAAAGATTGATGATTCAGCAAGAACAAGCTTCTCAATCAACCGTGTATCCCTCCTGTCAAAAATTCTTACAATTTCAGGAATTAGCCTTGCTGCTATTCTTCTTATAATTTTTATTCTTACACGTAAAGTATATCCGTCAAAGATCTGGGTTGTGATCAACGGAAGAACATACAACACAAAAGTTGCAAAGGGTACTGTTACAATCGGTGCTCCCGGTTCAATGGATAATCTCAGACTTGATCTTAAAGCAACCTGTACTGTTCTGCATTATCTTCAGAAGAGATACAGCATTGGTGTTATCGGAATAAATCCCAGTGCATCAATAAAGAACTTCAGTTTTATGGGAACCTCATACAGCAAGAGTTCCAACGGCGTATGGCCTGATCATGTAAAAACACTTGAACAGATGGAAACCATTTCAGGTGATGATAATGATTTTTCCTGGAGAACTGACAGAGGCTCAAGCTCAGGAACAATAAAATTCAGCAATAATTAAAATGCAAATAAACGGAGGAAACAAAAATGAGTAAAGAAAACCTTAGACCCAATGACGTCAGCGCAACCTTGTTTGTAGGTATGGGCGGTATTGGTTCAAAAATTATTAAAGGTATTGCAACAAGAGCTCTTCACGATCGTAATGACAGTGTAAGATATTGTGTTCTTGATACTGACGTAAACGATCTTACAAAGCTTGAAAACGGAGCTGTTATCGAAATGATCCAGACTTCGTCTCCCAGATCAATCAAAGACTATCTTTCAAACGATCATCATGCAAAACATCATTGGTTCCCCGAAAACAGAATTCTTGATGATAAGACTGTTTCCGAAGGTGCAGGTCAGATCAGAGCTATTTCAAGACTTGCAGTCAATGCTACAGTAAAGCAGGGCAACATCATGACTCTTTACAGATGCATCGATGAGCTTTATCTTAAAGACGGTGCAAACAAAAAGCAGGCTATCAAGGTAGTTATTGCTTCAACAGCAGCCGGCGGTACAGGTTCAGGTATTGCAATGATCACTGCAATGCTTATCAGACAGTACATCAGAAAGAATTATCCCGAATCAGCAGCAATCATCCGTGGTCTTCTTCTCCTTCCCGGTGTTATGGATACTGTTATTGACACAGAAAGCGAAAGAGAAAGTCTCAGAAGAAACGGTTATGCAACAATCAAGGAAATCAACGCATTCATGATGAAGGGCAGCGGATTCTTTGATTCAGTTCCTGATCTGAGAAGATATAAGAACCTCCACATTTCAGTTCCCACCACAGCAGCAGGTAACGACAGACTTGATTGTCTTCCCTTTGACTTCTGTTTCCTTATGGACCGTGCAGACTCAAACCAGGGCAGCATGCAGACTCTCGGTCAGTATATTGAAAGTGCAGCACAGAGCCTTTATGAACAGAACATCGGCCCCATGAAGAAGGGGGCTTCCAGTAAGGAAGATAATATCGTTAAAGAATTCATTCATCCCGATAAGCTCGGCAGATGCCGTTTCGGTGGTGTTGGTGCAGCTATCCTCAGATATCCTTATGAAGATATCAGAAATTACGTTTCATACGACTGGCTTCTTCAGTCTCTTCTCGGCAGCAAGAGCGGTGTAAGCAAGGTTGATGATATCGAAGAAACTGTAGCTGATTCATGGATCAAGTACGACAAGAAGTTTGAAGAAGAAAAGAAAAAATACGATACTGACGCATTTGCAAGCAGAGACGATGAACCCACACGTGCAAAAACATATATGCGTGAAGTTGAAAATGACCCGTCAGATTTCTCTGTAATGATCAGAGATAAGAACCTTGCAAGAAAAATTGCAGAAGTTGATGAAACTGTTCTTAACGACGGCGGCAGAGATTTCAAGAGCATGATGCGTACTGTTGTTATGCAGTATATCAACACTGTTGTAAGAGAAGCAGTTGCAAACAGAATCGAAACATTTATAGAAGCTGACACACCGGGTGTTGCAAAAGCATCTGCGCAGGCAGGTTCTCTTGTTGCAAGATACGGATGCTGTATGGAACTCCACGGACTTGCTATCAATCCCAGAATTGAAGATGCAGTCAAGGATTTCGCAAAGGGTGTATTCTCAAGCCGTACTGCAGTTCAGAAGAGCGGTCTTGAGGCTTATTGTTTCGAAAGACTCTTCACTGCAAGAAACGAAGCTCTTCATCCCAACTCAGTAAGATATCTTCTTTATGTTCTTCAGCAGCTTCTTGATGAAATAGCATCAGGCCTTACATACGACAAGACCAGCTACGAAAAATCTATCGATAAGATCATTAACGGCGGCAAGGATAAGGAAGGCAACTATATTACAGATGAATTCCAGGTTCTCGGTGACGGTAAAGAACAGAACCTTCTCGGCATGTGTACAAGCATTGATAACCATGCAAAGCTTAACGCAAGCAAAGTTGATGAATGTAACAAGAAACTTAAGAACCTTGCAAACAAGGCTATTGAACAGTATGAAAATATTGCAAAATATCAGATCTGCACTGTAGCAGCTCCCATTATTGCAAAATTTATCGACGAATTTGAAAAGTTCTATGCAAGCTTCAACAGAGAAGTAAAGAATGTTATCATTGCTAAGGAATCTATCGTCGGTAAGCTTAAATTCAGAAACGGTGATATCGTTATCAATGTCTGCGGTAAGCAGTCACAGCTTGAAATGATCAGTGAAAAGTGCCCCTGTTCAGCATCAGGCGCAATGAGCCCTGAACTTAACGCAAATATTTTTAACGCAGTAAGAACATCAATGTTCAACGCACAGAAAACTTCATCTGATGCATTTGCTGCAGTTAAGAATATCGATATTTTCAATGAAATCATTGTAGAATATTTCCGTAAAACAGTTGAAGCAACATGTGCAAGTGTTATTGACAAGGATATTCTCAGAGCTCTCAGCCTTGAATACAGCGTTAACAGTGCACTGGATGCTGCTGCATATGAATCAAAGGGCGACGGTGACGACAGCCTTGAACGTATGCGCAACAACTACATAAAGAAAGCTATTGAAAAAGCTCAGAATCTTGCTGCTCCCAGCATTATCAACGGCAACTTTGATGAAAGACGTGAAGTCAGTGCTATCACATGCAGCGTTACTCTTGAAGACGGCGAAGGCCTCAGAGTAAATGACTTCCTTTCAAGAGCTGAAAAATCAGACACAGTTTCAAGATATGAACTCAGATTCTTCAGATCTCTTTACAATGTAATGCCCACACAGCTTTCAAAATTCTGTGATCCTGATGCAATTGAAAACGGTGCATCAAAGCCGCTTGATCTTGAAGCAAATCAGCAGCGCAGAGGTGAATACTTCCGTGCATACCAGGCATACATGGAGGATATCGGCCCCGATTGCAAGAAGAATGCAGTTATCACTCCTCATGTTGACAAGCGTTGGAATTCAATTTCAGTAATGCCTGAACTTGATCTTGATTATCAGCATGCACTTATGATGAATATTCATCAGGCATATTTCTACGGTATCATATTCAAGAACATTGAAAGATATGTTCCTTCAAAGCTTGATCTCGAAAGAAAAGTATTCAGATACAGCACAGGCAGAGACGGTTATAAGTCACTTACTGTTTCAAACGGCACAGAGTGTGATCTTCCTTACGAAGTTCTTGATGCTCTTTACTTTGACAGAGCTGCAGTCAAGGCTCTTCATAAGTATGAGAGTGACATGAGAGCTGCTGATACAGCTGCAAGCCGTGATTATCTCAATACAAAGTTCTATCATGGAATCGAGACATTCTCAAGAGACCTTATTGTTGATCATTACAAAGAAGAACTCAAAGAGTTTGAAGGTCAGGATTACAGCAAGACATCAATCTTTGAAATCCCCATGATCTACTACAACTCACTTCCTCCTCACAAGAAGGATGCTGCAGAAATCGAATGTATGGTAGACGCAATCATTTTTGCTGTTGAAAAAGAACTCAACGCATTTATGGATAAGTCTGACATCAATCCTTATCTTGCACAGGTTATTGCTAAGCACTTCAACCTTCTTGTTGATAACTATAACAGATATCCTGATCAGCTTGGCAGAGGTGTTGAGATTTCTTCAAACGATGTCATGAATGTAATCAGAAAGAAAGCAATCAACACTATCGAAGATCTTGATGTATCTGAAAAATTTGTTGATATGATCAAAGAGCTCAGATAATTCGGCTAAATTTTACTCATAATACCGCCCTGCTCAGCAGGGCGGATGAGGCGGTGAAAAATATAAAATGTTCACAGTTATAATATGTGATGAAAAAATTAAAAAGGACTGTGAAGAAAGATATAGTTTGTTTTTGTCACCTCTTGCAAAGGGAAATTTCGCTTTCTGTACCTGGAATCCGTTTGGTGTAACTCCGGATGAGATGTTCATCGGGTTGCCTGAACTTGTAAGAAACGTTCCCGAATGGCGAGCTGTGATTGTGCTGAATGCAGAATCATACGGATATGGCAATATTTCAAAACGTAATCCTTTTGATTATACCGGTTTTCATAATCTGCGTGCGCTTCCCGAAAATGCTGCAGAGCTTGAAGAATACAGAAATAAAAGGCTTGAGTCATACAGTTCTGCTGTATACAATCCGTTGCTTAAATCAGCATGCTGGTTGTGCGAGCCTCCGATAAAAGAGGATACTGTTGAGATCGATCCCGAGTTGATTGAACTCGCAAGGGAAATGCCTGAAGATTACTTCGATATTCTGAAAATGAAGAATATCGATCCGTATAATGTGGAATCAGATATTTGTGAAAAAACAAAATATCAGGTGCTTTCAACATTATGGAAAGCAGATTCCGTTCTGTTCAATCTTCCCAAGCAGGTTGTCTGTATTTCTGAGCGTCATTACGATTCCCGTCGTGAAGAAGCTGCAGATGCGTGGAAACATCACGATGAATTTGAATATACAGAATTCGTTGAACCGAATATGTATCCCGCAAAGCTCAGATATCTGCTTTTTGACATTAACTATTGTAACGGGGAAAGAAAAATTGATGAATATATCAATTTCCTCAGCTTTCTTCTTGTTTTTGCGTCCAATGAATATCCTGTGGATGCTATCAAGGCATACAGAATATATAAAGTAAATTGTGTTACTGACCGTTCTGCATTATCAAGAGCTCTCAGTATTTACGATTCAAAACTTTCTGCCACTCAGGTTTATATCCGTCAGCAGATCAGGGAACTCGGTAATAATGTCCACAATCCTGCAACCGATGCGGAAATGGATAATTACTATCTTGGTGAATTCCCTGTAAATGTCACTCAGTTTGAAGAAGTTGATACTAAACCTATCTATACTGATTCTGAATTTGCACAGTTGGCAACAGATAAACCCGGAATTGAGGCTGTAGCCTGGGCAGAGCGTTTCAAGACATCAAAAAAATCTTTTGTCAAGTTCCTTAAAGAACCCAGAAGATCTGTAAAGAGAGCTGTTGATGCTACAAGATCTCAGCTCACTATCGACAGCGAAGATGTTTTTTATATGACCGATTTCCAGTTGGAAGATATTGCAGAAAAAATCAATAACGACGAACAGGATATGGTTTCAATCGTTACTGAAGATATCTATAATACCGAAAGATATAAAAAACGTATCGATGACGAAGGCGATCGTGTTGCAAAGCATATTTCTTTGAGAATGCGTGCAAAAACAATTGCCATCATTATGGGAATTGCAGTCGGAACTTATTTTATCGGTTTCCTTCCCATGTTTTTCAGTAATCTTAATACAGCAAAATCAATGTTGTTTTCTCTGATAGTTACAGCTGTTTCTGTCGGATTGGTTGCTGCTGCAGGTTTTGTTGCACTGCTTGTGTTCAGATATCTGCTGAAAAAGAGTGTGAAAAACTATAATATCGCCATGAGTCACATGATCGGTGAACTTAGAAATGCAATGGATACTTTCGGTCAGTATCTTACTCATTTCAAAGGTTATATGAAAAGAACATCAATTTTCAAAAGATTGCATGAAAACGAAAAGGCTGAAACAATTGAAGAACGTATTCTTCACAAACACCTTATGGATATTGATGAAGTCCGTAACCATAACCGTCTGATTTTCAGAGAATATGAGTTTGTTGATATGGGGAATTCATACAATCCTTATGTATTTGATTTCACAAAACCGGAAAGTTACAATTATGATTTCCCGTACAGTGAAATCGCAGACCGTAGAATTGTTTTCATCCAGAATGGCAATAAAATTGTTGTTCCCATCGATTTTATAAAAGAAATTACAATCACAAGGGAGGAGCTTTATGACTAACATTTTTTCATTTCTGATGCATTATGTTCTTCCCGCTCTCCCTTTCCTTGCTCTTTGTTTTGCAGACATAAAAGTCAATCTTGACAAACGAGTCAGAGACAGACAGTTTCCCATGCCTGTACTGGGTGCGATTTATGCTGTAGTTACAATGATATTTGCAAATAAAATCTGCGATGCACTTCTGAAGCTTATCAGATATATTCCTCAGTTGTTTGCAAAGATTAACCCCCAGCTTGGCAACATTGTAAAAGAATTGCTCGGCAAGATTAACTGGACTTTCGGTATCTTTATTCTTGCCAATGTGGCAATACTCGGTGTATACCTTATGTATAAGGGTGTATGTATCAAAATCTGTGAGCGCCTTTTCCGTAAAGACCCGTCAGGCGGTGAATCTGATGATTCTCAGGGTAGCCTCCTTTCAATGCTTCACAAAAAAGTTGCATCAATGTTTTATACATATGATCCTGAAAAGAGTGTCTGGTACATAAAAGATTCTTTAGGATATGCAAGAAAATTCTGCATGGTTTTCTTCTATACAGCGATTGTGGTTTCAACAATAGCATTTCTTGCATGCCGTAAGGTCATGCTTGACAATCTTATTGCAAAACCGTTCTATCCGGTATTCGGAATTATAATCCTCGGCGAAATCCTTTTCTATATCCAGGGATACACAAAAGTTGAATATTTCAACAATATTCTCGGTGAAGACGAAAATGCAGATCATATCGTGAACTATTCTCTTATGAGAAAAGTTCTCAGAGGTATTTTCGGAGACAAGCTTTCAACCGACGATACAACTGTCAATAACGGTCTTATTGCTATCAGAACAAACAACGAAGTTATTGAAAATATGATGATGGACGAAGATCCGAAGATTGAAGCTTTCGGCAAATATCTTCAGGCGTTGTCTTCAACAGGTTTTGAGCTTGATCAGAACTATATTTACGCATCAAAGGATCTTCTTGACGGAAAAAGTATTGTTTTCAACAATCCGTTCTACAATGACCTTGTTCCTTATGCATTCTATCCGCTCAACAGAGCTCTTATGAATCACAAAAAGGTGCTTGTCATCCTTGGCAGACATGCGATTGAAGAAGATATAAAAACATGGCTCGAAGAAGGTATCACATCTGTAGCAAGATTGCCTTATCTCTGGCGTTCAGGTGTTCTGAACGGTGAAGAACAGGATCTTGATATCGGTATCATCACCCGTTCGGCTGTTCATGACATCAAACTTCATGAGGCAAACAAAAAATTCTTCAAAGATGTTGAATTTATTGTTGTTATAGAGCCTTCAAAACTTCTGAGTACTGCTCAGATCGGTCTGAACTCTATAGTTAAAAGATGTCGTGCACCGCATAAGAACCTTGTGTTCTGTTCAATTGATAAGAACTGTGACGGATTGATCGACTCTCTTTCTCATGTTCTTATGACAAGCCTTACAGAAGTTTCTGCTACAAATAAGCACGAAGGTGTCAATTCCTATATGTGCTGGGATGCTGACAATGATTATCTGCATCACAGACTTCTTCCCAACATTTCAAGATATCTCGGTGTTGGTACAGAGCTTTCATTTATTGCACTCAAAAATCAGATTTCATCAACTGCATGGTATGGTGGTGAAGCATATCCCGTTACTGATCAGTTCTGGATTGACAGACAGTATTACTACGAACTGCTCAAATATGCAGGTCTTCCCACAAAACAGGATATGTTGGATGATTTCTTCAGAACAACTGCAAACTTCTGGAGTGCGAAAACAGACAAAAACTGTTATATGACCGTTGAAGATGAATCTTTCAACATGTTTGAAATTATAAGACATTTCTCAACCCGCGCAACAGAGCAGGGCTTTGTAAATGTTGTTTCATCTGAATATCTGCTCAAAGACTATATGGCAGATAACGGCTCAATTTTTGAAGCTGACCCCAAAGCTATTCCGTATTTTGTTTCCGATTACGCAAGAACCTCAAGAAACGTTGCACTGAGAATAATTCTCATGCTTTCAACAGGTTTTATGAGTGAAGAAGATCTTCGCAAGGAGCTTTCACTTATCGGTTACGGATTCGGTGACATAAAAAAACAGCTCTGGTATGAAATTGTAAAATGCTATTCATCTGCAACTCTTGATATAGATGTTGATGAGGCATACAACGAAAAGATCAGTTTCACTCTTCTCGGCGGAGAAGAATACACTGTAGATAATAATCTTATCAAGTTCACCGAACGTTATAATATGACGAGCGGTCAGATGGAAAAAATCTATCACATCGATGATAAGATATTTATAAACTACAAGAGTGCAGAACTTTTCAATGCCGGATATATTTCCGAAGACGAAAGAGGAAATACACATTATCTCGGTGCAGAGCTTATGGGACAGGTTTTCCAGAAATACCTTCCCGGTCAGTTCTTTGTATTTGACGGTAAGTATTATGAAATGCTTTATCTTACCGGTGACAATCATGTTCTTGTGCGCAGAGCAGCTGATCATATTTTCGGCAGACCTGCTTACAGACAGATCAGAAAATACACACTCTGCAATAGTGTGCAGTCTGAAAAAATGGGTGCGCAGAAAGATATATCAGGTATAAAAATCGTTAACGAGTTTGCTGATATTGCTGTTGAAACCCCTGCATACCTGCGCATGAAGTCTTATAAGGACTTCGGTTCTGCAAAGACAGTAAGCATCAACGGCGTTCCCGACAGAAATTATATGAACAAGCAGCTTATCAGAATCGATCTTCCCGATGCAGATCCTGATATCGTTTATACAATTACTGTTCTTATGAACGAAGTGTTCAAAACTCTTTTTGCAGAAAATCAGGCTTATATATGTGCTGTTACTGCTGCAGAACCTGAGGCTGAAACAGAAAAACTCAGACCTCTTACATACAGCATTGACGGTCAGATAAACCGCAACAGTATTTATATTATTGAAGACAGCCAGCTTGATATCGGTCTGCTCGTAACTGTTGAACGTAATCTCAAGCGTATTTTTGAGATTATCACAGATTATCTTGAGTGGAACGAAGATGCTGTCAATGTCAGCAAATATCCGCCTCCGGAACCTGAAGTTACGATTGCGATTATCAAAACTGAAGACGACGAAGAAGACGGAAAGAAAAAGAAGAAAAAGAAATGTATCTTCTCCCGTATCAAGGAATGGTTCAAAAAACTGTTCGGCAAAGGCAAGAAGAAAAAAGGCAAAAAGGGTAAGAAGGGTGAAGAACCCGCAGAAGGTACAGATAACAGCGGTGCAGACGGAAATCCCGGCACAGCAGAAGCGCAGCCTGAAAATGGTGAAGTGCCCGGAAATGAATCCGATTACATTGTAACGACAGATGCTGACTCAGCGGATACAGATAAAGAAGGATCAGAAGTTCTTACTGAAGAAGATTCACAGTATGACGAAATAGATTCTGAAACAGGCTTTGATTATTTCACACCGGAAGAAACTGATGCAGTTGCTGAGGAAACAGACTTTGTTCCCGAAGAAGACGCACAGTCTGACGATGCAGATGCTGAAGCAGGCTTTGATTATTTCACACCGGAAGAAACTGATGCAGTTGCTGAGGAAACAGACTTTGTTCCCGAAGAAGATGCGCAGTCTGATGAAACAGATTCTGAAGCAGAATTTGATTATTTCGCACCGGAAGAAACTGATGCACAGTCTGACGAAGTAGTAGCTGATGAAGAAACAGATTTTATCGTAACAGATGAAGCTGACACAGTTATTGAAGAAACAGAAGTTGTTTCTGAAGAAGCACAGTATGAAGAAGTGCCTGCTGATGATGTAGTTGTTGAAACAACTGAAGATTCAGATGACACAGATAGTATAGGAGGATGATTCCATGGATTATGATAAATTGAATGACAATGGATTTTCTCCCTTATCAGAAGATAATGATGCGGAAACAGTTGACGTTTCTCAGGATAATGATTCCGTTGAGACTGAAATTGCTGCAGAAGAAGTTGTTGAAACAACAGAAGCAGCTGAAGAAGTTGCTGAAGAATCTGCGGAAACAGATGCAATAGCAATTATTCCTGTTGCTGACCTTGCTGTTGAAGCGGAAGATGCAATAGCTGTTATTGAAAATTCAGGCGATGAGCTTGTGCCTGTAACACAGGAAACTCAGGAAATCACAGTTTATGATGCTCCCGAAGAAGGAGAGGAAACTGAAACTGCAAAAGAGCCTGAAATTATTGAGATTGAGCCTGAAGAGTATACAGACGAAGAAGTTACGGAAAATCCCGCTGAAACTGAAATTGTTGTACAGGAAGAGACTCCCGCAGAGGAGGAAGCTCCTGTACAGGAAGTTGAAGCTCCCGGATCAGATCAGCCTGAAGATATTATTTCAGGTGAAGATGAGATAGCGCGCAGACCGGGAGTGTTCAGCAGAGCACTTTATCATGAAAGATATTATCTGCTTTACGGTATGCCTGAAGACAGCACCGTATTGAACACATCCAAAACTCTCAGCTATCTGCTTTCTATGGGATTTGGTGACAACTCTCTCAAAAAAGCCCGTGAGGGTAAAGATATTGTCAGCATGATTGAGAAAACTTATGACCCCACAAAGGCAGGCGCACATTTCTGTGATTTCTGCAGTACTGAACTTGTGGGTACTGAGTTTGAAATTCTCGCTGACGGAAGAGAACGTTGTATGCAGTGCGGAAGAACTGCACTCAAGACAGAAAAAGACTTTATCCGTGTTTTCAACGAAGTCAAGAGAAATATGGAAAGCTTTTTCGGCATCAAATTCAATGTTTCTATCCGTGTAAGAATGACAACAACCAAAAAACTGGCAAAGCGCCTGGGCGACAAGTTTGTTGCTACTCCCGGATTTGATGCACGAACAATCGGCGTTGCAATCAAGGATAAAACAGGCTACCAGCTCCTTATTGAAAACGGGTCTCCCAGAATGTCTGCAATGTTCACAATTGCTCACGAACTTACACACATCTGGCAGTATCTCAATTGGGATAATAAGGAAATTATTCAGCAATACGGAGCAGATGCCCGACTTGAAGTTTATGAGGGCATGGCAAAGTGGGTTGAAATACAGTACGGAATGCTTATTAACGAAGTAGCATTTGCTACACGTGAAAAAATACTCACTCTGTACAGAGATGATGAATATGGCAGAGGATTTGTAAGATATCTTCAGCGTTATCCGTTCTCTACAGGAAGTTATATTACAAAAGAAACTCCGTTTATGAACGGCAATACACCGTTATGATTGAAAAACTCTTATCGGCGAGGTGATTGATGTGCGATACAAAGAAGTGTGTGACGACCTTTTGGTCGAACGCGGTGTTGATTTTAAAAAGTTAATAAAATCATTTTTCGTGCTTCTTTTTGTTGCCGCTATAGTTTTTCTTGTTCTGAAAGATGCAAAGAATGTTCCTGCCTTTGCCGAAGAGGCTTCAACCGGAGAATGGGTTTCCGGTTTGTCGGATGATTTTTATGATGATCAGTCAGATGACTCTGTTGATTATGCCCGTAACAGACTTACAGATGCACAGAAAGATCTGTATGATAACTTCTACGAGCATCTTTCAAGAGGTGAGTATACAATTACATCAGGTTTTATGGGGCTTTCAAAGGAAGACGTGATTAAAACCTATAAAAGTGTAGTTTATGATCATCCCGAATTCTGCTGGCTTCGTGGCGGTTGTTCATACGAAACTATGAACGGTGAATTTACGTCATTCACATTCACTGTCTATTGCGATGATTCAGACATAAAGTCATATCAGTGGCAGGCTGAAAATGCTGCCATGGATATCGTGAATCAGGCTATGGCATATGAGAGTGATTATGAAAAGGCATTGTTTGTTCATGATTATCTTGTCAATAATGTTGAATACAATCATGATTATGCAGACAAGCGAAGTCAGACTGAGCCTCCCGAAGTATCATTGGGTTGCTCAATGTACGGTGCTCTTGTTGACGGATCTACAGTCTGTCAGGGTTATGCTCAGGCATATCAGTACATTCTTAAAAAACTCGGAATTGAAGCTGTATATGTTACAGGATATGCTAATGCAAGTTCTCACGCATGGACAATGGTGAAGCTTGACGGTAAGTATTATCAGACTGATGTCACATGGGATGATCCCACATATTCAGAAGTCATAGAGACAAACGGTGGCGTCAGACACGATTATTTCTGTCTGACATCACAGGACATTTCGCGTGATCATGATATTTCAGATGAGATTGATTATGAATACTGCACTGCAACCGAATGTAATTACTACATAAGAAACGGAAATTATGTTGAGTCTTATTCACGTGATAAGATCAAACAGATTGTTTCAAGTGCAATTGATAATCATGAATTGGTTGAAATAAGATTCGCCACAGATGAAATCTATGAACAGGCAAAAAAGGATCTTATAAACAAAAACGGAATGTATGATATTTTTGCTGAACTCAATGTTTATGACATGAGTTTTACCTATAGCGCTGATCATCCGTATCTGTTCATTTTCAAGAACTTTTAAACTATAAAAAATAAGAGGCAGTCACATAAGTGATTGCCTCATTTTTTTGTGTGTTTTTAATATGTTATGTCTGTGTATTCACAGATATCAACAATACGTGCCTGAAGTTTACCGATTAATGTGTTTGCAGTGATATCGATATTCATTGTCATGTTGATTGACTGAACTTTATCTGTGTCACAATCATAAATAAGAGTTGCAGTGCAGCCTGTGTAATTGAAATCGATTTTGTTGAATGCAAGCTCGGAAATTGCAGTTATCTGTGTAGCCGCATCATAGGGATCAAACATCGCTGTTATTGCGCTTGTTGATGTTGTTGCTCCTGCGGGATTTATCTGCGGATTGAGCTCATCTGTAAGGGTGATGACGATTTTGTATACATCTTTTTCAAGCACTTCGCAATACGCATTTCTGATTTTTGCAGTGTCTGTGAGAAGACAACCGTAAGATGAATAGGGAAGCGGAAGTTTGTCTGAATTACCTGCGGGATATGCAAGAGTTTCGGATGCTGTTTTTGATGTTACATATTTTTCGATTATCGGAAGAACAATTGTTGCTGCAGCACCTACATTCTGATAATCTGTCGGCAGATTCTGATATCTTGTGAATGAAAAACCGGGAGCATCGTTTTTGAGTTTATTCATTACAAGAGTGTATTCTTCAAGAATTTTGTCGGGAGTCAGAAGAGAACGGTCAGTTTTTATTGTTCTTACTGTGCCGTCAGTATCGATAACGGCCATTTCCGTTGTGCCTCTGCCTTCTTTGATCTTTTCGCCTTCAGCATCGGTTATTATTTCCTGGTTGAAGAAATCTGTTGAAGAATTCCCTCCCTGCATTGCCACTATAGCGAATACACCTAAGCCGACTATCAGTAACGCAACAACTGCAATAATTATGATCAGTGTTGTTTTGTTGATGGTGACATTGTTGTTGCCATTTTGCTGAACTTTTGTGGGGACAGGTGATCCGCTCATCATTGAAGGTGTGTTGCCTGAAGGCGGAGCATACGTGACAGGGGATGACTGTGGCTTTTGTGTTTCGGGAAGAAACTCAGCGCCGCATTTTTCGCAGAAACGTGCGGAATCTGAATTTACTGTTTTGCAATTCGGGCATATCATTATGATACCACTCCTTTTTTATAAAAGGTCGGCAAACAATGTTCCCATGCCTGTTTTTTCATAACCTTTGAGAGTGAGCTGATCACCGGGGATTGCTTCTGAGAAATAGTCAATCGCAAACTGAGAAGCAATAGTGCCGTTTGCATTGTAGATTTCGATCTGTTTCAGCTCGTCATCAGCAGCATAGAATTTGAATGCCTGTTCTGAATTTTTGTAGTAGTAGCAAACACCGGGTCTGCCGTTGATGCTGACATCATATACTGTGAATTTGTCTTTCACATCGTTGTATGTTGTGTTGCCGAAATCAAACTGCATAAGAGCGGGATCCATTCCGAGTGCATCAAAGAATGAAGGTGTGAGTTCTGCATACTGGCGCACTGCAGGACGCTTGAGGTACATTGATTTGCCGATTCTGAGGAATGAAAGCTCTGTGCCTTCAAGATTTGTGAGAACTTCAAAGCTGTCGCCGTTCATTGACATGTACAGGGGGTCACCTGTGTTGCCTGAATAGAATGCACCCTGAATGTAGAATTTGCGGCTGAAAAATGCTTTGATCTGAGCATCTACTCTTTCGTTTGTCTTTTTTGCTGTGGTGGTCTCAGTCTGAGGTTTTGTTGTCTGGGGTTTGCCTGCAGATGAGTTTGAATTTGAGTTTGACGCTGCAGTTGTTGATGTAGCAGTTGTTGTCTGTTCAACTATTATGTGAGGGCTTGTGATACCTACATTCTGCTGAAGCATTGTTGTTGCTTCCACAAGCTGCTGCTGAAGAAGAGTCAGATATTCTTCTCTTGAAATTTCACTGCCGCTTTCGTTTGTGATTTTTTCCTGCTTGATTTCGTCAAGGAATTCTTCGATTTTTTCTGTATCAGTTGAGTGACTTTCTGTTACTCTTTCTGTTGTTGTCGGCTCTGTATTCTTATCGATGCTTTTTGCAACAAACAGTGCAATACCTGCAAGTAATGCTACTGCAAGCACGCAGATTATGATGATAACAGGCAATTTGTTATTCTTTGCTTTGTCATTTGATTCAACAACTGTAAAATTGTCGAATGTTTCAAAACTTACATCATTCTGATTCTCCGGAATATTGTTGTTATTGTTATTATTGTTGTCCATTTTTGTTTTCCTCCGTTACATGAGTGATTTCATAAATGATATCATGTTTGTCTTTGAATAACCTTTAAAACCGAGCATTTCGTCGGGAATTTCATGGGTGAATTCATCTGCGATAAGCACTGTTTTGGCTTCATTATTTTCAAAAAGAGTCATCTGCACGATTTCTCCGTTTATTGCTATGAATTCAAGCCGTGTTGTCGGATTCATGTATGTATAACATACGGCATCCTTACCGTTGTATGTTGCTTTTGTTACGGATTCGGGAGCATTGGCATTGAAGCTGATGTTGTTGAATTCAAATTTGAACTGTGAAGCGTCAATACCGATCATTTTCTGAACAGCGGGTGTAAGCTCGGTGTACTTTTTTGTGTCGGGGTTGAGCATATAGATTTTGGAGTCAAGGTTCATAAAAGATATATCCTTGCCTTCCATTTCGGAGAAAATCTGAAAATCATCGCCTGTCATTGCCAGTTCAAGAGGCAGTTTTTCGCCGTTTGACACCATATGACCGTCGAAATAATATTTTCCTTCAAAGAACGCTGCAATGGTTCTGAGCGCATTGTCTGAACTTTCTGTTTTTTCCGTAGTGACAACCGTTGTTTTTTCAAGATGTTCGTTTGTCGTTATCTGTGGGTATGACGATTTTGTTGTGGACGCAGCAGCAGAATTTCCGATTGTTGTTTTCACTTCAGGTTTTATTGCGACGGTTGAAGCGGAATTGAATGCGTGCTCATTCAGCTCATTCTCAAAGTCAAGTGATATTCCTTCAAAAGATACTTCAACGTCTTCGCTGAATGTGACGTGAGATGTGTCTGCTTCGTCATCGGGAGAAACAAGAAGGTCACCTGCTGTTTCCGTTATAATTTCGTCATCAGGTTTGTTGCTTTTTTTTGATTTTACGATTGCAACCGTTATGATTATTGCAATGATAACCACTGCAATGATCACAAAGGGTAAATAGTTCATAAGTTTTTTCTTCTTTCCTTTGTTTTGGTTCGCGGCACTGACAACGGGAATGCTTTCTGTGCCGACCATCGGGCTTTGCATTTTCTCATCCTTAATATATATTATATTATATTACATTTTATCATATGTAAAAAATTAATTCAACAGTTATTTTAAACATAATTAATATGAAAAAACTGCATATCAGCTGTGTTGACAAAGAAAATATGCAATGTTATAATATAGAATTGAAAAGATATGTATATCTGTAAAAATAAGTAAAAATCTGTCTTGTAAAAAGGTGTTTTTATGGGAATTTTTAAATCGGTCGGAACGGTTATTTCCGAAATATGGAACAATAAAGTCCGTCTTTTCCGTCTTGCGAAATACGAGCTTAAAAGTCAGCACGGCGGCACGTTTTTCGGCTTTCTTTGGAACTTCATGAATCCTGCATTCCAGATTCTTGTTTACTGGTTTGTTTTTGCAATCGGTCTCAGACGAGGAAATGATATGAACGGTGTGCCTTACATCGTGTGGCTTGTCATCGGTATCATCTGTTGGTATTACATGAATCAGGCTATGCTCGGCGCTGATATGTCGATAATCAATTTCACCGATGTGCTCAAACGAATGAAATTCCCCATAGCAATCGTGCCTACAAAAACAGTGGCGTCAAACTTTATTACACATATGTGCTCAATGGTGATTGTTTTTGTTGTTGTGCTTGTGTCAGGTGCAAAAATCAGCACATCGGTCTGGCTTCTGCCTTACTACATTTTTGCCGCGACTGTTTTCATAACAGCATACGGACTTTTTGCATCCACAATCAATGTGCTTTTCCGTGATTTTCATAATTTTTCAAACACAATAATGCGTTTTCTTTTCTTCATTTCTCCCGTAATGTGGGAGCCTGACGGTGACAATGTTCTGCTTACCGTTGTTATGAAAATCAATCCGTTTGCATACATACTGGGCGGTTATCGTGATGCGATTCTTTACGGCAGAGATTTTATTGCAAATCTTGATGCCGCAATAATATTCTGGGTAGTTACACTTGTGATGTTCTTTGTGGGATGTTTTGTTCATATGCGATTCCGTCACAAGTTTATAGACTTGCTTTAAGGGGGTATTGATATGAGCGAAAATGTTATTGTTTGTGAGCATATCACAAAGGATTATCCCCTCTATTCTTCTTTCGGTGACAAGATAAAAGGTCTTGTCATGAAAAACAACAATGTCCGTACATTCAGGGCTCTTGATGATGTTTCCGTCACAATGAAAAAAGGCGAATGTGTGGGACTTATCGGTCTTAACGGCAGCGGAAAATCAACCCTTGCAAGTATCATCACAGGCATCACAACTGCCACAAAAGGCACTGTTGATGTCAAGGGCGAAGTGAGCATGCTTTGTGCTTCATCAGGTATGCGCTCACAGCTTTCGGGTATCGACAACATCCGTTTCAAGTGTCTGCTGATGGGTTATACAGATAAGCAGATCAAAGAAATTGAAAAAGAAATCATAGACTTTGCTGATATCGGCATTCATATCAATCAGCCCGTCAAGACATATTCAAGCGGTATGCGTTCAAGACTCGGTTTTGCAATCGCAGTCAACATTGACCCTGAAATCCTGATTATCGACGAAGCTCTTTCAGTAGGCGATTCAAGCTTTACAGACAAGTGTCTTAAAAAAGTTGATGAATTCAGAGAAAAGGGAAAGACAATTGTTTTTGTCAGCCATGCCGTAACGCAGATGACTTCTTTCTGCGACAGAATCATATGGATAAATCAGGGCAAACTCATCGGCACAGGCACTCCTGAAGAAATAATCAAACCCTATTGCGGGTTTGCTCGTGAATTCAACGGAATGACAAATGAACAGAGAAAAACTATCGTTCCTGATCTTAAAGAATATCAGAAAAAATACTGTACGGGGTAACATATGGAATACGAAGAACTTTTAAAGGAAAATGAACGGCTGAAAAGTGAAAATGAGGCTCTGCTTCTTGAAATAAAGACCTGCAGGGATGACCTTAACCGTCAGATTGCAGTGATGACTTCAATCAAAAAAGACATCCGCCGTTATGAAGTTCAGCTCAATTCGCTCAAAACGGAAAATGCCGAATTCAAGAAGAAATTTGCAATGATTGAGAATAATCCCATCGGCAGATTTGCTCTGAAAATTTACAGATGGCTCAAAGAAATGATGCGTCGCAGGGGATAAAATATGAACATTAAGACTATTGACGAATACCTTAACGAACTGAAAACCAGAAAAGCTGTTCTTGAAGAAATTCTTGACCGTTACGGTGTTGATTACGGTGACGAAAAAAGTGCTCTTTTCCGCACGGAATGTAACGAGCTGAAAAAGCTTAAAGTTGCCGCAATCATGGATGCTTTCACACTCGGTAATTTCAGAAGCGAATGTGAACTTCTTGAAGTTACAGCAGAAAACTGGCAGGCTCAGCTTGATGAATTCAGGCCTGATCTGTTTTTCCTTGAATCAGCATGGGAAGGCAAGGATAAATCCTGGTATAAAAAAATCGCAAACGGCAGTAAGGAGCTTTATGACCTGACTGCATATTGCCATGCGAAGAATATTCCCGTTATCTTCTGGAATAAGGAAGACCCTGTCTATACGGATGTGTTCATGTCTGCAGCATCATGTGCTGATTATGTTTTCACAACAGATTTTGACTGTATCGAAAGATACAAAAGAACACTTCAGCATAACAATGTGTATCTTCTTCACTTTTCTGCACAGCCCCTTGTGCATAATCCCGTTGAGATGCACGACAGAAAAGATAAATTCTGCTTTGCGGGAGCTTATTATCACAGATACAAAGACCGTTCAAGAGTTTTTGATGCCTTTGCAGATGCTTTTGACAAGGGCAAAGGTCTTGAAATCTATGACAGAAACTTAGGCTCTGCAAGACCCGAACACGCATTCCCGCAGAGATACAATAAAATGATTGTCGGCACACTTAAACCCGACGATATCCATATCGCATACAAAGGCTATAACTACGGAATCAACATGAATTCCGTCGGTCAGTCACAGACTATGTTTGCAAGAAGAGTATATGAGCTCCTTGCATCAAATACCGTTTCAGTCGGTAACTACGCAAGAGGCGTCAGAAATATTTTCGGCGATCTGACTGTTGCAACAGACAGTGCGGACACAATGCAGAAACAGCTTGACACTTACTGCGGTACAATGGAAAATTACCGTAAATTCAGACTCCTGGGTCTGAGAAAAGTTCTGAAAGACCATCTTTGCGAAGACAGACTCGGTTTTATTGCACAGTGCGTTTTCGGTAAGGATATGAGGCAGAAACTTCCTGCTGTGACAGTTGTTTCGTCAGCTTCAACAGATGAAGAAAAACTCAGAGTGCAGAAAGCCTTTGACAGACAGACTTATGAAAACAGACAGCTGATTTTTGCAGGAGAAGAAGCTGATATCGGGTGCGGTTTCGTTGCTGCATTTTCCCCCGATGACTATTACGGTGAAAATTATCTTCTTGACCTTGTGCTGTCAGTCAGATACAGCAATGCGGACGGTTTCGGCAAAGTGAATTTCTATTCACAGGACGGAAATACAGTCACCATTGATAAAACAGATGACACATATAAACCCTGCAACAAGCTTTTCAGCACAAGAAGTATGGTGAAAAAAGAGCTTGTAAGCGATGTTGCTGCTTTTGCACAGGGTATTGAAATAAACGGTGAATTTTTCTGCACCGATGAATTCTCTTACTGCAGAAACTGCAAAGATGAAAAATGTGATACTGCCGATGATATTTTTGTGGCAGACACCGGAATATCGCTTGATGTGATAAACAAAGCTGCCGAAAGTATTCAGTATCAGGAGCTTGAAAACGATACCATCACAATCACGGCAAAAGAAATGCTCGACATGAATTACTGCAAATCAAAGAATGTTGCAGTTTCTCTTGTGGGTTCAAGATTTACTGTCACATCAAAACTCAGTGATGACAGCGGTGAATATATCGAGCTTAAAAAGAAATTCTCTGTTTCGGATTTCAGTGCAACGGGTAATATAACTGTAATGTTTGCAGGTTCGGGTGAGTTGTCAACCGAGAGTTTCTGCACATTCTTTGATTCTGCAATGAACCGGCTCAAGTCATTCTCTGCAGGCGGAAACAGAACTCTTGTTGCAGAGATTCCCGAAAAAGCACAGTTTTTTGCACTTTCAATCAGAGCAAGAGGCACAGGCACAAAGGAATTTGCAGGCGTGACAATCAGTGGCGGTGCATCAGCAGGTAATGCAACACCGTTCCTTTCAAGAAGTGACACCGTTGTTGTTGCTGACCATTATCCCTCATACGATGACCTTTACAGATATATGTTTGTGCACAAACGCAATCTGCTTTACAAAGAGCAGTCACTCGTTCCCGATATGCTCTGCATAAATATGTGGGGCGACAACGGTTACCGTGAATTTGAAAACATGAATGTAACCGACGGCGGTGCGGATAAGCTGACCTCAATCCTTGAAAACGGCAGAATAAAAACTGTCTGCGTTCATTTCCTGAATCCGTATCTCTGGAGTGTGCTGAAAAATTATCTTGATGAAATAAATCTTATTGTCTGGAGTCACGGCAGTGATATTCAGCCCTGGCACAGAAGAATGTTCAATTATAAAACCGATGCGGATATTGAAAATGCAAAAAAAGCATCGGTGACAAGAGAAAATCTCTGGAAAGAAGTTTTTGAATATTCCGAAAATCACAATATTCATTTTGTATATGTTTCGGAATTCTTCAAAAAACAGATTGAAGAAGATTACGGTGTGAATCTTGACGACAGATGCTCCATAATCCACAACTGCATTGATACTCAGCTGTTTTCTTATGAAAAGAAAGCTCCTGAGCAGAGATTCAATATAATGTCAGTCAAGTCATTCAGCACTCTGACATACGCAAACGACATAACTCAGAAAGCGATTGAAATCCTGAGCAAAGAGAAGGAATTCTCTCAGATGACATTTGACCTTTACGGTGACGGTGAAAGATTTGACACAGACACCGCAAATATTAAAAAATTCCCCAATGTTCATCTGCACAGAGGCTTCCTGACTCAGTCGCAGATAGCACAGCTTCACAAAACACACGGTATCTACATCGCAACAACAAGAATGGATACCCAGGGTGTTTCAAGGGATGAAGCAATGTCATCAGGTCTTGTTCCTGTTGCAAATGCAGTTGCCGCAATCCCCGAATTTGTGAATGAAGACTGCGGAATTCTGGCTCCCGCAGAAGATGCACAGGCTGTAGCTGACGGAATCCTGAAACTTGTCAGAAATCCCGACCTGTTTATGCAGATGAGTCAGAATGCAGCAGAGCATGTCAGAAACAAAACATCACAAAAATACACAATCAACAAAGAAGTTGACCTGATAAAGTCAAGGAGAGATGAAAAATGATTAATATTGTAGGTCTTGGTTACATCGGTCTGCCCACAGCGCTCATGTTTGCTTCACACGGCGTTGAAGTTGTCGGCACAGACTACAACAAGGAGCTTGTTGCAACACTCAATGCAGGCAGAACAACATTTGAAGAAGCAGGTCTTGACGAGCTTTTCAATGATGCTGTGAAGTGCGGAATAAAGTTTTCCACAGAGTATCAGAAAACAGATATGTATATCGTGGCAGTTCCTACTCCCTATGATAAGGAGACAAAGAGAATTGATGCCGCATATGTTATCGCTGCAGTGAAGCAGGTTATGGCAGTATGCCCCAAGGGTGCTACTGTTGTTATCGAATCAACCGTTTCACCCGGAACTATCGACAGATATGTCCGTCCCGTTATTGAGAAAAACGGTTTCGTTATCGGCGAAGACATCAATCTTGTTCATGCACCTGAAAGAATCATTCCCGGCAACATGGTTTATGAGCTTCTTCACAATTCAAGAACTATCGGTGCGGATGATAAAGCTGTCGGCGAAAAAGTAAAAGAACTCTATGCGTCATTCTGTCAGGGCGAAATCGTTGTGACAGATATCAGAACAGCAGAAATGACAAAGGTTGTTGAAAACACTTTCAGAGATATCAACATCGCATTTGCAAACGAACTTGCAAAAATCTGCAGAAGCGACAATATGGATGTTTATGAAATCATCAGAATCGCAAACAAGCACCCCAGAGTAAACATTCTTTCACCCGGTCCCGGTGTAGGCGGTCACTGTATTTCCGTTGACCCCTGGTTCCTTGTAGGTGACTATCCCACATACTCAAACCTTATCAAGCAGGCAAGACTTATCAACGACTCAATGCCCGATTTCGTTCTTGAAAGAATTTACAACATCATGAAAGAAAAGGGTATCAAGGAAGTTTCAAAAGTCGGCTTCTACGGTCTGACATACAAGGAAAATGTTGACGATGTCCGTGAAAGTCCCACACTCCAGATGCTTGAAAGCATGGAAAGACATCTTGCACACGGCGTGAAGGTTTATGACCCGTATATAAAGACAGATATGGTAGAGAATCAGTATCACGACCTTGATGCATTCCTTGGTGATGTTGAACTTGTTGTTCTTCTTGTCGGTCACGATGAAATCAAGGAAAACATGGATAAACTCAGCGGAAAAGTCATTCTCGACACAAGAAATATCTGCAATCTTCCCGATACCTACAGATTATAAGGTGATTTGATGAAAACTGTAATGCTCGTTTTCGGCACAAGACCCGAAGCTATCAAGATGTGTCCCCTTGTGCTGGAGCTTAAAAAAAGAGAAAACATAAAAACTGTTGTCTGCGTGACAGGTCAGCACAGACAGATGCTTGATGCTGTGCTTGACACATTCGGTGTTGTACCCGATTATGACCTTTCAATCATGAAAGACAGACAGACACTTTTCGACATCACAACAAATATCCTTATGGGAATAAAAGGTGTGCTTGAAGAAGTGAAACCCGATGTTGTGCTTGTCCACGGTGACACTTCAACAACATTCGTAACAGCACTTGCTTGTTTCTATATGCAGATTCCCATCGGACATGTTGAAGCAGGTCTTCGCACATACAATATCTATTCACCCTATCCCGAAGAATTCAACCGTCAGGCTGTGAGCATCATTTCAAAATATAATTTTGCTCCCACACAGATGTCAAAGGACAATCTTCTTAAAGAAGGCAAGGATGCTCAGACAATTTACATCACAGGCAACACAGCTATTGATGCTCTTAAAACAACTGTGCGTGACGATTACTCTCATCCTGAGCTTGACTGGGCAAGTGATTCAAGACTCATTATGCTCACAGCTCACAGAAGAGAAAATCTCGGTGAGCCCATGCGTCATATGTTCAGAGCAATAAAGAGAATCATTGATGAAACTCCCGATATCAAGGTGATTTACCCCATTCACATGAATCCCGTTGTCCGTGAAGCTGCAAAAGAAGTTTTCGGTGATAATGACAGAGTTCATATTATCGAGCCTCTTGATGTGCTTGATTTTCATAACTTCCTTGCACGCTCATATCTTATTCTCACAGACAGCGGCGGTGTGCAGGAAGAAGCTCCGTCTCTGGGCAAACCTGTTCTTGTCATGCGTGACACAACTGAGCGTCCCGAAGGCATAAATGCAGGCACACTCAAGCTTGTTGGCACAGATGAAGAGTTTATCTACAATACTTTCAAAACTCTTCTTGAAGATAAGTCTGAATACGAAAAAATGAGCAAGGCTTCAAATCCTTACGGTGACGGAAAGGCAAGTTCAAGAATCGCAGATATCCTTGAATACGGAAAAACAGAAGAAATAAACATCTGAGAAGACTGAATTTATTTATTTTTCTGTTTTTATGTTGCATTTTCAGAATTTATTTGGTAAAATATATTATCATTTCATGAAAGGTGACGAAATTATGAAGTTAACAAAAAAAATTATAGCAGTTATAATGGCTGTTCTTATGGTTTCTTGCGTTCTTTCTGTTTTTGCATCAGCAGAAGCAGACACAACTCTTCAGTTTGGTGAAGACGGCAAATTCCAGATCATGATGTTTGCTGACAGCCAGGATGATGAAGATCTTGAAGAAACAACAGTTCAGCTTATGAAAGAAGCTCTTGCAGCTTACAATCCTGACCTTGTTATTTTCATGGGTGACAACACAGTTGCTCCCGGTGAAAAGCAGGCAGACGCTGTTGCTGCAGTAGTAGCTCCCGTTGTTGAAGCAGGCATTCCTTTCACAGTTGTTTTCGGCAATCACGATCAGGAACAGGGTGTTTCAAACGAATATCTTCTTAACGAATTCCAGAAGTACCCCGGTTGTCTTGCATATGACGCAGTTCCTTCACTTTACGGCTGCGGCAACCACAACCTTCCCATCTTTGCTTCAAACGGCCTTGGTATCAAGTTCAATCTCTGGATGATCGACTCAGGTACATCAACTGCTGAAACAGAAGGTTATGACTATGTAAGAGAAGACCAGATCAATTGGTATAAAGACACAGCAAAAGCTCTTGCTCTTCTCAATGGCGGTGAAGTTGTTCCCGCAATGAGCTTCCAGCACATCATTGTTCCCGAAGTTTATGATGCTCTCGGTATGCCCAAAATCCCCTTCGGTCTTGCAGAATGGACATTCGAAGGTCAGGCATATCTTCCCATCCCCAACTTCGGTGCATACACAGGCTATCTCTTCGAGCCTCCCTGTCCTTCACACTACAACGGCGGTCAGTTTGACGCTTGGGTTGAAACAGGTGACGTTATGGCTACATTCTACGGTCATGACCACATCAATGACTTCACAACAAGCTACAAGGGTATCGACATCACAACTGTTCCCACAGTAGGCTGCAACTCATACAGCAACGATATCAACAGAGGTGTTGGTCTCATCACTCTTGATGAAAGCGACCTTTCAACATATGAATACGAAGCTCTCCGTATGTATGATTTTGCTCTTGCAGAAGGTTCAGAAATCCTTGATTGTGACGGTGCTCTCAGCAAGTTCAGCTATCAGTTCTACAAGCTCCTTGATGGTTTCCTTGCAAAGCTTCACGAACTTGCAGCAGGTTTTTCTCTTCCTGTTTTTGGTTAATTAATAACACTTGAATAATTCGGATAACCATGCTATACTTAGCATGGTTATTTTTTGTACGGAGATGATATTATGAATAATGCCTATTCAGCAAAACGTGCCGCAGTAGCAATACTGATGGTTCTTGTTCTTGTTTTCTCCGTGCCGATGAATTTTGCTGCGGTGCAGGCACCATCTGATAAAAATGTACCCATGGCACAGAATTCTTCCCCGGTTGTGAATTTGAATACAAATGCAAACACAAACAAAAACGCAGATTCTGCAAGCGCAACTCCGTCAGTGCTGACTGAAACTCAGGCTGAATACGGAATTGACGAAAAATACGATATTCAGGAAAGCATACCCGAAGAGAAAGTGACTGTTGTTGCAGATGAAATTCTTCCCGATGAAGACAGCGGTTATAATGAAATCGAGAATGATTATGCCGAGCAGGAAGGTGTTACGGTTGTGCCCGCAACACTCAACAACATCATGCTTGACGGTCTGCCTTCGATAATCTCAAAAAAAGTATATACTTTCAGCATTGAGTCACGCGGTGCAATCAAATACGCATTCACCCATGAAATCGACGAAGAAAAAATCTGTCTGTGGTACATAACTCTTTATGAAGAATATTTGCCCGACGGAAGCGGTAAAACAGTTGATTACCGTGCTCTTAACCGCATCAGCTATGAATCGGTCGGTGTCGGTGTGCAGTCAACCGTAATCGGTGTGCTTCCGGGTAATTACAGAGTTGAAGTCGAATGTATTTCAGGCTATACCGAGCAGAAATATCAGCTTGCAATCGGTTTTGCAGAAACTGCATTCTGTGAAGCTGAGCCGAATAATTCCGTAACAAGATATAATGAACTTCCGCTCAACAGAACATTCAACGGTACTGCAAGTGTTTTCCCGAACGGTGAATCGGACGAAGACTGGTATCTTTTCCGTGTGCCGGAGTCGGGCTATACTGTTCTTTATTTTGAACATGAGATTGATGAAGCAGGTTCAAAAGAGAATATTGCATGGCGTGTCAGACTGACTGATGCAAACGGTGAAGAATATTTCTACACCACTGCAAAAATGGAAAAAACAATGATAAACAGCGGTGTTATGGGTCTTGCTCCCGGTGTTTATTTTATAACCGTAAGCTCTCATATCCACAGCAGTATTGAATATTCTCTGAATGTGTCATTCACACCTGACCCTGCTGTTGAAACGGAGCTTAACGAAACTCCCGAAACAGCAGACCCCATCGGAATCAACACAGAAAAAGTCGGCTCTCTGACAGACCGTTACGGAGTGGCTGACCGTGATTATTTCTCATTCACAATGGAAAGTGACGGTTTTGTCACAATTGACTTTATCCACGAAGTGATGACTGAGGCAAACGACGGCTGGAATGTTTCAATTCTTTCAGCAGACGGCAGACTGATTTTTTCTGCTGTTTCAGACTGGAATCAGAATCTTCTCAGGTCGCCGTATATCGGTCTTACCGCAGGTGATTATTACATAAGAGTCGATTCCGACAATCTTTATCACAACAGCATGATTTACAGACTTGTTCTTTCATCAGAGCTGAATCCCGATTGGGAAACAGAGCCAAACAACCTGCCCGCAGATGCCGATATCCTTAAAATCGGCAAGTCTGTCAACGGTACATTGGTTGAAACAGGCGTTGATTATGATAAGGACTGGTACAGAATAGATGTTGCGGAAAAGCAGACGCTCAGTTTCTCATTTGTTCATGTGGCAACGGAAGAAGCAGGTAAAGAAGGCTGGATTGTTTCACTTGTTGATGAAAAGGGCAATATCATCGGCACAACAACATCTGACTGGGACGAAGCGGAAAAATCTTTCTCACTGATACTTCCCGAAGGCTCTTATTATATTGTTATCGAAACAGGACTTTACTTCAACAGCGGCAGATATATTCTGTCTGTGCGATGAGTATATTTTTAAGTTTGCGTTGATTTTTTCTTGACTATTTACCCAAACAATGTTATCATAACTATATATGTGCAGAAATCTACCCCTAAACTTCAGAAAGAGGTTCAGTTAATATGAAAAAAATCAAAAAGGCATTATCTTTAATATTTGCTCTTGTCATGTTGTTGTGTTGTTTCCCTGCGGAAATCACAGCATCAGCGGCACAGTATAACTGGGCCGGTGCATGGGGCTCACCTGCTGTTGAAAGCGGTGTTGTTCTCGGCGACAGACTTCACATGCAGGACTATATCCCGGCAGGTTCAACAATAAGAACAGTGCTCACTCCCACTCTCAGCGGTTCAAAGATAAGACTTAAATTCTCAAATCTTTACGGACAGGCTCCTCTTACTATCAATGAAGTTACTGTTGCCCAGACAGGTTCAACAGACGATATGGTTGACGGTAACACAATCACACAGGTCACATTCAATGGTGGCCATAAGGATGTTACAATCGCTCCCGGCAGTGAGATTTTTTCAGACGAAATCAATTTCCGGGTTACAGCACTCAAAAAGATCAGTGTAAGTTCATACTATAAAAGTACCACAACAATGTACACAACAGGTCTTTATAATGCAAAAACATACCTTGCGAGTTCACTCGGTAACAGAACTCATAAAGAGGGCATGACTGTTTTTGCAACAAAATTCCAGTTCACATCAGGTGCAATCACATACACACCCATTCCGTTCCTTACACGTCTTGATGTTTATGCTCAGGATGCATACAGTGTTGTTATCATCGGTGACTCAACAGTCACAAATGAAATTCCGCTTATGCTTGCAGAAAAACTTCAGAAAAACGGCATCACAAATGTAGGTGTTGTTATGTCAGGTATCATCGGTAATGAGCTTCTCAACGACGGCACAGGTCTTCTCGGCAAGATTTACGGTGAAGCACTGCTTGACCGTGCAAAACGAGATGCCTTTGACGTTGCAGGTGTAAAGTATGTCATTGTCAAAATCGGTGTCAACGATGTGCTTCATCCCATGCTTGACAGTAATCAGGGCAAAATGCCTCTCATGCAGCCTTCTCAGGTTATCAAAGGTTACCGTGAACTTGCTCAGCAGGCATACGGAAAAGGCATAAAGATGTATCTTTGCACAAGAACTCCTTACAAGGGTTATGAACGTGCATTCATGGGTTCAAAGGACCTGACATGGACACAGCAGGGTGAAAATACTCTTCTTGAAATCAACAGCTGGGTAAAAAACAGCAGTACATCATACAATTACGCAGGTTATATCAATCTTGATGCAGTGCGTGACCCTCAGGACAGTGCAAAACTCCGCAGTCATATGACAGCAGACGGTGTTCATTTCACCAAATACGGTCAGATCGCAATCACAGACCTTATTCCCGAAGAAGCTTACGGTGTAAACAGAGAGCTTACTGACTACGCAAAAGTTGTGAATATCGATCCTTATGAAGCTCCTGCTGTGGCTGAAACCACAACAAAAGCTCCCGAAACCACAACAAAAGCTCCTGAAGCAACTACTGCTCCAACACCCGAAGCAACAACAAGTGCTCAGCAGCAGGGAGAAACTCCCACAAATCTTGCTCCCGGAATTATTGCAACACCCGAAACAACAACTCTGTCAAACGCAAACCAGATTTTCCTTGATGATCAGAACGGCGGAGGTAACAGTGGAGGAAGTGTTATAAATACAGGTTCAAACGGAACAGTGCTTATGGCGATTTTTGCAGTTCTTGCAACATTCGGTATGGCAATGATTGCAGTTTCCGCATTCATGCTCTCAGGAATGAAAACTGCAGGTCAGGGCTCTCTTATCAAGGGCGGTAACGGCAGAGCAAGACAGAAAAAAAGAGTATAAAAAGCGTGTGAACGCATAAAAAGAAATCTCCCTGCGGGGAGATTTTTTTATAGGCAGAGATTTATCTGAATCTCGCAACCTGTTATGTTTTTAAGCTCCGTTTCTGCCTGATTTTTTATTGACACAGCTTTGTGAAACGGAAAATCTCCGTTTAAATATGTGTTGAAGCACAGCAATCTGTTTTCAGGTCCGTAGTCATGCAGAATGAAGCTGTCAACGGAATTGATTTCGGGAAACTGCTCTGCAGTGCATCTGATTTTTTCAATCATTTCCTTATCGGGTGTTGACCCGAGCAGCATTTTTATTGTGTCTTTTGCAGATTTGCATCCTGCAAAGAGAATGAAAAGGGAAACTGCAAGACCACCCCAGGCATCTGTGTTGAATGATGTGAAATTTGCGGAAATTATTGCAAAAGCGGCAATAAGTGTTGCAATGCTGTCGCAAAGGCAGTCTGTGGCAGAAGCTTTCAGCGCCGCAGACGAAATCAGATTGCCGTATTTTGAATTGAAGTGTGCCATGTAGAATTTTGTCAGCACGGAAATCAGAAGAAGTATCACCGAAAGGACGGAAAAAGTGACAGGCTCAGGGGAAATGATTTTTATAATTGATTCCTTCGCAAGCTTGAAACCTGCGGTTATCAGCACAATTGCAATTAAAAAACCTGCAATATATTCAATTCTTCCCTTGCCAAACGGGAAGTTTTTTGTTTTTTTCTGACCTGACAGCAGAAAACTCAGAAGTGTTACTGCAGAGGATGCGGAATCTGTGAGATTATGCACCGCGTCAACAGCTGCGGCAACAGAGCCTGTAAAAGCACTTGCAATGAGCTTCAGAATAAACATCAGCAGGTTGAGTGCAATACCGCATGCAGCGCAGATAATACCGTAGGATTTTCTGACAGGCGGAGAATTATAGTTTTTCCTGTCATTTATAAAAATTTTTGAAATTATTTCAATCATTTGCAAATCACCACTGTAATAGTACTTGCTTTTTTCGGGATAAAAAGGTACAATAGCATCAAATGAAAAAAGTGAGGATGATAAAATTGGCAATTACTCTTTATCCCCATAAAACAAGAGTTATAACATTCTATTCACATGATGACAATTGTGTGCCGTCATGTCTTTCAGAAAATGTAGGCGGCGTGATTGATTTCACACCCGGATACCCGTTGCCTTTTGCAAAAAAGGACATCACAGCAATAAGAAATTACGGTGATGTTTACTGGCTTGCAAGTGACAAGGGTCTTGCACGTTACTGTGCAAGTGAAGCAGAAATCTATGACAGAGTCATGTATTTCTCAGCTGACAGAGATATGAAAGATAACAAGATTCTTGCACTCTGCGGCAGTGAAGATGAAATCTGGGTCAAGACAGAAACTTGCGTTTCACACATCGAGCTTAAAATGATGTCTATGGAAGAAAAGGCAGAAATTCTTCTTGACGAAACTCTCACAATCGTTGACAGACTCGGTATGGTCAGCCAGAGAAGACTTGACGAAGGCTGGAACAAAGCATCTGCTCAGCCTTATGCTTGTTCAGATAACGACGGCGGTTTCACAGCAATGTACTGCATGGGTCTTATCTTCCGTTATGCTGTTTTCAAGAGAGAAAAGGGCGCAGACCACGAAGACACAATCCGTGCAAGAGCAACTGCAATCCGTTCACTTGAAGCATGTCTTCTTCTTATGTTTATTTCAGGCAGAGGCAACGGTTTCGTGGCAAGAACTTATGTCACAACAGCAGACCCTGTGCCTGATGACGGTCTTTTCTTCAGAAAGCAGAACGGTGTTGCAACTGTTGTTGAAACATCAGGTGCAAAGGAAAGAGGATATGTGGGCATGACATGTGATGCTTCTGCTCCCATTCCCGAAAGACTTTCAAAGCTCTATAAGGATGCAGGTTTCACAGATGATGACATCATCTACAAGGGTGACACAAGCAGTGACGAAACAACACTTCACCTTATCTGTTACTACTATGCACATGAGATTCTCGGCAAAGAAGACGAAGAGCTTGATGAACTTATCAAGACAGCAATAAAGAACTTCATGGATCATGTTATTGAACATGGTTATGAGCTTCATGATTTCCACGGCGGTCCCACAAGCTGGGCAAAGTGGAGTCAGGGCTATTTCACAGGCGGAATCGGTTGGTGCGATGCTTGTCTTAATGCAAATGAAATGCTTATGTATCTCAAACTTGCTCAGAAAGTCTGCGGTGAAAACGAACTCTGGGAAAGCGAATACAAGAGACTTGTTGACCTCGGCTATGCTGCTCTCGGACCTCTTCATTACGACAGAGCTTTTGCGGCAAGTATTCCCGCAGGCTGTGATATCGACGAAGATATCATGTACGGCGACCATATGCTTTCAAATATTTCATTCTTCGGTCTTTCTCTCTTTGAAGATGATGCTGAGCTCCGTGACCTTTATCACAAGAGCTGGCTCAACTGGAGAGAAACATCAGTTGACCGTGAACATCATCCTATTTATGATATTCCTTATATTCTCACACATCCCGAACGTCCTCTTGACGAAGAAAGAATCAAGATGTGGTTCTACAGAAACAACAGCAGCATGATGGCTTCATCAGTAAGCCTTGAAAGCCGTCGTGACGTTGCTGCAAAGGAATTCTTTGCAGGTTACAAGCAGACATCATATCTTCTTCCTCAGGATGAAAGACCCATTTCAAAATATGACCGTGACTCACTTCATCTCGTAAATGAAGAGTCAGGCGGTAAGTTCACAATCGAAACATGTAAGGCATTCACAACACCTTACTGGATGGGCAGATATTTCGGCATAATCGAAGAGGGAGGTAACAACTAATGTTTGAGAATCTTATTGCAATTCCCGCAAATCTTAATGAACTTTCAGATGAGTGCTTTGCAAGACACATGCTTTATGCACAGGTTGACGCAGTGAAAAACGGCGGTGACGCATATCTTGCAGCTTTCGCTTCATCTTATAACGCAGAACTTCCCAGACTTCTCAGAGCAGGCAGAGTAAAAATCTGCGTGTTTGATCCCGCAACCGAAGGTGTTCCCGAAGGTGCATTCTATATGCAGGGTAACAAAACTGTTGACATGATTCTCGGTTACAAACCCGCAGAAGGTGAAGTCCTCGGTGATATGGAAGACATGATCGGCAATCTGAGCGAAGATCTTGTTGACCTTCCTGTTATCAAGCCTGAAAACGAAAAAGTTTCTCTCATCAGAGAAGAAGAAACAGTTCTTCTTGATGCAGAAAAATATGATACAGCAGCGGCTGTTCTTTGCGGCACAAAGGCAAACACAGAGTTTTTCAAGGGCGCATGGGCAGGTCTTGTTGCAGACGGTGTTCTGGACAAAGAAGCTGCAAAGATTCTTGCAGATGCAAAGGCAGTTTTCGGCAAGAATATCAATGATATTTTCCGTCTCGGCAGCGATAACATTGAGCTGACTGCATTCAAGATGTGTGAAGACGGCTCAGGCGACGTTGTTCTGAGAATCAACGAAACTCAGGGCAGAAATGGTGTTCATTCTTTCATCATGAGCGATGTTTTTGATATGGGCTTCTGGTTTGATATCGACGCTTATGAAACAATGACATTCAGAGTAAATGCAGACGGTATGGTCAGACAGACCAACTTTGCAGAAGGTATAATTCCGTTTAATCATTTTGAATGGTAAACAATAATTTATCGCTTCGCTCAAATGGAAAGTTGAGAATGGAAAATGGAAAGTTTCGGAAGTGCTTCGCACTTGATTCCGCTTCGCTCTATTCATTTTCAACTTTCAATTTTCAATTTTCCATTACAAAAAAAGGAGTCATGTACTATGTCAGAAAAACTTAAATATGCGATTATCGGTATAGGTAATATGGGTTCATCCCACATAAAAATGTACACAGACGGGAAAATCAATGAGATGGAGCTTGTCGCAGTCTGCGATGTCAAGCAGGACAGACTCGATTTTGCGCTCACTCAGGTTCCCGATGTAAAAACTTTCACAAGCACAGACGAACTGCTTGACAGCGGTCTTGTTGATGCTATTATCATCGCAACACCCCATTATCTTCATCCCGTTCTTTCAAGACAGGCTCTTGAAAAGGGCATCAATGTTCTTTGCGAAAAGCCTGCAGGTGTTTTCACAAAGGATGTCCGTGAACTCAATGAGTTTGTAAAAACTCAGGATAAGACTTTTGCTCTTATGTATAACCAGAGAACAAACCATATTTTCCGCAAGGTAAAGGAACTTGTTGAAAGCGGAGTTTACGGTGAAATCAGAAGAACAAACTGGATCATCACAGACTGGTACAGAACTCAGGGTTATTATAACTCAGGCGGATGGAGAGCAACATGGGACGGTGAAGGCGGCGGCGTTCTTATGAATCAGGCACCCCATAACCTTGACCTGTGGCAGTGGATCTGCGGTATGCCTTCAAAGATCACAGCATTCTGCCATAACGGAAAATGGCATGATATCGAAGTTGAAGACGACGTAACAATCTATGCTGAATATCCCAACGGAGCAACAGGTGTTTTTATCACAACAACAGGTGACTGCCCCGGTGACAACAGACTTGAAATCACTCTCGACAAGGCAAGAATCATCTGCTCTGCAAGTGAACTCGAAGTGGTTGAACTTACAGAAAAGCTCTCTGAATATACATACGCAGCAGAAGACGGTTTCTCAAAGCTTGAAAGCAAGAAAATTGAAGTTGAAACAGACGGCATGAATGAACAGCACGTAGGTGTTACAAACGCATTTGCAGCTCACATTCTCCACGGCACACCTCTTGTTGCGGAAGGTGTTGAAGGTATCAACGGTCTTACAATCTGTAATGCGGCTTACCTTTCATCATGGCTGGGTAATGTTTCCGTAACACTTCCTCTTGACGAAGATCTCTATCTTGCAGAGCTTAACAAGAGAAGAGCAGCATCAAAGGCTAAAAAGGATGTCAAGGAAATTGTTCAGGCAGATATGTCATCAACATTTTAATTGAAATTCACATCAGGCAGTCACTCCGGTGGCTGCTTTTTGAATTTTTATGCAAAGTTTATAAAATATTCACCATAATACTGTTATATTGGTTTGTATATTTAGCTTGAAAAATGAATTAAAATAGTATAGAATATAACATTATATATTTGGATAACTATATCCCTTTAGCTGGAGGCAAATATGAATTACACACTTACAAAGGCAAAAGCCAAAGAGCTTATCGAGAATAAGCTTTCTCACTTCTTCGGTGTAACAACCGAAAATGCATCATATGAGCAGTATTATCGTGCTGTTGCAATGATTCTCAGCGAAATGATGGGTGAGGGCAGAGCTGACTTTACAGAAAGAGCTGATAAGGCAGGCACAAAGAGAGTTTACTATCTCTCAATGGAATTCCTTATGGGTAAATCACTCAGAAACAATCTTTACAACCTTAATCTTCAGAAGACATTCACTTCTGCACTCAAAGATTTCGGTGTCAATATAGAAAAACTTTACGATTGTGAGCCTGATGCAGGTCTCGGTAACGGCGGTCTCGGCAGACTTGCTGCATGTTATCTTGACGGTCTTGCAACTCAGGAATACCCCGCAAGAGGTTACTCAATTCTTTACGAATACGGTATCTTCAAGCAGAAGCTGATTGACGGCTGGCAGACAGAGCTTCCCGACAACTGGCTTCCCGGCGGTGACGTATGGCTTATGCCCCGTGAAGAAAGCGCTGTTGAAATCTGCTTTGAAGGTCATGTTGAAGAAATCTGGGAAGACCATTATCATCACGTTGAGCTTAAAGATTACACATCTATTCAGGCTGTACCTTTTGATATGTTTGTTGCAGGTAAAGACGGCAAGGGTATCAGCGTACTCCGTCTGTGGACAGCAAAAGCTCCCGGTCTTGATATGACTCTGTTCAATCAGGGCGACTATATGAAAGCTATGGAAAGAAATGCTATGGCAGAAGTTATCAGCAAGATTCTTTATCCTGCAGATAATCATCCCGAAGGAAAGAGCCTTCGTCTTCGTCAGCAGTATTTCCTTGTTTCTGCTTCAATTCAGGACATCATTCATCATCATCTCCGTCAGTACGGCACACTTGATAACCTTGCAGAAAAGGTTGCGATCCACGTTAACGACACACATCCCACACTTGCAATTCCCGAACTCATGAGAATTATGCTCGACGAGTGCGGTTACGGTTGGGATGACGCATGGAACATTGTCACAAAAACTGTTGCTTACACAAACCACACAGTTATGAAAGAAGCTCTCGAATGCTGGAGTGTAGACCTTATGCAGCGTCTTATCCCCAGAGTTTTCGAGATTATGAGAGAAATCGACAACCGTTTCAGAAGCTATGTCTGGAACGCAACTTATGATGCAGATTATGTTGAAAGAACTGCAATCATTTCAAACGGTGTTGTAAGAATGGCAAACCTCTGTGTTGCAGGTTGTCACAGCGTAAACGGTGTTTCTGCGCTTCATTCACAGATTCTCAAGGACACAGTTTTCAACGATTTCTACAGACTCACTCCCGACAAGTTCAAGAATGTAACAAACGGTATCGCACACAGACGTTGGCTCTGTCAGGCAAACTCAGAGCTTACAGCTTACCTTACAAAGCTCATCGGCGACGACTTTATCCTTGAAGGCTCTGCACTTGAAAAGCTCAGAGCTTATGCTGAGGATGAAAAAGTTCTCTCTGACCTTGAAAAAATCAAGAGAGCAAACAAAAAGAGATTTGCTGACCACATCAAGAAGGTTCAGGGAATCGAAATTGATCCCGATTCAATCTTTGACGTTCAGGTAAAGAGACTTCATGAGTACAAGAGACAGCATCTCAATGCACTCAATATTCTTGCAAAATATCTTGAAATCAAGGAAAATCCCAATGGTAACTACGTTCCTCACACATACATTTTCGGTGCAAAGGCAGCTCCCGGCTATTTCGTTGCAAAGAAAATCATCAGCTTCATCATCGCTCTTGCTGACATGATCAACAACGATCCCGTTGTAAGCAAGTTCATGAAGGTTGTTTATGTTGAGGATTATAATGTTACTATGGCTGAAATGCTTATGCCCGCAGCAGATATCTCAGAGCAGATTTCTCTTGCAGGTACAGAAGCATCAGGTACAGGTAACATGAAGCTTATGATCAACGGTGCCGTAACTCTCGGTACAATGGACGGTGCAAACGTAGAAATCTACGAATCTGTCGGTGATGACAATATCATCATCTTCGGTATGAGCACACCCGAAGTTGAACAGCTCAAAAAAGCTGGTTACAACCCCACAAACTATTATCATAACAATCAGGAAATCCACAGAGCTATTGATTTTGCAAATCATCAGGGCATTTGCGGAAAGTATTTCCCCGAAGTTACAGAAACAATCATTCACCATGATCCTTACATGGTTCTTGCTGATTTTGCTGATTACAGAAATGCTCAGAAGAAGGCTGAAGCTCTCTTCCTTGACAGAAAAAAATGGAATCAGATGTCACTTATGAACACAGCAGGTGCAGGTATTTTTGCGGCTGACCGTTCAATCAATGACTATGCAAGAGATATCTGGCATACAGCATCTGCAAAAGGTACAAAGTAATTCATGTTTTTCGTTCCTTTCAATTCAAGAGATATAAGACATAAATCAATATTCGGAAGCACAGCCGCAGGGGAATCCCTGTGGCTTTCCGTCTGTATGCCGAGAGAAATGATGTGCTCGGCTGTTTATCTTGTCGCAGGTCTTGACGGTGAAGAGAAAGAGTATATAAAACTTGATTGGAAATCCACCGACAACATAACAGAATGGTGGAGTATTGAACATACTTTTGAGGAAGCGGGATTGTATTTTTATCATTTTGAGTATGATACATCATTCGGCAGAGGCAGAATTTTTCTTCATTCAAACGGTCAGGGGCAGATGTGCGACAACGGAAACGAATGGCAGCAGACGGTCTATTCTCCCGATTTTGTCACTCCCGAAGATTTCCCCGGCGGTGTGATGTATCAGATTTTCCCCGACAGGTTTTTTGCATCAGGCAAACCTAAAAAAAATGTCCCTGCCGACAGAGTGATGCACAAATCTTTCGATGAAGAGCCTGAATGGCAGGAAAATGAAATCCATCATCGCTGGAATGTGGATTTTTACGGCGGTGACCTTAAAGGAATAGAGATGAAACTGCCTTATCTCAAAGAATTGGGTGTTACATGTATTTATCTCAACCCGATTTTTGAGGCACATTCAAACCATCGTTATGATACTGCGGATTACATGAAAATTGACCCGTTGCTGGGCGATTACAATGATTTTGTTTCACTTTGCAAAGAAGCTGAAAAGTACGGCATGAAGATTCTGCTTGACGGTGTTTTCAGCCATACGGGTGCAGACAGTATTTATTTTAATATATACAGACGGTATAAAAATGAGGGTGCGTATAACTCTCAGAGTTCACCGTATTACAGCTGGTATAAATTTAAGACATGGAATGACGATTACGATTCATGGTGGGGAATAAAAACTCTGCCTGAAACAAATGAAGAAGACGAAAAATTCTGCGAATTCATCGCAGGTAAAGACGGTGTTGTGGAAAAATGGCTGAAAGCAGGTGCTTACGGTTTCCGTCTTGATGTTGCGGATGAGCTTCCCGACAGTTTTATTGTAAAACTGCGTGATGCAGTCAAACGCACAAAACCCGACGGTCTTCTGCTTGGTGAAGTCTGGGAAGATGCCAGCAACAAAATCAGCCACGGCGGAAGAAGGCAATATTTTGAGGGTCAGGAGCTTGACTCCGTTATGAATTATCCTTTCCGCACGGCTATAATTGATTTTATGAAAAATGCAAATGCCGAGCAGTTTATGGACAGGATTCTTTCAATCTGCGAAAATTATCCCCCGCAGGTGCTTTGCTGTCTTATGAATCACCTTGGCACACATGATACGGAAAGAATTTTCAGTGTGCTTGGCGGTCAGAGCGGTGAAAACATCGGCAGAGCGATACAGCGCAGACTTACCCTTACGGGCAAACAGAAAGCAGAAGCGGAAAAACTGCTCAGACAGGCTGTTGTTCTTCAATATACGCTGCCGGGTGTTCCGTCACTTTATTACGGTGACGAAATGCTTACAGAAGGTCTCAAAGACCCATTCAACAGAACATTTTTCCCGTGGAATAAAGAAAGAAGTCCTTTGTGGTATGACCTGCAGTTTCTTGGAGAAGTCAGACAAAAATATGACTGCCTTAAAAAAGGAAAGTTCTATGCGGTTTCTGCTGCAATGGGATGTGTTGCCTACGCAAGAGTCAGCAAAAAGGACAGTCTGCTCGTGATTGCAAATAACAATCCCCATGCGATAACTTATTATCTGCCCGATGACTGGCACGGTGCAAGATGTATCACAGGTCAGAATGTGACATATTGTTCCGTAGAAATCGATGCAAATACAGCGGTTATACTTGAAAGATAAAACAATAATTTATCAAACAAATAAAATGGTATCTTGTAGGGGCGTTGTCCTCAACGCCCGGCACGATAGTGATTTTTCCATCGGAAAATTTAACGGCAAAGCCGTTCTGCTTCGCAGGGGGCGTTGTGGACAACGCCCCT
>JAGBSO010000022.1 GCA_017631795.1 Clostridia bacterium | reverse complement strand
TGTTCCGATTGAAATTAAATCATCCTGATCGCTGTTGTTTGCATAATATTTTTTTATGATATGGACAACAAGTCTCAGATTGTGTTCAATCAGCAGATTCCTTGCGTTTATATCTCCGTTTATGGCTTTTTTTACAGCTTCGTCTTCATCCTTTTTTGAAAGCGGTTTCGGAAAAAGATTCGGCGTGCCAAGATGCAGTGCAAAAAATATAAGTTTTGTGAAAAATTGTGCCAATAAAGTAAAATCCATAAAAAACACCTCTGTTATCTTTATGACAACAGAGGCTGATTTTTGCAAGTACAGAGAATAACTGATTGAATTTATCGGATTTAATCTGCTATATCAGAGTTTTTTCATAACATCACTGCGTATGTTTCAGTATATGGTGTTTAAATTTCTGTGAGAATAACTGAGCCGTCTTCACCGCTTAATGTAACGGTGAAATTTTTAGTTTCACCTGCGGCATCATTGTAGGAGATACCGTATGCAGGTGTGTCACCGTAGAATGTGAGAGTAACTTCAAGAGGCTTTGATTCTTTTAATTCATCAAGAGTGTAAAGTGACTGTGAATTGAAAGTCATGTTTCCGTTGTCATCAACATCTGTAACCAGAAGTGAATCAAAACTGAAATCGGTAATCACACCTTCTGCAATAAACAGGATTTTTGTTGAATATTCCGTTTCGTCAATAACAAATGTTTCATATTCATCAAAGGTTTCTGCATCAGCCGTAAAAACAGCGCTGACTGACGATTCTTTTATTTGAGTCTGTTTTTCGGAGAAGTCGGTTTCATTTTCCTGAGTTTCTGTTACTGTAGATGTAACTTCATCGGGTGTTTTTGTATTATCGCTGCAACCGCAGAAAATGATGCAGAACATTGAAATTATAGCTATGAGAGATAATATTTTTGTTTTCATCAGAAATGCCTCTTTCATATAAGATTAATTACGCCGAAATGCTTAAATCATTGTTGAGATGAATGTGTGAATTGCATTGCTTTTTCAAAAAGTTCTGCACGGCTGCTTATTTCCAGTTTTCTGAATATGTTTGAAGTGTGTTTTTTGATTGTGCTTTCTGTTACGAAGAGCTCTTCTGCAATAACATGCCTTTTTTCGTTGGCAAGAATATATCTGAGCACTTCACATTCCCTTTGAGAAAGCTTTTCAATTTCATCCCAGCAGGAGAATATATTGTCAATCTGCTCTTGTGTGAAAAATCTTACAATTTCCTTGCACGGCATATCAGTGCCATAAATTGTATTCTGCGTTTTGTTTACTTCAGGAATTGTTTTTTCTGATGCCTCTTCAATAAACTTTGTGTCAAGCAATCCGTAATCCTGCAGGATTGCGTAAATGAAGAGAATCAATCCCTCGGTAATAATATATGAAACAGAGAGAAATTCAAATTCTGCATCAAGAAGATTTTCCGCCAGCCAGATCGAAATGTTTGTGATAACAAGAAATGCGAGGAAAGCTGCATGCTTGTTTGAAATACAGGTTTTTGTGATTGTTGATTTTATGATGACGACAACCATTGCACCGAAATATCCGAAAAGATAAACCTTATAAAAGTTGTGTAACGGACCGTATTCTTTTATAAGAGTGGGTATTCCGTTTATTATTTCAAATGCTACATCCTTATAATATATAGGTAAAATACCTCCGCTTATGGTTATCAGGAGCATTACAATGTTGATTGCAATCAGTATCCGTGGTACAATCTTCGGATATCTGTATCCGGAAAGCTGAATTATCATCATCAGCATAAAACACGGCAGAAAAACATTACCCAGATAAGAAATTCTGTTTGCCCATAAGGCAAAATCGAGGTTTGTTGCAAGAGTCATCAGAAAATAACCGAGATTGCATACGGCGATTGAGATGAACAACAGCATAAGGCTTATATCACGTTTTCTGTCAACATGATAACAGATACCGATCATCAATAAAGAAATAACCAGTACTATTCCGTAGATTATAGTCATACGGCATCTCCTTTCACTTGAGAATCGTTAAGCTCGAATCCCTTTCTGAGACAGAAAGAGTAAAATTTACCCGGCATTGCTATTAGCGGTGTTCTGTTTTCTCTTTCCCAACGGCTTACGGTTGAATATGAAATTCCGCATTGCTCGGCAAGTTCACTCTGACTTATCTGCAGAACCATGCGGACATACTTTACCTGTTCCGGGAATGTGAGCTGTTTTATATAAAGCTGAAATTCAGTCATAAAATCATTATCTTTCTGTTCTTGATATATCATAATATAGCATAATTTTGATACTGTTGTCAAATGTTATAAATAAATGTATGTTTGTGCATTCTGCATAATACAACTGCTTCATTTTTTACATGGTAGCCCTAAAGGTAGCCCCTGAAAAGGAGAATTACCCCTCAGGGCTACTATTTTTATATATCTGTATGAAGTAATATAGTGTTGAAAAAGGAGGTTTTGCCTATGCTCAACTCTGTTACAAAAAAATTTACAGACAGATCCACAATAAAAAAATTCATCTTTGAATTTTATTGTGACTGTTGCTCTTCTCCGTTGCAGATGATGGAATACGATTTCATATCGGGCTTTAAAGAAAAAGTGTTCCTGACAAATGATGAACGCGAAGCAAGAGCAATAATTTACGCAAGCGATCACAAAAAGGCATATGAACGTGCAAATCAGGAAGCTCGTTTTCTGCTTCATAAATGTGAAAAATGCGGAAATATGATTTGTGAAGATTGCACGGTGTTTGATGCAGACGGAAGTGTGATCTGCAAACAATGTGCAGACAAATTAAATTCATAGGAGGAATAAAACCATGAAAAAGAAAATATTAAGTATTATTTTAACACTTGTTATGCTTATGGGCATTTTTGCACCCGCAGGCATATTGACTGCAAGTGCAGCAAGTCCCGTTGAGGGTGCTACCGGTGCGGGTACAGAGGCAGACCCGCTTATCGTTGACGACATGGTTGAATTAAAGAAAGCACTTGCATACAACGGAACGCTTTACATTGTTGCAAAGAACTTTCCTACCGAACTAATCTCATTCGGCGGTACAATCGAGCTGCCTTATTATGAAGTTGTATCAAAAAAGGTTCTTACACTTAAGCAGAATCTTGAAGTGAAGTGTCTCAACGGTGATACAAGCAGTCTGTTCAGAGTCAATGACGGTGCAGACTTTACAATCATTGCAGACGGCAGCCGTAATATTGAATATACATATACAGTGTTTGAGCTTGCAGGTCCTACTGCCAAGCTTACACTCAAAGGTGAAATAGAATGCAAGACCACTACTGATGACGGCAGCCTGAACTCTTATGCACTTGTAGCTCATCAGGGTAATGTTTTCCTTGACAGTGGTAATTATGAAAATGTTGATTTATTTGTTGATTCAGCGAGCCTGCGAAACGGTACCACTGTGTTAAAAAACTGCAGAATAGGAAAGCTTGCATTAATGGGTACTGCATTCAAGCTTTATCCCGGAAGCGTCGGCTATTTTAAAGATGAAAGACAGGATTTCTATACCACACCTGATTTTGGTGCAACTGAAGTTATAAAAGAAGACCTTCGTGTTGCGTGTATAGGCGGCTTCAATGAGCAGAGCCCTGCTCTTGAGGGTACAGACACTACTATTACTGCTCCCGAAGAAAAGGTTATTCTCGGCATGAGCAAGAAATACAGCTTCAGCACGGCAAATAATACTGCATGGGCTGAAAACTGTAAATATACACCCACAGGCACAATTCAGGTTGTTGACAATACAAATAATCTTATTTATTCTGCTTCAGACAGCGACAGCGGAACATTTGATAGAAACGTAAATCTTAGTATTGACCTTAAGGATATTATCAAAACTCCCGGCAAATACAGGATCATTGAAATCATCAGACTTACAAGAGACGGAACTGATGCTACAAAATATGTTCATATTTACCCCATTGAGGTTGTTGATTTCAATACATTCCTCGGTCAGTCTCCCGCTATGCCTGCAGGTTATACAGAATTTTACCTTGGCGCAGTAAGTCAGGAGTCATACCCCGTCAAATTCTATGCTCAGCCTCTTTCACAGAGTATGATTGACGAAGGTTATTCTTCTACTGCAAAGCTTCAGATTTACACTGTAGCAGATAATACTTACGTTTACGGTGAAAAGGCTTATTGTGATAAGGGACAGAAAATATCCTACGATCTTATCAATCTTCCTGCAGATTCCTACTATTTTGTGGAAACAATAGAACTCCGTGATAAGAACAATAATGTGGTCAAGTCTGCAGTAAACACATTCGCTATTGACTGGATACCCGATAAGGATATTGAAGAAGTTAATGTTAATGCTTCCTGGCAGGGTGCAATCAAAGCTCCTGTATCAGCAACAAAGGGTGTAACGGTTACTGATTACAGATGGGAAAAATATGACGGTTCCGACTGGAATACATTTACAGGCACAATTAACGGCGGCAGATTCCGCTGCATGGTTGAGCTTACAGCGGAATCTGGTTATACACTCGCTTCAGATTATACTGTAAAAATCGGCGGAATTACAGCAAAGAGATATACAGGAAATGTATGGTATGTTGCCCGTGACATTACAGGATATATTACTTTGGTTGATGTAATGGATTTCGATGCTCCCGAAGCCGGTGCGTATCCCGTGTTTGAAGGTTACAGTGTTGATAGTGCAAACACCTTAGTCAAACTTGTTGAATGGTACAAGTGTAATGCTGACGGCAAAAAGCTCAGTGCACCTCTTACTGCTGAGGATATGTTTGAAAAAGATTCTTATTACCGTCTTGAGGTTACTGTTGTTCCCGCAACAAACTATGAATTCCACAGCAGTGATTTAGGATTCTATATTAACAGCGATATTGTTCATTCTTATTATCCTCATAGTGTGGATATCCCCGGCAGCATCACAGGCTTCAAGGTTTATCACGTTGATGACATTGAAGGCTCCTTCGAGCTTTATCTGTATGACGGAAATCAGACCGGTGCTGCAAAGGATATTATTATCAAAGACGGTCAGTATATTGCTTCCGATTCAGCTACACCTGTATCAACAAAGCCTTCAGGTGGTTATGCATACTATAAGGATGGCGTTCTTACATTTGAAGCTTACAACAATGCAAAGGCTCATTTTGTATTCGAAGAAGGCAATCTTGATGTTTATCTCAAGGGCAGAAACAGAATCGGTGCTATTTATAACAGTGAATACTTAGGCGAAATCAACGGTCTTGATAAGCGTGAAGGTAATATGACAATAAGTACAGACGAAAACGGCAGTCTTACAGTTGCAAGTAATCCTCTTGATGCTTACTGCAACATTTATGTAAATACTCTTACCTTCAACAGCGGTAAGGTTGTTTCCTGCCTTGCAAACGGCACTTACGCTTCTGCACTCTATGCTGAAAAGCTCTTTATTGCAGACGGCTACAATGTTTATGTAGGTGAAACCGACGACTTCGGTTCTGCAGAAGAGTGGGACGGTACCACAGACATTAAGAATTATGAAAATGTATGGCTTGATAAGGGCGTATGCAAACACAATTATGTCAAGTACGAAAAAGCAGAGCCTACATGTAAAGAAGAAGGTTTAAAGGAAACATTTGAACTCTGTCAGGACTGCAAGCTCAGCGTAAAGAAAGAAAACGGTGAAATCCTCACAGGTGACGATGCAACAGCATTCCTCGCTGATGTTATTATCCCCAAGGGTGACCACGCATACAAGTTTATTGCAAAGCATGCTGCAACATGTAATTCAACAGGTGCAAAATCAGATTATTGGCTCTGCACAGTTTGTAACACAAGATTTGTAACAGATGCAAAAACACCCATCACATTACACGAATATTCAAAAAATATCCATCTTCCCGCTTTCGGTCATAAAATGGAAGAGGTAGCTGCTGTTGATGCAACATGTACAACAGACGGTAATATTGCATATTACAGATGTACCCGTGAAGAATGTGCAAAGCTTTATGCAGACGATAAGGGTAATACAGAACTTGCACCTGCAGAAGTCGTTGTGACAGCAACAGGTCATACTGAAGAAGTGATTCCCGGCAAGGCTGCAACAGAAACCGAAACAGGTCTCACAGCAGGTAAGAAGTGTTCAGTCTGCGACGAAATTCTCGTTCATCAGACAGAAATCCCCAAGCTTGAACCCGGTCACACACATTCATATACAGATGTTGTAACAGATCCCACTTGTAAGGATAAGGGCTTCACAACTCACACATGTGCCTGCGGTGATGTGATTGTAGATACATACACTGATCCTACAGATGTTCATACACCTGTAGCGGTTCCCGGTAAGGCTCCCACTTATACAGAAACAGGTCTTACAGACGGTGAAAAGTGCTCAGTATGTGATAAGGTGCTCAAGGAGCAGGAAGTTATTGGCAAGCTTCCTATATCTCATACACATGAATATACAGACACAGTTGTAGATCCCACATGTAAGGATAAGGGTTATACAAAGCACGTCTGTGTTTGCGGTGACACAGTTATTGACACTTATGTTGACGCAACCGGTAATCACACCCCCGAGATTATTCCCGGCAAGCCTGCAACAACAACGGAAACAGGTCTTACAGACGGTGAAAAATGCTCAGTCTGCGGCACTGTTACCAAAGAACAGACAGTTATAGACAAGATTCCCGAAGACCATAAACATACACCCGGTGAATGGGTAGTTGTAACTCCTGCTGAAGTCGGCGTTGAAGGCAAGGAAGTCAAGAAGTGTACAGACTGTAATGCAGTTGTTGAAGAAAGAGTGATTCCCGCTCTTGAAAATCCCGATGCAGACATCATGCTCGGTGATGTAAACAAGGACGGCAAAATCACAGCGGCTGACGCAAGACTTGCACTTCGTATCTCTGCAAAACTTGATACTGCAGATGAATACAGATTTGTTGCTGCAGATATGGATAAGAACGGTAAAATTACTGCTGCCGATGCAAGAAAGATTCTCCGTATCTCAGCTAAACTCGACTGATAAATAAAAAGCAATATTGATGTGCAGATAAGGAAAAAATCTTTATCTGCACATGATGAAAACCGAAAGGAGAAATAAATATGGGTCTTATTAAAGCAGGCATAGGCGCAATAGGTGGCGTTCTTGCCGATCAGTGGAAAGAATTTTTTACCTGCGATTCACTTGACAACGAAACTCTTGTTGTAAAGGGCAGAAAGAATGTAGGCTCACGTTCATCAAATACAAAAGGTCACGATAATGTGATTTCAAACGGTTCAGGCATTGTTGTCAATGAAGGTCAGTGTATGATCATTGTTGATAACGGTAAGGTAGTTGAATTCTGTGCAGAAGCAGGTGAATTCACATATGATTCATCATCAGAACCCAGCCTTTTCACAGGCAAGCTCGGTGAAAGCATAAAGGAAACCTTCAAAACCATAGGTAAGAGATTTACATACGGCGGAGATGTGGGTAAAGACCAGAGAGTTTATTATTTCAACACAAAGAACATAATGAACAACCTTTTCGGCACACAGACTCCCATTCCCTTCAGAGTTATGATTGACCAGGCAAGGGGGATTGACTACGATGCAACAATCCGTTGCAACGGTACATATATTTTCAAGATTTCAGATCCTCTTCTTTTCTATTCAGCAATCAGCGGTAATGTAGCTGATGAATACAGAACAGAAGAAATCACACCTCAGCTCAAATCAGACTTCCTTAAGGCTCTTCTTCCCGCATTCGGCAAGATTTCAGAGCTCGGAATCAGATACAGCGCTGTTCCTGCTCACACAGCGGAACTCTACGATGCAATCAATGCAGTTCTTGCTCCCAACTGGGGCGCAATCAAGGGACTTCAGCTTGTTGATGTGACAATCAACTCAATCTCAATGCCCAAGGAAGACGAAGACGAAATTCAGCAGCTCAAGAGAACTGTAATCATGACAGACCCTTCAATGGGTGCAAGTTATCAGCTTACACAGAATGCTGAAGCGCAGAAAATTGCAGCAGGCAATACAGCAGGTGCAATGACAGGCTTTATGGGCATGGGTATGGCTGGCGGAATGATGAATAACAATCAGGTGCAGAACCTTTATCAGATGGGTATGCAGCAACAGCAGGCACAGCAGGCTCAGGCACCCGTTCAGGCTCCTGCAAACGGTTGGACCTGCTCATGCGGTACTGTGAATCAGGGTAATTTCTGCAATAACTGCGGTTCAAAGAAACCTGCTCCCGCTGATAGTTGGACATGTTCCTGCGGTGCAACAAATCAGGGCAATTTCTGCAATAATTGCGGCAGCAAGAAACCCGCTCCCGCATCCGGTTGGACATGTTCCTGCGGTACTGTGAATCAGGGTAATTTCTGCAATAACTGCGGTTCAAAGAAACCTGCGGCAGCACCTGTTTACAAGTGCGACAAATGCGGTTGGCAGCCTGCAGACCCTTCTCAGATGCCGAAATTCTGTCCTCAGTGCGGTGACATTTTCGATGCAAACGATGCACAGTAATATAATAAAGGAGAAATTACAATGGGACTTTTTGATAAGAAATTCTGCGATATCTGCGGAGAAAAAATTGGTCTTTTAGGTAACAGAAAGCTTGAAGACGGCAATATGTGTAAGGATTGCGCAAAACTCCTTTCACCCCTTTTCAGTGACAGAAGAAGTTCAACACTTGAAGAAATCAAACAGCAGCTTGCATACAGAGAAGAAAATAAGGGAAAACTTGCAGCATTCCGTTCATCATTGAACTTCGGTGATAGCAGAAAAATCTATATTGACACAGCAAACGGCAACTTTGTTATCTCATCATCAAAACCCGGTTCATGGTCAGACGAAAATCCGGATGTTCAGGCTCTTTCAAGCATTCAGAACTGCGGACTCAGAGTTGAAGAAGATAAAGATGAAATCTATACACAGGGCAAAGACGGTCAGAGAGTAAGCTATACTCCTCCCAGATATAAGTTCTACTATGATTTCTATCTCGATTTCAATGTAAACAATCCCTACTTCGATGATTTCAGTGTTAAACTCAACAGCTTCCGTGTTGAAGGTATGGGTTCAATGGAATACAACAAGTATCAGCAGATGGCAGTTGAAGCCATGAATTATCTTGTTCCCGGAAGATGTGTTGTTCCCAATATGGGCAACGCAGGTATGGGAGCTGCAACAATGGGTATGGGCGGTGTGCCTCAGCAGGGTTATGCTCCTTATGGTCAGCAGCCTGTTCAGGGTGGCTATGCACCTCAGCCCAATATGTATCAGCAGCCTGTACAGAACGGTTATGCACCTCAGCAGGGCTTTGCTCCTCAGCAGAATCCTTACGGTCAGCAGCCTGTTCAGGGCGGATATGCACCTCAGCCCAATATGTATCAGCAGCCTCAGCAGGGTTATGCTCCTCAGCAGGGCTTTGCTCCTCAGCAGAATCCTTACGGTCAGCAGCCTCAGCAGGGATTTGCACCTCAGCAGAATGCTATGCAGGGTTGGGTTTGTCAGTACTGCGGAGCAACAAATGGCGGCGGCAACTTCTGCCAGTCATGCGGTGCACAGAAAGCCTGATGGCAAACACTAAAAAATATAAAATCATTCTGATACTGTCAGTTATCGTTGTAATTACAGGGGTTGTCGCTATGTGTTTCTTTTTCAAATTCAATAAAGATATATTCATGCTTGACGGCCCCGGTATGGAGTATGATATGACACAGGAAATCTTTTACTGCTCCTATTACAACGGCGGAGGAATGGAAAATACTCATATAAGCTATGAGCTGAATGTTGATGAAAATCAGGTTGTCACAATCACTTATGAAAAACACGATGAGGAACCGATAACGAGAACTGTTTCTTATGATGCGATTGATGAAATCAGAGCAATTTATCGTGTAACAGGTGCATTGGACTGGTTTGACCTTCCCGTTGAGGATATTATTGTTGAAGATGCTCCTATAAAATCAGTAACTGTCAGGTTCAGAGATGAAATTCTGAGAATAGATAACAACCATGTTCTTCCCAAAGCGGGAGAAGGGTTTATGCTTAAAATTTATAATGTTTTAAAAACATATTATGACCAAGGAGTTGAGTAAATGGCAACTTTAATGGAACAGAAATGTCCCTGCTGCGGCGGTGCTGTCAGATTTGATACAGGCTCACAGAAGCTCAAATGCCCTTATTGTGACACCGAATTTGACATTGAAGCTATGCCACAGGGTATGGATAATGCAGGCGGCTCAACTGTTGAACAGATTGAATGGAATTCAGATAACAACGAATGGGCAGCAGGCGAAACAGACGGCATGAAAGTTTACGGCTGTAATTCCTGCGGCGGTGAAATCGTTGCAGACGAAACAACAGGTGCATCAAGCTGTCCTTATTGCGGAAATCCTGTTGTTATGAAAGGTCAGTTTGAGGGAGCACTCCGTCCGAATCTTGTCATTCCGTTCAAATATGATAAGAAAGCTGCAAAAGAAGCTCTTAAAAAGCATATAGCAACAAAGAAATTTGTACCAAAAGCATTCAAGGATGAAAATCATCTTGATGAAATCAAGGGCGTTTATGTGCCTCATTGGCTTTTTACTTGTGATGCCTTTGCTGAAATAAGGAGCGTTGCAGAAAAGCTCAGACGCTGGGAGGATAAGAATTACAGATACACAGAGGTTTCTGAGTTTGATGTATTCAGAAGCGGTAATCTCAGCTTTGATAATGTGCCCGTTGACGGCTCAACAAAAATGCCCGATGATCTTATGGAAGCAATCGAGCCTTTCAATATCAATGATGCTGTTGATTTCAATACTGCTTATCTTGCAGGTTATCTTGCCGATAAATATGATGTCGGCGTTGAAGAAAGCATGAACAGAGCCAACGAGAGAATCAGACAGAGTGCTATTGATGCATTTGAGGAAACTGTAGTGGGCTATGATTCAATTACAACAACAGGCGCAAATATGACTGTTATGAACGGCACATACAAATATGCGCTTTATCCCGTTTGGATTCTTAAAACAAGCTGGAACGGCAAGGATTATATCTTTGCAATGAATGGTCAGACCGGTAAATTTGTAGGTGATATCCCCACGGATACAGCACTTATCAAAAAGCTCGGACTTCTTATCGGCACAGGTGTCGGTGCTGCTGCATACGGCTTACTCTGGCTTATTTCATTGTTTTAAGGAGGTGCAGTATTTATGAAAAAAAGAATTATATCAATAGCTATCGTTTTTGTAATGCTTTTCTCCTTCGCATTTGCTGCATCTGCTAATTCGGCACATGTCATTGATTTTACTGATAAGCTTACTGATTCTGAAATGATAGAGCTTGATTCATATGCATTGACTATTGAGCAGAAATACGGCTGGTGTGTAATGTTCGCTATCGTTGACAATGCTGAAAATTTTGATACTACATACGAATATGCAGAAGACATTTACAATGCACAGAAAGATGCCGAAAACGGTGTTCTCATAGTTGATAACATCGGTGATAATGTTTATTCCGTTTATCTTGCAGGCGATGCAAAGAATGTATTCTCAGAAGCAGACGAGGATGCAATATGGAATGCCTATGACGATGCAGATACATACTACGGCGGTATTGTTGACTACTATACTGCAGTAGACAGCGTGCTTGGTGGTGACGGCATTTCTGCTGACCCCATTATAACAACAGCTGCAGCAGATACAGAGGATACAACAGCCTTTGAGCGTGTTGAAAGACAGCTTCCTCTTGTTGTTGACCTTGCAGACCTTCTCACAGATGCTGAGGAAAGTGAATTTAACGAAAAATTCAATGCATTTACAGAAGAATATGAGATGGAGATTGCATTCCTTACAGTAACCTCTCTTGACGGTAAAACAGCTCAGCAGTTTGCAGACGATTTCTATGATGCAAATGGCTATGGCTACGGTGAGAATGACGATGGCTTCCTGCTTCTTTATCTTCCCGGTGAGGATGGTCAGAGAGAGCTTTATCTCACAACACACGGTGATGCAATATACAAGATGTCAGATGATATGATCAACACAATGCTTCTTGAAATGAAGGATGATATCATCAGCGGTAATTACATTGCGGCTCTTGACACATATATTGCAAAAGCAACAGAGTATGTAAAGCCCGGAGTTCACTTTATCTGGTTGTTTGTTTTTATGCTTGTAGGCTGTGTTATTGCTCTTTTTGTGCTTAACGGTATGGCAGCTGCAAACAAGTCAGTTATCAGACAGGCAGATGCAAAGGTTTATGTAAGAGGCGGCAGCCTTGTTCTTATGAACAGCAATGAGGTTTTCAAGGGCACTTATGTTGATAAGGAAGAAAAGGTGCAGGAAAACAGCAATTCAGGCTCATCAACACATAAAAGCTCTTCAGGCAGAACTCACGGCGGCGGCGGAATCAAATTCTGATCCGGGAGTAAAAAGATATGGGACTTTTTGATAAATTAAAAAATAACCCTCCTGTACAGACACAGACGCCTGCCGGATCAGACAATCCTGTAAGAAAAATAGTTTTTTCTGCTCTGCCTGATACATATGAGCAGTTTGCATCACTGCCTCAGGCTGCACTTGCAAATCCTTTTGACACAGCGGCACTTACTGTTCTTGCATTCTGTTTTTATCCCGAAAATAAGGAGCTTTCACTCAGAATGCTCGATCTTCTCAGAGGTCCGAGACCTTTGAGTGTTATGGATAAGCAGTTTATTCAGGACAGATTCCGTGATAAGGATTATGTACCCCGTTCCTATTTTGACGGTGCAACTCCTGCCAATAATTATCTGCCCTCAGAGCCTTATACAGTTACCGTAAGCGAAAACCCTTATTCAAATCAGAATGACGGCTACGCAACGCTGTATATCACCTCGGGCGGTGCAGACAGCCCCAGAAGCGTTCAGCTTCGTCTTGCAAAGGACGGCAAATGGTATCTGTGGGAGCAGTTCCTTCTTGCAGATATCCGCAAGCCCGAAAGCGAAAATCCCTGGGCATAAAATTCGGATTATGAATGCATTTGCAGGATAAATATTCAAACAGCCCCATCGGTTTACGGTGGGGTTGATTTTTGCAGATTTTTCTGAATACATTATACGGTGGCTCGGTGAATATCTGTACCGATAAAGTGAAATCCATAAAAAAACCTCTGTTATCTTTATGATAACAGAGGTGAAATTTTGTAAGTCCGATATTATTTAAGTAAATCGTTATACTGATACACTCTTACATAGTCAACGATGAATTCAGTGCTGTCTGCGGGGACATTCTCTCTCTCTGAGGGAATACCGTCTTCACCGCGCATTTCAACTGAAAGGATAAGATATTCGGGATTCTGGCTGACACCGCCGTAATTTGTGCGGAATGTTTCAACACCGTTGATGTAGAAGATATATTCATCTTCATTCCATTCAAGACCGTATGTGTTGTATTCTTCGTAAGGATTGTTGGGGGTGATGAAAGCTCTTGCACCCATCTTCTGATGTGCATCATTATAACCGTCGAAGTGAAGGTTTGATGTTACACAGTTTCTGACAAAGTTTCCGTAGCAGTCACTTTCAAAAATGTCGATTTCCGTGCCGTCTCTGCCTGAACCGTCAACATCGTAAACACCGTCATTCATAAGCCAGAAAGCACTCCATACATCAGCACCTTCGGGAAGAATACAACGGCATTCAAAGTAACCGAATTTCTGGCTGAAACCGTTGGGTGAATCATCGTCTGTGTCGATACCTGCTGTGTACCAGCCTGCACCTTCACCGCCCATTCCTTCTTCAAGATAAACAACGGGAATAACAAGGTTGCCGTCTTTTGTTTCGGCAAGATACTGATTCCAGTAGCTGCCTTTTCTTGATTCTGTTTTGTTGCCATACTGATAGTGACCTGACCAGACACTGCGGTCAAGCTCACCGTCGAATTCTTCTGCAAATGTCTGTGTGAATTTGGTCATATCCACTTCTTCACCCATGGGAAGACAGGGAATACCTATCCACTGACATAATAATAAGATAAGTGATGTGAATAATGATGTGATGATTTTAAAGATTGAATCCATTTTTTTATCCTCCTTAAATTAAGACAAGAAAATTATACCATTAATTATAGACAAAAACAATCATTCTGACGAAAAATTTATTTACACGCATTGACAAAAGAATTGAAAATATTCTGCTGTAAGGAATCTTTTTTGCTCATATGCTCAGGATGCCACTGCACACCGATGCAGAAAGGATACTCTTTCAGCTCAATCGCTTCAACGAAACCGTCTTCGCTGACAGCGGAAACAATAAGATTTTCTCCCACATTTTCAATTGCCTGATGATGAAGACTGTTGACACCTGTATTTGTTTTGCTGAAAATGCTGAAAAGCTTTGTATCTTTTGTGATTGTTATATCATGAATTGCTTTTGCACGTTTCAGAAAATCCGAGTGGCTGCATTTTTTTATATCTGCAATATCCTGATGAAGAGTGCCACCGTTTGCCACATTCAGAAGCTGAAAACCCCTGCAGATGCACAGAATCGGCTTGCCTGTTTTTACAAAAGCTTCATATATAAGAAATTCATAGTCATCACGGAGCTTGTTAGGTTTTCCGCATTTTTCTTCTCTCTCTCTGCCGTAAAGTGCAGGCTCGATATCTGCACCGCCCGGAAGAAGCAGACCGTCACAGGAAAGTGCTTCTTTTATTGCTTTTCCGGTGTCGTCAGGCTCAATCCAACGGACTTCACCGCCTGCTCTTTCAATGCTTTTTACATATTTACTCTTCATGTATTTTCTGAAAAGGTCTGTACCCATCTGCGGAATTGCTATTACAACACTCATAATGAACTCCTTTGATATTTTATAAAAAAATTTTAACAGATTATATTGATAATGTCAACGAGGATTGTTATACTTGATTTATAGAAATAAAAAAGGAGTGAAGAACATGAAATATGATTTTACAAGCATTCCCGACAGACGGAATTGCGGAAGTAATAAATGGAACGGTGCAAAAAATGCATCACCTGAGTTTGTACCGCTTTCTGTGGCAGACATGGAGTTTTATCCGGCACCGCAGATTGTTGAAGCTATAAAAAAGACTGCTGAAACTCAGGTTTTAGGTTATACAAGCCCGACAGGTGAATATTTCGATGCTGTTATCTCATGGATGAAACGCAGACACGACTTTGATGTTAAAAAAGAATGGATTATCAATACTCCCGGTGTTGTTGATGCACTTGCAATTCTCATTCAGGCAAGCACAAAACCCGGTGACGGTGTAATTATTCTCACTCCTGTTTATTATCCTTTTGATATGGCTGTGCTTGCAAAAAGCAGAAAGATAGTTTACAGTGAGCTGATTGAAAAAGACGGCAGATACGAAATTGATTATGCAGACCTTGAAAAGAAATGTAAAAATGCGAGTGCTCTTCTTTTCTGCAATCCGCATAATCCCGTAGGCAGAGTATGGTCAGAAGATGAGCTTAAAAAGGTTGCAGAAATCTGTTGCCGCAATGATGTTTTTATTATTGATGATGAAATTCATCATGACCTGATAATGCCCGGATATGAACATACAGTTATGGCAAAAGTCGGCGATTTTGTTCTTGATAATATCGCAGTGTGCACAGCACCGAGCAAAACATTCAATCTTGCGGGTCTGCAGTGTTCAAACATTATCATTCCTGACTCAAAAATGAGAGCAAAGGCTACTGCCTGTTCACTTTTCAATATGCAGATGGGACTTAATATTTTTGCCTATCCTGCCTGTATTGCTGCATATAACGAATGTGAAGACTGGCTTGAAGAATTGCTTGATGTTGTACATGAAAACGCAGTACTTGTTGAAAACTTCATGGCAGAGAATTTCCCTGAAATCAGAGTTTATCCCCTTGAAGGCACATATCTGCAGTGGCTTGATATGAGAAAGCTCGGCATGACTCACGTTGAGCTTCGCAGAATGCTTGAAAAAGCAGGACTTTATCTTGATAACGGTGAAATGTTCGGACCTCTCGGCAGAGGTTTTCAGCGAATCAATCTCGCATGTGCAAAGATTACAATAGAAAAAGCTCTTGAAAGATTCAAGAAGGCTGTTGAAGAAGTCAGAGCAGACTGGGAAGAAAACGGCAAGCCTTATCACAAGACACTTGCTGTGGGTGAAAAACTCGAAAACTTTGTTTATGCTTCACCGAAAGGTACTCATCAGACTCTCAGCGGAAAAACATTTATCGTTTTTTCCAGATTCTATGAATGTGAGCTTTGCAGAGTGCTTCTTGCTTCATTTTCTGCCGCATATCCTGTTTTCAAGGCAATGGGTTATGATATAAAATTCGTTATGCAGAGTGATATCAGCACACTTGCAAAAAATCAGAAGAAATATCCTTTTGAGCTGATTGCAGACCCTGAATGCAAACTTTATGATATGTATAATGTCTTTGAAGCAGACGGTATTGTGAATATGCTTGCAGGTGATAAGCTGATTGAATTTGTCATAGGCAAGAATGTTTATAAGATGCTGAATCTTGATATGATTGAATCAGTCAATTCTGCATTGGCACCTGCTGAAGAAACAGACGGACCAAGAGAAAATCAGCTTTGTGCTTTTGTTGCCGTTGATAAGAATATGAATATTACTTATGCGCATTATTCAAAGACAATGACAGATTTTCCCGATGTCAAAGACATCATAAAGATTCTCGGAAAGTGAGGAATTGATATGTCAAAGGAAAAAAGTTCTGAAAACAAAAAGAAACTCGGTGTTGCTGAGCTTACCTGTTACGGCATAGGAAACTGTATAGGCTCAGGTATCTTCGTTTCAATGGGTACTGCAATCGGCTTTACGGGCAGGTCAATAACACTTGCGCTGGTCTGTGCCTGTATTGTTGTGCTTTTTGCTTATGCTTATAAAACACTCATGTCGGGTATGTTTGTGCTTCCCGGCGGTCATTACAGTCAGTCGGCTCTTCTTCAGCCGCCGATTCTTGTCGGTGTTTCGGCAATCTCAGGCATTTTTGTAGGTCTTGCATTTGCAATGTACGGTCTTTCTATTGTAGAATATGCATCAATCATCTTCCCGCAGATTGAGCCTTACGGCAAACTTGTTGCTATCGGAATTATCACACTTTTCTTTGCAACAACTTTCCTCGGCGGAAAATTCATGGGCAAATTCAACCTTATAATGGTCGGAGTGCTTATAATTTCACTGCTTGTTTACATTTTTGCAGGTCTTCCCAAAGTTGATTTTTCAACTGCAAACCCTGCATCAGAAGGCTATTTCAGCGACGGACCTTTCGGATTCATTATGGCTGTTGCAATGATGAGTTTTGCATGTCAGGGTGCAACAAGACCAATCGAAATGACACCCGATGCAAAAAATCCCAAGAAAACACTTCCCAAAGCAATTCTTATTGCATCATTTGTTGTTATGATTGTTTATGTGCTTATCGCAATTGTAACTGCAGGTGTGCTTCCCATTGAACAGGTTGCAGACAAGAATCTCGGTGTTGTTGCAGAAAAGATATTCCCCCGTGCAATTTATGTTATCTTTACTCTCGGCGGTGCTTGTTTTGCAATTGCAACATCACTTTACGGTGCAATTGCAGGTGTTCAGCATCCCATGCTTGCAACAATCGCAGACGGATGGCTGCCTGCTTTTCTCGGAAAGAAAAACAAAAAAGGTTATCCATGGGTAATGATGCTTGTGCTTTACATAATCGCAATCGTACCTGTTTTTGTTGATATGGGACTTGATGACCTTATATCTCTTATGATGATTCCCACAATGATTCTCAATCTTATCAACAACTGTCTTATGTTCAAGCTTCTGAAAAAATACCCCGCAGCATGGAAAAACAGCTTTTTCCATATGCCCAAAGCAGCATTTGTTGTTACAATTGTTCTGGCAATCATCGCAGACCTGCTTATCAGCGTTTCACTCTTCACAACGCTTGAAGCAGGCGACCAGTATTTCCTTATCGGTATGATTGTCTTCCTTTTCGGATTCAGTTTTTACAGAATCAAGGCAGGCAAAATCAATCTCAAAGATCTTGAAAATGCAAAACAACAGGCTGAAAAAGCTGTGGAAGAAAGCATGGCTGTCAACTGATTATATTTATCCCCATCGTTTCCGGTGGGGATTTTTATTGACAGTGCCTGAAATGAATGATATTATAAAAACAATACATTCATGGGAGCTTGAAATGAAATGGAAATTTGCGAAACAATAAATCAGTACAGCAAAACCTACACAGAGCCTTATAAGAAAAAGAGAGTTTCATGCAGAGCTTTTATTGTAGAAAACGGTAAGATATTGCTGTCCTATGAATTGAATACAGGTGTTTATATGTCACCCGGAGGCGGAATTGAAAATGGCGAAACACACGAAGAATGCTGCGTCAGGGAAGTGCGTGAAGAAACAGGTTTTGGTGTAAAAATCTTAAAGGATTTTGTAACAATCAATGAATATTGTTATGATACTTTATATGTAGCTCATTATTTTATCTGTGAAATAACGGGTAAAGGCGAACAGGCTCTGACAGATGTTGAAATCGACCACGGAATTACACCCGAATGGATAGAAATTTCACAAGCGCTTGAAATTTTCGGTGAATACGCATCAAAAATGCCCGATCTGGAAAGTCTGTATCGCAGGGAATTTGCCGTAATCAATAAATATCTTGAATTGCAGAAATAAAAATACTTTACTGTGATTATTGCAAAAAAAACTCCCGGTTTCCCGGGAGCATTTTTTATTGTTTTTAAAGTAATCCTACGCTGAATTCTGCACTGCTGTAACCGATTGTGCAGGTTCCGTCAAAGTCTGTAACTACATTGTATCCGATTGTGATTCTGTATGTACCGGGGGCAAGTATGCCTGCGTTATAGCTGTCATTAACTGCATCGCCGGGGTTTACATAGAATACATCTTCGGTTGCTTCGTCAACTTCGGGAACAGCAATCCAGGTGTCGCCGACTTTGATTTCAAGAGTTTCAACCCAAGTGTCGTCTGCCATTACAAGACCGGTCTCGTTTGTAATTGAGTATTCAATTATTGAGTCTGTTGTTTTTACTTCTTTGTCGACAGTAACAACAGCGCCGTTAACATTGCCGGGAATGAGGAATGAGATCAGAACAGTGATGAAAATTAAAAGTTTTGAAATAATTGCGGACATAATCGTCCCTCCTTAAAATGTTATTTTGCAAATATTAATAGGTTGTTAATATTTGCAATTTCAATATAGCATATTTTAACAATAATGTCAATACTTTTAATAAAATTATGTGAATTGCTTATAAAGAATTCCAAATTCGCAATATTAAACGTTAACAGAATGTTTATATTCGATTGTGTTGGAACTATATGTTTTCCGGGATCAACAGCAGTAACAACAGAAATAAAAAAGACTTCGGTTTGCGAAGTCTTTCTGTCTTATATGCAATCAATCAATTCTGTGGCCGTTTTTGATTTTGATGTTTGCAATAGCGATTTTAAGATAACCGCCCATTTCGTCACCGTCAAAATCAACACCTGCTTCAAAAGCAAGCTCTCTGCCTGCGGGAGTAAGAAGTTTGCCTTTGCCTTTAAGTGCATTGTCACCTACTTCTTCAATTGATTCAAAACGGAGCTTTACTTTTTCAAGCTGTTTGGGAAGCTGAATGTCAACGTTATATTCACCGTTGTTATCGCTGATTGTGATGAAAACATCACCGCTGAATTTCAGAATCTGAATGTTTACTGAGCCTTGCCATTTACCTAAACCGATCATGATTATAACCTCTTTTAAAATTTTTATAATGACAATTCTAATTTTAATACATATTTTATGCAAGAATGTTACATAAGTGTGAATATGTGTTTAAAATTGTGTGAATGTAACAAAAAAATGTTGCTTTGTTATTTTATATAAGATATATTTAACATATATACTTGTTTGAAAGGATGAAAAATTTTGATAAAGAAAAGAAGACCTCTTGATGAAGACGAGTTCAGAAGTTACGAACTGAAGTCAGACGAAACAAAAGTCAGTGCCCGTTCACTTATGAAAGGTGCAGGACTCACTGATGAAGAAATATACAGACCTTTTATAGGAATTTGCAATTCTTATTCCAACTTTTTCCCCGGACATTCAAATCTTGATAAAATCGGTCAGGCAGTTAAAGACGGTATTCTGATGGGTGGCGGAACACCTGTTGAATTCGGCACAATCGGTGTCTGTGACGGTATGATTATGGGTACAGAAGGAATGAAATATTCTCTTCCCAGCCGTGAACTGATTGCAGACAGCGTTGAAACAATGACAAAGGCACATATCTGCGATGCTCTTGTACTTGTTTGTGCATGTGATAAAATAATTCCCGGCATGGTTATGGGTGCGTTGAGACTTGATATTCCGTTTATTGTTGTAACTGCAGGTCCTATGCTTCCCGGTAATTATAAAGGTTCTCGTGTTGATGTTCAGACTATTGCCGAAAGTGCAGGACAGGTTATTGCGGGTAATCTTGACAGTGAAGTCTACTGTCAGTATGAAAATGAAGTATGTCCCACATGCGGTTCATGCCAGGGTATGTTCACTGCAAATTCAATGGCTTGTATGACAGAAATTCTCGGTCTTTCATTGCCCGGAACAGGTACTGTTCCTGCAGTTTATGCAAAAAGATATCACATGGCAAAGCGTTCAGGTATGAGAGCCGTTGAACTTGCAAAATATGATATCAAGCCGTCTGAATTCATTACTCAGGAATCATTCTATAATGCGATAAAACTCGATATGATGCTCGGCTGTTCAACAAACACAGCGCTTCATCTTCCTGCTCTTGCACACGAAGCAGGCATAAAGATCACTCTTGATGATTTTGACAGAATCGGCAGGGAAGTGCCTCACATCGTAAAACTTTCTCCCTCAGGCGAACATCTTATGGTTGACCTTGAAAATGCAGGCGGTGTATCCGCTGTTATAAAACAGGGTATTGAAAAAGGCTATTTATGGGGCGAACAGGAAACAATTACAGGCAAGACAATTGCAGAAAATGTTGCGAATGCTGAAATTCTTGATCCCACTGTAATCAGAACTTTTGAAGAGCCTTATTCACCTGAAGGCGGTCTTGCAATTCTTTACGGTAATCTTGCCCCCAAGGGTGCTGTTATAAAAACTGCAGGTGTTGACCCGAATATGCTTGAACATTCAGGTCCCGCAAAGGTTTTCAACAGTCATCAGGAAGCTCTTAACGGTCTGATTTTCGGTGATATCGTGCCCGGTGATGTTATTGTTCTTCGTTACGAAGGTCCCAAGGGAGGTCCCGGAATGCAGGAAATGCTTATGCTGACAGCGCTCATGTGCGGTATGGGGATGGATAAGGATATTGCTCTTGTCACAGACGGCAGATTCTCAGGTCTTTCAAGAGGCGGTGTTATCGGCCATGTTTCACCCGAAGCAGCTCTGGGCGGAAATATTGCACTTGTTGAAAACGGTGATATTATTTCATATTCAACAAGCAAGAGAACACTCAATCTCGAAGTCAGTGACGAAGTGCTTGAAGAAAGAAGAAAGAATCTTGAACCTTATGAATGTCCCGTAAAAACAGGCTGGCTTGCAAGATATGCAAAGCTTGTCGGACCTGTTTCTGACGGTGCCGTACTTGAATAAAAATAAAAAAATTCCGTGTTTTGCAATCAGCAAGACACGGATAATTTTTTATCTGATTATTTGAAAAGTATACCCTTGAACTCATCAAGATTATCGGGAGTGATGGGTCTTTCTTTTCTTTCGATTTCGTGAATCATTGCGGTAAGCTTTGTGTTGACGGGAGTTTCAACACCGTATTCTTTACCTTTTGCTGCGATGTAGCCGTTGAAAATGTCGATTTCTGTAAGCTCACCTCTTTCAAGAGACTGAAGAGTTGAGGGCTTTACATCTGCATATTTGATCTTTGCAACAAGCTTTACAATCAGACGGCAGATTGCGTTGTAAGGAGCATTGTCCATGAGCATGAGAAGTCTGTATTCAAGGAGCTTGCCGTATTTGGGAACATTTATGCCCATAGCCTTTGCAACACGCATACCTTCTCTTGTGATAGCAAGGAAAAGCTTGCCTGCTCTTGAATCGTCAATGATAACGCCGAGAGTTTTACCTGTTATACCTGCAGTTGCATTGATGCATGAATTGATGATAAGCTTTGAATACTGCTGACGTGTGATATCGTCGGAAATTGTTGTGGGAAGAACAGCATCAAGCATTGTTTTGAGTGCATCGAGATTTGCGGGATGATAACCTTCGGGCATACCTATGTACATTTCGCCGAGACTGGTCATTGTAACATCAGCAGCACTGTTTCTTGTTGCACCGAATCCGAGCATACAGCCGACAGCTCTTTTTTTGCCGACAATTTCAGCAAGTTCAGCTGTGCAGATACCGTTCTGCATGCCGACAACAAGACTGTCTTCTTTAAGGAAAGGAAGAATAAGCTTTGCTGATTCAGCCATTGCAGCATATTTTGTTGCAATTATGCATATGTCAAACTTTTCTTCGCCCATTTCTTCTGCGCTGCAGTAACACTTGAATTTTTCATTGTGATCACCTTTTGCACCGTGAAGAGCAAGACCGTTGTTTTCGATTTCATTTTTTGTGCTCTGACTATGGCAGAGAAGGCTTACATCATAGCCTGCTTCCTTTGTGAGAACAGCAACTGTTCCGCCGATTGCACCTGCGCCTATGAGAATTGTTTTCATAATTATTCACCACACCGAATATTTTTAATAATCCCATTATATAGCAAAAGAAAAGAGATGTAAAGAAAAAAATTTTAAAGTTTTTATGAAGAAAGGGTCTGTGAATAACAGACCCCTTTTTTTGATTATTTCTTAGGCTTTTTAACTTTGTTGAGCATTGCGTTGAGTTCGAGAATCTGTTCCTTTGTGAAACCGTTTCCGATCATTGACAGTGCACGCTTGATTGTGAATCCCTTTGCCATTCCGTAAATGTTTTTAAGCATTGCGGGAGTAACTTTGAAACCTGCCATCATGCCGCCTTTGTTCTCTTCGCCGTCATCTTTTTTGCCGCCGCCCATAAGATTTTTGAGCATAAGAACAAACTTCAGCATTACAATCTTGCCTCTGAATGTTGCCATGATATCGCCGATTGTATCGTTGATTGAAAGATAACCGTTGGGCATGTTGATTTCAAACCAGTTGATGACCTGACCTTCTTCTTTCATTATATATGCTTCGTTGGGAGTATCAACCTTACGGATTGTTGCAGTGTCTTCAAGGTCACCTGCTTTTACTGTAAGAGTTGTTTCGCCTTCGTTCTTGACATCGAAATAGAAGAAAGGATATTTGCCCTTTTTCTGTTTTCCTACGCTCACACCGTTTGCGAAAAGTTCAATTTCGTCAAGGTTTGAGTAAACTGTGACTTTTGTGACATCTTCTGTTCTGTCGATATATCTCTTTGAACAGAGATGAAGAACAGGAGCGTCTGAGAGCCATGCCTTGTAAGCATAGAATGAGTCTTTCTTGTACTTTCTGTCGAATGTGACAAGACCTTTATGATTCATGCCGTTTTCTCCGCCTTCAGCACGTGCATCAGCAGCAAAGTCAAACATGTTCCATACATGAGTAGCCCAGAGATAAGGTCTTTCAGCAATCTGCTTGATAAGTTCTTCGTGGTAATATGACTGATATTCTTCAGTATAGTCACCCTGAACGGGATTGGATGTGTGCCAGTTGAGAGCTTCACAGCCGTATTCACTCAGACCGATGGGCTTATTGGGATATTTCTTGTGGAAATCATCAAACCAGGGACCGTTCATGTCTGTTGAACCGCCGTACCAGCCGAAGTAGTGGTTGTATGAAAGAACATCGCTGATGTGGACATATTCTGAGTCGATTGAACACATTGTAACGGAAGCAAGAGTTGTAAGTCTTGTTTTGTCCATCTTGTGGCAGAGTTCGTTGAGTTTTTTGTGATTTCTGATAAGGTCAGGGTCGGCTGCACCTGCAATTGTGATTTCGTTTGAAAGACCCCATACAACGATTGACGGATGGTTGTAATTCTGTGAAACAAGTTCTTTCATCTGGCTGATTGTGTTGTCGAAACCTGTTGACATATGTCTTGAAATATAGGGGATTTCTGCCCAGATAACAAGACCTGCTTCGTCGCAAAGGTCATAGAAAACCTGTGAGTGCTGATAGTGTGCAAGACGGATTGTGTTTGCACCCATTTCGAGAATCAGATCAATGTCTTCTTTGTGATGTTCGGGAAGAAGCGCATTACCGATATCAGGTCTGTCCTGATGTCTTGAAACACCGCGGAGAGGGTATTCTCTTCCGTTGAGGAAGAAGCCTTTTTCGGGGTTAATGCTGAATGAACGGCAGCCGAATCTTGTTGAAACTTCGTCGATTGCTTCACCGTTTTCAATAAGAGTAGCCTTTGCTGTGTAAAGATAAGGGTCTTTAAGACCGTCCCAGAGATGAACATTCTTGATTGTGAATTCAGCTTCGTCATCGCCGTCTTTTTCGCATGATAAAATAACTTCACCGTCAGCAAAGATTTCATATTTTACTTTGCAGTTGTCATCGTCTCTGATGAAAGTTTTGATTTCTACTTCTGCATCATTGCCTTTGATTTCGGGAGTGACCATAATTCCGGGGGCACCGTAATAATCAAGGTCAAAATGATTTTCGGGAACACCTATAACGCTGACATCACGATAGATACCGCCGTAGAATGTGAAGTCCGCATTCTGGGGGTAAACTCTGTCGTTGGGTGAGTTATCAACTGCAACGCACAGAAGATTTTCGTCTTTAATGTCTTTTATCTGAACTCTGAATGTTGAATATCCGCCGTCATGTTTTGCAATGCTTTTGCCGTTCCAGAAAACTTCGCAGGAGGAGTTTACGCCGTCAAACTGAAGATAACGGACTGCACCTTCGGGAAGGTCTTCTGCTTTGATTGCTTTTGCAAAGAAACAAGTTCCTCTGTAATAGTCATTTCCGCCGTCCTGACCGTCTTTACCGTTCCATGTGTAAGGAAGATTAAGCGCAGTCCAGTCTGCAGGGATTGCAGAAGGTGCGGATTTTGCATTTTTTGAAAAAAGCCAGTCGTTGTTGATTATTCTGATATTTCTCATTGTAACCTCCGAAAAATATATTTTTTTATATTATACTTCAAAAAAAATTATTTTGCAACATTTTTAATTATTTACCGGAATATTGGCAGTTGTATTGTTTTATTATTGACAGGAAAGTGTTAAAATATAACAGAAACATTGAAAATGTGAATCTTGTTGATAGTAACTAATAATTGTGTATTTATCACTATAATATTTTATTATATAAATTATTTTATTATTGACTTTTGTGAACAAATAATGATATAATCAATTCAAGGTTTCTGTGACTGACGGATAAGCGGAATTGACCGCAGGGAACAGAAAATTTATACTGTCAGGACTGAGAATACAGAATGTCTCAGATTGTCAGTAAATGCCGACCGTCTGGGCAGTCCTCAGGACAGGACTGTCTTTTTTGTTATATTTGACATGAAAGGATTTGTAATGATGAAAAAAGTAGCAGTCATTATGGGCAGTGATTCAGATCTGCCTGTTGTTGAAAAAGCAATCAACACTCTTGAAGAATACGGTGTGCCGTTTGAAGTTCATGTTTACTCTGCTCACAGAACTCCTCTTGAAGCAAAAGAGTTCTCAGAGAATGCAAGAGCAAACGGTTTCGGTGCAATTATTGCAGCGGCAGGTATGGCAGCTCATCTTGCAGGTGCAGTTGCAGCAAACACAACTCTTCCCGTAATCGGTATTCCCGTTGCGGCAAAATATCTTGACGGTATGGATGCTCTTCTTTCAACTGTTATGATGCCCACAGGTATGCCTGTTGCAACAGTTGCGGTAAACGGTGCTGCAAACGCAGCTCTTCTTGCAATCCAGATGCTTGCTATTGAAGACAAGGAACTTGAAGCAAAACTTGCAGAAGCAAGAAAGCAGGGCAGTGCAAAAGTTCTTGAAAAGAACAAGGCAATCGAAGAAAAATACAACAAGTAAATTGAGCTTGAATTGGGACGAGGAATATCTTCGCCCCGTTTTCGCTTTTTAAAAATAGTAAATTTATTTCAAAATTCCAAATATACAGGAGGAACAAACAATGAAAAGTTTCAGTGAAAGCTACAAAGAAGCAGGCGTTGATATTACTGCCGGCTACAAAGCTGTTGAACTTATGAAACAGCACATCGCAAGAACAATGACAGGTAACGAAGTTTCCGATATCGGCGGTTTCGGCGGTCTGTTCAGTCTTGATCTCACAGGTATCACAAAGCCTGTTCTCGTAGGCGGTACAGACGGTGTCGGTACAAAACTCAAACTTGCATTTATCATGGACAAGCATGATACAGTCGGTATCGACTGCGTTGCAATGTGCGTTAACGATATTATCTGCTGCGGTGCAAAACCCCTTCTTTTCCTTGACTATATCGCATGCGGCAAGAATGTTCCCGAAAGAATTGCAGACATCGTTGCAGGTGTTGCAGAGGGTTGCGTACAGTCAGGTGCTTCTCTTATCGGCGGTGAAACAGCAGAAATGCCCGGTTTCTATCCCATCGACGAATATGACCTTGCAGGTTTCTCTGTAGGTGTTGTTGATAAAGACAAGATCGTTGATACAAAGTCAATCGCAGAAGGCGACGTTATCATTGCTCTTCCTTCAAGCGGTGTTCATTCAAACGGTTTCTCACTTGTAAGAAAAGTTTTCGATGTTGAAAATGCAGACATCAAGACTCCCCGTGAAGAACTCGGCGGCAAATCAGTCGGTGAAACTCTTCTCACTCCCACAAAGATTTATGTAAAGCCCATGCTTGCTCTCTTTGAAGAAGTTAAAGTCAAGGGTGTTTCACATATCACTGGCGGCGGTTTCTATGAGAATATTCCCAGAACAATCCCCGCAGGTCTCGGCGCAAAAATCAAGAAGGCAGATATCAAGATTCTTCCCATCTTCGATCTTATCGCAAAAGAAGGCAATATCCCCGAAAGAGATATGTTCAATACATACAACATGGGTGTCGGCATGAGCGTTATCGTTGCTAAGGAAGATGCAGACAAGGCAATTGAAGTTCTTAAAGCAAACGGTGAAGACGCATACATCATCGGTGAAGTTGTCAAGTCTGAAGAAGGTGTTATCATTGAGTAAGAAGAATATTGCCGTTCTCGTTTCAGGCGGCGGCACAAATCTTCAGAGCCTTATCGACTGTGAAAAACAGGGAATGTTCGGTGAGAGTAAGATAACTCTTGTTGTGGCATCAAAACCCGGTGTCTATGCGCTTGAAAGAGCAGCAAACAATAATATCGCTTCAACAGTGCTTTGCCGTAAGGATTATGAAAGCATTGCGGATTATTCAAAAGCACTTGTTGAAACTCTTAAGAATGCAGACATCGACCTTGTTGTTCTTGCAGGTTTCCTGACAATTATTGATGAACAGGTTTATGAGGCTTATCCCAATGCTATAATCAATATCCATCCTGCACTTATCCCGTCTTTCTGCGGTAAAGGATTCTACGGGCTTCATGTCCACGAAGCTGCACTTGCAAAGGGTGTCAAAGTTTCAGGTGCAACTGTGCATTTTGTTACTCCCGAATGTGATGCAGGTCCCATTATCATGCAGAGAACGGTTGAAGTCAAACAGGATGACACTCCCGAAACACTTCAGCAGAGAATCATGGAAGAAGTTGAATGGAAGATTCTTCCCGAATCAGTAAAACTTTTCTGTGAAGATAAATTGGAAGTTAAAGACAACATTGTTTATATAAAGGAGAACTGAAATGAAAGTTTCAACTATCGCTAATGAGCTTAACTCTCTTGCTTACCACGGCAGAGGTATCATAATCGGCAAAAGTGCTGACAGCAAAAAAGCTGTAACTGCTTACTTCATCATGGGCAGAAGCGAAAACAGCCGTAACCGTGTTTTTGTTGCAGAAGGTGATGCAATGAGAACAAAGGCATTTGATGAATCAAAGATGACAGATCCCCATCTTATCATCTACTATCCCGTAAGAGTTCTCGGTAACAAGACAATCGTTACAAACGGTGACCAGACAGATACAATCTATGATCTTATGGACAAGCAGATGACATTCGAACAGGCTCTTCGTACAAGAGAGTTTGAAGATGATGCTCCCAACTTCACACCCAGAATTTCAGGTATTATCCGTCTTGAAAACGACGGCATGCACTATGCAATGTCAATTCTCAAGAGTGCAGAAGGCGACGATTCATCATGTGAAAGATTCACATATGCTTATTCAAATCCCATTCCCGGTAAGGCAAAGTTCATTCACACATATAACTGTGACGGCAATCCTCTTCCTTCATATGAAGGTGAGCCCAAGACACTTGAACTTCCCGATGTAAGCATTGATGAGCTTACAGACCTTATCTGGACAAACCTTAATGAAGATAACAAAGTTTCTCTTTTCGTAAGATACATTGATATTGAATCAGGCGAAACAGAAACCAGAATCGTTAATAAAAACAAGTAATCAGGAGGGTATTATGAACGAATTTGAACTTAAATATGGTTGTAACCCCAATCAGAAGCCTGCAAAGATTTATATGGCAGACGGAAGCGAACTTCCCATCGAAATCCTTTGCGGCAGACCCGGATACATCAATTTCCTTGATGCATTCAATTCATGGCAGCTTGTAAAGGAGCTTAAAGCTGCAACAGGTATGCCCTGTGCAACATCTTTCAAGCACGTAAGTCCCACATCAGCTGCAGTAGGCACACCTCTTTCAGATGCTCTCAAGAAAGCATGTTTTGTTGACGACATCGAAGGTCTTGACGAATCACCCCTTGCATGTGCTTATGCAAGAGCAAGAGGTACAGACAGAATGTCATCATTCGGTGACTGGATTGCTCTTTCAGACGTGTGTGACGTTACAACAGCTCTTCTTATCAAGAGAGAAGTTTCAGACGGTGTTATCGCTCCCGGTTATGAACCCGAAGCACTTGAAATTCTCAAGCAGAAGAGAAAGGGTAACTACAATATTGTTAAGATTGATGAAAACTATGTACCCATGGAGCAGGAAGTAAAGCAGGTTTACGGCATTACTTTTGAACAGGGAAGAAACAATTTCAAGATTGACAACGAACTTCTCACAAAGGTTGTTACAGAAAATAAAGACATTCCCGAAGAAGCAAAGAGAGACCTTATCATTTCTCTTATCACTCTTAAATATACACAGTCAAACTCAGTATGCTATGCATATCAGGGACAGGCTATCGGTGTAGGTGCAGGTCAGCAGTCAAGAATCCACTGTACAAGACTTGCAGGTCAGAAAGCAGACAACTGGCATCTCCGTCAGCATGAAAAGGTGCTTAATCTTCCTTTCAAGGCTGAACTCGGCAGACCTGACAGAGATAACTGCATCGATGTTTACATTTCAGATGACAGTGAAGATGTTCTTGCAGACGGCAACTGGCAGCTTTATTTCACTGAGCAGCCTGCAGAATTTACAAAGGCTGAAAAGAGAGCTTACCTTGATTCAATCACAGGCGTTGCACTCGGTTCAGATGCATTCTTCCCCTTCGGTGACAATATCGAAAGAGCAAGAAGAAGCGGTGTTTCTTACATTGCTGAACCCGGCGGATCAATCAGAGACGATCAGGTTATCGAAACTTGTGATAAGTACGGCATTGCAATGTGCTTCACAGGCATGAGACTTTTCCACCATTAATGCAAAATTGAAAGGATTAAGTCTATGAAAATAATGGTTGTCGGTGGTGGCGGAAGAGAACACGCTATCATTAAGAAACTCAAAGAAAATAAAAATATTGAAAAGATATATGCACTTCCCGGTAACGGCGGTATTGCTGCTGATGCGGAATGTGTGAATGTCGGTGCAACAGATATCGCAGGTATCGTTGATTTTGCAAAGAACAATGATATTGATTTTGCTGTTGTTGCTCCCGATGATCCCCTTGTTTTAGGTGCTGTCGATGCTCTTAATGAACTCGGAATCAAGTGCTTCGGACCCCGTAAGAATGCTGCTATAATCGAAGGCAGTAAGGTATTCTCAAAGAACCTTATGAAGAAATACGGTATCCCTACTGCGGAATACGAAGTATTCTCCGAAATGGATAAGGCTCTTGAATATCTCGAAACAGCTCCCATTCCCACAGTTATCAAGGCAGACGGTCTTGCTCTCGGTAAGGGTGTTATAATCGCTCAGACAAGAGAAGATGCTAAAAAAGCTGTAAAGGAAATGATGGAAGATAAGGTTTTCGGTGAAAGCGGAAGCAATATCGTTATCGAAGAATTCCTCACAGGTCCCGAAGTTTCAGTTCTTTCATTCACAGACGGTAAAGTTGTTGTTCCCATGGTTTCATCAATGGACCACAAGAGAGCAAAGGATAACGATGAAGGTCTTAATACAGGCGGTATGGGAACGGTTGCTCCCAACCCCTATTACACAGATGCAGTTGCAGCTGAATGTATGGAAAAAATCTTCATTCCCACACTGAATGCAATGAACGCAGAGGGCAGAACATTCAAAGGCTGTCTTTACTTCGGCCTTATGATCACACCTAACGGTACAAAGGTTATCGAATATAACTGCCGTTTCGGTGATCCTGAAACACAGGTTGTTCTTCCTCTTCTTGACACAGATCTTTACACAATCTTTGAAGCTGTTGCCGATGAAAGACTTTCTGAGATTGATGTTAAATTCAAAGATGAAAATGCTTGTTGCGTTATCATGGCATCAGACGGTTATCCCTCAAAATATGAAAAGGGCTATGAAATAACAGTTGATGATGACATGAACGGTGAACTCTTTGTTGCAGGTGCTGTTCTTAAAGACGGTAAACTGCTCACAAACGGCGGACGAGTTCTTGGTGTAACATGTACAGCTCCCACACTCAAAGAAGCAATCGCAAAATCATACGGCGAAGTCAATAAAGTGCATTTCGGCAATGCATATTACCGTAAAGACATCGGTGCAAAAGCACTTAAAGCAGGTGAATAAATATGGTATACAGAATATTTGTAGAAAAGAAAGAGGGACTTGCACACGAGGCAACATCTCTCAAGAACGAAATCAATACACTTCTGCAGATCACATCACTCAAAGATCTCAGACTTCTCAATCGTTACGACGTTGAAAATATCGAAAAAGACCTTTTTGATTATTCAGTAGGCACAGTTTTCTCTGAGCCTCAGCTTGACACTGTAACTGCAGAGCTTGAAACAAACGACAGTGATATTGTTTTTGCTGTTGAATATCTTCCCGGTCAGTTTGACCAGAGAGCAGACTCAGCTGCACAGTGTATTCAGATTATCTCTCAGGGTGAAAGACCCCTTGTAAGAACTGCAAGAATCTATGTTATGCAGGGCGATATGACAGAAGCTGAAGTTGATGCAGTCAAGAAGTATGTTATCAACCCCGTTGAAAGCCGTGAGGCAACAATGGATAAGTTTGAAACACTTGCTGCAGAATACACAGTTCCCGAAACTGTTGAAACACTTCACGGTTTCAATGAACTTGATGCAGAAGGTCTTGCTGCCTTTGTAAAGAATTATGCTCTTGCAATGGATGCTGACGATATCAAATTCTGTCAGGATTACTTCAAGTCAGAAAACAAGACTCCCACAATCACTGAAATCAGAATGATTGATACATACTGGTCAGACCATTGCCGTCATACAACATTCCTTACAACAATCGACAGCGTCAAGTTTGATGATCCTCTTCTTCAGTCAGCATATGATGAATATGTTGCAGTAAGACAGGAACTCGGCAGAACAAAGCCCATCAATCTTATGGATATCGCAACAGTAGGTACACGTTACCTCAAGGCAAAGGGCAAGCTTCCCAGAATCGACGAATCAGAAGAAATCAACGCTTGTACAGTTAAAATCAAAGTTAATGTTGAAGGCGAAGATCAGGATTGGCTTCTTCTCTTCAAGAACGAAACACACAACCATCCCACAGAAATCGAGCCTTTCGGCGGTGCAGCAACATGTATCGGCGGCGCTATCCGTGACCCCCTTTCAGGCCGTTCATATGTATATGCAGCAATGCGTGTAACAGGTGCTGCTGATCCCCTTATTCCCGTTCAGGATACAATCAAGGGTAAGCTTCCTCAGAGAAAGATCGTTACAACTGCAGCAGCAGGTTATTCATCATACGGTAACCAGATCGGTCTTGCAACAGGTCAGGTAGATGAACTCTATCATCCCGGTTATGTTGCAAAGAGAATGGAAATCGGTGCTGTTATCGCAGCAGCTCCTGCTGAAAATGTAAGACGTGAATGTCCCGATCCCGGTGATATTGTTATCCTTCTCGGCGGCAGAACAGGCCGTGACGGTTGCGGCGGTGCAACAGGTTCATCAAAGTCACATACTCTTCAGTCACTTGAAAGCTGCGGTGCAGAAGTTCAGAAGGGTAATGCTCCCGAAGAAAGAAAGCTCCAGAGACTTTTCAGAAATGCAGAAGCATCAAGACTCATCAAGCGTTGTAATGACTTCGGTGCAGGCGGTGTTTCAGTTGCTATCGGTGAACTTGCAGACGGTCTTGAAATCGACCTTAATGCAGTTCCCAAGAAGTATGAAGGTCTTGACGGTACTGAACTTGCAATCAGTGAATCACAGGAAAGAATGGCTGTTGTTGTAGAAGCAAAGGATGTTGAAAGATTCATTGAACTTGCAACAAGCGAAAACCTTGAAGCAACTGTTGTTGCAAAGGTAAAGGCTGATCCCAGACTCACAATGACATGGAACGGCAACGTTATCGTTGACCTTTCAAGAGAATTCCTTAACTCAAACGGTGCTGCAAAGCACATTGATATTATGCCTGAAAACCCCAAGGCTTTCGAAAAGAAGATCGTTCCCGGCTTTACAGACGGTTACAAAGCTCTCGCAGGAGACCTTAATGTCTGCTCAAAGAGAGGTCTTTCAGAAAGATTTGACTCAACTATCGGTGCAGGTACAGTTCTTATGCCTTTCGGCGGTAAGAATCAGCTCACACCCATTCAGGCAATGGTAAACAAAGTTTCTGTTGAAAAGAAGCACACAGACACATGTTCATTTATGGCATGGGGTTACAATCCCTTTATAATGGAAAAGAGCCCCTATCACGGTGCATACCTTGCAGTTGTTGAATCAGTTGCAAAGCTTATCGCATCAGGTGCAGCTTTTGAAGATGTTTACCTCACATTCCAGGAATACTTCCTTAAACCCGAAAAGAATCCCGCACGTTGGGGACAGCCTCTCTCAGCACTTCTCGGTGCTTTCAAGGCTCAGATGGATTATGAAATCGCATCAATCGGCGGTAAGGACTCAATGAGCGGTACATTTGAAGATATCGACGTGCCTCCCACACTTGTTTCATTTGCAGTAACAACAGGTAATGTAAACGACGTTGTTTCTCCCGAATTCAAGGCTGCAGGTCATAAGGTTGTTATCCTTAAGCCCGAATATGATGAAAACGGTCTTCCCGTTGCAGAATCAGTAAAGGCACTCTTTGCTGATGTATACAATTATATTAAAGCAGGTAAAGTTGCAGCTTGTTATACTCCCACTTACGGCGGTATTGCAGAAGCAATCATGAAGATGAGCTTCGGTAACAGCATCGGCTTTGAATATAATGAAGAATTCGAAATTGATGACATCTTCGGTTATAACTACGGTTCATTCATCCTTGAACTCACAACAGAAGATGAAATCGGAACAGTTCTCGGTTACACATGTCTTGAAGAAACAATCAAGTACGGTAACGATGAAATCGAACTTGCATCACTTCTTGATATTTACGAGAACAAGCTTGAACCCATTTTCTCATGCAATATCCAGCAGGGCGAAAAGGAAATTGAAGCATTCTCATACAATGCTCAGTCAAGAGTTGCACCCTCAATCAAGGTTGCAAAACCTAAGGTTCTTATTCCCGTATTCCCCGGCACAAACTGTGAATTCGATACAGCAAAGGCTCTTATGACAGCCGGTGCAGATCCCGAAATCTTTGTTATCAAGAACCTTTCAGCAAAGGCTATCGCAGAATCTGTTGAAGCATTCGCTGAGAAAGTCAAACAGTCACAAATCATCTTTGTTCCCGGCGGTTTCTCTGGCGGTGACGAACCCGACGGTTCAGGTAAGTTCATCACAGCATTCTTCCGTAACGGTGCTGTAAAAGAACAGGTTCACGAACTTCTTAAGAACCGTGACGGTCTTATGGCAGGTATCTGTAACGGTTTCCAGGCTCTTATCAAGCTCGGTCTTGTGCCTTACGGTGAAATCATTGATACAGATGAAAATTGCCCCACACTTACATACAACACAATCGGCAGACATCAGTCAAGACTTGTAAGAACAAGAATTGCTTCAAACAAGTCTCCCTGGCTTATGAACACAAATGTCGGTGATGTTTATACAGTGCCCATTTCACACGGTGAAGGCAGATTTCTTTGCTCAGACGAGCTCGTCAGGGAGCTTGCTGCAAACGGTCAGATTGCTACTCAGTATGTTGACCTTGCAGGCAATCCCACATCTGATATTCACTTCAATCCCAACAACTCCGTATGCGCTATCGAAGGTATCACATCACCCGACGGCAGAGTATTCGGTAAGATGGGTCACTCAGAAAGAATCGGTCACGGTCTTTACAAGAACGTTGACGGTGATTTCAATATCGGTATGTTCGCATCTGCTGTTGAATACTTCAAATAATGCATAATGCACAATGCAGAATGCATAATTGAAAATGCATAACAAAACACCACTTCAGGTAAAACTGGAGTGGTGTGATTTTTTTTGTTTAATTAGAACTGATATTCGCCGGCTGTGACTTCTGTTTCTTTGCCGTCTAAAATGATTGTAGCTGTGCAGTTTTCGGGTACTGCGAAGAAGTAAGAAACCTTGCCGTTTTCACGTTTCCATTCGGACTTGACTGCACCGAATCTTGATTCGATTGATGCCTTTACGTAATCAAGTCTGTCATCTGTAAGGGGAGCAAATATGATGTGTGAGAATGCGGGATTCTTTTCGTCAATCTTGATACCTGCAGCATCACCGTAAAGCCAGTCTGCAACTGAACCGTATGCATAGTGGTTGAATGAATTCATTGATGTGCTCCACATTGAGCCGTCTTCACGCATACTGTCCCAATGCTCCCAGATTGTTGTGGCACCCATTTTAACTGAGAAGAGCCAGCCGGGATATTCTTCACGGAGCAGAAGGTCATATGCTGTTTTTGCATAACCGTTGTCTGAAAGAGCATGAAGAAGATAGGGTGTGCCTACGAAACCTGTTTTGAGATGACCGCATTCTGTTACAAGCTCGTTGAGCTGTTTTGCAGTTTCAGCCATATTGTCGGTGATTCCGAAATGACAAGCAAGTACACATGCTGTCTGTGTTGCGTAAGCCTCGGTAATTCTGCCGTCTTTCATGTATTTGTTTCTGAAAGCACTGATTGCTTTTTCTCTCTTTGCGGGAATATCGCCTGCATCTTCACCGCAGAGAGCACATGCCTTCATATAAATTTCACTTGAATAAATGAAATATGCTGTTGCGATAAGGTCTTTGTCTGTACCGTTGCTGCAATCTTCGGGACTTGAACCGTCAAGGTTGAGCCAGTCGCCGAAATGATGACCTCTTGCCCATATATCATCCCATGTGTGGTAGTCGATATATTCAAGATAATCAGCCATTGATTTGAGTGAATCTCTGATGATTTCCTTGTTGCCGTATGTCAGATACATCTGCCAGGGACAGATTGTAGCTGCATCTGCCCATGCTGCGGAGCATTCATCATCGGCACCGAAAACATTGGGGATAACATGAGGTACAGCACCCCAGGGTGTCTGGTCAGCTCTCAGGTCTGCGAGCCATTTTGTGAAGAATTTTTCAACATCATAGTTGTATGATGCAGTCTTCACGAAAACCTGAGCATCACCTGTCCAGCCGAGTCTTTCGTCTCTCTGAGGACAGTCTGTTGGTACATCAAGGAAGTTACCCTTCTGACCCCATATGATATTGCTGAAAAGCTGATTGATTCTTGCATCGGAACACTCAAAATGACCTGTTCTCTTCATCTGTGAGTGAACAACAATAGCTGTGAAGTTCTCTTTTTTGATTTCATCGCTGAAATTCTCAAGTTTTACATAACGGAAACCGAAGAAGTTATAATCGGGTTTGAAGATATGTTCTTCACCGTCGCAGATGAATGTTGCTTCTGCTTTTGCACTGCGGTAGTTGTCACGGTAGAAATTGCCTTCACCGTCAAGAACTTCCGCATGATAGATTGTAGCCTTTTCGCCTTTTTTACCCTTGATTCTGAACTGAACATAACCTGTCATATTCTGACCGAAGTCGAGAACAGTTTCGCCTTTGGGAGTGATGATGATTTTTTTTACCGGCAGGTGTTCCTGTTCGGTTATTTTTTCGCCGTCACGGTCAATCAGGTTGTCATACTGACAGGGGAATGATACAGCAGTCATGGGTTTGTCGTCAGTAAAAGCAGGGTCATATGTATAACCGTTGTAAAGATGTGAGTAAACAGTTTTACCCTTACGGCTGAGCCAGCTTTCGTCGGTATAAATTATTTCTGAAGTGCCGTCCTCGTATTCTATTTCAAGAGATGCGATAACAGCTGTTTCTGCAGTGCCGAGGAATTTTGACTGAAGTTTTGATGCATTGAAATATGTAAGACCTTTCCAGCCGGGACCTACTCCTATTACTATTGTAGTATTATTATTATTATTATTTAAAAGAGAAGTTACATCGTATGTTTCAACCTGAAGACGTCTCTGGTATGCAGTCCAGCCGGGTGCAAATATGTAATCACCGACCTTTTCGCCGTTGAGCCATATGTTATAAACACCGTAAGCGGTAGCTTCAAGTTTTGCTGATTTTACAGGCTTCTTAATGCTGAATTCTTTCAGAAATTCTGCTGATGCGTCATCAATGACTTTCGGACTTTTTATCCACTGTGCATTTTTAATATTTTTCATTGTCAAAAACTCCTTTTCGGGTTGTTGATTTGATTTTATCACAGAAAAATCAAAAAAGCAATCAAAAAGAATATAAAAGAAAGTCAGGTGGAGTAAAAATGCAGTTATAGCGGATAAATGTACAAAAAAACGGACTTAAGCACAATATATTGTGTAAGCACATCTGTTCGCCACATCTCTTTGATTTTGCCTGATAAAAAGCACGCAGAATAGCCATTTTATGTCTTTTATTATTCTTAAAAAGAACAATAAAAAGTTGTAAAAAATGCAATTTTTTTTGAATTTACTATTGATTTTTACTGTTTTTCACTGTATAATTATGTCATGTGGTGCAGGAATGCACCAACATGACAGTAAAGTGGAGAAAAATGGGGACAATGGAAGCATTACCCCTCATTTTTGCATTTTAAAATTTGCTTGAAAGGAGTCGGGCGTGTGAACACAAGATTTTCATCAACATCATATCACGGTCTTGATGCAAAAAACAGAATATTCATTCCTGTGGGCAGTCGTGAAGCGCTCGGCGAAACAGTTTATGTTTTCAGGCAAAAAGGTGAAAAGGGTAACTGTTTAAGACTTTATACTGCAGAGCATTTTGATAAGCTTGCCCAGAAGTATAACGACATGGAAGATGAAGCACTTACCGTTGAAGAAATTGAAGCAGCAGCAGAAATCAGCCGTAGCTTTTTCGGTTATGTGGATGATGTCAAAATGGACAAGCAGGGAAGAATAACTCTCAGTGCCATTCAGCTCAGACACGCAGGAATTGAAGGCGAAGTTGCTATCATCGGTATGGGTAACAGAATTGAAGTCTGGAACAGAGAATCCTGGGATAAAAAAATGGGTTATATCTGAGAACGAATATAAATGTTAACGAAAGGCGGTGCGTTATGGAATTCAACCATAAATCGGTTCTGCTTCAGGAAGCAGTCGATGCACTGTCCGTTAAACAAAATGGGATTTATGTCGACGCGACTGCTGGCGGCGGGGGTCACTCCTCCGAAATCTTAAAATTGCTCAACAGTACGGGCAGGCTCATTGCCATTGACCGTGACCCCGACGCTATTGCAGTACTGACAGAAAAGTTCAGAAATGATGGGAATGTTACAATTGTCAATGATGTTTTTGATAATATTATCCGCATTCTGAATGATGAAAATGTTGACGGTGCAGACGGAATACTTGCAGATCTGGGTGTGAGTTCATATCAGCTTGACACTGCGGAACGAGGTTTTTCAATCCATAAGGATGCGCCTCTCGATATGAGAATGAGCAAATCAGGATATTCTGCATACAATGCTGTCAATGAATTATCTGAAAAAGAGCTTGCAGATATCATCTTCTCATACGGTGAAGAGAAATATGCAAGAAGTATATCAAAGAACATTGTAAAAAAAAGGGCGGACAAGCCCATAGAAACAACTTTTGAGTTGTGCGATATCATTTCCGCTTCAATGCCGGCAAAGGCAAAGAGAGACGGACATCCAGCAAGAAAAACATTCCAGGCTATAAGAATTTACATTAACAGAGAGCTTGAAATGTTGCCCGGTGCACTCAGAGATATGTTTGATAGTCTCAGACCCGGCGGTGTACTTGCAATAATAACATTCCATTCACTTGAAGACAGAATAGTCAAAAACACATTCAATGACTTTTGCAAAGGCTGTACATGCCCACCTGAATTCCCCGTATGTATATGCGGAAATAAACCGAAAGGTGAGCTACCTTTCAAATCAAAAGCTCCGACGGATGAGGAGCTTGAATATAACCCCAGAAGCAGAAGTGCAAGACTCAGGGCGGTTATAAAACTGTAAGAATTTTTAAGGAGAGGTTCATTTTGGCGCAGAATCGTAATAATGTTTATAATTTTTCAATGTTTGATTCGCTCGACTACGGTACATCTGCACCTAAGCTTGAGCCTGTATATGAGCCTGAAACAGCTCCTAAGAAAAAGCAGGCAGTAAAAAAGAAGAAAGCTTCTGTTTCAGTAAATGCTCAGAAAAAAGAAGCTCTTGCATCATATATAAGCGGTGCAAAAATATTGCTTTCAGTTTTTTCTATAGCATTTGTTTTGGGAATTGTTTTGTTTCTTAATGTAAAAATGGACGAAACAGCAACAAAAATAAACGCAGTTCAGTCTGAAATTAATATTGCAAAGAGTGAAAATGTTCGTCTTGAATCAACTCTTGAAGGCATGGTTTCAATCGACAAGGTTGAGGATTATGCAGAGCAGACTCTCGGTATGGTAAAGCTTGAAAATTATAAAATAACATATTTTGATTCAGGCGAGTCAAACCATGTTGTGATTTCAGGTGGAAAATCATACAATACAAATCCACTTGCAACAAAATTTGAAAACGTTAAAGAATATTTTTCTTAAACTATAAATAAACATAATTCAGGGATTGTTTTGACATATAGGTGTCAGAACCATCATAAAAAGGGCGAAAAATCTTTCGCCCTTTTTATGGCAATCTGGGGAACTTTTTTTAGCTGAAAAACAGCCCGGAAAAACTCACAAAAAGGAGAGAATTTGCTGTGAAAGCGACAGTAAACAGCCATAAAAGAGGATTTTTATCTTGCATTATAATATTTGTACTTGCAGGTTTGCTTCTGGGCAGACTTGCTTATCTGCAGCTTGTAAAAGGTGATGAATATTCTGCAAAGGCAGAAAGTCAGCAGTTGGGTGATAAGGAAATCAAAGCATCCAGAGGTACGATTTACGATACAAATATGAACGTTCTTGCACAGAGTGCTTCTGTATGGCGTGTTTATCTCAATCCGTCAAAGATCAACAGCTTCAAAGAAGAAAAAAGAGAAGAAGTCCGCGATATCATTGCAAACGGTCTTTCAGTGATACTTGATATGGATGAAGCTAAAATAAGAAGCTATACCGAAAAGAATTATTCATATCAGCTTGTAAAAGGTGAAATCGAAAAGGATACAAGAGATGCGATTTATGCATTTATTGATCAGTATGAAAACAGAAAAGAAAATCCTATAGATCTGAGTGAAATTGTCTGTATAGATCCTGATGTAAAGAGATATTATCCCTATTCAAATCTTGCATCAACAGTTATCGGTTTCACAGGCAGCGACGGTGACGGTCTTGAGGGTATTGAGTATTATTACAATGATGTTCTCAAAGGCGTTTCCGGCAGGACTCTTACTGCAATCAAAGGTAACGGTGCGCTGATGCCTAATCAGTTTGAAACTATTTATGAAGCCCAGGAAGGAACAAGTATCGTTCTGACTATTGATATTTATATTCAGCATATTCTTGAAGATGTTCTTTCACAGGCTCTTGAGGACACAAGAGCACAGAGTGTTTACGGTGTTGCAATGGATGTTGATACAGGTGCTGTTCTCGGCATGGTATCTCTTCCCGATTACGATCTCAATGAACCTTTTAGGCTTTCCGATGAACAGCTTCTGCATGCATATGAGGAAGCTTCAGCTGCACCTGAAGAAGAATCTGAAGATGCAGATGCTGCATATCTCAGAAGCAAATCATATTTCCAGGGAATTCAGTGGAGTAATGATACAATTGTCAACACATATGAACCCGGTTCAGTTTTCAAGATTATAACTGCAGCAGCGGCTATTGAAGAAGGTGTTGCAGATGTTAATACAACTCATTACTGCAGCGGTTCAATTGATTATGCAACAAGAAGAATCAATTGCTGGAAAGCAGGCGGTCACGGTAGTGAAGTGTTTGCAGACCTTCTTAAAAATTCATGCAACCCGTTTGCTGTTACATTGGCTGATAAACTCGGAACTGAAAAATTCTATGATTATTTTGAAGCTTTCGGCTTTACTGAAAAAACAGGCATAGATTCATCAGGCGACCTTACGCCCACAGAAAATATTCTCTATATGTCAAGAGACAGATTTTCAAAATCAGACCTTGCTTCATATTCATTCGGTCAGACTTTCCAGGTGTCACCACTTCAGATGATCACTGCGGTTTCTGCTGTTGCCAACGGCGGAAAGCTGATGACCCCTTACCTTGTAAGCAAGGAACTTGACTCCGAGGGCAATACAATAAGAGAAACAACTCCCGTAGTAAGACGTCAGGTTATTTCAGAGTCAACAGCAAAGATTATCTGTGACTGCATGGAACAGGTTGTATCAACAGGTACAGGTAAAAATGCGTATGTTGCAGGTTATCATATTGCCGGCAAGACAGGTACATCAGAAAAACTTGTTGTAAACAACAAAAACGAAAATACAGAGGCATATATCGCTTCATTCTGCGGTTTTGCACCTGCATATGATCCCGAAGTTGCGGTTATAATTATTGTTGACGAACCTGCCGGTGAGCATGGCGGCGGTGCTGTTGCAGCTCCTCTTGCAGGTGAAGTTCTTGAACAGATTCTTACATATATGGGTGTTGATCATTCATACACAACAGAAGAAATGAAACTTCTTGTTGAAACAGCACCTCATTTTACAGGAAAAAGCATTCAGGAAGCACGTTCACTTGTAAACGGCAAAAATCTTTCTGTTAAAGTTGTCGGTGACGGTGATACAGTAATCGGTCAGTATCCTGATGCAGGCCGTGAGTTGCCGTCAGACGGTATGATAGTTCTTTATACTGAAACAGATTATAAATCAGAAACTGTATCTGTTCCTGATTTCACCGGACTTACTGTAAGTGAAGCAAACCGCCTTGCGATAAACAGCGGTCTTAATATTAAAATATCCGGAAGCTCTCTGAACAGCGGCACTGTTTTTGCTTACAAGCAGAGCGTTGCAGCCGGAACAAGCGTAAATATGGGCGAAATTATCACCGTTTCATTCAAAACAACGGTGGGCGTTGCGGATTGACGGAGGCAAAATATGAAAATTTCCGAAATTCTCAAAGGATTAAAAACTTATGATATTTATGACGATGCTGAAGTGGATTTTATCACCGATGATTCACGAAAGGTGAAAAAGGGCACAGCATTCGTATGTATAAAAGGAAACCGTTTTGACGGTCATTCAGTTGCGGCAGAAATGCTGAAGAAAGGCGCAGTCTGCGTTGTGTGTGACCACGACCTCGGTCTTGAGAATCAGATCGTTGTTGAAAATACACGTGCAGCAATGTCAATCATGTGCTCAAACTTCTTCGATAATCCCGCAGGCAGACTGAAGCTTATCGGCATAACAGGCACAAACGGAAAAACAACCACGGCATTTCTTATAAAGAATATGCTCGATAAGCTCGGCAAAAAGTCAGGACTTATCGGTACAGTCAAGAATATGGCAGGCGATAAGGAATATCCCGCTGCACTTACAACACCTGAAAGTTTTGAACTTCATTCACTTTTTAACGAAATGGTGAATGAGGGCTGTGAATATTGTGTAATGGAAGTGTCTTCACAGGCTCTTGCACAGTACAGAGTTGCAGGACTTCACTTCGCAGCAGGTGTATTCTCAAATCTGACACAGGACCATCTTGATTATCACGGTACATTTGAAAATTATGCAGAAGCAAAGTCAATGCTTTTTGCTGAGTCTGATATCTGCATTCTCAATCTTGATGATGAATACGCAATGTCAATGATGAGAAGTTCAGACGGCAGAATGGTCACATATTCAGTTGATTGTGATGAATCGGATTACACAGCAAAATATATAAGATATAAGAATGACGGTATTGAATATGAACTTGTGACAATGGGATATGTCGAAAGAGTAAAAGTCGGTATTCCCGGCGAATTCACAGTCTATAATTCCATGGCTGCTGCAGTTACTCTGATTGAACTCGGTTTTGATTTCAGCAAAGTTCTTTATTCACTTTCTCTGAGCGAAGGTGTAAAGGGAAGAATTGAAGTTGTTCCCACAGAAACTGATTATACTGTTATTATTGACTATGCACATTCACCTGACGGTCTTGAAAATATCATTTCATCACTCAGAAAAATCGCAAAAGCAAGAATTATAACTGTTTTTGGCTGCGGCGGTGACAGAGACAGCACAAAGCGTCCTATTATGGGTGAAATTGCAGCAAGACTCTCCGATGTTATTGTTGTTACATCAGATAATCCCCGAACAGAAGAGCCTGAAAAAATCATAGATGATGTTCTTGAAGGTGTAAAAGGATCAAAAGTCAAAAAAATTGTCAAGGTCAACAGAACCGAAGCAATTGCTGCTGCAATGAACGAAGCAGAAACTGATGATATCGTTCTTCTTGCAGGAAAAGGTCACGAAACTTATCAGATTTTCGGTACAGAAAAAATACATTATGATGAAAGAGAAATCGTTAGAGGAATTCTTGACGGTTCAGTAAAGGTTGATTGATTTGAAAACACTCACTTTATCAGAAGCTGCAAAAGCAGTGGGCGGAACACTTGAAGGTAACGGCTCTTTTACAGGAGTTTATACTGACTCCAGAAAACCCGTAAAAGGCGGACTTTTTATCGCTCTTGAGGGCGACAGATTCGACGGACATGACTTTGTTGCAAATGCAGAAACAGACGGTGCAGCAGCGGTTATGTGCAGAAAAAAGTGTGAAACAAATCTGCCTGTGATTTATGTTGAAGATACAAAAAAAGCGCTTCTCGCTCTTGCTTCATATTACAGAGGACTTTTTGACATTCCCGTTGTAGGTCTTACGGGAAGTGTGGGTAAAACCACAACAAAAGAAATGACTGCACTTGTTATGGCAAGTGAATATGAAACCATCAAGACTCAGGGCAACCTTAATAATGATATCGGTATGCCCCTGACACTGTTTAATATTGAAGAAAGCACAGAAGCGGCAGTTATCGAAATGGGCATGAACCATAAGGGGGAAATAGCAACTCTTACTGCAGTTTCAAGACCTGTTGCAGGTTTGATTTCCAATGTCGGTGTTTCTCATATAGAAAATCTCGGTTCAAGAGAAAATATTCTTGCTGCAAAGCTTGAAATTCTTGAAGGCATGAAGAAAAATTCACCGCTTATCATAAACGGTGATAACGATATGCTTCAGACTGTTGAGAATGAAGATTATGATGTTGTATTTTTCGGCATAGAAAATGAAAAGTGTCAGATCAGGGCAGTTGATATTGAAACAGATGAAGAGAAGACAGTCTGCAACATTTTGTATAACGGCAATAAATACAGATGTGTTATTCCTATCGCTGGGCTTCACAATGTTTATAACGCACTTGCAGCTTTTTCTGTCGGTGTAAAACTCGGAATTGACCCTGAAAAAGCAGCAAAAGCGGTTGCAGGTTATGTTCCTGAAGGAATGAGACAGAGAACAGTCCGCAAAAACGGTGTAATCTTTATTGAGGACTGCTATAATGCAAGTCCCGATTCTGTTAAAGCAGGTATAAACACACTTGAAACAATTAATGCAAAACGCCGTATTGCAGTTCTCGGTGATATGCTTGAACTCGGTGATTATTCAGAAACAGCACACAGAGACTGCGGTAAATATGCTGCAGAAAAGGGAATTGATGTGCTGTTTGCTTACGGTAATGCATCAGCATTTACTGCAGACGAAGCTCAGAAAAATTCCCTTAAAGAAGTATATCATTTCACCGATGCAAATGAGCTTTCTGAAAAACTCAGTGACTTTATCAGCGAAGGAGACGCTGTGCTTTTCAAAGCAAGCAGAGGAATGAGACTGGAAAATATCATACATTATATATATGATAAGATGCAGTGAAAGGATAATCCGTTATGAAAACATGGATTGCTATGACTCTTGCGGCAGTTGCAGGATTTTTTATAGCGTTTCTGTTGGGATATATTGTTATCCCATGGCTTCATAAGCTTAAATTCGGACAGACAATACTTGATATAGGCCCTTCATGGCACAAAAACAAACAGGGTACTCCCACAATGGGCGGTGTGCTGTTTATGGCAGGAGTCACTGCGGCACTTATCGTTGTTCTTGTGACTGACAAGATTATGGGCGGTGATATTATCGCTGGTGACAGCCTTGTTGCAGACTCGGTCAGAACAAAGTTTTTCAGTGGTATTGTTATGGCTTTTTCCTATGCAATTATCGGTTTTGCCGATGATTATATCAAAGTCGTAAAAAAGAGAAATCTCGGACTTACAATTGCACAGAAATCCATAGCGCAGATTCTTGTTATGGGTGGTTATCTGTTTTCGCTTCATATGGCAGATGCAACATATATGTTTGTGCCATTTGTCGGTAATATCGATCTGGGATGGTTTTTCTGGGTACTTGGCCCTGTTGTTATGTACTGTACTGTAAACGCAGTCAATTTTACAGACGGTATAGACGGATTGTGTGCATCTGTAACGGCAACATTTGCAGCAGCAGGTATTGTTGTTGCAGTTCTCAGAGGCGTGTTCGGTGTCAGCATTCTTTGCGCGGCACTGCTCGGCAGTCTTATAGGTTATCTTATATGGAACTGGAATCCCGCCAAAGTCATGATGGGTGACACAGGCTCAATGTTCCTGGGCGGACTTGTTATTGCAGTTGCATATTGTCTTGATATGCCCTGGCTGATTCTTCTTATGGGCATTGTTTATGTTATAGAATTCGGTTCCGATATTATTCAGATTGCATATTTCAAAGCAACTCACGGAAAGAGAATATTCAAAATGGCGCCGATTCATCATCATTTTGAAAAATGCGGTTGGAAAGAGAAAAAAATTGTTTACATTTTTTCAGCTGTTAATATAATCGGATCACTTATTGCGATTCTTCTTGTTTATTTCGGAAAGATGAAATAAATATATCAATATAAAATTCAACGGAGGTAAAGCTTATGGCAAATAATTCTGAAAAAGGTCTTTCTTTAAAAGGGATTATACGCAAGTTTAATAATTTCGGCGGAATTGATATATGGTTTCTTGCCATAGTTCTGTGTCTTCTTGGTGTCGGACTTATAATGATGTTTTCTGCCAGCTATCCCTCCGCACTTGCATTGGACGGCGACTCAACACTTTATATCAGGTATCAGGCAATCTATGCTGTTCTGGGTATAGTTTTTATGATGATTTTTTCCAAGATAAAGCCTGACTTCTGGCGTTGGAAGATTATTCCGTATGCAGTTTTCGGCGGCTCAATTTTTTTGTTGCTGATTGTTTTTGTTCTGCCTCAGTATAAAGCAGGATTTTACAGATGGATTGACCTTGGTTTCACAACATTCCAGCCTTCAGAGCTTGCAAAGTTTGCTGTTATCGTTGCCGGTGCGTATATATACGGAAAATACGGCAAAAAGATGAGTTCAACTAAAGTTGTCAAGTCAGGTATAGGCGCAACTGTCAATGAAAAGCTCGGAATGGGGCTTGTCCGTGAATCATGGATTCCCACTTGGATGTTCTGTGGATATTTCGGTCTTACAGCTATTCTTGTTTTTCTTGAAAATCATCTTTCCGGTTGTATACTTATTTTTTCACTGGGCGTATTCATGATGTTTCTGGGTGGTGTAAGGGCACGTTGGTTCGCTGCGGGAATTGCATTGGTACTTGCAGTTGTGCTTGTTGTGTGTGTGCCTATTTACAGCGCAATTCAGGAGAAAAATGAAAAACTTGCAACAGGTGAAATTACTCAGAGCGAAGCTGATGAATATGTTGAAAATGAAGCTTCATCAGGCATTCTCAAAGGTTACATGGTAAGACGAATCATCGGTTGGCTTGATAAGGATTTTGATCCTCTCGGTGACAGATGGCAGCCCAATCAGGGCCTTTATGCAATAGGTTCAGGCGGATTTTTCGGAAAGGGGCTGGGAAATTCAACTCAGAAATATATGTATGTTTCTGAGCCGCAGAATGACATGATATTCTCAATTGTCTGTGAAGAACTGGGATTTGTCGGTGCTGCGATTATAATACTGCTGTTTGCATTGCTTGTGTGGCGAGGAATCATCATAGGGCTGAATGCAAAAACGAAGTTTGGGTCGCTGCTTGCAATGGGTCTTGTTCTGCAGGTAGGATTACAGGCAATTCTCAATATTGCCGTTGCGTCCGACTCAATTCCGAATACAGGTATCAGCCTTCCGTTCTTCAGTTACGGCGGTACATCACTAATAGTGCTTCTTTCTGAAATGGGTATTGTTCTTGCAGTTTCAAGAGACAGCAGATTAAATAAAAAGTAGGTAATAATATGAAAATAATCTTTGCAGCCGGAGGTACCGGCGGACATATAAATCCTGCACTTGCAGCAGCGGGAGAGATCAGAGAGAATTATCCCGATGCAGATATCCTTTTTGTCGGTACAAAAGACAAAATGGAGGCAAAGCTTGTCCCTCAGGCAGGTTTTGCATTTGAAGGTATCGCAATGAGCGGTTTTCAGAGAAAGCTCAGCTTTGAAAACATTATAAAAAATATAAAGACTGTATGGCGTGTTCTTTTTTCAGGTTTTGCAGTAAAAAGAATTATCAGAAAATTCAAGCCTGATGTTGTTGTCGGTTTCGGCGGTTATGTCAGCGGACCTGTTGTAAGAAAAGCTGCACAGATGGGCATCAAAACTGCAATTCATGAGCAGAATGCATTCCCCGGTGTGACAAATAAACTTCTTGCAAAGAACGCTGATGCAGTTATGGTTGCCGTTCCGAAGGCAAAAGAGTATCTTGAATGCAAAAACGAACCTCTTGTTACAGGTCTTCCCGTAAGAAATGAAATTCTCAGAGCTGATAAAGACTTCGCAAGAGCAGAAATGGGAATCAGTGATGATGAAACTGTAATTTTCTCATTCGGCGGCAGTCTCGGTGCAAAAACAATAAACACTGCAATGGTTGATATTATTGCAGAATTTGCAAAGGAAAAAAATTGCAGATTTATTCACGGTTACGGTCAGTACGGCAAATGGGTGCCTGATGCACTTAAAGAAAAAGGCGTTGATATTGATAAGAAGAATATTGATGTCCGTGAATATATTTATGATATGGATAAGTGCCTTGCAGCAGCAGACATAATTGTATGCAGAAGTGGTGCAAGTACTCTTTCAGAGCTTCAGACAGTCGGAAAAGCATCAATCCTTATTCCGTCTCCCAATGTGTCTGAAAATCATCAGTATCATAATGCAATGACACTTGTAAATGCGTCTGCAGCTTATGTTATAGAAGAAAAAGATCTTACACATGAAAAACTTTCATCTTCTTTGCGTGAACTTATAGACAATCCCGTTCTTCGCAGAGAAATGGAAGAAAATGCAAAGAAACTTGCAGTTGCAGATTCTCAGAAAATTATTGCTGAAATTATAGTAGGACTTATTTAACAAGGACATCTCCCATCGCATACTATGCAGTATGAAAGGTGGGAATAACGTGAGCAGATATGTTATAAACGGAGGAAACAGGCTTTACGGAGAAACACTGATCCAGGGCTCAAAAAACAGTATACTGCCGATACTTGCAGCAACTGTACTCATAAAAGGTGAAACAGTCATTTCGAATTGTCCCGATATTTCCGATGTTGATGCCACAATACGGATACTCAGTTATCTCGGTTGCAAAGTTACCCGTGACGGACATACGGTTACAGTTGACAGCACAACTGTTGATAAGTTTGATATCCCTGATGATCTTATGCGTGAAATGCGTTCATCCGTTGTTTTTCTCGGAGCTATTATAGGCCGCACCGGAAAAGCCTGTCTTTCAACACCGGGCGGTTGCGAAATAGGTCTGAGACCGATAGATCTTCATCTCGATGCTATTCAGCGTTTCGGCGTGAATATTCATGAAGAATTTGCAAAAATTGATTTTGAAGTTGTAAAACCTCTTGAAGGCGTGAATATATCTCTTTCTTTTCCCAGTGTGGGGGCAACGGAAAACATAATTCTGACTGCATGTACTGCAAAAGGGACAACGGTTATCACAAATGCGGCAAGAGAGCCTGAAATCAGCGATCTTGCAGATTTTCTTAACAGTTGCGGAGCAAGAATATCCGGTACGGGTGAAGGTACAATTATAATTGAAGGTGTAAAAGAGCTTCATTCTGCACAGTACAGAGTTATTCCTGACAGAATCGTTGCAACAACATATATGGCGGCTGCTGCAATGACACACGGCAAAATACATCTTAAATCAGTAATTCCCGCACATCTTGCACCTGTTATTCCTGTTTTTGAAGAAGCAGGATGTGATATATCAATTTCCTCGAGTTCGGTAACGCTTACTGCACCTCCGTATCTCAGAAGTATAAAGACAATCAGAACAATGCCTTATCCCGGTTTCCCAACGGATATGCAGGCTCAGATTATGGCAATGACCACAGTGTGCCACGGCACGAGTGTTATTATAGAAACGATTTTTGAAAGCCGTTATAAACACGTCAGCGAAATGCTCAGGTTCGGAGCAAAGATCAGAGTGGACGGCAGAATGGCTGTTGTTGAAGGCACTCCGGATCTTACGGGTGCATCAGTTATTGCATCAGACCTCAGAGGAGGCGCATCGCTTGTGTTGGCAGGTCTGGCGGCACAGGGAACAACAACAGTTGATGATATTAAATATATATTAAGAGGATACGAAAATATGAGCGGAGTATTGACTTCTCTCGGATGCGATATTGTGAAAGAAGAAAGGAACACGGCAAATGGAGGAGACCGTCAGAGCTGAAAAAAAGGCTCAGAAAGAGAAAAAAAGACGCAGAATACAGATGATTCGTAAAATCAAGGTTGGTGCAGGTCTTTGCATCGGCCTTGCAGTGCTGTTATATCTGCTTTCTGCTTTTGTGTTTTTTAAGGTTGAAAGTGTAGAGATAATGGGAATAACTGATGAAAACGGCAACACTCTTCCCGGCAGCAGTTACTATTCTTCAGAAGAAATTGCAAGAGTCAGCGGTGTGGAAACAGGAGACAGCCTTGTGCTTGTTTCTAAAAAAAATACAAAGGAATTAATCGAAAAGCTTCTTCCTTATATAGGAAATGTTAAAGTTCAGAGAAGATATCCTTCCACATTGAGACTCGTTGTTGAAGATACAGCTGCAGTATATGCTCTTGATGCAGGCGGCGGTTATACTATTCTTAACGAGGATTTCAAAGTGCTTGGCGTAACGGAAAGAATGCCGAAAGGATCAGCGAAAATTGTAGGTATTTCAGTTGTGAATGCGGAAATCGGAACAATTGCCGAATTTACTGATGAAGCATATAAAGCAAGACTTGAAACGATCAGAGAAAAATGTGAAAAATCCGGTATTACAGATATAACTAAAATAGATGTCGGGAATATCGCAAATGTAAGCATTACTATTGACAGCAGATTTACTTTTATTCTCGGAACACTAACTCAGCTTGAAGAAAAATTATCAATGGCTGTTATGACAATGGAAACCGAAAAGATAAATAATCAGGAAGCAAAGATTATCATTGATGTAAAAGATCCTGAACGGTCATATGTGCGCGATGATTATTCACCTGTTGAAGATGAATATGAAAGCGAAGAAGCTTATAGCGAAATTCCGGAAAATAACGATGAATTGTCTGATGATAACATACCTGAGGATATTCCTGAGGACATTCCCGAAGCGGTAGGCTGATGTTATTTTGGTCATTTTGTTGTGAATGGGTAAGAAAAAATAAGAAAAATCTGACAATATTTATTATATATTGTGTATTGAAATTTTATGGGTTACATGGTATTATATATAAGTATTGTTGTGTTTATATCCTAAAATTTTATATATGGAGGAAGTCAAATGTCTTTTGAAATAGCAAATGAACGTGAAGAAGTAACAAAAATAAAAGTCATCGGCGTTGGCGGCGGTGGCGGAAACGCAATCAACAGAATGGTTGAGGGCGGAGTTCAGGGCGTAGAGTTTATCGCAATTAACACAGATAAACAGGTCCTTATGTATTCCAAAGCAACAACAAAAATTCAGATAGGCGAAAAAGTAACAGACGGTAAGGGTGCAGGTGCACGTCCTGAAGTCGGCAAAAAAGCTGCAGAAGAGAGCATGGATGCTATCAATGATTCTCTCAACGGTGCAGACATGGTATTCATCACAGCAGGTATGGGCGGCGGCACAGGTACGGGTGCAGCTCCTGTTATCGCTCAGATGGCAAAGGATAAGGGTATCCTTACAGTAGGTATCGTTACAAAACCTTTCACCTTCGAAGGTAAACGCCGTATGACTCAGGCAGAAGAAGGTATTGCTGAACTTTCAGCTCATGTTGACAGCCTTATCATCATCCCCAATGAAAGACTCAAACTTGTTTCAGACGAAAAGATCACATTTGCAAACGCATTCGAAATCGCAGACGATGTTCTTCGTCAGGGCGTAAGAAGCATTGCAGAGCTTATCACTGTTCCCGGTCTTATCAACCTTGACTTTGCAGACGTAACTTCTGTTATGAAGGATGCAGGTCACGCTCACATGGGTGTCGGCAGAGCATCAGGTAAGGATAAGGCAGAAGAATCAGCAAAGAAAGCTATCACAAGCCCCCTTCTTGAAACATCTATTGAAGGTTCAAAGGGTATCATCATCAATATTTCAGCATCTCCTGACATCACTCTTGATGCTGTTGATGCAGCCAGCTCAATAATTTCAGAAACAGCAGATGCAGACGCAAACATCATTTTCGGTGTTGCACTTGATTCTTCTCTTGAAGATGAAATGGTTGTTACTGTTGTTGCAACAGGTTTCGGTGCACATCCCGCTCCTGTAAAGCCTGAGAAGAAGGCTGAAGAAAAGGCTGAACAGCCTGCAGAGCCTGTTGCCGCTCCCAAACAGGAATTCGGCACAAGCGATGACGACTTGAGCGAAATCTTTGATATGTTCAAGAGCAGAAAGTAATATTTAAATAAGCAAAGATTATTTTAAAGCGATGTCTTATTTGGCATCGCTTTTTCTGAAAATTTGTCCGTTTATAAAAAGTTATGCAAAAGTATTGACAAAGTGGTTAAAAATAAATAATATCTTAATATATATGATATTGCTTTTGATTTTTTTTATAAAGGAGAGTTTTTATGGAATTTGAAAAAATAAGAGCAATGATCTGCGAACAATATGAGATTGATAAGGATGAAGTTACTCCTGAAACCGTCCTTGAAGATCTTAATTTTGACAGTCTTGATATGATTGAAATTGCAATGGACATTGAAGATGAATTCAATGTGGAAGTCCCCGATGAAGCACTTGAAAAGTTCATTACAATCGGAGATATTGTTGAATTTCTTGAAAATCGCTGAAGTTTTCGGGCGGCTGTTTGATCACCGCCCTTTTGATTTGACGGTGACGTTATGATAAAGAATATAATTTTTGATATGGGCAATGTCCTTATCATGTTTTATCCTGAAAAAACATTCTCAAAGTATCTTCCCGACAAAAAAGATGTGGATCTGATACTTGATGTTTTCTATAAAAGCGGAATTTACAGGGATTGCGACAGAGGTATAAGAACATATGCTGATGTTATTGATGCAATTGCTGATAAGTTACCGCCTCATGTACTTGCCGTGCTTAAAGAGATTTATCTTGAAAAAGGCTACGGACTTACGGAAATGCCGCCCTTTGAAGAAATGTATGACCTTATAACCGAGCTTAAGGCAAACGGATACAAGACATATCTTCTGAGCAACGCAGGCTATGATTTCTATGAGTATTCTCCCCATAAACCTGCAATTGCACTCATGGACGGAAGAATTATTTCATGCGAACATAAAGTTTTAAAACCTGAGAAAGAGATTTATGAAATCCTTTTCAGTACATTTTCACTTGACCCTTCTGAATGTATTTTTATTGACGATGTTGAAGAAAACATTGAAGGCGGAAAAAATTGCGGAATGGACGGAATTGTCTTTTCACCGTCATTTGAAGATGTGAGCGTGCTCAGGGAAAAACTCAGAAATAAAGGTGTAAAAATATAATTTATAATAGAGGTTTAATATTATGAAACTTGATAAGCTTGTCGGCGAAAGATTTAAAGAAAAACCCTCTGATTGCGTGGTAGACAGCCATGCGTTGATGGTCAGAGGCGGTTATATGAAGTTCGTTTCAAACGGTATCTATTCTTCATATATGCCCCTTCGCCGTATCACAAAGAAAATTGAAAATATTATCCGTGAAGAGATGGACAGAATTGACGGTCAGGAAGTTTCATTCCCCGTTGTTATGCCCGCATCTCTCTGGGAAGAATCAGGCAGATATCAGGCAATTGATAATTCACTCTGCCGTTTCAAGGACAGAAACGGTTCCCCCATGGTTCTTGGTATGACTCACGAAGAAGCAGCAGTTCAGCTTGTCCGTGAATACGGTAATACATACAACCGTTATCCCTTCATGATTTATCAGATCCAGACAAAGTTCCGTGACGAAGCAAGACCCAGAGCAGGTCTTATCCGTGTGCGTGAATTCACAATGAAGGATGCTTATTCATTCCACACATCTCAGGAAGACCTTGAACAGTACTACGCAAAGTGCTATCACGCATATGAAAGAATCTTTGCAAGAGCTGGTATTCCCGAAACTATCGTTGTTGAGTCAGACTCAGGTATGATGGGTGGTAATATTTCTCACGAATATATGCTTCTTACTGCAATCGGTGAAGACTCAATCGCAATCTGTCCCGAATGCGGATACAGAGCAAATATGGAAGCTGCAGAAAGCATCATTGAACCCCTTCATGATGATGTTTCAGAAGAGCTTACAAAGGTTCATACACCCGAAATGCACACAATCGAGGAAGTATGCGATTTCCTTAAAGCTGACCCCAAGAAGAGCCTTAAAGCTGTTGTATATCAGAAAAATATGACTGATGAATATGTTATCGTATTTATCAGAGGTGACCTTGATGTAAACGAAACAAAGCTTACAAACTTCCTTGGTGAAAACATTCATCCCGCAGTAATCACAGAAGAAAGCGGTATTGTTGCAGGTTTCATCGGTCCTAAGAATCTCAATGCAGAATGCACAGTTCTTTTCGATGCATCAGTAAAGGGTTGCAACAACCTTGTAACAGGTGCAAATGAGCCTGATTATCACTACACAGGTCTTGATATGGACAGAGATTTCCCCGATGCTGAATATCATGATTTCGCAAAGATAATCACAGGCGGTATCTGCCCCGTATGTAAGAAGAAAGCTATCACAGTTTCAAGAGGTATCGAAGTCGGTAACATCTTCCAGCTCGGTACAAAGTATACAAAGTCAATGGGTATGTCATACCTTGACGAAAAGGGCGAAAGCCATACACCCATCATGGGTTGCTACGGTATCGGTGTGGGCAGACTTGCAGCATCTGTCTGCGAAGCTCATCACGACGAATACGGTCCCATCTGGCCCATGTCAATCGCTCCCTGGCAGGTTCATCTCTGCTGCATGAAATCAGCAGACGAAGAAGCACACGCAGCAGCAGACAAGATGTATGAAGACCTTCAGGATGCAGGTCTTGAGGTAATCTACGATGACAGAAAGGTAAGCGCAGGCTTCATGTTCTCAGACGCAGACCTTCTCGGTGTTCCCGTAAGAGTTATCGTCAGCCCCAGAAACCTTAAAGAAAACGTTTGCGAAGTTGTTACAAGAGACAAGACATACAGCGCAAAAGTTCCTGTTGAAGAAACTGTTGCAACAGTCAAGAACCTTGTAAACGAACTTATGGCTAAGTGCAAAGCTGAATAATCATAAGAACCATAATAAAACAGACTTCGTTTTTTAACGAAGTCTGTTATTTTATCCGATTGTTTTTATTATATTTTCAGCGACAGATCTGAATTTTTTTCCGTCTTCACTGCAGTATAATGAATATGTACCGTCTTTTATGCTGTAATCAGCAGTGTAATAGATAATATCACCTTCACGCACACAAAAACTTACATTCTCATCAATTATATCACTGCGTTTAGTGCCTGAAATTGAAAACAGATTTTTATTTTCCGCTATAACAAGAAGAATATCAGATGCTGTCATATATATCTTTTCAGCGTCTGAAGCAACCAGTTGGGTATTGCTTCTTTTTACGGAATACAGTTCATTTGAGCCGGTAATGTAATAAACATATCTGTTTTTTGATGTAGCTTCAAAATCTGTTGCATTACTTGCAATCTGTTCGCTTACAGCTCCGTCATATCTGTATACATTTCCTGCTGAATCGAGAAATGTCAATCTGTCATCATCTGTTATAATGTATTTTTTTGCTGAGTTTGTAATATCAGTTCTGCTGTAATCATCACCGATATAAAACAACGCATTTGTTCCGTCTTCGTTAAAACCGCAATAAAAGAGCTCTGCAAGGTCATCATCAGAACAGATAAAAGCTGTGCCTGTTGAATTCAGTCTGATAACTTCTGATTCTGTAAAAACAGGAGCAACATTTCCGGGAGCGAGTCGCACACGGTTTCCGCCGTCTTCTGATATATATGTATATTCGCCGTCACTGAAAACAACACATCGCAGATCATCAGAAAACCATACAGTATTTGAAATCACATCAGAACAGAGTTTGCTTTTCATTGTTCCGTCAGGATTCAGAATAAACAAAGAATTATCGCCTGAAAGAATATACAGGTTTTTACCGTCATCAGAAACTGCAAGAGGAGTATATCCTTCGTTTATAAATGTTGATTTTCCGCCTTTATATAAGTAAAGTTTTTTGTTGTTTCCGTCATTTTTCAGGAAAAGAATAACAGAACAATCAGAAGATACTGCAAATGATTCCACAGATTCCTCAATCATGTTTTTTCCGGAATAAAGATTTCCGTCAGATGTTATATACACACTGTTTTTGCCGTTATATGAATGAACAACATTACTTGTACAGTTGTCTGTGATTTTTTCCACTTTTTTTGCATTCACAGAATAAAGTGTGTATGCAGCACCATCGGACATCAGTACAGAACATGATGTTGAATCGGAATTATAACGGATACAGGATATGCTTTTTCCTGTGACTGTATTTCCCGTATCTGAACCGTTTGTCAAAACTATTGCAGCATTTTTTCCGGGAGAATAAAAAAGTGAGATACGACCATTTCCGCTGCTGCTTACAATTGCAATAACAGCAGAAACAATCAGTACTGAAATTAAAATAAAAATTATATACAAACGCTTGTTAAGCCTGAAAACTTTTTTGCCTTTCATAAACTATCACCTATTAAAGATTAACATTAAAAAACACCTTGTGTCAAGAATGGTAACAGAAATTTATAAATATTTTTCAAAAATACATTTTTTTTATTTACAAACTTGTAAGAGTATTGTATAATATATAAAAAATAACTTTCCACAGGAGGAAAAGTCATGAAAAAATTCACAAAAGCAATTGCATTATTTCTTTCAATGCTTATGATTCTTGCTGTAGCTCCCGTTTCAGTTTTCGCAGAAGAAGCAGTAGTTGCTCCTGAAGCAGATGCAGAAGTAGAAGTAGAAGCAGAAGAAGATGCAGGTGCAGAAACACTCAATCCGTTTTCTCTTATCGGAAAATTCTTTGAATCAATCGGTGAAACACTCAGAATTGTTGTGGAATTCCTTATGAATATGTTTTCCGGCACCGGTAACGATGCTCTTGATCAGATGATGAAGTAATTCAGATTAAGCAAAAATTAAACGCACGGTGACCTGACCGTGCGTTTTTTTAGGAGAAAAAATGAAAAAACTTTATATTTCCGATCTGGACGGTACTTTGCTCAATGAAAACGCATTGCTTAGTGAAGAAACAGAAAAAGAACTCAATAATCTTATTGAAAAAGGTATCAGTTTTTCAATTGCAACAGCACGTACTCATGCAACTGTTGAGAAAATGCTGAAAAATGTCAATATATCAGTTCCTGTTGTGCTGATGAACGGTGTTGCAATTTTTGATTTGAAGACCAAAAAGTATGTTTCAGTTCAGAATATAAGCAATAACGGTAAAAAAGTACTTTTTGAAACAATAAGACAACATATCAATTCAGGTTTTGTTTTCTGTATTGATAATGATGTGATGTCAACATATTACGAAAATACCGATTCTCCGAATGCAAAGAAATTCATTGAAGAAAGAGAAAAAATTTATAATAAAAAATTTACAAAAGTCGAAACCTTCAATGATTGTATGGAGAAAAACGTTGTTTATTATTCAATAAACGATAAAAAAGAAAAACTTGAAGCAGCATATAATGCAGTTTCTCAGTGTGCAGATCTTCATGCTGAGTTTTACAGAGATATATACAATACCGACCATTGGTATCTGGAAGTGTGTTCATCAACCGCATCAAAAAAGAACGCTGTAAACATCCTCAGAGAGCGTTTTTCTTTTGACTATATAATTTCATTCGGCGACAATTTAAATGACATACCGATGTTTGAGGCGAGTGATGAATGCCATGCCGTTGCCAACGCAAAACCTGAAGTAAAAATGAGGGCAGACGGTGTGATTGATTCGAATATAAATAATGGTGTTGTAAAGTTTATCAGATCTCAATTATAAAAAAACTGTATCAGGTTTCGAACAGAAAAAATCCGGGGTTCACTTTAATGTGAATCCCGGTACTTTTTTATTCAAATTCTTTTGAAATTTTTTCAAGCAATGAAATTATTTCAATATGCTGCGGACACACACTTTCGCACTGACCGCATGCAATGCACTCAGCAGGTTTGCCCGAATCTGCAACGATCTCGTTATATCTGTTCTGAGTCTGCTCACGGCTTCCGTAAACAGTTCTTCTGTTATATACCTTGAAAAGTTCGGGGATATTTATTTTTACGGGACAACCGTCTGTGCAGTATTTACAGTTTGTGCAGGGGACTGTCGGAGTTGAGCTGAGAATCTTGGCAGCCTTTTCAACAGCAGCCTTTTCTTCAGCACTGAAAGGCTCAAGATCTGTCATGTAGCTCAGGTTGTCGAGCATCTGCTCCATGTTTGACATACCGCTGAGAACGGTAATGACACCTTCAAGATTTGCGGCAAATCTTATTGCCCATGATGCGATTGACATTTCAGGGCGGACATCTTTGAAAACTTTCTGAATTTCAGGAGTAAGCTCTGCAAGTGAACCGCCTCTGACAGGCTCCATGATTATAATCGGCTTGCCGTGTTTTCTTGCAACTTCATAACATTTTCTTGCCTGAACGGAATCGCTTTCCCAGTCGTTATAGTTTATCTGAAGCTGAACAAATTCCTGCTCGGGATGTTTTGTAAGGATTTCATCAAGCACATCTGCTGTGTCATGGAAAGAGAAGCCCATATGCTTTACAAGACCTTTTGCCTTCATTTCAGCCACAAAATCCCATGCACCGAGCTCTTCAAGCTTATCGAGCTTGTCTTTGCTCAAAGAGTGATTGAGATAGTAGTCAAAATATCCTGCACCTGTTCTTTCAAGTGAAATGTCAAAAACTTTCTGCAAATCTTCTTTTGTTTTACAGCACCAGATGGGAAGTTTTGATGCAAGCTGAAAACTTTCTCTGGGATATCTGTCAACAACAGCTTCCTTTGCAGCTTTTTCGCTGGCACCGTCTTCACCGTAAACGTATGCTGTGTCAAAATAAGTGAAACCTTTTGCCATGAATTCATCAACCATGGCTTTGGTGTGTTCAATATCAATTTTATCGCCGTTCATGGGCAGACGCATAAGTCCGAATCCGAGTTTTTTAATGTCTTTACCAAGATAATCCATTTTATATCATCTCCTCTTAGTCCTATTATAAAATATCATTATGAATAAGTCAAACATAGTTTTGTAAACAATTTTCTGTTATCATAAAAAATCAGGTTTTTCATTTTTTCGATTGATTCCGTATGTGTTTATATGATATAATTCATCTCACATAAAGGAGAAATTAAAAATGACAGATAAAGAATTAAGAGAAATTAAAAGAAGATTCAGACCGAATAAAAATACTATTTTCAGTGTCAAGGGTTGCCTTGTGAATGAAAAAGGTGAAATAGTAAAACTTTTTGAACAGCCCATGTCAAGCTGTACCGAAGATGAATCCGAGCAGCTTCTTGCAATTATGAAAAAAACTCTTTCAGGCGGTATGGGTACAAATCTTATAAACCTTGAATACACACCACAGCAGGTTATGGAAAGTGAAGAGCATAAACTTCTTATGGCTCTTAAAAACACAAAACTCAATGAAGAACAGCCGATTATCACTCTGTTTGAAAAAATAGCTGAAAGCACACATCTTGACGGCAGTTACATCATTCTTATTGCAGGTGATAACTATGATGTGTACACAAAAGCAAAAGACGGTGAATTTGCAGAAGATTCTTCAGAAGTTTTTTCATATTTCGTGTGCTGTGTCTGCCCTGTGAAGCCTCTTAAAGCAGGTCTGAGTTACAGACCAAGTGACAGTGCAATCAAGGCAATTGATGAGCATATAATGATCAGCAAACCCGAAATCGGTTTTATGTTTCCCTGTTTTGATGACAGAGCAACAAATATTTACAATGTTCTCTATTATACAAAGGATATTGCAAACATTCATCCTGCCTTTATAAAGAATGTTTTCAATGCTGATATGCCTATGTCTGCACCCGAACAGAAAGATAATTTCGATTCCTGTCTTCGTGAATCACTTGAAGGCGAATGTGATTTTCAGGTTGTCAGAAGCGTTCATGACCAGATAAGCGAAATGATACAGGAACATAAAGATACAAAGCAGGAAGAACCGCTTAAACTTTCAAAATCAAAGCTTAAAACGGTTCTCGAATACTGTGGTGTCGATGAAGAAAAGGTTGAAAAATTCGGCGAAAAGTTTGAAGAACAGTTCGGCTCAAATGCAGAGCTTGAACCGAAATCAATCGTAGATACAAAGAAATTTGAAGTCAGCATGGCAGACGTTTCAATCAAAGTCAATCCGGAAAGAACAGACCTTGTCTCAACTCAGATTATAAACGGTGTGAAATACATAATGATCTGTGTTAATGATGCGGTTGAAGTGAACGGGGTTAAAATTGATATTTAAGCAATAATTTATATTAACCAACGTAGGGCGGCTTGCCCTCAAGCCGCAGTTGGATTTTCAGCAAACTTTGCGGCGGCTTGAAGGCAAGCCGCCCTACGCAAAATGCATGGGAATTATTGTAAAAAAACACGGAGCAACATTTCTGCTGCTCCGTGCTTTTTTATTTCCAGTAATCAACATCATGGGGAAGGTCAATATTTTTTGCCTTAAAAACGGGTTCAAGTCCTTCTTTTCTCTGTTTTACATAGTCATTTATTGCTCTTATCGCATATTTGCTGAGTATAAAGATAACAGGCATGTTGATAAGTGTCATCGCACCCATTGTGATGTCTGCAATATTCCAGAGCATGTCTGCACTCAGACCCGCACCGGCAAAAATAACAATTGCAGCAATAATATGATATGCATGCTGAACTTTCTTTGAAGGAACTTTTTTGAAAATATGAGCAACACACTGGTCAACATAATAGAGATTTCCGAGAAGAGTTGTGAATGCAAAGAGAATCATCGCAACAGTTATGAAAACAGGGCCGAATTTGCCGAGAGTCTGAGACAGAGCAGCCTGCACAAAAGGCGCACCTGATAATTCAGCTGTGGGTTCAACACCTGAGCACATGCACATGAACGCTGTTGCTGAGCAGATAAGAACAGTATCGATAAATACGGAAAGCACCTGCACAAGTCCCTGTTTTACAGGATGTTTGACATCAGCGGATGCCGATGCATTGGGCGCAGAGCCTACACCTGCTTCGTTTGAAAAAAGACCGCGCTTGATTCCGTACATTACACATGAACCGCTGAAACCGCCGAAAATTGCTTCAAGGTCAAATGCACCTTTGAAAATTTCAGTAAAAACAGAGGGAATTTCCTTTGCATTGAGAACAACAATAAGCAAAGAAATCAGCACATATGCAACACCCATTATAGGAACGAGAAAACTTGTGACTTTAACAACTCTTTTTCCGCCACCGATAAGGCAGTATCCAACAAGCAGTGCAATAACAAGACCGATAATCCAGGGGGTTGTTTTTGCATCGTAGAATGAATATGATGAGAAGGTTGACTGCAGATTGTATGACGCGAGCATATTGAATCCGAAACCGTATGTAAGTATAAGAAAAATTGAAAAGACAACTGCAAGCGGTCTGCAATGAAGTGCCTGTTCAATATAATAAGCAGGTCCGCCGTAACAACCGTCAGGACCTTTTTTCTTATAAATCTGTGCAAGTGTGCTTTCAATGAGTGCAGATGCACTGCCGATTATTGCAATTACCCACATCCAGAAAACAGAGCCGAAACCGCCGAGACACAGTGCAGTTGAAACACCGATGATGTTGCCTGTGCCGACTCTTGATGCTGTCGAAACCATAAGTGCCTGGAATGATGAAACGCCCTTGCCGTCTGCAGGTTTTTCTGTTACGGCTTTTATCTGCTCTTTGAAGAGTCTGAATTGGGCGAATTTAGTGCGGAATGTGAAAAACAAACCGCCCGCAACAAGCAGAATAATGAGAATGTAGCTGTACAAAGCATTGTTTACTGATGATATAATCTGTTCAAACATAATTTTTTCCTTTCAGTTTTTCTGCACGACATTATACTATAAAAATATTCCCGATTCAATATTATTCTGCATATATTTTTGTTGCGTTTTGTTATTTTTTGATTTATAATAAACATGGTGATAATTATGGATAACAGAGAATGGTTCGCAGATGCCGGATACGGCATGATGGCCCATTGGGGACTTTATTCGCTTCTTGCAGGTGAGTATAAAAACCGCAGAGTCAATGATTATGCCGAATGGATTCAGAGTTTTATGGCAATTCCCAATGCGGAATACGAAAATCTTGCGAAATGTTTCAATCCCGTTTATTTCAATGCAGATGAATGGATAAAACTCGCAAAGGACAGCGGAATGAAATATTTTGTGTTCACATCCAAGCATCATGACGGATTTGCAATGTTTCATTCAAAGGCTGATAAATATAATATTGTTGATGCAACACCTTTCGGCAGGGATGTTGTGGGAGAGCTTGCTGAAGCTTGTTATAAACACGGTCTGAAATTCGGACTTTATTATTCTCAGGAGCTTGACTGGCATCATTTCCACGGTGGCGGATATGACAAATTTTCAGGTTGTTCTGGTGTTTCATGGGATAACAGCTGGGATTTCCCCGAAAGGGAAAAAAAAGATTTCAGCATCTGTTTTGAAGAAAAAATCAAACCGCAGGTTAAGGAAATTCTCACAAATTACGGTGACCTGTGCCTTGTATGGTTTGATGTCCCACATACAATCACTCCCGGGCAGAGCCTTGAACTCAATAAACTTGTGAAATCTTATCAGCCCGATTGCCTTATAAATTCAAGAATCGGCAACGGTGCTTATGACTATGTTTCTCTCGGTGATAATGAATATCCGACCGAAAAACCGTCTCAGGCAGAAGATATTGATCCCAACAGTCTTGACGGTTTTAAATATTCACCCTACGGTCTTTATGAAACGGCAGGTACGCTCAATTCATCATGGGGATATAAATACTATGATCAGAACTGGATTTCACCCGAAACAGTCGTTGAACGAAGACGCAGACTCAATTCCATGGGGGTCAACTATCTTCTGAATGTAGGACCTGACGGACTCGGTAGAATCCCGTCATTCTCTCAGGAAATTTTACTCAAAGCAGCAAAGGAGTTCTGATATGGATATATTACAGGCAATGAAAGAAAGACATTCTGTCAGACGTTATACAGACCAACCCATTGAACCCGAAAAAATTGCAGAAATTGAAAAAGCAATCGCAGCAATAAACGAAGAATCAGGACTTGATATTCAGTTTGTGACAAACGAACCCGAAGCTTTTACAGGTGCAATGGCATCCTACGGACATTTTTCGGGTTGTACCGATTACATCGCAATCTGTTCAAAAAACGGCAGAAGCGAAGAAATCGGATATTACGGAGAAGAGCTTGTTCTTCTTTGTCAGATGCTCGGTCTTAACACATGCTGGGTTGCTCTGACATTCAGCAAAGGTAAAACAAAATACATCTGCAAAAAAGGTGAAAAACTGCAGGTTGTGATTTCCGTCGGTTACGGTGTTCACAGCGGCAGAGAACATAAAAACAAACCCCTTTCGGAGCTTTGTACGGTGAAAGGTGAAATGCCCGGGTGGTTCGCAGCAGGTATGGATGCTGTGCTGACAGCACCGACTGCAATGAATCAGCAGAAGTTTCACTTCACATTGGTTGATGATAACAAAGTCAAAGCAAAAGCACTTTTCGGCCCTTATGCAAAAATGGATCTCGGCATTGCAAAGTATCATTTTGAACTAGGTGCCGGCGGTCACGAATTTGAATGGATCTGAGGTAGAGTATTATGGCAAAAATTATCGCATTCTTCACAGCAATGATGACATGGTTTACAATGATTTTTTCACCTGCTGCACCTGTTGAAGGTATCTTCACTGAGCCTGAAATAAAAGAACAGGTTGTTTTTGACGAAGGTGAATTCATTTTCAGTGCAGATGATATTATGGTTTCACCCGATGGTGATGACAATAATTCAGGCACTCCCGATTCACCTGTAAAAACTCTTGCAAAAGCAAAGGAACTTGCAAAAACAAAAGACGGTGATGATGCTGTTACCGTTTGGTTCAGAGAAGGCACATATTTTATTGATGAAACAGTGGATTTCACACAGGCAGACAGACAGAATGTTCTTTACCGTTCATATCCCGATGAAAAGGTTGAATTCACAGGTGCAAAGGCAGTTTCTGACTGGTCAGAAACAACAATCAACGGTGTCAGAGCATTTGTTTCAGATGTTGCCATAAACAGCGATGATGACTATTTCCGTTCACTTTTTAAAGGCAACAGAAGACTTTCACGTTCACAGTATCCCAAGAATGATGTGTTCAAAATTGCAGATCCCGCAACAGACGAAGGCATTGCTTCTGAATGGAATGTTGAATTCTTCACACATGGTCTTGCATTTTATGCACATAAGGAAAATCTTCTCAATTTTGCAAACATCGGTGATGTTGAAGTCAAGGTTATGCACTACTGGTGCGATGAACATCTTCCGCTTCATTCAGTCGATGTGAAAACAGGCAGAATCGAAACAACAAAGCCAACAGCCATGACTCTCAGAGTCGATGATAACTATATTTTTGAAAATGTAAAAGAAGCACTTTCTCTTCCCGGTGAATGGTATCTTGACAGAGCTGAACAGAAGCTCTATTACATCCCCGAAGATGGCGATACTGTTGATAACACAGTTCTTTTCGCAGGCAGAACAGAACAGTTCTTCACTTTCAATAATGCAGAAAACATTGCGTTTCAGGGTATTGATTTTATAAACTCAGACTGGAATCCCGTTGACGGTACATTCTTCAGTGATATTTTTGATGAAACTCATCCTTTGTATGATAATATCGCATACGGCGGTGAACATCCGCAGGCTGCATACGAAGTTCCTGCCGCTATCAACATCGTTGCATCAAAGGGTATCAATTTTACAGATTGCCTTTTTGAAAACATTTCATACACAGCAGTGAAGTTCAGCAAGGCATCGGAAAACTGCAACATCACAACCTGTAAATTCAATGAAATCGGCGGTAACGCAGTTTTTATTGACGGTGATTTTGTTGTTCCCGCAACCACAAAGAATATCAACATAAGGGACTGTCACATCGGTTTCTACGGCAGACTTTTCAATAACGCAATCGGTATTCTTCTTACTCATGCGATTGACTGTGAACTTTCAAACAACGAAATCCATGACGGTTGGTATACAGGTGTTTCCGTAGGCTGGAACTGGGGATATTCAGATAATCCCACAAACAACATTCAGGTAAAGGATAACCTTATCTATAATATCGGCAACGGATGGCTTTCAGATATGGGCGGTATCTATACACTCGGTATTCAGCCCGATACGGTTCTTTCAGGCAATATAATTTATAATGTTGGCTGTGATGAAGGCGCATACGGTTACGGCGGATGGGGGATCTACCTTGACGAAGGTTCAAGCGGTATCACAGTTGAAAACAATCTTGTTTATGACTGCTCATCACAGACTTTCCATCAGCATTACGGTAAGGAAAATATCGTAAGAAACAATATTTTTGCTTTCGGCGGTGAAGGTCAGTTTATCGTCACAAGACATGAAGACCATAATTCACTTACCCTTACAAATAACATTCTTGTGGGTGATAACACAGTAATGTATAAGGATTCTGTCAAGAAAAACTGGTTCAAGGATGACAGTAATCTTTACTGGGATTATAAAAACGGCGGCAATGTCTATTCAGGCAAATCAATGAAAGTTGTTGAAAGACATACACTCGTTGTCATGACAGCAAGAGGCTATTATAACAATGCAGTTTTTGAAAATCCGCTTTTCAGAGATGCCGAGAACAGAGATTTTACTCTTGCAGAAAACAGTCCCGCACTTAAAACAGGCTTTGTGCCCTTTGCATACGATGCCGGTACAATAACAAAATTCTGATACAACAAAAAAAGGGATGTAAATTTACATCCCTTTTTTTAGTGTTTTTTCGGTTTGTAATACACCATCAGTACAAGAAAGAAATACGGAATATCAAGAAAAATTTCTTTTGAAACAGCTTTTATAAAATTGAATGTCATAACGGATACCGGATATGAGAAGAATTCTGCTTCAATCAGTGCTTTTATTGTTTCAATCACAACTGTGGTGGGAAAAATCAGAAACAATGACAGCACACATACATAAGGAATCAGGAATTTTATATGTCCTGCAAGATGTTTGAGCAGTTTTCCCGAAAAGAATATCGTAAGAAAAACCATAAACAGAAAATTGTCAACGATTTCTTCAATTGCGGTTATTTTTGTCAGAATATCATTGTCGGTAAGCGGAAACAGATGGTCAAACCCCTCAATTACATGAATGAGTTTTGACAGAAACAGCAATCCGTCCGGAATAAGCAGATATTTATAATCTGCTTTTGAAAGAATAAGAACCGACATTGACGAATATACAACAATGCTGAACAAATCGCCGAAAGACATCTCTAAATCAAATGCTGACAATCCCTGCCAGAATTCTGCGGATATACATTCGGTAAATTTTTCTGCAACGAGTATAATGAAAAAAATTGCTGTGATATATGTCAGATAACGATGCCTGTTTCCTTTGGCAAACCAGATTCTCATGCTTTCTCTTGCCAAAAATATCACTTCCTTTATTAATATTATAACAGAACTGAAAAAACAAAACAATAGTTTGACATATATTGTTTTTGATGTATAATAATATTATAAAATCAAAGGAGATTAACAATGAAAATTCTTGTACTCAACGGAAGCCCCAAAGGTAAATACAGCATAACTTTACATACAGTTCTTTATCTTCAGAAACTTTATCCCGGACATGATTTTGAAATCATTCATGTGGGACAGAGAATCAAGGCTATTGAAAAAAATTTCAGCGAATCAAAGGCAAAGATTGAATCTGCCGATGTTCTGCTGTTTTCATATCCTGTATATACATTTATCGCTACTTGTCAGCTTCATCGTTTTGTTGAACTGATGAAAGAGAATAATGTTGATGTCAAAGGTAAATTTGCCACTCAGATAACAACGTCAAAGCATTTCTATGATGTTACCGCACACAGATATATTCAGGAAAACTGCGATGACATGGGCATGAAGTATGTCAGAGGTCTTTCTGCAGACATGGATGACCTTACAACAGAAAAGGGCAGAAAAGAAGCAAAAAATTTCTTCGATCATCTTTGCTGGAGCATTGAAAAGGATTATTATGAACCTGCTTTTTACGGTGATTCTTCTTATAAAAGTGCAGAAGTTACTCCTGCTGATGCAGACAATGATAACAAAAAAGGCAATGTCGTGATTGTTGCAGACCTTGCAGAAGATGACGCACAGCTCGGTGCAATGATATGCCGTTTCAGAGCAAAACTTCCTGTTAAAACACGCATTATCAATATCAGGGAATATCCGTTCAAGGGAGGATGTCTCGGATGTTTCCGTTGTGCATCAGACGGAAAATGTGTATATAAGGACGGATTTGATGATTTTCTCAGAAATGAAATCCAGACTGCAGATGCAATTATCTATGCTTTCAGAATCAAAGATCATTCAATGGGTTCAATATTCAAGATGTATGATGACCGTCAGTTCTGTAACGGTCACAGAACAGTTACAATCGGCATGCCCGTCGGTTATCTTATCAGCGGTGAATACAGCAGGGAAGTCAATCTGCAGACAATACTTGAAGGCAGAGCACAGGTCGGCGGAAATATTCTTGCAGGCTTTGCAACAGATGAAAAAAATCCCGATTATGAAATAGATAAGCTTGCAGATTCACTTGTATATGCACTTGAAAACAAGAATACTCAGCCGCAGAATTTCTACGGTGTAGGCGGAATGAGAATCTTCCGTGACCTTATTTATCAGATGCGAGGTCTCATGAAGGCTGACCACAAATTTTTCAAATCACACGGACAGTATGATTTCCCCCAGAAGAAAAAAGGCACAACAATGCTGATGTATCTTGTGGGCGCACTCAATTCATCTGAAAAAATTAAAGCAAAAATGGGCAATATGATGAATGAAGGTATGGTAATGCCCTATAAAAAAGTGCTTGACGATATGGATAAAAAGAAATAAAAATGCGGATTGCAGAAACAGGGATTCTGCAATCCGTTTGCTTTTGAGCTTATCGGAAAATCAGTTGCTTCAATACATAAGTATTGACAAAATGGTGATACTTTGATAAAATAACAAAGCATCTTAATACATGGAGACGTATCGAAGTGGTCATAACGGACATGACTCGAAATCATGATGCCCCTTGAGGGACGTGGGTTCGAATCCCACCGTCTCCGCCAAGGACTGTGCAAACGCACAGTCTTTTTTATATTATTCAAAAAAAATCTCAGTCAAAGGGATTCGAACCCTTCTCACCGAAGGTGAACAAAATTGTTGCCGACGGCAAAGCGAAGCGACAGCCGTCGAATCCCACCGTCTCCGCCAAACGAAAATCCGTTCACGACAGTGGGCGGATTTTTGTTTGTATTATTCATTCTTCAATATTCATCATTCATCATTCATTATTCATTAAAAAGAATGGATTTTCGAATGAATAATGAAGCCGCAAAGCTGATGAATAATTAATAATGAATAATGTCGGGTGGGGCACCCGCCCCCGATTGTAATTCTTTGTATGTTATGTATAATAAGTTTAAAGGATGTGTGAATATGAAGGAAAATATATTAATTGATAAATCTATCGTGAGTAACAGAAAGAATTAAAACCACCGTTCAAAGCGGTGGTTTCTGTTTTACATAAATAATTCCCTTGCTAAATCAGCAGCTCCTTTTGCAGGGCTGTTTCTCGGGTTAATTATATTTATCTGCGGTAATTCGTTTTTAATAAGTTCTGACACTTTGTTTCTGATTGAATCATAATGAGTCAGGATGCTTCCCATCAATGCAACTTCACCTGTCTTTATATCAGCCTTTTTCATTCCTGATATCACAAGTGAGGCCAGATGCTTAGCAGCCTTTTCTGCAATCTGTAATGCCGCTGTGTCGTTCTGAGCCAGAGCAGGTAATAACAGCGGTGCCAGTGCGGCAATCTGTTTTTTGTCTGTTTCGGGTGAGTACAACCATGAAATCATGCTGTTATGATTTCTGATATCAAGATTCTCATATACATATTCTGACAGACATGTTTCAGGTCCTCGTCCGTCATAAGCATGTGTCACTGCAATCAGTATATCTCTTCCGATTGCATATCCGCTTCCTTCGTCATCAATCAGGTGTCCGTAACCTCCGCAACGGAAATTTTCACCGTTTTTGTCACGTCCGAAGCATACTGAGCCTGTCCCTGCAATCAGAATTGCACCATGACCGTTTATTGCTCCGTGCAGTGCAGTTTCATGATCACCCAAAAGCTGAAGTTTTCCGTTATAGCCGTAAACACGCACTGTATTCTGCACAAAATCAGCGGTTGCATGATTGCTGACTCCTGCCATGCCTATAACAAGACCTTTACAATCAGTCAGACTTCCTGTGAAGGACTTCATGAAATCAACGCAGCTACGTACAGACTCTCTGACTGTGTCTTCCGAAGTTCCGTTCAGATTGATCGGACCGAAAGTTTTTTCTGAAAGCACAACACCGCATTCATCTGTAATGCATACATTTGTTTTGCTGCCGCCTCCATCCCATCCGCAGTAATATGTCATCAGTCATCACCTTTATATTTTCTGATTGCTGTTGCAATGTGTCCCTCTGAATCTTCGAGCACCTGATGTGCTGTATTTACGTCAACATTCAGAAGCAACATTATAATAGCTGTCTTGCAATGATAATCACATTTTTCAAGCGTTTCCCTGACAAGGTCTTCATTTTCTCCTGTTGCGGTGCAAACAATGGAAACTGCTCTCTGCAACAGTTTTTTATTACTTGCTTTTACGTCAACCATCAGATTTCTGTATACTTTTCCGAGTTTTATCATTACGCCTGTAGATATCATGTTAAGAACCATTTTCTGACAGGTTCCGCTTTTCATGCGTGATGAGCCTGTGATAACTTCAGGACCCGGTACAGGTGCTATGGTAATATCAGCATGTTCTGACATCTCGCTGTTGTTGCAGCAGACCAGTGCAATTACAGGTGCACCGGTATTCCGTGCATACTTCATTGCACCGATTACATAAGGAGTTCTGCCGCTTGCTGCGATTCCCACAAGAACATCATCAGCCGAGAAATTGTGTTCTTTTAAATCAGAAACACCGAGCTGAGCGTTATCTTCTGCACCTTCAACAGCTTTAAGAATTGCAGATTGACCACCTGCGATCAATCCTACAACAAGGTCGGGATCAACACCGTAAGTGGGCGGACATTCTGCTGCATCCAACACACCGAGACGTCCCGAAGTGCCTGCACCGCAGTAAAAAAGTCTGCCGCCTGAACGAAGTTTATCATAAATGATGTCAATACTGCGTGCAGTTTCTGATAATACAGCATTCACCGCTTCAGCACAGAGTCTGTCTTCTGAGTTGATAAGTTTTACCATGTCTGCCGTGGACAATGAGTCTATATTCATTGAACGCAAATTTCGTTTTTCCGTATCTAATTTTGAAAGTTCCGTATTCATATCCGTCACTCCGATTTCTGTATCTTTAAAAATTATAACATCTGATAATGAATTTTTCAATATATAACAATCTCCCCACAGATGCGGGGAGACAGCTTTATTGATTTCCTGCGCGGCAACATCTTACCGTTATTCTTGCATCGCCTCTGTAATTGCAGGTGTAAAGAATAAGATCATCGCCCGTATCTTTTACTTTGCCGGTATCAGTCGGCTGAAGGAGCTCAACAACAGTAACTTCATATGTGAATGTTTTGCCTTCCATATCCGTAAACATCACGATGTCACCTTCTGTTAGATTGCCCAGATATCCGAACTGACTTCTGTAATTGTGAGCGGCAATCACAAGATTGTCTGTTTTGACAGAACCGTAGTATCGGCAAGGGGAGAGCTTGAGTCTTGTATAATCCCACTGAGCCATTACGGGCAATTCCATATTGATTCTGGGAATCAGCAGATATCCGATATATTCATATCCGTCAATTTCTGTTGTGAGCATATCTGTATCAAACGGGTCTTGTTCATAATCCAACTGCTCATTTTCGCTTATGACATTCACAATAGAGTCCATAACTGTCACGGCGTACTGCTGAGCTTTTTTGCTTTCTGCATTATTGTATATCAGAATTGCAACGGCAACACAGATGCATATAATCCCTGATACCATAAAAGTAACAGCAAACTTTTTTTTCATTTATATTCTCCTGCAATTATTGCTCTTCATTTGTCTTTTTGCCGAGATTCAGCATTGCCCAACCGAGACTGAATAGCAGCAGTCCGGCTGTTGCAAGCACAGGCACAGGCCAGTTGAGCTGTCCTGTTTCGATGAGTTCATCAGGAATTGTTGTATCTTCGGGTTTTGTTGTTGTTTCATCATCAAATGGTTTTTCATTTGTTATAACAACTGTATTTGATGAAGTGTCATAGGAAACTATATATCCGTCAGGTACATTTTCTTCAATGACATTCCACGCATATTTTTTTGAAAGATTATCCCATCTGTATGACCAGTTGTTTTCTTCGCTGAGTGTGACGGTTTCAACTTTTCTGAAATCACGCAGGAGACTGACAGTTACCGAGTCGGGATTTTCTGTTTTGCTTTCCCATTGCTTTTTTACTGTGATATATGTCATTTCCTGAGTGTCTGTGGGAACTCTGTATTCGATTTTCGGTGTTGCATTGATATCGAATACCCATTCGCCGGATACTTCGTCATAAAGCGGTGTGCTGACAATGAAGGGTGATATAGTAAAATGAGGTGTTGTTTCATAATCAGGTACAATAAGATAGGCACCGGGGGTAAGATTATCAAAAACAATGTTTCCGTTTGCGTCGGATACCAGCCTTGTATAATTCAGGGATCTTTCTACTGCGAAAACCAGAAGATGCAATGGAAGATGTTCATTCTGAAAACTGCGCATCTGCATGTTACATTCGTCATAGGGATCGTTGTATTTGTATGTTATGCCTGTTCCTAGTTTACGAGCAGTTGCTACATGATATAAATGAAAAGCGACATTTTCCACCGTTTCATCTGTCTGTGAATCAGTGATTGTCAGTGAGATACTGCCTGTTTCATCAGAGAATGCAGATGCAACAGGGGAGAATGCATGGAAACACATGGTTGCAGTCATTATTAAAAAGAGTAGTGATGCAAAAAATCTTTTAGTTTTCATCTGTGTTTCCACCTTTCTTTTTCAGAACTCAGTCTTCTTTTTTACCTTTTTTCTTTTCTTTTGCTGATTTTACCAGCAGGTATATCAGCAGTATTGCGAGCATCGGTGCCGCAACTGCAGGAGTTACAATAAGAGGATCAATGCGGTATGCTTCCGTGATAACATTGACTTTCTTTTCTTCTTCAATGTTTTCAATTCTGTTGCCTCTTACAAGCATTCTGTGAGTGTTGATGCCGTATGGTGTGCAGGTGACAAGAGTACAGTAGTCTTCACCGGGCACAGCATAAAGATCTTTCACTTCATCGGGAAGAACAATAAGAATCTGATCCACCTGATAAGTTATTGTTTTGTCAAGGATACGGATTGTGAATATATCTCCGATTTCAAGTTTGTCGAGATTTGTGAAGAGTTTTGCAGACGGCAGACCTCTGTGTGCAGAGAGCACACTGTGAGTACCTGCACCACCGACAGGCAGACTTGAGCCTTCAACATGACCTACGGCTGAATTGAGTACTTTATCACTTGTGCCGTGATAAATCGGAAGCTGAATCTTGATTTTTTCGATAGTGATATAACCCATCATTCCGTCACCGTTTACGTCAAGAGTGTCGTAATATTCATTTTCAAGACTCTTGTGACCTAAAAACGGAGAAGAAATAAGGCTGAGTTTACGGTTATATTCATTTGCTTTGCTGAAATATTCCGAATAATCCTCCGGAGTCAGGTCAACAATCAGGTCATCGTAGTTGATGATTGCCTGTGATTGTCTCTTTTCGTTCCAGAAGTCGCTTATTGTCGGATAAAGCAGAATACACAGTCCTACAAGAAATATCGAGACAAGAATTATAGTGGAGGCGTATCCCTTTTTTTTCTTTTTGGTTTTTTCTTTATTTTTATCCATAATAATCTCTCTTGTACTTATTTTGGAGCTCTCAACGTTATCACCGATTTTCGGTAATAACGGTCAGAGTTTCAATTTTCACCCTGCCGGTGATTAAACCGGCAGGGATTTTGTTGTTAACCGTCAGTTTCAGCTTTCACTGTCAGTTTTTTCGTTATCTGAATCCTCTGATTCAGGGTTCCTTCATGCTGTTGCAGCCATTCTCTTCTTTGAGATAAGAAGAACTGCTGCTGCTACCATAAGAAGACCGCCGATAACGTAGAAGATTGTTGTACCGATGCCGCCTGTTTCGGGAAGAAGACCACCTGTCTTGTTTTCTACTTCGATTGTTGCGGGATCTGCACTGTTAATTTTGTATGTAGCTGTAAGAGCTGCTTCATCATATGTGCTTGTGATAACAACTTCGATATCAGCTGCGAGTTTATTGTAACCTTCGGGAGCTTCTGTTTCGTGAAGTTTGTATGTGCCTTCATCAAGACCTACGAATTCGAATTTACCGTTTTCATCAGTTGTGATTTCTGTAACAGTACCTTCAGCATCTACCTTGTATGTGGGAACAGCTGCACCTGCAACCTGTGTGAAAGTGATTGCGTTTCCGTCTTTGTCAAGAAGCTGGAATTTAGCACCTGCAAGGCTTACTTTGTTTGTGCCGTCCATTGTGTACTTGAGAACATCCATCTTCCATGTGTAAGTTGTTGTCTTGTGTTCAGCAGTTTCCCATGTGCTGTCTTCACCGTATGAAAGGTAAACAGTGTTGTCGTTACCGTCTGTTACGATGTTTGCATTCTCATTAAGAGTTGCTGAGTAGTAAACTGTGAACTCTGTACCCTGTGCAAGACCTGCGATGAAATCATTGTTGAATTTTACATCAAATGTATGACCGTCTGTTGCGGGGTAAACTACAGTGTAGTTTGTTGCTGCAACTGCTGTGCCGTCAGCAAGCTCAACAGTAACGTCATTGTTGAATGTAAGACCGGCTTCCATTGTATCGTGCATTACATAATTTGTAGCACCGAGACCAACAGTAACTGTTGATTTGTAGTTGACTTTCTGGTCGATGTCAGCATCGTTTACTTTGCCCCAGCCTTCGTCAGCATTTGCCATTTCACTGTCTTCCTGAACATATTTGTCGATGTCAGGCTTTTCGTTCTTTTCAACTGCTGTGAAGTCTGAATTTGTGTTTGTAAGAGCGCAAAGAGTACCGAGAGAAGTATCAATTGCATAGTAGCCGAGTGCAAGACCTGTGAATTCAACAGTTTCGCCTGCTGCTGTTTCAGTCTTTGTTGCTGCAATGCTGTTTTCTTCTGCATAAGCGATAGCTGCCTTTGCAAGAGTCTGGTCAACTGCAGTAACACCTTCTTTAGCTGATACAGTTTTCTGTCCTGCATTTTCTGTAACTACAAAGTAATCTGTTGCAGGTGCTGTGCTGAAGAAATTTTCCCAACCTGCTTCGATTGTGTAGATACCTTTGTCACCTGCTGCGTTTGAAGGAGCAAAGCCGAGCATCTTGTAGATTTCGTAGTCTGCACCGTCAACGGCATTAGTGATTGTGATTGTGCCTGTGTCTGCTGCGAGAGCGATTGTTCCCATTGAGAGAACGAGAGCGATTGCCAATAAAACTGCAAATAATTTTTTCATGAAGTAACATCCTTTCTTTTTTTAATTTGCAATTTATTTCTGAATTTATTGCATTCTCCGTCGCAATCGTATTTTTTTGCGGTTGGGAGATTATAAAAACCTCCTTTCCCGTTTACGACGAATTATGCTATACAAAATCGGAGCTGCGGTCAATGCAAAACCGATTGTTGCCGGAAGGAAAGTGCCGATACCGCCTGTTTCGGGGATTATAAAACTGCCCGTAAAGTTTTCAATGGTTATCAGCGTTGTAACGGATTGGATTATTCCGTCAGGGTCTGTTTCATAAAAATAGAAATATGTGGGACTGTCAGGAAGCTCGTATCCCGCCGGGGCAGTTTTTTCAACCAACGCATAAGGACCGCCCATGGTAAGATACTGGTTTTCAATTTCGACTGTACCGTCGTCACCTGTTGTGTAAATTCCGATATAACCGAGGACTTTACCGTTATCTGCAACAATGCTCCGTGACACTCCGTCAGGTAATACGGCATCAGGGTCACCCATAGGTCCGTAAAGCAGGAAAACTGCACCGGGAAGAGGATGGTCCGTAACTCCGTCCTGTTTGAGAAGTGTGATGTTGTGTATCGAACCGGAAGCACCGCCGCTGTGTTCCTCAACCTTGAATATTGCATCAATTATATCGGAAACTTCAGCTTTACCGTCGATTTTTACGGCATTGTTTACAGAAACGAGACCGTTCTCTGTAATCAGTGTGCTGTAGTCTATTCTTATATGAAGACTGTCGGGAATGACAAATGTCAGCTTGTTGTTCGGCGGGTCATATGTTACCGAATATGAGTACTGACTTTCTTCACTTGCAAAGTTTATCCAGTTTCCGTTCGGATCTTCATACAGCAGTCTGATCGTATCCCAATAAACAGAAAGGTTGTGAGTCATTGTGTCTTCAATGGTCAGTGTGTCAACACCTTCAAGAATATCAAGAGCTCTTCTGTTGATATGAATATCAAAGTCAAGATTCGTACCTTGCTGTACAACATGTTTGTCAATAAGACCTGTTTCATATTCTGCCGTTTCCGTAACAGGACCGGATGAACCGTCTTTATCCCATGTCAGTTCTGCCGTATTATCAAGTTCAAACATTGCGTGTTCAGTTGTGTAAAGATATTCATCTTTGACTCTCAGTGAGTAAGTGAATTCATAGTTACCGCCTGCATTTGTCCATTGATAATATTTCTGCAGTGTATTCATGCCGCTGAGATTTCCCCAACCTATGGCTGAAGCTTCAGGATTTGATTCTGAAAACAGTATCTGATTTGCAGGAATACTCATTGAATTGCCTGAAACCGTTCCGTTGTATGTGTATTTATTCAGCCATAAGTAGTTTCTCCAGGGATCGTAACATGTTACTTTAAGTGATCCGGGAACATATTCAAGACGTTCATCAAAAGTATCATTGAAGTACAGCATATCTGTTGTGCTGTTGATATATCCCGAAGAACCGTAAGAACCGGGAATTGTATTACGGAAAACAACAGTATAATCAATTGTTCCGTTGTCTTTTACAACTGCTTTTTTTGTAATCAGGGGGGAATAGTCATAACTTGCAACGCCTGTTCCGCTGATAACATCTGTATAGTTCAGGAAAGCTTCATTTGCCAGAGTATAACCGTTCAGCAGTGCATCTTCCACTGTGATACCGCCTGTGAGTTCACCTTCCCATTCGATACCTGTTTTTGAATCAAAGGGGAGTTTGTATGTGATTGTAAGTGTTGAATTTTCATCCAGAATCCACTTTGATGACGGTATATCCGCAACAGCTGTGTTGAAAAAGATGTTGAAACTGTGATACTGATCTCCGCCTGCAGGGGCAACGAGAATATATGTGTTTTCTATCGGACCGCCTTCAACATACGGTGTGAACGTTATTGTCTGTCCGCTTTCTGTTGTTGCTGTAATGACAACGTCTTCAGGATTGTTTTCTACGTAAAGGTAACCGACATCGTTATTGTAACTCCAGAATGCCGAAAGGTCGGTAAGATAGAAATTACCCCAGTTTTTTATAACGGAGGGAACATCAGCTTCAATTGTGAAGTATATGTATTCTCCGTCGTCACCGCTTGCACTTTTTCCTACTCTCGGAATGAAACCTACAACATCGGCAGCGCCGCCTGCAGTTTCTTCTTTACCGTTGATGGTTGCTTTTACACTGTTTGTATAGTGTTTTTCTTCGCCGTCATCAAGGTCTTCATATGTGGTGTAGTAGAATATATCAAATGCATATCCGTCAGGAAGTGCAAAACTCATTGAGTTGCCGTTGATTGTAACATCATTCCAGCTCAGATTTACATCAGAAAGTCTGTTGCCCCATTCGTCATAACGCCTGATATGAATGCTCTTGTCTGTGTAATAGGCAAGACCTTCACCGAGTGTGTCAATAACAACGGTGCCCTGAAGATTGTGGTTGTTTTTGATTATTGCAACTTCCCATTCAATTACGGGAATTGTGTTGCCTGCTGAATCTGTCAGAACAGATTGTTTGCCGTCTTTTGAGATTTTTTCAAGCTCTATTCTGGTCCAGTCTTCAGACCACTGATATAAGGTGTTTCCGATTGTGTCTTTTGCGGTAGAGTCAAGACCGTTCCATAAACTGACAGATTCATTTGAAAGCAGATAATCATATATCTGAGTTTTGTAAGTGATAAGGAATCCCTGACCTTGCTGGAAATCGGGGAAACCTGAAATACGGAATCCTTCGTCTGCACCGCTGTTATGTGACGGATGGTTGCTGACTACAGGCTGCGGATCAAGAATATTTCCGTCAAGGTCGGTCACCAGAATGGTATCTCTGAGTGTAAAATGTGTATCCCATATCTGGTCATCAATAACAAGATCTTTTACAACACCTTTTGTGGATTCAACTCTGATAGTATATTCCATTGTATGAGTTTCGCTGTCATATTCTCCGTGTGTTTTTGAAACGCTCATCGCAGCAGTACCGTCAACAGTAAGGTTGACTTTGATTTTGTCATTGAAAACAACTTCTGTTGATGAACCTGACTGGGTTGACGCAACGGTTGCATCAAAATCGATAGAGAAGTCAACGTTTGTGTATTTTTCAACGAAATTGACACCGTTTTCGTCGTTGAAGAATTTTACACGGAGAAGACCGGATTCATCAACAAAATATTCACCTACGTTTTCAATTGTGCCGTTTTCTGTTGTGGCAGAGATAGGATGCCAGCTTGTAAAAGGTTCGCAGTGAATACTTTCAGGAATGTGATAAGTCAGATAACCGTCTTCATTGTGTCTGAACTGAATCCAGTTGCTGCCCGTATTGATTTCGCAGAATTCAAGCGAAACGGTATAGGTCTGACCTATATAGACAGATGATCCGTTCCCGAGAATCTCACCTGCCTGATCTTTGAATACCGCATCAACAAGCTCGCCTTCAAGATGATAAGTGTAATCAATGGTTGATCTCGTAGTTGAGAATGTGGTAAGCGGTCCGCTGTTGAATATATCCTGTTTTTCTGACTGAGACTGTGTGGTACTAGCTGTATTTTCTGTTTTGCCGGTATTTTCTTGTTTGATATAGTGCTTGACAATTCCCGAAGAATCAGTCTTTTCTGATTTATCTGAAGATGTGTCTTCCTGAGATGTGCTTTCGGTAAGATGGTTTGCAGCGTAAAGCTCACTTGTCATACCGTAGCCGATAATGTTTTCTCTGTCTGTGTAAACAACTTTGTCGGCTGTGCCCTGCACATCGCCTTCAATAACTACAAGTGTTTCCGGACCGTTATAAAGCACAATGCCTGTGCGGTCAGCTTTTGAGTCGGAATCAAGGTCAAAAAATACAATGTCACCTTTTTGAGCATGATAGTTTTCAGCAGAAGAATAAATATGCTTTTTATCCCATTCCGTTCTCATTATTTCTGCGTTTGCACTTTCAAGAGAATCGGAATCATTTGCGTTTGCATAGTTAAGACAGAATGATACGAATAATGTATTCCATTCGGCATAAGGATTGCCGTACCATTCACCGTAACGTGTGTAACCGTGTTTGTTTCCGGTACTGTCAAGCTCAAAATTGCGCACACTTTCATTGTAACCTATCTGTGTAACGGCAATTGCTGTAATGTTGTCTGATACACTGTTTGTTATCTCAACATCGCTGAATGTACTCAGCCAGTCGCTTACCGTTTCGACATCAGCTGTGTTATCGGGAAAACATTCAGATGAATGTGTGTGCTCTGTTTTTGTGCAGATGAGAATGTTGTTGTAGCAGGAGTTGTCGTGATTGTGAATGTCTCCGCCTGCACCGATTGACATTTCTTCATCTGAAGAGTTGCATATGAGCTGTGTGTCGTAACATTCTTCGGAATGAGAGTGTTCATCAAGTCCGCAGAATGCATCGCCCGTAATGGTGATGCCGACAAGTTTCAGACACCAGAAAACTATAATTGCAACAAGGACAGCAGATACCAGGAATGTGAAATACAGTTTTTTATTTTTTATTCTGAAATGCTTGTGTTCTTCAAGAAATTCATTGTTGAAATCTGTCAATATCTGCCGCCTCCTTTCAATCAGTGTCTTTTGTTTTGTTATTCTACATGGCCTATTGATTCAAACGGCCAGATACGGAAAAAGATTCTTCCCACAATCTGTTCTTCACTTATCAGTCCCACAACAGAGTTTCTGCTGTCGATGGATGTTGATCTGTGATCGCCGAGAATGAAATAGTGATTATCCGTGACATTCACGGGGAAATTGATATCGCATTCACCCAATGCTTTGTCTATTACATAGGGCTCGTCCAGTGCACTGCCGTTAAGATAAACCGTTCCGTCTTCGTGTATGGATATACTGTCACCGGGTATACCGATTACTCGTTTAATCAGCAGTTTGTTCTGATAAGAAAAGCAGCATAGCTGACCTCTTTTCAGATTTGGTGTTTTCAGAAGAATGACGATTTCTTCATCATTCAGAGTGGGCTCCATGCTGCTTCCTTTGATTTGCAGAACAGGAAGTGCGAGTGTTGCAATAAGCACTGCAATAGCTGCAACAACAATCAGCGAAGCCATTGTGCTTTTGAGCACTTTTTTATATTTGCGGTTATATTTTTCTCTTGCAATTTCCTTTTCGATCTGCTCAACTGTAGGAAAAGCAAAAGATTTTACAGATTTTTTTCTTGCCATTTGAAAGTTGCTCCTGATAAAACAAAAGTCAGTTAATCATCGTCTGATTTTTTTGACTGTGCATTTTCCATGATCTCAGATAAACGTCTTGTTACGTCTTTACGCAGGTCATCGGGAAGAAAAACAAGGTTGTTTCTGTTGTAATAGAAAAACTGCATAAAACGTCTGTATATATCTGCGTCTTCCGAATTCTTTTTTTGCTTTTGAATATCGGATTCGGGATTGTCGGTAGTTTCCGTTTCGTCAATAACTTCAGTTTCAGATTCTGCTTCGGAATCTTTCGCTGATTCAGTATTTTTGTCTGCAATCAGATTTTGTATGATAGTTTCAATATTTTGTATTGATGAATCAAGATTGTCTGCAGTTTCCGTAAGTCTTTCAGCAGTTTTTTCAATCTTGTTTTCGCTTTTTAATTTGTTAAGTTCTTCACGCAGTTTCTGATTCTCACTGCTTTCTTTAAGTAAAAGCTCGAGAAGTTCAAGTCTGCTGAGTTTTCTGAGTTCTTTGTCGGTCATCCGATCATCTTGCTTTCCATATGTGAGTATAATATAAAAAATAAATATATATTCACTATGATTTTAGCATTAATTGCAGAAAAAATCAATATTTTTATTCATAATTTATTTATAATTTTTTTTATATATTTACAATATTCTGTTCCTGACCAAACAAAAAGACCGGAACTGTTTCCCGGTCTTCTGTGTTATTTTATTCCGTGTCTGTTGCAGTAATCTATAACAATTTTCTTGAAATGTTCGTGTCTGAAATTGTTTTTGACATCGGTGATATCAATATATAATCCTGAAAAAAGATTCTGGATGATTGCTTCCGCAAGGAATGCTTCGTAAATGTAATCATCGGTAAATGCAGGCTCAATATCAGTGTTCAGCTCTGTATTTATGCCTTTGATTGCAGCACGGTAGAGCAGATTGTCTGTTCCCAGATATTCACCTGCTTTTTTAATGCAGTCAAGCCCTTTTTTTATGTCTGAGACAGAACATTTTCCCTTGTATCCGACAATTTTTTCACTGCCGAGCAATATAAAATCAACCGTTGTTTCAAGTATGTTTGCAAGATCAGGAAGAATGGCTGTGTCGGGCAATGTTTCGCCACGTTCCCATTTGCTTACAGCCTGAAAAGAAACACCGATTCTTTCACCCAGTTCGCTTTGTGTGATGCCTTTTGCTTTACGCAATAAAGCTATCTGTTCGCCGACTTTTTTTATATCCATAGTTTGCCCTCCGTTTGCTGTTTATCTGTGTATATTATAATAGCAGATCGTTCAGAAAAAGAAAATAACCGCAGAATTGAATTTTTTTCATAAAGTATCAACCTGTTGCCCGTGCTGATATATATGTTCAAGTCGGTAACGAATTGTTGATTTTGTTGTTAAGTTTTTACAATTTGTTAACAAAATATATTGACATTCTATATGTATAGTGTTAACATGTACATAACTAGAAAAATGGAGGCAAGAAACCATGAAAACTTTGAAAAGAACAATAGCTGTTCTGCTCACACTTATACTTGTTTCAAGTTCATTCGTGTGTTTTGCGGCTGACGGCGAAAAACAGTACCACAAATACACTAAGTCTGTGCTTTTAGGCGATAGCCTGGCAAGCGGTTTCAGAGATTATGATTACATCATGAGTGAATTCACTTATGTTGAAGATTCATATGCTGCATACCTTGCAAAAGACCTTGGTGTTGAACAGTATACGCCCATGGCATGTCCCGGTTTCAGAACAATTGAACTTCGTACAATGCTTGAAGATGACTATGTTTCAAACGATCCCTATCTTTTTGAAGCAGTACCTCATCATTCAGCTGAAGAAATCTTGGCAAAAAAAGATGAAATGCGTCAGGCTATTGCAGAAGCAGACCTTATCACTATCGCAATCGGCGGTAATGACTGGGGCGCATATCTCGGCTGGGTTATGGAAGACTTCATCGAAGACCATCCTCTTCCCGAAGAATTTGAAGCTGCTCTCAGAGAATATCTTGCAAAAGCTTCTCTTGAAGACAATGTAATCAAAACAATGGTTGAGCTTGCTCAGACATTCAATGCTGTTGAGGAATTCCTTGCAATCATGCCCAAAGCAATCGAATACGCATTCTCAACTCTTAACGAGAACTGGCCTATTATTGTAGAAGACATCTACAGATTGAATCCTGATGTAACTCTTGTTGCAGTCGGTATGTTCAACACAACTCTTTCAACTCCCGAAGGTGAGCCTGATAACGTTGCAGAGCCCGATCCTCTTGCAGTCAAAGTTGAACAGATGATGATTGACAACGGCAACAAGCCCATGATCGACAATCAGGAAAAGTACGGTTATATCTATGTTGATACAACAGGTACAATCGTTGAAACTGCTCATCCCACAGCAGCAGGCCACAGACACATTGCAGACAGAATCCTCGAAGCTCTTCCCGATGCAAGATTCTCATTCTCAGACGTTGAATTCAAATACCCCGCATACGGTGCAATGGAATATATGTATCTCAACGGTTACATGAACAGCATCAGCGAAACAACATTCGGCGGTGATGCAAAGATCACAAAGGCTGAATTCTCAGAAATTCTCAATAAGGTTACAGGTTCATATTCTGTAACAGACAGCACAAGTGAAGTCACAAAGCTTGAACTTTCTAATGCTGTGTATAATATCTCAGGTGACACTGGTATTATCAGCCTGTTCAAACATTTTATTGCAATGATTAAGCTTGTATTGTCAGGTAACGGTTTCAAGGCTGTCACAAGAGCAGAAGCTGCAATCGAAATCTATCAGATTATAAAATAATGTAATTGATGTATGGTAACATTGTCTGTTATGATGTTGCCATACATTTGTTGTTTAACGGAGGCAGAAAACCATGAAAACTTTGAAAAGAACAATAGCTGTTCTGCTCACACTTATACTTGTTTCAGGTTCATTCGTGTGCTTTGCGGCTGACGGTGAAAAACAGTATCATGAATACAAAAAAGTAATGCTTCTCGGTGACAGTGAAGCCAGCGGATTCACTGATTACGGCGATGAAATGAGCGAATTCACTCGAGTTGATGATTCTTATGCAGCATACGTTGCAGATGATCTCGGTGCAGAATTCCTTCCTATGGCTTGTCCCGGTTTCAGAACAATCGAGCTTCGTTGCATGCTTGATGATAACTACAATCCCGTAGATGATCCTTATCTTTTCACTGAGGTTCCTCGTACACCCAAAGATGAAATCCTTGCAAAATCTCCTGAAATGCGTCAGGGTATTGCAGAATCAGATCTTATCATTATCGGTATCGGCGGTAATGACTGGGGTGCATATCTCGGTTGGACTCTTGAAGATGTTCAGTTCGCAAATCGTCTTCCTGAAGAGTTCAGAACTCAGCTCAGAGAGTTCCTTGAAAAAGCAACTTTTGAAGATGATATCATCGGCAAAATCATTGAACTTGCAGATTATCTCAATGCTCTTGACGATATCGCAGCAGTTCTTCCCGAAGCAGCTTATTATGCTTTCTCAAACCTTAATAAAAACTGGGAATACATCATTGAATACATCTATGAAAACAATCCTGATGTAACAGTTGTTGCAGTCGGCATGTTCCCCACATACCTTAAGACAGAAGAAGGTGCACCTGATGTTGTTTCAGAGCCTGATGCTGTATCAAAGCTGTTTGAAGATGCAATGATTGCTTACGGTAACAAGCACATGATCGACAATCAGGAAAAATACGGTTATGTCTATGTTGACACAACAGGTACTGTTGTTGAAATTTGCCATCCCACAAAAGCAGGTCACAGACACATTGCAGACAGAATTCTTGAAGAACTTCCCGATGCAAGATTCTCATTCTCAGACGTTTCAATCAGAGCACCTTATTATAAAGCTGCTGAGTATATGTATCTCAACGGATATATGAACAGCATTGATGAAACAGCTTTCGGTGCAGATGCTAAAATCACAATGGCTGAATTGTCAGAAATCCTTAATAATGTTACAGGCACATACGCAGTAACAGACAGCGCAGATGAAGTTACAAAGCTTAATCTCAGCAAAGCATTATTCAATCTTTCAGGCGATGCAAGCTTTGTTGATATGTTCAAGTTCTTTGTTTCAGCCGTGAAACTTGTGCTTTCAGGCAATGCTTTCAAGACTGTTACAAGAGCAGAAGTTGCAGTAGAAATCTACAATGTCATAAAGTAAAATAATTTCAGCAAATAAAAATCCAACACTTTTCGGTGTTGGATTTTTTTGTGTGATTATTCAGTAATCAGACATTCTTCAATTTTTCCGTCAGCAGTTATGCGGATTGTTTTGATTTCCTGCGGTTTCCAGCTCATTGAGAATTTTGCATTGATTGCGGTGAAATCAACGGTTGCATCCGTCTGTTTTCCGTCTGTTTCAACTACACGAATTATGATGCCGTCACCGTTTTCTGCCTGTTTTACTGCAGTGACAATGATATTTTCCTTGTCAATATCAATAGCAGAATATGACTGCGGCAGATTACCGTCGTGATGAGTTTCCTGATGTGTCTGCAGGGGATTGTTTAGCACTTCAGACATTCTGAAAAGTCCGGAATTGATCTTGCCTGTGTGCGGAACGATTTCGTATGTGAATTCCTGCACACCTTTGTCAAGGAATTCCATTTCACTGTCACGGCTGTGCTGACCGAAATGGTCAAGATAAGCACAGCTTCTTGCAATCATCATTCTCAGATCATTTCCGATTGAACAGAAACTGTATTTGCTTGTGTTGAGAAGTGCAAGACCTCTGCCGTCATTGTCGCAGATATCACACCATGCATGAGACGGTTCTTCCTGACCGTTTGCAGGCTTTTCGATGAAACCGTAAGGCATTGAATATGTAACGGTTGAATTGTCAACAGCAGCTTTGAATGAAAGCTTGACGGATTTGTATTGTTCATCCATGTCAAGAACAGTTCTGACTGAGAGTTTATCGCTGTTGCTGTAAAGCGAATAATATCTTGTAAGTACGGAATTTCCGTATTTTGCAATTGACTTGATTGTGGCTCTTACAGGGCCGTTTTCGATAAGTTCAAGAGTGCCGTCACCGAATGAACCGATATCAATGTTATAATCAAAAACTCTGTGACCCCATGTATCATTTTCGAAATCTTCGCAAACAACAGCCTTGCCGAGAAGACCCGATGCAAACTCATTGTTATCCTGTTTGAGAATATAAGAAGAAACAGCACCTGTGTTTTTATCGAATACGATTTTTACTTTGCTGTTTTCAAGAGTATTGTCTGTTGCCGAAAGGTCTGTGGTATGCTCTTTAACCGCATTTTCATCCCAATGGTACAGATAATATACCCCGTATCCGAAAGCGGGTATTTCAGCCTCAAAAATGGTTTTATTTACATGATCACCGTCTGTGTAAGGTGCACGCACTTTCTGCAGACGAACTTCTTTTCCTGTAGAATCAAGAACTTTTGAAACACCCTGATCACCGAACTGTGCAATGGATTTGACAGGGAATGAATGCGAGTTAAAAACAACCATAGGTGAACCTTCACCGTTTCTGTACCACATTCGGGCTCTCATTTCGCTGACATCTGCGTCAAGGAAATCAGTTGTTTTTATTCTCCATGAAATTCTCTGTGCCGCAAAAGTGTTTATACCCAGTGCAGTTTCACGTGCATAACCGAATGCACTTTCCGCATCTGTATATGCTTCCTTGATTGAACAGCCTGCAAGGATATCATGAAACTGATTGAACATGACTCTTTCCCATGCTTTTTCAATCTCTGCTGAGTGAACAGCTGAACCTGTCAGCATGTTTGCAAGAACATCAAGCTTTTCTGCGGTGACAAGCTCTGTTTCCGCACGTCTGTTGAGTTCTTTTATTCTGCTGTTTGCGCTGTAACATCCGCTTGCATGATGCTGCAAGTCTTCAGCAACAAGCGGCATGGGGACATCTTTTGTTTCTTCAAAGTATTCATCGGGAACGGAATATTTGAAATCGCCTTTTTCTATAAGAGCATCTGCGTTTTTCAGATGTTCCTTAGACGGTCCGCCGCCGTGATTTCCCACGCCGAAGAATACCATCATAGGCTGATTTTTATTGTAGTAGTGGTCATCAAGACGTTCTTTGTGAACATCTCCGCCGTATCCGTCAGGAATATGGAAACAGTTGATAATGCTGCCGTCGGGACTTTTCCACAGATGAAGATTTTCAAAGGGGAGATCAGGTTTTTCCAGTCTGTTGTCAGGTCTCTGATAAATGTAGTTATCAATGCCTGATTTTTTCAGAATCTGCGGCAACATTCCGTTATGACCGAATGAGTCAACATTGTAGCCTGTTTTGACTGCGAATCCGAAATTCTCCTTAAAGAACTTCTGAGAATACAACATATGACGGCAGAAAGCTTCACCTGACGGAATGTTACAGTCGGGCTGTACCCACATGCCGCCGACAACTGCCCATCTGCCTTCTTCAACTCTTTTACGGATTTCTTCAAACATTTCAGGCTCGCTGAGTTTTATGTATTTATAATAGCTTGCACAGGCACTTGTGAATGTGTAATCGGGGAATTCGTTCATTCTGTCAAGAGCTGAACGGAAAGTTGATTTCACAAGTGATAATCCTTCAGGCACACGCCATTGCCACACAGGGTCAAGGTGTGCATTTGCAATCAGATAAAACTTCTTGTCCATTTTTTTACTCCTTTTCCAAAAACGGTTTTTGCTGATATGCTTATTATAATATATCAAAATACACAAATCAACATTTTTTACTTTAATTTTTTTGTATTTATTGCTTTGAATTTTTATGTTTGCTATTGTAAAATAATCAGGTCTTATGATAATATATTACTGATAATTTTAATAAAAATGTTGCTGAAAAACAGAAATGAGGAAACAGTATGAAAAAATATGATATTGCAGCATTTGTATGGCCGTCATATACGGGTGATGAACCCCGTACACGCATTTTCTGGCCTGAAGGATACGGCGAATGGCAGACTGTAAAAGTCATGACAGACAGAGGCTACAAGGGTTGCAGATGGCCTCGTATCCCCACATGGGGTTATGTGAATGAAGCAGACAGCCGTGTTATGGAAATGCAGATAGACTGTGCTGTTGAACACGGTGTGAATGTCTTTATTTATGACTGGTATTGGTATGATAACAGACCGTTTCTTGAAAACTGCCTGAATGACGGTTTTCTTAAAGCAAGAAATAACACAAAGATGAAATTCTGCCTTATGTGGGCAAACCACAATGCAACACATCTGTGGGATAAACGCAATTCGGATAATGACCTTGACACAGTTATATGGTCAGGTGTTGTAACTCCGCAGATCTTTTCTGAAATTTGCGACAGAACAATCGAAAAGTATTTCAAAAAGGAAAATTATTACTGCATAGACGGTTGTCCCGTTTACATGATTTTTGATATTGATAATTTCATCCGTTCATTCGGAACAAGTGATGAATGCAAAAAAGGACTTGAAGAATTCCGCAGAAAAGTTGTTGCGGCAGGCTTCAGTGGACTGCATTTTCAGGTTGTTCATTGGAGAAACCGTGTCTTCAACTGGCTTAAAGACGAAGATTCACAAAAGGGCGTAGTTTCTGCCGAGATGTATGATTACCTTGGTGTTGATTCTGTTACAAATTACAGCTGGGGCGGAATAACCGATTTTGACGGTGATTTCAATGATATTGCAGAAAGCTATGCACAGGCTTATAAAGATGCTGCCGACAGCATCAATATCCCGTATTATCCTAATATTTCCGTCGGCTGGGATAATAATGTAAGATTCAAGAATTTTGTTCCCGGTGTTGTTGAAAACAATACTCCCGGAAACTTTAAGACAGCCTGCGAAAAAATCAAGGCGCTGACTGATTCAGCAATTGAAAACGGAAAGATAAATGCACCGTTTATTACTGTAAACAGCTGGAATGAATGGACAGAAACGAGCTATCTTCAGCCCGATGATCTTTACGGTTACGGTTATCTTGAAGCCATAAAAGAAGTATTCACAGGGGATTGATGATGACTATTCTGACAGACATTTCCTATGGAGACCACGAAAGACATAAGCTTGATATATTTTTCCCGGATAATGCAAAATCAGAATCAGGCGTAATTCTTTATATTCACGGCGGCGGATGGCACAGCGGAGACAAAAGTGCCCATTCGGAAGATGCACAGCATTTCTGCAGTCTGGGATATATCTGCGCTTCGATAAATTATCGCTATGTTTCGGAAGAAATACATGTTTCAGAAGAGCTTGATGACATAACATCAGCAATTAAAACCATAAAAAATGAATGTGAAAAGCAAGGCTTTAACATTGATAAACTGATTCTGTCAGGCGGCTCTGCAGGAGCTCATCTTGCACTGCTTTATGTTTACACAAGAAAAAGTGATGCGGCAGTGAATCCTGTTGCAGCCTGTGTCTATTGTCCGCCCGTTGATTGCTCTGCATCTGATTTTCTGCTTGGTATATCGGGTGAATTTGAAGACTGGAAATATGATATTCTTTCAAAATGCAGCGGTGTCAGGATTACAAAAGAAACATTCCTGAATGAGATACCGCAGACTGCACTTAAAAAGATTTCTCCCGCAGAGTATGTTTCGGAAAAATGCATTCCCACTGCAGTTTTTTACGGAAAAAAGGATGAACTTATTCCACCATCGCACATACATGATTTCCTTGAAAAACTTCATAACGCAGGTGTGAAAAATGATTTTCTGGTTTATGAAAACTCAGGTCATGCACTCGATAAAGACCCCGAAGCTAAAATTCAGGCAAGAAATATTATTGAAAATTATGCAGAAGTGTATTTTGTTGTATAATTATAAAAACGAGCAGAGAAAACTCTGCTCGTTTTTTTGTGAGTTGTATTATTTAATCTTCAACCATATTTCTGATTTTTTCGGGCACGGTCAGATTGCCGAAACCGTAGAATTTAACAGCATTTTCACCAAGGAAGAGTTTTTTGTTTGCTTCTGAGATTTTGGTTGTCTTTTCAACAAAATCATAACTCATTTTATAAGTGATTGCTGTCATTGTGCGTGGGTAATCGCTGCCCCACATAAGTTTTTCAAAACCTACAAGGTCTGCCGCTTCATTGATTGCATCAACAGCAGAAGGGAAGGGGTAGAATTCGCTGTTGAAAAGCCATGTGATACCGCCGCTTTCAATAAACACATTCTTATTCTTTGCAAGTTTTATCTGGCTGAGCCATCCGTCACGGGTAACCATACCGAAGTGACCTACTGCAATTCTCAGGTCGGGGAACATTTCTGCGATTTTCTGCATCATGTCAGTCTGCTCAGCACCGTCTGCAAGGTCAATTGATATGAATTTTCCCTTTTCAGCGGCAACTTCAAAGGGATGCAGATGATTGAGCAGATTTTTGTCTGCAAGACGGCCTGCACAAAGTTTTATTCCGTCAAAAGCAGAAATATCGCCCAGCGGTTTTTCTTCATACAGAGCGCAGATTTTCAATCTGTCATTTTTGCATGAAAGAAGATATTCATCCTGATTGCCGTCGATATATTCCTGAGTGATAACAGCACCGCTGACACGTGCATAATCCATGTTTGCAAGGAATCTTTCTTCACTGTTTTCACCGTCAGTCATGTATGCGGGCATCATCTGACGGATTTCACCGCCGAAGTTGCTTTTTCCGCCGCCTACATCAAAAACAGGCTTTCCGTTTACAATTCCGTTCTGTTTTTTCCATAAATGTGCATGAGCGTCAATAATCATAATGTTACTCCGTCTTTAAAAATTGCAATTTCACGATTGCCCTGGATTTCATTTTTTGTCAATTCACCGTCTGCAACTTTTTTGATAAGATTCAGTAATTCATCGGCTTTTTCCTGCTTGTTGAAACCGAAAGCAGAAAAGTCAATCCAATGTTTCTTTTTAGTTGCAATGGTGTCATTTGATGCGATTTTTATTGTTGGCACAGCACCTCCGAGCGGAGTGCCTCTGCCTGTTGTGAACAGTACAAGGTGACATCCGACAGCAGAAAGATTTGTGATTGACACAATGTCATTTCCCGGTCCGTTCAGGAGATTCAGACCCGCTTTGCAGACAGTATCTCCGTAATCGAGCACATCAACAATCGGCGCAGTACCGCCTTTCTGCACGCATCCGAGAGATTTTTCTTCAAGAGTCGTGATACCGCCTTCTTTGTTGCCGGGAGACGGATTTTCCGAAACAGGTTCACCGTGATCTTTGAAATACTGCTTGAAATCATTGATAAGCTTTACACTTTTTTCAAAGATTTCTTTGTTTACGCATCTGTCAAAAAGCACTGTTTCCGCACCGAACATTTCCGGTACTTCCGTGAGGACTGCTGTACCGCCCATAGCGCAGATTCTGTCTGTCACTATTCCTGCAACAGCGTTTGCGGTAATACCCGAAAAACCGTCCGAGCCACCGCATTTAAGACCGATTTTAAGCTTTGAAACGGGCACCGCCTGACGTTTATCCTGAGAAACAGTATTCTTTAATTCTTTGATGAGTTCAATGCCTTTTTCAAGTTCATTTTCACAGTCCTGAACGGAAAGAAATTTAACTCTTTCGTCGTCCCATGTGCCGAGCACTTTCTGCATTTCGGGAATATTGTTATTTTCACACCCGAGACCGAGCACAAGCACACCGCCTGCATTCGGATGATTGATAAGACCTCTGAGCACAAGCTGAGTAACTTTGTTGTCGTCACCGAGCTGACTGCATCCGTAAGGATGAGAGAAACAGATTGCTCCTGTTTTTTCGCTCAGCTGTTTTGCAATGCTGTTTACACAACCGACTGTGGGCACAATCCAGATATCGTTTCTGATGCCTATGTCACCGTTTCGGCGGATATAGGCATTGATTGTGAAAGGCTCTTCAGGTGCAGGCTTTTTGAAATCAGGCTTGTATTCATAAGAAAGAATATCGCCAAGCTTTGTTTTCATGTTGTGGGAATGCACACTGTCGCCTTTGCTGATGTTTTCGGTAGCATAGCCGATAGGAAAACCGTATTTTATAATGTCTGCACCTTCGGGAATATCGCAGAGAGCGATTTTATGCCCTGTTTCAAGGTTTACACAGACATTGTCTTTCTCGTTTATTCTGACAGTATCCATTTCATTGCATCCTTTGCACCGAGTGCATCAATTTTGTTGTAGTATTCAGTAACGGTTTCTGTCATTTCTGAAAGGTCAGCCTGCCACAATTCTGTGTTTGCAAGAATATCGGCAATGCCGTCATTTTTCATTGTTTCAATGACCTGTGCTGCATCTTCGGGAGTATCGTTTTTGTAGAAATAAAGAAGATATGCAAGAGCCATTGTAAGGCACTTGGGGTATGCACCGTATTTTTCTTTGTATTCGAGAAGTGTGGGAAGCACACGCACGGAGAATTTGCTTACTGAATTGAGCGCAATTGAACGCCATTTGTGCTGGATGAAAGGATTTCTGAAACGGTCAAAAACGCTGTTTGCAAAGGAAATGCTTTCATCATTTTCACCGATTGTGGGCAGAATTTCTTCTTTCATGGCTTTGTTAAGGAATGAATATGTAACTTCGTTATTCATCGCTTCTCCGACAGTTTCAATGCCTGAAAGCAATGCACCTGCCACAAGGGAAGTGTGTGCACCGTTGAGAATTCTTACCTTTATTTTTTTGAAAGGCTTTGCATCATCTGTCCAGATGACATTGAATCCTGCCTTTTTAAGGGGTAATTCACTTTCAAAATCGCCTTCAATAACCCACAGATGGAAAATTTCAGCTGTGTCAAGGAATTTGTCGTCGGGGTGGATATCTTTTGTTTCATCATTCGGATATCCTGTAACGATTCTGTCAACAAGAGTGTTTGCAAATGTGTTTTTCTCATTGAACCAATTGACAAACTCTGTTTCAAGATTCCAGAGCTTTGCATATTTCAGAATGCACTTTTTCAGCTCATCACCGTTGTTGTCGATAAGCTCGCAGGGCAGGAAGACAAAACCGTCAAGACCGTTTTTATATCTTCTGTAAAGAAGCTGAGTGAGTTTTGCAGGGAATCCTTTGCAGGGAGTATCATTGAAACTGCAGCTTTCATCAAATGCAATTCCTGCTTCTGTTGTGTTTGAAACAACAAATCTGAAATCAGGATTTTCTGCAAGAGCCATGTATTCATCAAAATTTTTATAGGGGTCAATGCCTCTTGAAACAGACTCAATAAAATGATGCTCCTGCTTTATTTCATTGTTTTCTATACCTCTGAGATAGAGATTATAATTGCAATCCTGAGCATTGAGAAGCGCACATTTTCCGCCTTCTCTGGGCTGAATCACAACAGCTTTGCCGTCATAAAGCCCTTTTTTGTTCATCACATCAAGAAAGCAATCAAAAAATCCTCTCAGGAAATTGCCTTCACCAAACTGAATTACTGTTTCTTTCATTTCAGTCACCTATTTTTATAAGAAGTTTTGCAAGTGTGCCGTCGTTGTTTGCCAATGCTTTGAATGCGTCAAGTGCATTTTCCATGTCATAAATACCGCTGACCATTTTCATAACATCAGCTTTTTTACCTGCAACGATGTCAATATTGTTGATAAAATCATCCTTTAAAGCATTTCTGCTGCCGTGGATGTTAAGCTCTTTTTTGAGGATAATTGAATGAATAAAATTTGTCTCTCTTTTGCCGTTACCGATAAGAATGATGTTTGCGGCAAATGCAGCATTATCAATACAGCCAAGGAATGTTTCGGGTGCACCGCATGCTTCGATACATACATCAAAACCGTTGCCGTCTGTAAATTCTTTTGTGAATTCTTCAAGAGACTGAGTTTTTGTGTTCACAACTGCATCTGCACCGTATTCCTTTGCAAGAGCAAGACGGTTGTCAAGAATATCTGCCACAACAATTCTTTTGCATTTCTGCTTTGCTGCAAGAAGAGCAAAAAGACCGATAGGACCTGCACCGATAATGAGAACATTGTCTGTTTCTTTTATTGTTGCACGTGATACTGCGTGCTGAGAAATTGCAAAGGGTTCGATAAGTGCCAGTTCCTGTGCGGAAAGACCTTTGCCGTCATAGATTCTTTCAACGGGCATTGAGATGTATTCGCAGAAAGCACCGTCACGCTGGACACCCATGGTCTGATTGTCTGTGCAGCAGTTTACAAATCCTCTTTCGCATGAATAACATTCACCGCAGTTGAAATAAGGATTGCATGTTACGATATCACCCGCTTTGAGTCCTTTGTCGTTTTCGGGAATTGAAACGATTTCTGCAGAAAACTCATGGCCGGGGATTCTGGGATATGTGGTGAAAGGCTGATTCCCTGTGAAAGAAGCCACGTCAGCACCGCATATGCCGACATATTTCACTTTAAGGAGTGCTTCACCCTCTTTTACTTCGGGCATCGGAATATCTCTGATTTCGATTTCGTTGGGATTGGGGATAACAATTGCTTTCATATTATTCATCTTCCTTTATGTAATCTTTGTTCCAGATAACTGCAGTCTTAAGGGGTGCACCCTTGCAGAAAATCTTGTTTTCATACGCATCAAGCGGATTTGAGATAAACTCATCTTTTTCAATAAGCTCAACAACTTCGTCATATCTGCTGTCAACAAGCACGTCAATTGCCTTTTCCATATGAGCCTGACGGAAGTTGATTGAAGCGAAAATCAGATGGTTTTCGAAGCCGAAAGGCATTGTGTCATACTGCACAACGGGTCCCAGAGAAAAACTGTTATAAATACCGTTGCAACCGAGCACTTTATGCTGAAAAGCAACACGGTGCTCAACGTTACTGCCGCTTGTGCCGACAAACATTGTGGCTCTGCCGCCGAGTTTTTCAATTATTGCCTTAGCAGTTTCTTCTTCAGAAAGTCCTGCAGTTGAGAGATAATCCGCACCTGCAATTTCCTTTGAGAATGTGACCTTTTTGCAGTTTTCATCACTTCTGCCCACAAAAAGAATCTGAGCATCGGGATGATTTCTTCTTATCTGATCTGCAATGAAAAGTCCTGTCATACCAAGACCGAATACAACTGTCTTTGTAAAAATATTTTCCTTTGCAAGGTTTCTTGCTTCTTCTTCAGAGCATTTGTGCTTTGCCATTTCAACACGGAAATTCTGAGCAGCACCAAGGTCTTCCATTCTTTCAAGCTGGAAAACAGCACATGCGTAAGGGTCAGCAAATGAAAGTCTTTTTGCAACGGAAAGGGGTAATTTTGTCATGCCTTCATATTTTTCAGGCAGATGCAGAAGCATGTCGGGGTTGAAATAATTTTTGTCACAGAAAAGACCGTCTGCGCCGTCGCAACCGTATTCAAAATATGTTTCGTCTTCGGTGTATCTTGTGGGGTCCCAGCTGTCACCGCCACGGATAAGAACAATTGCAAATCTGTTCTCTGACGGTACCCATACAACGCCTTCGTGTCCGTTTATGAGTCTGTTTTCACCCTCAGGAAATTTTGCTGAAAGCTTGTTGTCTCTGCCCATTTTCATAAGCTCGAAATCAGTACCGCAGAACCCCTGAAAAACAGGATAAGCTTCAATTCCCTTGAGTGCAGGTTCGCCTCTGAGACGCTGTCTGTCGGGATTTATGAGATTGATCTCACCGTATTTTATGGGCAGATCTTTGTCATTCTGAAAATATGTACCGTAAGTTTTCATAATTTATCACCCTATTGCTATTTTGAAACAAATCGGCAGATCGCTGCTGAATTTGTTTCTGAGATTTATTGTCAGAGCTTCTTCATCTCTTGTGAAATCGATTTTGTCATCACAGCCCAGAAGCTCAATGCTTTCAATCAGATAATCATGAGGATTATGTTTTCTGAGAGTTTTTATTTTTACTGTTTCAGACGGACGCATCTGGAAAGCATAAAGATATCCGTCTTTGTATGTGAATCTGAAGTCTTCGGTTGTGAAAGCCTTTTCATCACCGTCTTTGAAGAATCCGTCTTCAGCATTCACTTCACCCTCACCGAATTGTTTCCAGAAAGTAGTACCGTAAATACCTTCACCGTTGATGCTGAGCCATTCACCCATGTCAAGAAGCACCTGAGTTTCTTCGTAGGTGATTGTGCCGTCTGCTTTCGGTCCGATGTTTATGAGCAGATTTCCGTTTTTTGAAACGATGTCGATAAGGTCACAGATAACCTGTCTTGAACTCTTGTATTCATTGTCAAATCGGTATCCCCATGAGCATTTGCCGATTGCAGTGTCTGTCTGCCAGTAAATCGGTGAAATACCGGTCAATGCACCGCGTTCAACATCAAATGTTGCAACATTCGGCGGAAATGCTTCATGCTTGTAGTTGATAGTAACTTCCTTGCCCCATTCTTCTGCACGGTTGTAATAATATGCCGCAAGCTTTTTGAGATAAGGTTTGAAAGAGTGATTGTGAATCCACCAGTCAAAATATAAAACTGACGGATGATATCTGTCAACAAGCTCACAAGTGCGTACAAGCCAGTCTTCAAGCCATTCCTTGCTTGCACCCTTTGAGTATGTGTCTGCAGTTGTTATATGTATGATTTCGGGGGCAAATTCTTCACAGTAAACAGCAGGTCCGTAGAAATCTGCATATTCTTCATCATTCACATCGCTGTCGCAGAGTCTGCCGGGATTCATGAAAAAGTAATGCTCTGCACGGTGAGTTGATGCACAAAGTTCAAGTCCCTGCTTTTCACATTCAGCCTTGAGTTCACCCACAACATCTCTGCAAGGGCCCATTTCTACCGAATTCCAACGGTTGAACTCAGTTCCATACATGGCAAAACCGTCATGATGCTCGGCAACAGGCATAACATATTTCATGCCTGCTTTTCTGAAAAGAGAAACCCACTTTTCAGCATCGAATTTCTCTGCTTTGAACATCGGAATAAAATCTTTATATCCGAATTTATCCTGAGGTCCCCATGTATTTCTGTGGTGCTCAAATTCACGAACACTTTTGTCATACATTCCTCTTGAATACCATTCATTACCGAATGCGGGTACAGAGTAAATACCCCAATGAATGAATACACCCAGTTTATCGTGCATATACCATTCAGGCACTTTATGTTTTGCAAGGGAAGTCCAGTCTGCTTTATATTTTCCGTTTTCATTTACTTCATCAATCAGACGCAGATATTCCTGTGTTGTCATTAGTTTCACCCCTGAATTTCTATTATATTTTATAATACCATACAGATGAAGAAAAAACAATAAAACAGAAATAAAAACATCTGTTTTAAATAAAAAACATGTCAGATAAACATCCGAAAGGAGAATGTAATGTATCCCTATCACAACAGAATCAAACAGCGTATACGGAACGGAGAATTGGCAGGATATGAGTTTGTTGATAATTATAAAAATATAGGGGAATGTCTGTTGTTATACTTTCACACACCGCCGTTTATACGTCCCGTCAGACCTCATAAATATGCGGAATATCTCAGTTTTCTGTCTGAATTCAAAGAATAAAATTGACACCCTGTATTTCATGTGTTATGATATAAAATACAGAAATTCTGAAAACTGAAATAAAGGTGATAAATATGGCAAATTTTAAAGGCATTTTCACAGCTCAGCTTACTCCCTTTGATAAAAATGATAAAATCAACGATGCTGCTCTTGAAAAACTCATAAAACACAATATTGATATGGGCGTTTCAGGTTTTTATGTAGGCGGCTCAACTGCAGAAGCATTTCATATGACAACAGATGAGAGAAAGTATCTTCTCGAAGCAGTAAGAGCAATTGCAAAGGATAAGACAATTATTGCTCATATCGGTACTCTTAATCAGAATGAAGCAATCGACCTTGCAAAACACGCAGAAAAGGTCGGCGCAGATGCTATTTCATCTGTTGCACCTTTCTATTACAAGATGACTTTCAATGAAATAAAGGACTATTATTTCGGTGTTGCAGACAGTGTGAATATTCCCATGTTTGTTTACAATTTCCCCATGAATACAGGCGTCACAATGACTATAAAAGAATTTGATCAGTTCTTTGAAAATGATAAATTCCTCGGCTTCAAGCACACATCAAGCGATTTCTTCACACTTGAACGTGTAAAGGCTAAATATCCCGAAAAAATTGCACTCAACGGTTTTGATGAAATGTTCCTTGGCGGTATTGTCATGGGGGCAGACGGTGGTATCGGCAGCACATATAACTTCATGGCAAACAAGTTTGTAAAAATCATGGAGCTTGTAAAAGAAGGAAAAATTGAAGAAGCACGTGAAATTCAGCACGATATCAACAAGGTTGTTGAAACTCTGTTCAGCATTGAACTCATGCCTGCTCAGAAGGAAGTTCTCAATCAGCTCGGATTTGATTTCGGCAACTGCAGAAAGCCTTTCAGAGAGCTTACAACAGAAGAAAAGAAGATCATCGAAAAAGAAATTCTTCCCTTGCTGTAATTTATGATTATAGAAAATCACGGCAGAAAATATTATCATCATCGGATCCCGGGCATAGTCTGCACGGGATTTGGTTCATTTCTGGCATATTATGAATCCCGCAAGTCCGATTCCGATTGGTCTGAAATTGATATAAAGATAGTAAGAAGTACAGATGACGGCAAAACATGGCAGACTGTCAAAATAATCAGTGGTGAAGGACAGACTCTCAACAATCCCGTTATGATTGCAGACGGTGATTCTCTGCATTTTCTTTTTTGCGAAAACTATAAAAGAGTTTTTCATTCCGTCAGTACAGATGACGGTGCAAACTGGTCTGTACCAGTTGAAATAACAGAAGTTTTTGACCATATTGAGCATACTGTTGTTGCACTCGGACCGGGGCACGGTCTGACTTTGTGTGACGGCACAATGATTATTCCTGTCTGGTTTGCTCTCAACAATGAAAACAAAAAAGCCCACAGACCGTCATTTGTTTCGACATTGTACAGTAAAGACAACGGAATAACCTGGTGTGTGGGTGAAATAATAAACTATGATATCCTTGTGAATCCCAGTGAATGTGCAGCAGCGTTGCTGAGTGATGATTCTGTTGTTATGTCAATCCGTAATGAGAATGATTGCAGACTTCGTTTTTTTGCAAAAAGTCCTGACGGTATATCAGACTGGCAGATTATGGGGGCTGATAAAAGATTTTCCGACCCGGTTTGTCAGGGAAGTATGATAAATTCAGGGAAGTCAGTATGCCATACAAATTGCGATGATAAGACAGAAAGAAGAAATCTTACTCTTAAAATCACAACAGATGATTTTAAAACAATAAAAAAATTAAAAATTGATTGTTGCGGCGGATATTCTGATTTGTGCATAAAAAATGACACCGCATATATTATTTACGAAGACACAACAGATACAGATGAAGAATATTATGTGAATCTTAAATTCAGAGCGGTTAAAATCTGAATAGCAGGGAATACTGTTTTATATAAAAACAGAAAGGAATGACCTGTTATGATAGAAAATGACACAATAAAATTGCTTCGTGAATGTGATGCAGGCGTAAAAATGGGTACGGCATCAATTGATGATGTTATTGAGTATGTTGATTCAGATGCACTCAGAAAATGCCTGAGCAACTGCAAAATTGAACATGAAAAGCTTAATGTTGAGATTCAGGAGCTTCTTGATAAATACAAAGATGACGGTAAAGACCCCAATCCCGTTGCAAAGACAATGTCATGGATGAAAACAAACATGAAGCTCAAAATGAAAGAGTCTGATGCCACAATTGCAGACCTTATAACAGACGGATGCAATATGGGGGTCAAATCACTCAATAAATATCTCAATGAATACAAAGCGGCAGATGAAATTTCAAAAGATATAACAAAAAGACTTATAAATCTTGAAGAGCAGCTTGCAATTGATATCCGTTGTTTCCTGTAAAAACTGTAAAAACCACCCCGAAGGGTGGTTTTTTTTCAGCGTTTGAAAAGTTTTCTGAATTTTTTCTGCCATCTTTTAAGATAAAGGGTTACAACTCTTGTGATGCAGATATCATAAAGCACAAACATCACATTTCCCATTGCAAGAAGAATTGGAATGCCCCATTTCCCGAGCTCATCCGTTTCTTCAAGCGGAATGCCGAAGATGTAGATGATTACCGAGTATGATGCAATCGCAGCAATGTTGAAAAAAATTGCTTTAAGAATCCAGCAAAGAGTGTTGCTTTTTATCTTGCTTTCAAGAACAGGTTTCAGAATGGGATATATTCCGAAAAACGCACAATAGACCATTGCCGCTTCTTTATTCGGAAGAATCAGAAAAGAGAGTATACTCACTGCCGCATAGGTACACAAAGCCCATTTTTTGCTGATTTCTATAACCATCAGCACGAGCAATGCACCTGACATTGCAGGAAGTGCATACTGAAGATAGGGGATAACTGCAGTAAGTAACATGATTGTAAGCGAAAGTGCAGCAATCATACCGCCCATGGCAGTTTTAGCACTGTTTCTCATGGCATGAACCTCTTAACAACAGGGTATACAGTCGCCGCCCATACATTCACAGCAACAGTCTGCGCAGATAAGTCCCTGACATATACTGCAGAAACCGCAGTCATCATCTTTTCTTCCTGAAGATGTTCTGTATCCGCCGTTTCTCTGGTTGTTTATTCCCTGAAAAGCTCTTGCATATTCGGGATTTGAAGAATCCATCGAGTAAGCTTTTGTGTAGTTGTCATAAGCAGCATTTGTCCAGCCTTTTTTCTGCTGAATCATGCCCTGCAAGTAGAACCATTCGGCAATTCTTGATGTTTCGGGGATGTTGTCAAGCATAATCTGTGCTTCATCAAGCAGGTTTTTTCTGATCAGCTCTCTGATTTCAGCATAAGTCGGGGGAGAATATGAACTGCCTGAATATGTTGAATATGTGTTTTGTGAGGAATAACCTCCGGAACGTCTTTGAGTGATGATTGCATCGTAGGCATCATCAAGTTCCTGCATTTTTCTGTCTGCAATATCAGAAAGGGGACCGTAGTCCTGTTCCTGCAGTTTTCTTGCTTTTTCACGATATGCGTTTTTTATTTCATCGTCAGTAGCATTCTGCGATACGCCTAAAATTTCATAGGGATTATTCATCAGATTTCCTCCTCTCGTAAACTTTCAGTGTTTCATAATATAAACCGTCATAGACGATATTTTTTGTGATACCGCCGAATTTTTTTATTTCAAGCAGGTCATATGCTTTTGCAAGTTCACCTGCAGTCATAAGCAGATCGCCTTTGATTTTTTCATAATTGTCCTGACCGCTTAAAAGGAACGGATTGTAATTACCTGATTTTCTGTCTTTTTCGATGTCATCAAATGCATCAATCATATAGATCCATCTGCCAAGACAATAGCCCACTCGTTCACGCACTCTTTTTTTGTCAGAATCTGTTTCATTATGAGAATACAGTTTGCCCAGAAGTATAGCTGTAGGCTCAGCTGCTTCATCAATTGAGTCTGATTGCTTTTCTTCCACGTCTGATTGCATCTGCATGTATTCTTTTATTATTATTGCCGCATCGGGACGCAATTTTTCAGCTTTTTTATATGAACGGATAATCAGTACCAATAATATCCTATACAGAATTGCTTTAAATAGTGTTGAATCTTTGATGTTGTCACGTATTTTGTGATACAGCAATAAAACGGAAATGTCGGCAGCATAAGCAATTTCGTCATGTTCACCTGTGCAGAAATTGCATTTTTTTGCAGGATTGAAGGGGCATCGCTTCTGATTGAAACATAATTTTTCTTCAGACAGAGCCATCAATGCCAGAGCCAGAAATGTTGAGTCATAACTCAAAAAAAGGCGTGACATAACGCCATACCTTTTTCCGAGTTCTTTGCAAAGTGAACAGTAAATTCCTTTGTATGTTTCGTCCTCACAGACTTTCAGCTCAGGACGGTGAGTTCTTATATATCCGAACATCAGAGAATTACTTCGTGACCTGTTCTTGCTGATTCGTAAACAGCGTCAAGAATACGCATCATGTCAACACCGTGCTGTGCAGGTGCAATACACTCAGCTTTGCCCATTGCACAATCAACAAAGTGATTGATTTCGTTCTGGAAAAGACCGTCAAATGAAAGAGCGGTATCTTCGTCAAAATCAACATTGACAAGATAATTGTTCATTTCTGTATAGATTTCAACCTGAGGATCAAGTTTACAGCCTGCTTTTGTGCCGAAAAGCTGAATATCGCCTTCGGGTTTCTTGATGTTGAGTGAGAATGCAGCTTCAATGCTCAGTACAGCACCGTTATCAAAACGGATCATTGCAGATGCAAGGTCTTCAACGTCGCAGATGTCACCCTTCTTAGCATCGGCAGCTTTGTAGCCTTTTGTCTTGATTGTATCAGGTCTGTTGAAAAGTTTCTGGAATGTTGCACCGTAAACTGATACGGGCTGAGGACAACCGAGAAGATATCTTACAAGGTCGATAACATGAACGCCAAGGTCAATAAGAGGACCGCCGCCTGAACGTGATTTGTCACCAAACCAACCGCCGGGATTACCGTTTCTTCTGAGATATGTTGCTTTTGCGTAGTAAATATCGCCGAAATTACCTGCATTGATAAAGTCCTTTACAACTTTGCAGTCATTTCCGAAACGTCTTACAAAACCGATCTGAAGAACTTTACCGTTTCTGTCAGCAGCTTCTTTCATAGCCATAGCTTCTTCGGCATTCATTGCCATGGGCTTTTCGCAGATAACGTGTTTGCCTGCGTTGAGTGCAGCAATTGAACATTCTGCATGTGCACTGTTCCATGTTGTAACACTTACAATGTCGATTTCGGGCAGCGCTCTGAACATTTCATCCTTGTCTGTGAAACATCTTGATTTATCCACGCCGTACATTTCAGCTTTCTGATAAAGTCTTTCTTCGTTTATATCGCAGAATGCGTAAAGATCAACATCGGGATTGTTTATGTAACCGTTGATATGTTCCTGGCTGATGCTGCCAACGCCGATAACTGCGGCTTTTAATTTATTCATGAAATTTTCCTCCGTATATTGTTTTATTTGAATTAATATTAACAGAGTATTGAATATATTTCAAGTTTTTTTTAAGAAATATTATTGCAAAAATAAGCAGAGCGTTTTATAATAACAGAAAAGTGAGGTAAGAAATATGAATTATATGTACGAAGCACATTTTCACACAGCAGATGTCAGTACATGCGCACATATAAGCGCACAAGAGGCTGTGGAACTTTATAAAAATGCAGGATATTCAGGTGTTGTTGTCACAGACCACTTCACACTTGAATGTTTTGAAAAAAAATATCCCGGAGAAACATGGAAAGATAAAGTTGACTATTTTCTCAGGGGATACAGAAATGCAAAAAAATGCGAAACAGAAACATTCTCTGTAATGCTCGGTATCGAATTGCGTTTTCCTGAGAATGATAACGACTATCTTGTTTACGGTGTTGATGAACAGTTTCTTTATGACCATGAAGACATTGTTTCAATGACCGCAAAACAGTTTAAAAAAGTTGCAGAAGTGAATCAGCTCACGGTTATTCAGGCACATCCCTTCAGAATTGATTCAAACATCACCAATCCCCGTTATATTGACGGTGTTGAGATTTATAACGGCAATAAAAGACATGATTCATCCAACAATATGGCTGAAATCTGGGCAAAAAAACACGGTTTCATAACAACCTCCGGTTCGGATTTTCATGAATATGAAGATCTCGCAAGGGGCGGTGTGTCATTCAACCGTTTTGTAAAAGATGTAAAAGAGTTCAGAGCAGAGCTTCTTTCAGGAAAGTATGAGCTTAAAAGACCTTAATTGAAAAAATCTTTTGCAAGCTGTTTTACTTTACAAATTTCATCAGTTGTTAATGCTGATCGCTTGTCAGTATCTGAAAATAAAAAAATTCCTTCAAACGAAGCAGAAAGTTCAATAAAGGCTATTCTGCTTTGTTTTTCAATAACATCAATTCCGAATTTTCCGCTTTTTCCGCAGGAGGCAAGTACAAAGCCTTTACGGTCAAAGGCGGGATTTTTATATTTTTCATCACTGTAATACGGCTGCAGTCTGTCCAGAAAAGCTTTCATCGGAGCAGGGAATGAGTAGCAGTAAATCGGTGTTGAAAAAACAATATAATCACTGGAAAAAATGTCGTCGATAATGTGTTTGCAGTCATCCGAAAAACACTTTCCCGATTTTGAGCATAAATTACATGCAATGCAGGGGGCAATGTTTTCATCATACATGTTGTATGATATGATTTCGCAGTTGCATTTTGATAAAAACAGATCTGCCAAATGATTGCTGTTTCCGTCATGTCTTGGTGATGCATTAAGAATTACAACTTTTTTCATTGATAATCGTCCTTGAAAATTAATAAAAAAACCTTGTCATACGACAAGGTTCAATGTTTGGTGCCGGTGACCGGGGTCGAACCGGTACGGTATCGCTACCACCGGATTTTGAGTCCGGCACGTCTGCCAATTCCATCACACCGGCATTGATTTACTGATAGATGATACTACTTTTTATAAAAAAAATCAAGCATTTTTTAGTTTTTCATCATTATTCATAAAATATCATGGAGCTTTCTGTGTAAAAATGCAAAAACTTGTTTTGCTAAAATTTTTTTTCAAAATCTTATTGAAAAATTTTATAATATTTTATATAATAAGCATGGACTATATTATGGTGCGGTTTGTAAATATTTTGTGAACGAGTTTTTGCAGGCTGCTCTGAATTTTCCGTATTTTGAATTTTCAAAATAAAAAGGAGGACAAGTAAAGTATGAAGATTTTGAAAAAGACCTTGTGTGTTTTTCTTTCAGTACTGATGATTTTTTCAGCATCATCTGTAAGTCTTGTTGCTTTTGCAGCCGATGATGCACTGAATGAAAGATACAGAGAACTTGCTTATTCATTCTTCAAGTATAGCATTGTTACAGAAGGCTATACTTCAAAATTCGTTGTTGATACCGATGCAAACGGTTACCCCGCAACATCAATCGTTGGCGACATGGATCATTACGAACTTTCAAATGCATCAGATGAGTATGTCTATGCAGATGAACAGGAGAATCCTATCCGTGCAATTGCTTATGATCACATGGTAACAGCAAAGGATAACTCAAAGGGCTTAATCAGAGAAGCTGCATTGGATTATCTTGCAATTGTTGATAGTGTCATGAGTAAAGAATACGGTGTAGGTCTCTACACAATTCCCATGATTGCTGAAGAGGTTGCAAACACTCTTATGTTCACAAAGGGTGATGACGGCGAATATCTCTTCCTTGACGGTTATACATACGTTGAGGACGCAGTCGGTAAGATCATCGGTCGTTCACCTGAAAAAACTTACAAAGTTGTTGATGGTGAAGTAAAAGAACTCAATGTTGACGAAAAATGGAAAGAGGAATTCGGTGATGGTAACAATTACATTACTCTTTTCGAATACTGTAATGTTGCAACAATCATTGATTATTTCAACGGTAACTGCACATCTGTAAACTCAGGCAGCTGGTTCCACAGCTATGCATTCCATTGTCATACAGATATCGACACTGTTCTTACAACAGAAACTCTTGTAAATCAGTCTCTTACTGTAAAACATCTTACTATTGAATGGTCAACAGAAAGACAGTATGATGATTCAGGTCTGACTCCTCAGTATTATAACGGCGGTTACAAAGTAACAGATGATACTGACCCCGCTAATAATATCAGAAGACAGCTCGTAACAATGCAGTCTAAGCTTACAGTTTATTTCCAGAAGTTTTATGCTCCCTGTTACCTTAAGACTGTAACAAATGATCAGCTTATCAGTGCTGATTATGAAGATATAATGAGCGACTATGATTTATTCAGCTCTATCTCAAATGACGCAAAACTTGCTGTTTTCGGTCAGGCTGCATACAGTTATATGCATCTTGTGACTCAGCTTAAACCCATCGCAAATCCCGATGACGGTCATGATGCTACATACTGGCCCAAACATACTTATGAAAAGTATCTCGACAATAACGGAAAACCTGAAGTATATCAGGTTGACTCAGAAAAGGTTACATCAATTGTAGATACAATCGACAGCCTTCTTACTAATGAAAAGCTTGGTGACGTTGTAAAGTCATTCCTTACTCTGTCAGATCCTGTCAAGGCACAGCAGGCAAAGACTCCTCAGCAGGTTCTTCAGCTCTTTATTGAAGACATGCTTTATCAGGACAGCATTGTCAATATGCTTCTTGAACTGGTTTATCCCATGGTCTGCGGACTTCTTGACGATCTTCTTACTGACGAATTTATTAACGATACATTGGCAAACGCTGTTGATGGCATCGACCTTAGTGGTTTGGTTGGAGCAGTTGTTAATGAAGGCGCAGGTTGGCAGTCACTTATCTATGCAGCTCTTGCAAGTATCGGTGTTACTCTTACTCCTGCAGGTATGGCATATGTATGGAACAGATACGGATATCTTGATGCTCAGTACGGATATACAACAACATTCCCTGAATTCAAGAATATGCATGATCACCTTAAAGCGGCAAAGGGCGGTATTACAGAATCAGGTCTTCATGACACCGGTGATTACTATGCAATCGGTGCTGAAAGAGACGGTTACTGCGGTGACCGTTGGAAAGATGTTGACTTCTCCAAGATGGTATGGAACATAAACGGTAATAAGGATAAATTCCTTATGGCTCTTGATGCTGTTCTTGCACCTCTTGCTCCGTTGCTCGGTGTTCTTCTTGGTGACACAGACTCAACAATTGAAGTTGCCAACGTTCTTGCAACACCGCTTTCACTTATTCTTAACGACGGTGATATTGTCCATAACCTTTATAATAAGGTACTGCTTCCTGTATTTGAAGTTCTCGGAATCAATAAAGATGATCACGGACTTCTTACAGGTAAGGAATTTGAAACAGCAGCAGCTGCTATCAAATCAGACGGATCAAGAAGACCTGATACAATTTCAAACTTCCTGAACAATGGTATTCTTAATCCTCTTCTTAACTGGGCTACAAATACTGTTCTTGCTGACCCCATCAGCACAGTATTCAATCTTCTTCCCAACCTGTCATATTTCCTTACTACAGGTGCGGTTCCCAAAATCGTAAACGGTATCGAAATTCCCATCAAGATTTCTCATGCGATTCTTTTCGGTGCAAAAGTTTCAGTTTATACTCTTAAGCTTGGCGATTTGCTCGGTGAAGATACTGTCGGATTCCTTGATTCTCTTCAGGGTATCATAGAGCTTATCGGTCTTAGTGTTGATACAGGTATTCCTCTTGTCGGTTATTCTGAAAAAGACGGATCAGCTGTTTATAAACCCGGCATGGCAACATATGATCCGGATATTCACAATGTTCCCGTAACTGAAGCATATATAAGTGCAAACGGTGAAATGAGCTTGTATTATAGTGAAGACTGGTTCTCAACAAAGATTTCTGGTCTTGATGCTAACGGAGAATTGACTGAATATGCTCTTCGTAACGAAATCGGTTGGAAAAACTGGAAGGGTCAGGTTGTAACTGAACGTGACGAAGAACAGATGATTGCTTTCAACGAAGCAGTTCGTGAATATTATGAATACACAGTAACTGAAATAGTTGACGATGAAGAAGTCAGTGTAACTTATAAAGTTGCAGGTAAAGAATACATTCCTGCAGACATTCTTGAGTCAGGCGATTACAGCTATGTATGTGACCCCGTAACTCTTTCTGAAAAAGCTGCACTTCCTCCCATCATGGACTATAAGCTTCAGGCAATCGGTACAGTTAAACAAATTTCTTCAGGCAGATATACTGCACTTGAAACAAACAACGGTAACTGGCCTGCAAATACCCGTTATTATATCGATGTTCAGATCGGTGAAGGGCAGAAAGCTGTAGAAACTGAAGGTCTTGTATTCCTGTTCCTTCTCAGATATGCACTTACAGCCCTTATGTACAGACCTTTCTCAGGCAGCAGCTTCACAAGTGATTACACATTGCTTGACGTTTTCGGACTTGATCAGGAGACACTTTACGGTGAACTCTTTGCAGGTCTCAGAATTATAGATATCATTAATAATGTTGCTCTTAATCCTGATGCAGCGATCGCAGCTCTTCTTGAATTGTTCTATAAGAACGAATTCGGTTCACTCTGGCAGGTGCTCGGCGGTGATGTTGTAAAGGGTGAGGATTATACATATGATATATATCCCATCGACTACCATGCAAATGAAATTATTTCAGCTGCAGAAGAGCATAATGACTTTGCATACGGTACGGCAATTCTTTACACAGAAAACTGGTCAAAGGATAAGGCTGAATACATTGTTGACAATCTTGATCAGATTGTAGAAGATGTATTTGCAATGCTCAAGATGGACGGTATGGATTCACTCGGCGGATTCCTTGAGGATCTTGTCAGTGACATGCTCTTCACAAACGATATGATCAGTGATCTTGCATCAATGCTTTACGGTCTTCTTTCAGATCTCGGCGGAAGCATCGATATCCTCGGAATTCTTGATGCAGCTCTCGGTGTAAAACTGTCTAAGCGTGCAGTTGCTGAAGCTCTTCTTTATGAATTCGGTGAAGGAATCAAATCAAACAGCAAACTTCTTGATGAAAACGGTGACGTTGTTCTTGACGAAAACGGAAATGAAGTTATTCTCAAATCAGTTTATAATGTTCTCATCGAAGAAAGCGTAGCAGCAGAAAAACTCTATCAGGATGCAGAAAATTCATTGAGAAACAATCCTAATGATATAGAAACATATCAGGAACTTCTTGCTATAGCTAAAGAAGCAGATAAATTCACTGATGCAACATTCTTCAAGACAGGCGTTGTTGTAAAAGATGAAGAAACTGAAGAAGAAGTAGAAGAAGATGTTGAAACAATCGATGAAACAGAAGGTACAGAAGACGGAACTGAAGAAGGTACTGAAGAACCCGAAGAAGAAATTGTAAACCTTTATGCATACGATTGGGGTTACAATAATCCTAAGATCAATAGTATTTGTTCAGATTCTGAAATCTTCCTTAAAGCTGCATCAGCAGTTCTTTCACCCTTCGCAATTCTTATCAAGTTTATCTTCCTTGGTGATGACCTTATGCTTCTCAGACATGAGATGAAAGATGCAAACGGTAACACTATTTACGATGCAGACGGTAATCCCAAACTCAGTGACGTTGGTCTTGTCAACATCCCCAGCTATGAAGTTTATCAGTATGCATGGATTCCTCTTATGGAAACACTCGGTGCAACAGACGGACTTATAAGCTTCAAGTCATACTTTGAAAAGGCTTTCAACGGCACATCAGAAACAGCTGAAAATTGTGATACAATTTATTATCTGTTCCAGCCCATTATCGGACTTGTCGAAAAAGTATTTGAAAACCCGATTGATGTTGTTCTCAATCTTATTCCCAACCTTCTGTTCTTCATTTCAGTCGGTGGTCTTAACGGTCTTGTAAACAACATTGCTCACTTTGCATACGTACTTCTTGATATCCTTTCACCGTTGGTTGATGCATATCCTATTGTAAATTCACTTCTTGCAAACCTTCGTATCGGTGACATGGCTCTCAATCTTTCAATTCCTCTTGACGTTGACTTTAACCAGGTTGTTAACCAGCTGCTTGACGGCGTTCTCGGTGAAGCACTTTCATTTGATATCGAGAATAAAAACCTTGTAGTCGGAACAAAGGAAGTTGAAGAAGAAGTATTCACTCCCATTCTTGATGCAAACGGTAACGAAGAGTACGATGAAGACGGCAACGTTATCGGTAAATATGAAACTGTAACAGTAACAGAAGACGTTTATGCTGTAGGTACACTCAGCATCAAGCTTCCTTACCTTGACCTTACAACTCTTTGTGCAGGTACAATTGTAGGTAAGACATCTGTAGCAGGTAATAAATATGTTTACCTTGACACTGCAGGCGGTGCTGATCTGATAACACTTATCTTCAGACTTGTTACAGATACGCTGTTCTATGAAGATAATGCAGAAAACATTGCAAACTTCCTTGTCGGTTTTGCACAGCTTGATGACGAAGATGATAATGATGATCTTATCCGTGAAATTTTCTCATACCTCAACATGAAGGCAAACGAAGCTGAAGCTCCTGATATTGTAATGAATCTTCTTTACATCATTATTAAGGTGCTCGTTCCCATCGCAGGTGAACTCGGCAAACGCTTCAAGAGAGTTGATTTCAGCATTATTGATATGTTTGAAGATCTTGACAACATCACAACTTACGTCAGTGCTCTCATGGATGACGGTGGTCCTCCCAATGAAACACTTTCAGGTTTTGCAAGACTTATCAAGCTTATCCAGGAATTCTTTGCGAAGATCAGTGCATTCTTCAACCAGTTATTTGGTGGCTAAAATTCAATAACAGAGCAGGTGCTTTTGCACCTGCTTTTTTCATTATATTTCACTTGACATTCTTACTTAAATAAATTAAAATTAAATTGTAATATTATGAATATTAAAGGTGGATTATGTCAAAATATATTAAATGCTTTATGAGCATTTTGTTGGTAATTTTAACTGTATTTACTCCGTTCAGACTTATGCCGTCATCAATAACAGCATCTGCTGTAACTTATACTGATCTTAATACATCGAATGTTTTTCTGAAACAGCAGACTTCCGTAACATGTACCCTTGCCAGTGCTGCAATGCTCATGCGCAGAACTGCAATCTGTTCCGAATTTGATGATTGGGAAAATATAACTGAGGAAAATATACGCGAAGTTGCGTGGATAGAAGGAACAGGTCTTCGTTGGTACTATACTTGTTATAATATAACTATAGGTCACGGATATTTTTCTGCTGAAGTTGATAATAAAGAAGAACTGTTAGATTTGCTGGAAAAAAATCCTCAGGGTATCGTAATTTATAACGGTGGAACAAAAGGACAGAGTCACGCTGTTCTGCTTTGTGATTATAATAAGAAATATGACACATTTTATGTTTCTGACCCTGCTCAGAATGCACCTGAAGGCAGAATTCCGCTTATAGAATCCACTATTGTGGGTGAAACTCAGGATGAGCAGATTGAAAATCTTACCGCATATTGGTATGTTTCATCTCCTTCGGTTTCAGTTGAAGATGATAACTTTTTTGCAGATGATAAACCGCCTGCAGATCCTGATGTGAACAATAAGTATGATCCGACAGCGGATGTTGATGTCTTTAACTCAACAAAGAAAAAAATATACTCTTATTATGTTGTTTCTGATGAATCCGCAGGCGGAACTGCACTCAGACATTACCCGAGCGGAAGCAGTGATCTCTATAAACGTCTTGAAAAAGGAACAATTCTGTACATTACATATCAGGGTAAAAATAATTTCGGTGCTTCCTGGTACAAGACAAATACAGGACACTATATTTTCAGCAGCAATCTTACGGCATATGATGCATATTCTGCTGAAACTGTCAAATTCAGAAATACTGCCGAAACCAAAAATTCTACATATGTTGTAAGTGCGAAGAATGACACAAAAACACCTTTGCGCCTTGAACCCTCTGAAGGTAACAATATTATAGCTTATGTTGATAACGGAGCACTTCTTTATATAACCCATTCAGGTGTCAATTCCGTAGGTGCAGCATGGCTGAAAACTCAGGAAGGTTATTATGTTAAGGCTTCTGATATGAAATTCCGATCATCATCCCAAGAAGACGGATCTTCATTTGACGGAACATACATAATTATAAACGGTAATTATTCAGCAACGCCCATAGAAGACCCGCCCGAAGAAACTCCTTTTGAACCTGTTGAATATAAAATTACCGCCTCAGCGCTGAATGTCAGAAAATCTGCTGTTGATGGTGATGTTATCGGAATGCTCAGTAACGGTACAGTTGTTATCGTAACTGATATTCTCAGCGGATGGGGAAAAATATCCTATAACGGAAAAGAAGGCTGGATTTCTCTTGATTATGCAGAGAAAGTGACGGCAGAAGTTGTTCCCGTTAAAATCGAATCAATCAGACTCAGTGATGATTTTGTTCAGACAGGAAATCCTGTAACATGTTCGGTTGCTGTTTCTGCTGATGTTACATGCATGTATAAGTTTTCTTTGTATAACGATGCCGGAGAAAAAATCTATTCACAGTTACATCATACAACAAAGAATACATTCAGCTATTCGCCTGAAAACCCCGGTGTATATTATTTCTATGTTGAAGTTCTGACAAGTGATGAAAGGGAAATTGACGGTTACAGCGGAAATTTTGTTGTTCATAATAAATTGCAGCTTGATTCGGTAAAAAGCGACGTCGATGAATATACATATGCATACGAAAAAATAACATGGACAGTTCATGCAGTTTCTGATTCTGATTCCGTATTTTATATGTATTCCGTATATCACGACGGTGAATTGCTGTTTGAAAGATCATCAATCCTCAATACACTTTCATATATTCCTGAAAAATCAGGTACTTATGTTCTGAAAGTTTATCTTGAAGACTCATATTCTTCATCTGAAGAGATCAGTTCTGAAGAAGTTGCTGTTTACAGTGCATTAGGTATAGATGTTGTCAATGTCAGTGAATTGAAAGTGAAAACAGATGGTCAGATCACATGTGAAATAAAAGCATCAGGCGGTACAGGCAACTTATTGTACTGCTTTACGGTCTTCAAAGATAATAAGATCATCAAAAACGGTGCTTATTCGAAGAATCCTGAAAGTGTTATAACATTCTCAGAAAAAGGCATTTATAAAATTTTCTGTGCTGTAAAAGATTCTGCAAACAGTATCGCATCTGCATTTTCTGCAGAAATAACAGTTATCGATGTGATGCCGGGTGATGTCAACGGCGATGAGAAGATAACAGCGGCTGATGCCCGACTTGTACTGCGCTATTCAGCAAGAATCGGAGAATTGACTGCAGACGGACTTGTTGCAGCAGATGTGAATAAGGATAATTCAGTTAATGCATCAGATGCAAGACTTATTCTCAGATGTTCTGCAAATCTTGAAACTATCTGATTTTTAAATGTTTATTAAATAAATACAGAATATAATATACTTACAAAAAACAAAGCCGGATGCAGAAATGCATCCGGCAGGTATTTTAATATAATGTATTGATTAATCAAAAAGCGGTGTTGAGAAATATCTTTCTGCAGTGTCGGGAAGAACTGTTACAACTGTTTTTCCTTTGCCGAGTTTTTTTGCAAGTTTCAATGCGGCTGCAACATTTGTACCGCTTGAAATGCCGCACATAAGTCCTTCTTCTTTAGCAAGTGCCTTAGCTGTGCCTATTGCTTCATCGTCGGTAATAATGCAGATGTCATTGTAAATATTTGTGTTGAGAATCGGAGGAATAAGACCGTCACCTATACCCATCTGAAGGTGTGTGCCGATGTTTCCGCCTGCAAGAATTGCAGCGTTTTCAGGCTCAACAGCCCAGATTTCAATGTCAGGATTCTGAGCTTTAAGGACTTCACCGATACCTGTTATTGTGCCGCCTGTGCCGATACCTGAACAGAATCCGTGAATTGCACCTGCTGTCTGTTCAAGAATTTCCAGAGCTGTGTGATGTCTGTGTACAGTCGGATTAGCTTCGTTTTCAAACTGCTGAGGAATAAAGACTCTGCTGTCTTCCTTTGCCATGTCCATTGCGGTCTGAACACATTTTTCAATACATTCACCGATGTTGCCGTCGTCATGCACAAGAATAACTTCAGCACCATAATGCTCAACAAGTTTTCTTCTTTCAACACTTACAGAGTCGGGCATAATGATTTTAGTTGTATATCCTCTGACTGCACCTACCAGTGCAAGACCGATGCCCTGATTGCCGCTTGTGGGCTCAACGATGATTGTGTTTTTGTTGATTTTGCCCTGTTTTTCAGCTTCTTTAATCATATTGAAAGCGGTTCTTGTTTTGATTGAACCGCCCACATTAAGACCTTCATACTTTACGAGGATTTCTGCTGAATCTTCAGGAACGATTTTTGAAAGTCTTATAAGGGGAGTGCTTCCCATTGCTTCAAGAATATTGTTGTATATCATAATATACACCTCATAACAAACATATACTAATAAATTATAATATTATTTTTTAATAATGTCAATTATATTATATGAACAGATACAGAAAAGAGTGAAAAAATGCAGAATTTTCTTATTAAACTCAGGAATTTTATGGCAGGACGAAACGGAATTGATAAATTGACAACAGGCCTTGTTGTGATTTACGGAGCATTGTGCTTCATAAAAATATTTTTCAGATATTTTTTAATAGGTTATATTGTAATAACTGTTTTGCAGTATGCTGTTCTTGCATATGCGGTTTTCCGTGTTTTGTCAAAAAATCTGCAGAAGAGATACAGTGAAAATTTCAGATTTGAGCAGTTTCTCAATGCATGGAACCCCTATATTGAACACATGAAATTGCGTTTGAAATTCTTTAAAACTCACAGATTCAGAACATGCAAAGGCTGCGGTGAATTTCTCAGACTGAAAAAGGGTAAACACAGAAAGCAGATAACATGTCCGAAATGCGGAAAAGAACTTACATTTCACTTTCTTTTCTGAATTCACTCCATGGGTAAATATTTATGTCAGGAAGTGAAGAAACGGTCATTGATTCGGAAGTCAGCGGATGTGTGAATGACAGTGAATGTGACCACAATGCAATTGAACATCTGTTGTTTCTGCTGCCGTATTTTCCGTCACCGGTGAGAGGAGTTTTGCGTGATGCAAACTGCACTCTTATCTGATGTGATCTTCCTGTCACAAGTTTGATTTTTACAAACGATAATGCATCTGATTCCTGCAAGACTTCGTAATTCAGAACGGCTTCTTTTATACCTTTTCTCATTCGTTTTACAACAAAAGTTTTGTTTTTGCGTGAATCTTTAAATAAAAGATCGCGCATCTCGCCGGTCTTTTTTTCAATGTGACCGTCTGTTACTGCAAGATAAGTTTTTTCAAGTTTATTTTCTGCAATGATTGCTGAAAAAGCAGCGGCACTTATTTTTGTTTTTGCATACATAATAACACCGCCCACAGGCTTATCAAGTCTGTGCAGAGTGTAAATTTCGCCGCCTGTCAGTTTCTTCAGGATATTGGGCAGACTTTCATCTGATGCTGAATCTTCAGACAGCATACCGACCTGTTTTTCACAGATAATGATATGCTCGTCTTCAAACAGAATTTTAACCATATTATCACCGCAGACAATCATAACATAAAAGCCAATTATGTACAATATGTTTTTCTTTATTTTTGTTGACTTAACAGATGTAACATGATAATATATTTTATATATGGAGGATGATACATATGAAACGTTTTGTAAGTTTTATCGCAACAGGAATAATAGCAGTGCTTTGCATCGTAATTATCGGTGCTGTGACTGTTGATGTTGATACAGTTTCTGAAAATGCAATGGCAGGTAGTGACTCATGTGAAAATCATGTTTATGCAAACGGCGGTGAGTATATAATCGCAAAACCTGCAAATTGTTCATCAACAGGCACAAAGTACAGAAGCTGTGTTATTTGCAGTGCCAAGGATATTGTCACAATTCCTGAAGATCCCGATAATCATTCACAGTTATCATCTTATTGGACTTATGATCCTAAACCCACTTGTGTCACACCCGGTGTTAAGTTCAGAATCTGTTCAGGCTGTAATTCTGCTGCTGAAGTAACAGAGGTTCCTGCTGAGCCTGATGCACATACTGCAAAAGGCGGATATGTTGTGGTAACTCCCGAAACATGTCTTACAGCTGGTGTGAAAGCTTATGAGTGTAAGCATTGTAACGGATATTTCGGTGAAGAAGAAATTCCTGCAGACAGTGAAAAACATGTGATAACTGAAAATTCACAGTGGAAAGTCATCGTGCTTCCCGAATGTGCAAAAGACGGAATAATGGTCACAAATTGTGATATATGCGGCAATGAAGCAGAGAGAAGAGTTGTACCTGCTACGGGAAAACATACACTCAGCGATGAATGGACAATTGATACAGAGTCAACCTGTATATCAGAAGGTGTGATATCACGACATTGTACAGTCTGTGATGCTCCTTTTGATGAAGCATCAATTCCCGTAATGCCTGATAAACATACTTTCTCTGATGAATATACCATAGATAAAGAAGCTGATTGTATATCAGCGGGTGAAATGTCAAAACATTGCATTTATTGTGATGAAAGAACAGATGTATTGCCCATTAATCTTGCTCCCGATGCTCATACATATTCTGATGAGTGGATTGTCACAAAAGAAGCAACATGTTCATCAACAGGTCTCAAACACAAAGTGTGTACACTTTGCGGAAAAGCTTCTGTTTCCACAATGATCGGAAAAGCAGGTCACGTATATCCTGATACTTATGAAGTTATAAAAGAATCAGCAGACGGTCTCTCAGCACAGGTAAAATATATCTGTACCGAATGCGGAAATGAGTATGTAACAGTTATTGTTTTCGGTGAAAGCAACGGAAACGGAAATATCGGTGATGATTCTCAGATTTCAAACAAAATTCATAAAATCATCCCCGTTGAAAATACTGTTATAAAAGTCGATCACGAAAATCTTATTATTTCAAATGTGGCAAAAAACATGCTTATCGGTGATTTTCTTGCATGTTTTACAAACAGCAGTTCATTTGTTGTTTATGATGAAAACAATATCATGCTGAATGAAGAAGATTATATAACAACAGGTTGCAGACTGAATCATGAATCTCCTGAAGGCGATGTCACAAACTACTATATAAGTGTAACCGGTGACATAGATTCTGATGGAAAAATAAATGCAGCTGATGCCAGACTTATTCTTCGTGCATCTGCAAAAATTGAAGAACTTACAGGTGTGTATTACACAGCTGCAGACGTTAATCTTGACGGAAAAGTAAATGCCGCTGATGCAAGAAAAACATTGCGAGTTGCTGCAATTCTCGATCATTTTAAAGAAACATATGAAAATTAACGAAAACGAACATATTGAATATATAAATAACGAACTTAAACTCATAGTCTCGAAGGCACACACCTTCGGGACTGATGCGCTTTTGTTGGCTTCATTTGCATCTCCTTCAAAAAAGGCACTTGCATGTGATTTCGGAACAGGATGCGGAATAATTCCTTTTTATTGGGTACGAGAAGGTCTTTGTAAAGAGATTTATACAGCAGAGATTCAGAAAAACGGTTATGAACAGCTTTGCCGTTCAATTGAGATGAATAATCTTGAAAAAATTCATCCTTTCAATTGTGACCTGAGAAATTTACCGAAAGAATTTCCGAAAGGTCATTTTGATGTTGTAACGATGAATCCGCCTTACACAAAAGTCAATGCAGGTATCGAAAGCATTGAAGAAAGTGCAAAAATTGCAAGACACGGCATAACATGCGGTTTTGACGATGTATGCACAGCTGCATCAAAGCTTCTGAAATTCGGCGGCAGACTTTGCATGTGTATCCGTCCCGAAAGACTTTTTGAACTCACTTGTGCTATGCAGAAAGTGAAAATTGAACCCAAACGCATCCGTTTTGTTTCTCAGCGTGACGGTCTTGCACCGTGGCTTGTGCTTGTTGAAGGTAAGCTGGGCAGAAATCCGGGTGTTACAGTTGAGCCTGAGCTTCATATTGAAGGTGCAGACGGAAAAGAGTCACCCGAAATGCTGAAAATAATCGGCACATACAGAAAATAAGAAAAGGATTTTTATAATGAGCGGAAAACTTTATGTTGTGGGCACTCCCATCGGAAATCTGGGTGATTTTTCTCCCAGAGCCGTAAAAACATTTGAAGAAGTTGATTTTATCGCTGCAGAGGACACCAGAGTCACTGTAAAGCTTCTTAATCACTTTGAAATAAAAAAACCTATGGTCAGCTATTATGAGCATAACAAAGCTCAGAAAAGCTCTCATATCATTTCACGCATTCTTGACGGTGAAGACTGTGCGTTGGTTACAGATGCAGGTATGCCTGCAATTTCAGACCCCGGCACAGACCTTGTTGCACTTTGTCATGAACATGGAATTGATGTTGTTTCCGTGCCGGGACCTTCAGCTATAATCACAGCTGCCGCAATCAGCGGTATGGATGTGGGCAGATTCACATTTGAAGGATTTCTTACAGGCAATAAGCCGAAAAGACGTGAACATCTTGAAGAAGTCAAAGATGAAAGACGCACAATGTTTTTCTATGAAGCACCCCATAAACTTGCTGCAACACTGCGTGATATGCTTGACTTTTTCGGTGACAGAAAAATCGCAATTATCAAAGAGCTTACTAAAATTCATGAGTCTGTTGAACATACAACACTCAGTGAAGCCGCAAAGAAATATGACGGTGTGAAACTCAAGGGTGAATATGTGCTCATCATTGAAGGTAAAAAGAAAGAAGAAATTGCCGAAGAAGAAATTGACGGAATAACTCTTGCAAGAAATTATCTTGCAGAAGGTATGTCTGCTTCCGAAGCTGCTAAAAAAGCCGCAAAAGAATCAGGTATGAAAAAAGGCGATATCTATAAAGCGCTTATGGAGGGATAATTATGCTTGAATCATTGACTCAATTCTGGTATATGTGGCTCGTGCTGTTGGTGCTGATTATAGTTACTGTTTTTGTCAGCATCAAGGCATCAAAAGCCGTAAAAAGAAAAAATGAAAAAATGGAAAAACAGCATGAGCAGCTTAAAAGATATGCAGAGTTGGTCGGAAAATATGAATCTCTTACCCCTGAAAAAGCTGAAACTGCCGATGCAAAAGAGCTGTGTGAGGGTGTTATGTGTGTACTGCAGCGTCAGATTGAAAAATCTGAAAACCCTGATGCTGAATATGAAAATGCCGAAAAATGGCACAGGGAAGTGTATGCACTTTTTTATTTTGATGAAGATGTTACTGCAGAAAGTCTTTCATTCTTTTTCCGACATAACGGCGGTCCGTTGCCTGAAGCAGCTGTCAACGGAATTGCAAGTATCGGTTATGACAAAATTCAGTCAGTTGTCGGTCAGATGTATGCAATGTGTGATGATAAGAATGAAAATGTTTCTTTCGATAAGGACAGGATTGCAGAGCTTGATGAAAAGTTCAGAAACATCTATAACAGCGAAGAATTTTTTGAAAAAATCAGATTGTATATTTTGAATGTGCTGTAATGTGTTGTGCAGAGTCAGTTTGTTGATTCTGCACAATTTTTTTGCATATTTTTATACATCCCTTATTTTAATAAAAACTTGTATTTTATATTTTCTTGTTTTATTATATAAATGTATAATTTTATCCTGAAAGGATGTTGTATTTATGGACAAAAAAGTAAGAATCGGCGTCGTAGGATGCGGCGGTATTGCAAACGGAAAGCACATGCCCAACCTTGCATTGATTCCCGAAGTAGAAATGGTTGCATTCTGTGACATTATTCCCGAAAGAGCAGAAAAGGCTGCAAAGAAATTCGGTACACCTGATGCAAAGACATATACAGACTATAAAGAACTTATCAAGGATGAAACAATTGACGTTGTTCATGTTTGTACTCCCAACCGTTCACACAGCTTCATTTCAATTGATGCTATGGAAGCAGGTAAGCACGTAATGTGTGAAAAGCCAATGGCTAAGACATATGCTGAAGCTAAGGCTATGTACGAAGCATCTGTAAGAACAGGCAAGCTTCTTTCAATCGGTTATCAGAACAGACAGTGCGGTGAAAACCTTTATGCAAAGGCAGTCTGCGAATCAGGTGAAATCGGTGAAATTTACTACGCAAAGGCTGTTGCAATCCGCAGAAGAGCTGTTCCCACATGGGGTGTTTTCCTTAATGAATACGAACAGGGCGGCGGACCTCTTATCGATATCGGTACTCATGCTCTTGACCTTACTCTCTGGATGATGAATAACTACAAACCCAAGATGGTTGTAGGTAACACATTCAGAAAACTTGCAGACCAGACAAATACAGCAAACGCATGGGGTGACTGGGATCCCGAAAAGTTCACTGTTGAAGATTCAGCATTCGGCTATATCGTAATGGAAAACGGTGCTGTTGTAACTCTTGAGTCAAGCTGGGCGCTCAACGTTGCTGAAGCAAGAGAAGCATGTTTCGTTCTCTGCGGTGACAAGGGCGGTATTGATACTCTTGACGATGTACGTGTAAACTATGTAAAACACGGCAGACAGTGCATCGAAACTCCCAATATGGATTGCGGCGGTGTTGCTTTCTATGAAGGCGATTCAGACAGTAATTCTTTCATCGACCAGAGAATCTGGATTGATGCAGTTCTCGGCAAGCGTGAGCAGTGCGTTAAGCCTGAGCAGGCAATGGTAGTAACTCAGATTCTTGAAGCTATCTATGAATCAGCAAAGACAGGTAAACCTGTTTATATTGATAACTAAGGAGAAATTAAAATGATGACACTCGGAATGATTGAATACTGGAGTGAAGAGGGTTTCAGGCATCTTGCTGACCTCGGACTTCATGCAGTTGAATTCTGCTACAACCACGAAAACAACCCCGATGATCTTATCGCACTTATTCCCGATATCAAAAAGTGGAGCGAACAGTACGATGTAAAGGTTATGTCAATCGGCAGATGGGGTGCAGATAAGATTGATGATAACGGTGCAATTATTGAAGAAGAACTCAATAATTCATATAAACTTATTGATGTCTGTGCTCAGCTTGGTTGTCCCGTTTTCGTTACAGGTGTAAATGAAGTTGAAGACAAATCTTTCTTTGAAAACTGTGATTATGCTGTTGAATTCCTTTCAAAGGTATGTGCATACGCAAAAGAAAAGGGTATCAAAGTTGCATGTTACAACTGCGACTGGTCAAACTTCGTAAGAGAGCCCAAGGCATGGCTTGCAATTATGAGCCGTGTGCGTGATCTCGGTATCAAATACGATCCTTCACACTGCATCAACTCCGGTTCAGGCAAATATCTTGAAGAAATCAAAGACTGGGCAGACAGAATCTATCATTTCCACATCAAGGGCACAATCAACATCAATGGTGACCATGTTGATGATCCTCCCGCAGGTCTTGATATGATCGACTGGCGTCAGATTATGGGACTTCTTTATGAATACAAATATAACGGTATGCTTTCAATCGAACCCCACTCAGGCACATGGAAGGGTGATATGGGCGAATGGGGCATCAAGCTTACAATTAACTACATCGACCCGATGATTTACAAAGGATGATTAATATGAAATACGCAGTACAGTTATACTCACTCCGTGATATGGTTAAATGCGGAGATGATTTTCTTAAAATTCTTGAAGAAGTAAAAAAACTCGGTTTTGATGGTGTTGAGTTCGCAGGTTATCACGGACTTTCTGCAGAAACAATCAAGGCAAAGCTCGATGAACTCGGACTTGTTCCAGTAGGCTGTCATATCGGTGTTGACAGTTTCTCTGATGAAAATATCGAAGAAACAGTAGCATTCCATAAGACACTCGGTGTGCTTAATGTCGGCACAGGCGGAGCTCCTCACGATACAGTTGAAGAGTGTGAAAGAGCTGCAGATCTTCTCGCAAGAGGCAGTGCAGCACTCGGTGTGCCTGCTTACTATCACAACCACACAGAAGAATTCACAGTGCTTGAAAACGGCAAAACAGCAATGCAGATTTTTGCAGATAAGGTAAAGCTTGAACTTGATACATACTGGAGTTTCTGTGCAGGTATGGATAACTACAAGTACATCACAGAAAACATCAATGATATCATTCTTCTTCATATCAAAGACGGTATCGACGGCAAACCCAAAGCTCTCACAGAAGGCAACAATGATCTTGATGCTGTTATCAGAGCTGCTAAGGACAATAACATCGAATGGGTTATCCTTGAAAATGATGATCCCGTACCCAACGGACTTGAAGATGTTACAAGAAGCATGAAATATCTTATGTCTGTAAAATAATGAGGTGAAACTATGAAACTTGGTGTATTTACAACACTTCTGAGTAATCTTCCTTTTGAAGAAGCTCTCAAATATTTTAAATCACTCGGCATTGAAGCTGTTGAAATCGGTGCAGGCGGATATCCCGGCAACGCACACGCAAATCCTGAGATTCTTCTGAATGATGCCAAGGAGCTTGACACATTCAAAGGTCTTATCAAGGATTATGATGTTGAAATCAGTGCTCTCAGCTGTCACGGCAACCCCGTACATCCCGACAAAGCTACAGCAAAGTATTTTGACGATGCAATAAAGAATACAATCCTTCTTGCAGAAAAACTCGGTATTCACCAGATAAACACATTCTCAGGCTGTCCCGGTGACTGTGAAACTGCAAAATATCCCAACTGGGTAACATGTCCCTGGCCTGATGATTTCGGAAAGATTCTTGACTGGCAGTGGAATGATGTCCTTATTCCTTATTGGAAAGACACTGTTGAGTTTGCAAAAGCACACGGTGTAAACAAGATTGCATTCGAAATGCATCCCGGATTCTGCGTTTATAACACAGACACAATGCTCCGTATCCGTGAAGCAGTAGGTCCTGAGCTCGGTGCAAACTTTGACCCCAGCCATCTTATCTGGCAGGGAATGGAGCCTGTTGCAGTTATCAGAGCTCTTGGTGATGCGATTTTCCACGTTCATGCTAAAGATACAAAGATGGATAAATACAACACCGCAAAGACAGGTGTGCTTGATACAAAACCCTATGGTGACGAAATCAACCGTGCATGGATTTTCCGTTCTGTTGGTTATGGAAACGACGAAGTATACTGGAAAGATATCGTTTCAAATCTTCGTCTTGTGGGCTATGACCATGTTCTTTCAATCGAACATGAAGATTCACTCATGAGCCAGAATGAAGGTCTTTCAAAGGCTGTTGAAATGCTCAAACGTGTTCTTATCAAAGAAAATCCCGCAGAGATGTGGTGGGCATAAAAAAGATACACCCGAAAGGGTGTATTTTTTTTGAATTGTTATTCATAAATTATTTGAATTTTTCAAAAGTAACTTGAATTTTATTCAAAGATTGATTTATTGTTTTTTGCTCGCTGGTGCGTTATTATATAGACAGACCGGTTAATAAATACAATCAGAGGAGATAAGTACAATGACTATCTACTTAGGCGAAAATATCAAAAGATTAAGACGTGAAAATGAGCTTACACAGGAAATGCTTGCAGATTTTCTCGGTGTTACTTTTCAGACTGTCAGCAATTGGGAAAGGGGAGAAAGTTACCCTGATATCACCATTCTGCCTGAAATTGCATCATTTTTCAGAGTCAGCGTTGATGAGCTTCTCGGAATGAATGAATCCGAAGCCCAGATTAAAATACAGGAATATCTTGATTTTTATGATAAAATGAAAGTAAAAGATGCACAGCTGACGTTTGAAAAATTTCAGCAGGCGGTGAAAGATTTTCCGTCTGATTTCCGTATTCTTGTAAGATATATGGAAATTCTTATGTATCATAAGAATGTGAAAGACAATCCCGATTATGAAAATGATTCCCGAAAGATTATCTCCATTTACGAGAATATTCAGAAACACTGCACCGATGACAGCATAAGAATGTGGTCAAAACGTCTTATCTGTGAGCATCTTCATTCAAAAGCTTATTTTACGGGAAACAATGAATATCAGATTCAGTCTGAAAAGATCCTTTCCGGAATGCCTTGCCTGATAGACACAAAGGATTATCTGTCAACTATGCTCATTTCAGATATGCCGAAGCATTATGAAGCATGCAGTAATCTGATTGAAAAAACTCTTTTTCTGCTTAATAATACAGTCAGTCATTATTGCTATTATGACAAAAATTTTTCTGCAGAATATAATATTGAGGCAATAGAAAAGCTTATTGATATCGCAAATATTATTTATACAGACGGAAATTACGGTAAATTATGGCATAATATGATATATGATTATGGTCATCTCGGACATTTTTATTTTTCAATCGGTGACAATGAAAATGCATTGAAGAATCTTCGTAAAAGTGCAGTCCTTGCAGGAAAATATGATGAACTTCCTGATGATTCCGAAAGGTCGGCACAGTTTTTTGAAGGTATGCATTATGAAAAGAAACATCAGAGAAAGACTATGCGTGAACGTATGAAATATCTTATGACAGAAAAATATCCTTTGTCTGATGATTTTAAATCGACTTCCGGATTCAGAGAAATTCTCTCTTTGCTTGAATAACAAAAAAAAGGTATTGCATCTGCAATACCTTTTTATCATTTTCTGAATTTAAGAAACAACGGCAGAAAGTGCTTCTGGATAAAAGCAACAGTAAATGCAAACAGATAATTCATTGTCACATTTTCTGTTTTGATGATTTTTCTTATAATTTCATTTGCAGCGGAAGTCTGTTCAGACTCCATCGCAGTTTTTACATCTGTATCTGAAATTATTTCTTTTATAACAGCCTTTTTCTCTTTTTTTGTGAGTCTGCAATTGTCTGCAAAAAGAACAGTCATGCAGGAAACTATGTTTTTCAGGAACATATAGCCCGAAGTTTTCTTATCCTTGCAAAGCTCAGAGTAGTAGCGGTTGATTTCTTTGCAGGCATCAAATTTTTCGGGAGTGTAACCTGAAATCAGGCTGACGGATTTGTCAATATTGTAGTTATAAAGCACATCAGGAATTGCAATAACCCGTGGTGTGCATTTTAACACATCTGCATTGAAAATCCTGTCTTCACCGTATCTGTAATCTTTGAAATGAATGTTGTTCTTCAGCAGAAACTCACGTCTGTACGCTTTGTTCCATACCTGATTGAGAAGATTGTTTCTGTAAAACTCATCAATATCAAAAGGAGAGGAGAGTGAGTAGATTTTGTCATCTGCTCTGCCGAGAAAATTCTGTCTGAATCCGAAAATGAGAAGATCAATATTATCAGTCAGATTTTGGCTGACAGTATTGTACGTTTTTATTTCATAGGTATCATCGCTGTCAAGAAACATAATAAAATCACCCGAAGCCTTGCTGATACCGTAATTTCTTGCATTTGCAGGGCCTGAGTTTTTTATTCTTTCTGTCACAATACAATCGTAAGATTTTTTAAGATACTCAATCAATTCAGGCGTTTCGTCAGTTGAACCGTCATCAATTATGATAACTTCTGTGTCCTTAAAATTTTCAGCAACCGAATCAACGGCTGCTGAAAGAGTGTCTTTACAATTGTATGCAGGAATAATTACGCTTAAAAGCAAATTTTCCACCTCAATGATCAAACAGCTCATAAAGGCTTTGTTTGATTTTTAAATTGTAATAATCAAGGCTGTCAAGCTGTTTTATGTGTTTTTTCTGATTGATGATAGCGCTTTCAATATCAACGCTGCCTTCAAGGTCTTCGTTGTATTTTTCAAGATGCTTTTCAAAAATCAGATCAAGTCCCAGAGCTTTTGCTTCCCACAGGACCATACCCTGACCTTCATGTCTTGATGTAAGAATAAGTGCATCCATCTGAGCCATGTAAGGATAAGGATTTTCAACAGCATCAATAACCGTAACATAATCATTCATCTTCTGATTTTCTATCTGCTGTGCGATTTTAAGTCCTTCAGGACCAGAGCCGAGAAGATAGAGATGAATATCATGTCTTTTTTCAACAGCTCTTGCAAAATAGTCAAGCAGTATATCAATACCTTTCTGATGGGTGAATCTGCCCACAAAAATGAAATTTGTGATATCAGGTTCTACCTTGAAATCGACAGTTTCACGGCTTTTCAGAATAAGCTGATGAGTATTGATGGTGTTTGGTATAACTGTAATTTTTGTATCATAAAGATCAGTCATTTCTCTGAACGGGTCAACAATACCTTTTGATACTGCAACAAATTCATCATAATATCTGAATTTGTTTTTGAACATCGACCAGAGTATACGGTATTTACGTGAGTTCTTATGCTCAATTTCTACATCATTGTGAATCCACATGATGCGTTTTTTTGCTTTTACTGCCAATGTACATAATGCACATTCGTTGCTGTAGCTGTTGAAATCAATTGCAAGGTCGTATTCCTTATCAGGCAGATCATATATGAACATTTTTCTTAAAACATCAAATTTAATCAGCCTGTTAAGATAGAACAGCGGACGAATAATATGCAGATTGACGTTTTTCAGCTCGTTTACAGTACAAATTTCCGGTTCTGCAAAGAGAAATAAATCAACTTCATAGCATGACAGATCCATGTTTGTAAGCATATTGAGCAGCGATCTCTGAATACCGCCAATGCTCAGATCTTTTTGAAAGATGGCTATTTTTTTCATCTGTCTGCGAGAATTCCGCTGATCTGCTGGTAGTTACCAAATCCTGTTGTTGTGTCATACCACAAGATTCTTGTATCTCCGTTTTTGTCAAGGAGTTTAATAACAATCTTGTTGTTGTTTTTGCTGTAATTTGCATCAAGAATCTTGAATTCTGATTTTGCATAGAATTTCTTGACTGCTTCAAAGTCAGCATCAACATATTCTTCCATGTTGTCTGAAACAAAAAGAACGTCACCGCAGATATGATTTATGAAACCGAGAAGAATCTTCTGCTCCATTGTGAACTTAAGATTTGAATATCTCAGGAAGAATACGTCGGGATCGTTAGTGAAAACTCTGCCGTTGAGCTGACGGCGGAAGATAGAGTTATTCATCGCATTCTGTGCAGACATGATTTCGTTGTTTACATGGAGAGTGTTGTAGATTTTGGGTTTGTATGAAAGGTCAACGTCGCAGCTGATACGGCATGCATCAACCTTACCGAAAGCAGCACCGAGAGGTACACCGCAACCGAGAATAAGCTTTTCGCCACAGCATTCACGGAGGAATTCCATTGCTTCACACATGATTGTTCCTCTTGTTTTGTTGTTTCTGGGGAACATACACTCACTGTAAAGGAAGTCAAGCTTAACAAGGTCATAACCCCAGTCATTAAGGATAACATCAAAGAAGTTTCTGATGTATTCTCTTGCTTCGGGATTATAAATATCAAGAGTATAAGCACCACCCCAGCCTACACAGCCGAGAACAGGCTTGCCTTTTTCATCTCTGATAACCCAGTCGGGATGTTCTCTGTAAATTCTTGACTTGATCTGAACGCTGAAAGGAGCAATCCAGATACCTGCCATGTAACCCTTGTCATGGATACGCTGAGCAACAGCCTTCATGCCGTCGGGGAACTTTTCGGGGTTGGGATCAAGCCAGTCACCAACAAATGTTTCGTAACCGTCATCGATCTGGAAAATATTTGCGTGTTCCTTGATACGATCCATAGCATCAAGATCACGATAGATAATGTTCTGGTCAATTTTCTGGAAATAGTTATACCATGATGTGTAACCTGCAAGATGATCAACCTTGGGTTTCTGTACTCCCATAAGTTCAAAATATTTGTCGAAAACATAATTTTCGTCACCGTTGAGAATTACAACATCATAAAGAGGGTAGTTTGTGTCAATTGTGAGACCTTCAACGTCCTTTACAATTGAGAACTTGCCTTCGTTCATGTCAGCATGGAACATTGTGTAACCCTGTTTTTCTGAAAGAGAACCGAGGAAAAGGAAGTTTTCACCGTTCTTTATGTATGTATAACAGTGGCTGCGGAAAATACCTTTCTTTTCTGCATCGTCACAGAACCATACGTCTGAAGATGTACCTGCAAGCTTGATGAACGGCTGAATACGTGCAAGTTTATTAAGACCGTAGTGAACATCATCTTTTGTATATTCTCTTGAAGTTGTCCATGACTGATAACCGTTGGAGAAGAATTTGTCACCGTCTTTGAAATCATGGTCAAATTCAAACCATGCTTTTGTGAGGGTAACAGCAGTCTGGGGTTTAAGAGTAAGTTTTACAGCATCATCTGTAACAGTGAATTCTGCATCAAGATGAGCACTTGTTGTGCCTGCAAGCAGGAAGTTGTTTCCGTTATATGTGTATTCGCAAAAAAAACGTGGATTTCTCATTGTATATCAGACTCCTTTTATTTTATTTTATTTGCTTATATTATGTAATATTTTGGACAAAATGTCAAGGCTGACGCCAGAAGTATGAAAAAGCAGTTTCATACATGCTTTTCAGATCTGAATATCTGCCGTATTTATTCGGACAGTTGTAAACAACAGCAACGAATGTTTTGGTCTTGCCTGTTTTGCTGATGTATTTTTTTGCAACAGTTACAAGACACTGACCTGCCTGTGAATGTGAACCTGTCTTCATACCTACCATGTAAGGATAATATCTGTCACTGTAAGGGTTTATGGTTTCGTTTGAATTTGTGTATGAAATCTTCTGACCGGATTCAAAATATGCTGTTACCCAGGGCTCGCATACAACATTTCTTATAAGCTTGAATGAATATGCCTTTGTTGTGATGATTGTCATGTCATATGCTGAAGTGTAGTGATTGCTGTTCGGAAAACCGTCGGGATTTGCAAAGTGAGAATCATTCATTCCCAACTTTTTTGTGTAAGAGTTCATCATGCTCACGAAATGGTTAAGAGCTTTCTGTGCAGACATGTTGGGATTTCCTGTTGCAACTCTTGCAACATGAACGGCAATTGTGTATGCAGCATCACAGCCTGACGGCGCAAGAAGGCATTTGAGTATTTCTTTGAATTTTATTTTCATACCCACATAAAGTCCTGCTCTGCTTGTATTTGTTTCAACAAGATACAACTCATTTCCGACAGTAAGCACATAGTCAGGAGTCAGATATTCACAGCCGAGAACAGCTGTAATGACCTTTGTTGTGCTTGCAGGATGCATTCTTGAGTGCATATTCTTTCCGTAAAGGATTTTGTCATTATCGTAATCATAAAGCACAGCAGCTTTTGCGTAATTTGTTTTGAAAAGATCATTTGTTTCAACAGTAAACTTTCTGTTTTCATCTGTAAGTACAGTTGTGGTTTCAGGCGGTTTTGTTGTTGTTTCGGGAGGTGCTGTTGTTTCAGGAGCATAAGGATCAAGATTTGCACTAAGTCTTAATACAAAACGTGCATCCTGAGATGTCACATTTCCGTCACCGTTGTAGTCTGCATATGTCAGACGATAGCTGTCAACTGAAACAAGTTTTGCTGCTATTCTTAAAATAAGTCTTGCATCGGCAGCAGTTATTTTTCCGTTTAAATCCGCATCACCTTTCAGAATTGTGTTTCCTGAATCAGAAGATGTAGTTTCTTCTTCTGTTGCAGACAGTATTTCTTCAGCAAAAGCAGGTACGCTCATGGTAATAAATAATACTGCAGTTAATATGAATGCGATGATTCGGGTATTTGCCTTCATTTTATTTCTCCTTCTCTTTTGTAAGCAAAATTATATTTTCAATGTGTCGTGTGTGAGGAAACATGTCAAAAGGTCTGCATGCTCTGACTTTATAGCCGTGTTTTACAAGATGATAAACATCCCTTGCCTGTGTTTCAATATTACATGAAATATAAACGATTTTTTCAGGTGACAGAGCAATTGCCGCGTCGAGAAATTCTCTTGAACATCCTGCTCTGGGCGGGTCTGTGAAAAGAACATCGATATGTTCATCGTCAGCTGCAAGATTCTGCATGAATTCACCTGCATCAAGTGCAAAGAAACGCACATTTTTAATGTTGTTGATTTTTGCATTCACGATGGCATCTTTTACAGCATCTTTGTTAAGCTCCGTGCCGATAACAGTCTTTGCTTTTTCACTTGCGGCAATACCGATAGTGCCGATTCCGCAGTAGGCATCGATAACTGTTTCTTTTCCTGTAAGACCTGCAAGATTTATGGCACAGTTATAAAGTTTTTCTGTCTGTACGGGATTTATCTGATAAAAAGACTTTGGTGAAATTCTGAATCTTTTTCCGCAAAGTATATCTTCAATATATCCGTCACCGTAAAGGACTTTCTGTGCATCACCCAACACCATACTAGTGAATTTGTTGTTTATGTTCTGAACAATTGTGGTGATTTCAGGGTGGATTGAAACAAGCTTGTCGATAAAATGATTTTTGCCGGGGAAAACGGGTGTTGATGTTACCATAACAACCATAACTTCACCCGTGCTGAAGCCTCTTCTTATCAGCACATGACGCAGAAAACCTTTTTCGGTGTGTTCATTGTATGCCGTAAGTCTGAAGTCTTTCAGCAGCTGTCTGATTGTGACAATGATTTTATCGGCAGTTTCATCTTCAAGCAGACAAGAGTCAACTTTTACGATATTATGGGTGCTTGACTGATAAACGCCTGAAATAATCATACCGCTTCTCGTTGTTCCGAAAGCGGCACTGACTTTATTTCTGTAATGATACGGATTTTCCATTCCCTCAATGGGAGCTACGTGACAATATTTTGCAAAAAGTTTCACAACGCTTGCCTGTTTGAATGCTTTCTGACGGTTATATGTCATATTCTGAAGCTGACAACCGCCGCATTTTCCCGAAACAGGACACTTTGAACTTTTATTTTCTCTGTTGTTTTTCATTGATTCGGTTCCTATCAAAAATAATAATATAAATATATCATAATTTTGATAAATTTTCAATTAAAGAATTGAAAAAAATATCGTCATATGTTACAATATTTTAAATTGTACATGGAGGTACATTTTATGAAATACACATTAGAGAAGAAAAACTACAGAAATTTCAAAATTTTCAGAGATAATATCACTGAGCCCAGAGCATATTTTATTCCCTATGCAAAGCTCGATACTCTTAAAAATACAGATGTCAGAGCTGAAAGATTTGCATCAGATATGGTGACATGTCTTTCAGGCGAATGGGATTTCAAGTTCTATAATCACTGTGCAAAAGTGCCCGATACAATGGACACTTCATATCTGAAATTTGATAAAGTAACTGTTCCTTCCACATGGCAGAGAACAGGTTATATGGAGCCTGTTTATCTTAACTGTCCCTATGAATTCCAGTTGCCTCCTCCTGCTATCCCCGAGGATATGACAGCAGGTATTTACAGAAAAAAATTCGATATTGCGGATATGGAAAAGAACTATATCCTCACATTCCTCGGTGCTGCAAACAACATCGAAGTATATCTTAACGGTACATATATCGGTTATTCCGAAGGTTCACATAATACAGCTGAATTTGACATCACATCACAGCTTGTTGAAGGCACAAATGAACTTGTTGTGCTTATGTACAGATGGTGTACGGGTACTTATCTTGAATGTCAGGATATGTTCCGTGAAACAGGTATTTTCAGAGATGTTCTTCTTACAGCTTATGATAAATCCTATATCTACGATTACGCTGTTTCATCAGTCAAAAACGGCGATAAATATGATATGACCTGTGATGTTGAAGTGCCTGCATACGGTGAAAACTGCACAGTAAGAGTTACACTTTGTGACGGTGAAAAAGAAATCGCATCTGCAGAGCAGAAAGCATCTCAGAAAATGACATTCAAATTCGATGCTCTTGATGTTAAAGAATGGAATGCGGAAGAGCCTTATCTTTACACAGTTTACGTAACTCTTTATCAGAACGGTGAAGAAGTTATGTCACTGCGTAACTATACAGGTTTCAAGACTGTTGAAATCATCGGAAACGTATTTTATTTCAACGGTAAGAAAATAAAGTTCAAGGGTGTGAACCATCATGACTCCCATCCCGTAACTGGTTATGTCATGAGTCATGAAGACCTTGAAAAAGATGTTGTACTCATGAAGGAGCTTAATGTCAACTCCGTCAGAACATCTCACTATCCTCCCGATCCTTTCTTTATCACTCTGTGCGATATTCATGGTCTGTATGTTGTTGATGAAGCAGATATTGAAACTCACGGTGCATGGGAAGTATGCAATGAGGATGACAACGGTATCAGTCATGATATCAAATGGCAGCATCATTATGTTGACAGAGTAATGAGAATGTATAAGCGTGACAGAAGTCATACTTCAATTGCAATGTGGTCACTGGGTAATGAAGCAGGCGGTTATAAGTGTCAGGATAAGTGCTATGAATATCTCAAGGCACAGGGCACTCCCATTCCCGTTCATTATGAAGGTGTCTGCAGAACAAAGAGAATTGCATATGACGTTGTTTCCGAAATGTATCCCGATCATGAAGAAGTTCAGCAGGTCGGCGAAGGTGTATATGACGGCAGAAAAGGCAAGCATGCAAACGCAGTACGCGGCAGCAAGATGAATGTCCGTAAACAGTATGCAGAAAAACCCTATTTCCTTTGCGAATATGTTCATGCAATGGGTGTTGGCCCCGGCGGTATGGAAGAATACTGGGATCTTTTCTATAAATACGATAATCTCATGGGCGGTTGTATCTGGGAATGGGTTGACCATGCAGTTTATCACACTCCCGATGATCCGAAATATCCCTATCAGTATACATACGGCGGAGACCATAAGGAACCTCGTCATGACGGCAATTTCTGTGTAGACGGTCTTTTGTATCCCGACAGAACACCCCATACAGGTGCTCTTCAGATGAAAGAAATTTACCGTCCCGTAAGAGTTGAATCTGCAGACGGAAATATGTTCAGATTCACAAACACAAACAGATTCAGAAATGCTTCATACCTTACAATGAAATGGGTTCTTGAGAGAAACGGTGTAGCTTATGATAACGGTACTGTTGTTCTTGATATTGAACCCGAGGCAACATTGGATGTTGAAATTGATTTTAAGGAAATCAATAATGAAAATGACTTTATAATCAATTTTATCTGTTTTGACGGTGACAGAGAAGTTTCAAGAGAACAGATTGTTCTCAATGATGTTTCCGTTGCATATGAGCTTAACAAGACAGGTAAAATCTGTGTTGAATCTGACGGTAATAAAGTAAAAGTCAAGTTTGACGGCGGTGAAGCTGTTTTCAGTGCAGAAAACGGAAATATCACTTCCTATAAAATGAATAAAAAAGAATATCTCAATCAGAAGCCTGCATGCGGTACAAAAGGTTTTGTTCCCAATGTATTCCGTGCACCTCTTGATAATGACAGAGAAATTGCATCAAAATGGAGCAAACTCAAGCTTGATGATGTAACTGTTGTGCTTGATGCATTCGATGTCTGCCTTGACGGTAACTGTGCATCGGTTATGTCTGTATATAACATAAAAGGCGGTAAAAAAGATCTGTTTGAGTGTATGGTTGACTACACAATTTCTCCTGTCGGTGAAATGAAGGTAAGAGCTGTACTCAATAAGGTGATTGACGAAAAAATCAATCTTCCCAGATTCGGTATGACAGTAGAGCTGCCTGAAGAATTTACAGATGTTGAATATTACGGCAGAGGCTCAGCAGAAAATCTTCCCGACCTCAAAGCTCAGTCACCGATGGGTATTTATAAATCAACTGTTCATGAAATGCATGAACCTTACATTATGCCTCAGGATAACGGAGAGCATTGCAATGTAAAATGGCTTGATGTTTCAGATAATGAAGGTCATTCAATCCGTGTGTATGCAGAGGAAAGATTTGCTTTCAATATCCATGACTATACACAGGATAATCTTTACAAAGCAAAGCATCAGGAAGATATTATTACTGTTGATTCTTCAGTGCTTACAATTGACGGTTATGTAAGAGGAACCGGTACAAACAGCTGCGGTCCCGAAACTCTTCCCGAATATGTGATTGATGAAGACAGTATGCTTATTTTTGAGTTTACTTTTGTAACGGAGTGATAAAATGTCTGAAATCAGAATTGTCAAGGGTGAAACTGTCAGTGATTTAAGAAAAGAAGTTTTCTCTCTTGAGCAGGGATATCCCGAAGACAAACTTTTTGATGATAAAGAAAATTCAGCCGATTTTCTTGCCTGTTTTGATGCAGGCAAGGCAGTCGGCTGCGGCCGTTTCTATAAAGAGAATGAAACGGACTGGCATATAGATAATATTGCATTCGGAAAAGAAATGAGAGGAAAGGGAATGGGTAAAAAACTCGTTCTTTCTCTTGCTGATGAATGTAAAAAGAAAGGTGCAGAGCGTGTTACCGTAAATGCAAGGGCAGATGCTGTCGGTTTTTATGAAAAATGCGGATTTGCAGTCTGCGGATGCGAGTTTACGGATGAAAATTTCAGCCGTGTACCAATGGTTAAATCATTTGAATTTGACGGTTGCAGCTATGTCTTTACAGAAGTAGGTGTTGAAGCTTACTATGTCAGAAAGACTTTTGACTGCGGTGATGTTGCATCAGCGATTGTCAGAATAAATGCAATGGGCTTTGTTGAGCCTTATTTTAACGGTCAGAAGCTCACCGATGAAATGTTTATCCCTGCATGGTCAAATTACGAAAAACGCGACCTTTCAAGGGTGTCATTTCCGATTTTCGACACAATGACACAGCGCAGATATTATCTTGAATATGATATAACAGATAAAATTGCTCAAAAAAATGCACTTGTGCTTCATGTGGGCAACGGATGGTATTGCCAGACAGAGAATCATGCCGAAAGAATGCCCAAATGGGGCGACCCGAAAGTCATTTATAAAATAATTCTCACAATGAAAGACGGCACTGTCAGAGAAATCAATTCAGACAGCACAGCTCGTTATAAAACAAGTTTCATCAGCCGTACAAACATCTATCTCAACGAAACAATGGACGGCAGATGTTATGACGAAAGCCTTCTTTTTGCAGATTATGATGATTCATCATGGCTTAATGTAAGAGAAACTGAAGCCGGCCCTTGTGTTATGGTAAAGCAGTTTTTCGGCGGTGATAAGTTTGATTACAGCATCACACCCAAACTTATTGCCGATGACGAAAAGGGCAGACTTTATGACCTTTGTGCAGATGAATCGGGACTGTGGGTTATCCGTTTTGATGACGATGCAAAAACCGGTGATGAAGCAATTGTTGTTTTCTCTGAAATAGTTGATGATAACGGTGATTTCCGTCTTCGTCATACAGGCGGAGAATGGAGAAAACAGTGTGACAGATATATCTGCGGTGAAACAAAAAGGGAATTCAGTCCCGTATTTACATGGAGAGCAGGAAGATACATCAGAGTCACAGGCAAGGCAACTCTTGTGCGGTTTGATGTTGTGTATTCTCCCGTGCCTGTTACTGCAGAGCTTGAAACATCAAACGAAAATCTCAGATGGTTTTTCGATGCATACTGCAACACACAGATGTGTAACATTCACGGTATGATTCCGTCAGACTGTCCTCACCGTGAAAGACTCGGTTACACAGGTGACGGTCAGCTTTGCTCTGCTGCTGCCATGACAATTTTCGACAGCGAAAAAATGTATCGCAAATGGATGGATGATGTGGCAGACTGTCAGGATATTTATAACGGTCATGTCCAGCACACAGCACCGTTTTATGGTGGCGGCGGTGGTCCCGGTGGCTGGGGTGGTGCAATGGTAATCGTGCCATGGAATTTCTATAAAAAATTCGGCGATAAAGAAATCCTTTCAAAATATTATCTCAGAATGAAAAAATACCTTGACTATATGCAGTCAAGATGTGATAACAATATCGTTATGAGAGAGGAAGAAGGCGGATGGTGCCTCGGTGACTGGTGTGCTCCGAATAACGTCAATCTGATTCCGGAGCCTTTTATAAACACATATTTCTTTATAAAGTGCTGCATTCTCACAAAGAAATCTGCTCAGATTCTCGGTTATGAAGATGATGCAAAAGCACTTGATGAAAAAATCAGAGTTTTATCGGATGCTTTCTGCCGTGAATATTATAATGCGGAAACATCATCATTCTGTGACGGTGTTCAGGGTGCAGATGCGTTTGCTCTTGATATCGGTCTCGGTGATGAAAAGACAATGGCTAACCTTGTCTCACATTACGAAGCACTCGGAGAATATGATACAGGTATTTTCGGCACAGATGTCGTTACAAGAATTCTTTTTGAAAACGGTTACGGCAGTCTTGCGTTCAGACTGATGACAGGAGACGGTGAAATTTCATTTGCAAATATGAAACGTACCGGCACAAACACTCTCTGGGAAAACTGGGACGGTTGTGATTCACTTTCACATCCCATGTTTGGTGCAGTCAGTGAATATATCTTCAATTTCATTCTCGGTATCAGACAGACTGAAAATTCTGCCGGGTACAGTGAAGTTGAAATTGAACCTGCAAATATTCCCGAATGTGGTGATATTTCAGGCAGTATTAAGACAAAAAACGGCAGAATTTCTGTTGATGTCAGATATGTAAACGGTGAACAGATTGTTGATTTTACAATGTCTGATAAGATTATCAAGGTATAGTAAGACAGATTTGAGGTTAGAAAATGGCAAAAAGAATGAAAGATTTTCAGATATTCAGATGTCCCTTCTGTAACTGTGAATATTATGACAGCACTGCAAAAAAGGGTAAAAATATCGGAAATCCCATGATGGAATGTCCTTCCTGCGGAAAACTATCATACAGAAGTTCAATTCTTGAACCTGCACTCATCGGAGGAAACAGGTATTTCAATATCAGATATGCTTCACTTTACAGCAATCTGCGTATTGTGCTTATCCTGATTTATGCAGTATTTCTGTTTTTTATTCTTACATCAAAGAATTTTACCATTGCGATTTATCTGGTCGTTGCAGCAGCTTTTCTGTATATGCTTTATGAAATAATAAGAATATGTCACAGAAACAGTTTTCTGGGGTCTGATAAATATGATGTTGAAATTTCAGAATCTCTTGAGAGGCTTGATGACGAAGAATATGCGCAGATGATAATAAGAATGCAGGGAATAGAAGAAGACAGTGTTTATTATTATGAGATGCATCAGGAATAAACAAGGAGGAGTTTTTTTATGAAGAAAGTTTTACTCAGCTTTATTCTTGTCATGTTGCTGGTTTTTTCTGTGTTTACGGTAACAGTAAGTGCAGTACCGTCTGATTCCGTGGATAAAGCAGAATTCAGTGCGTATCTGAATGTGGATGGTACAGTGAATATCGTTGAAAAATGGACAGTTTCCTATATTAATGCAGGTAATTATTTTTACAGAAATATTGATATCTACAGCAGCGATAACAACATTACTTTGTTGCAGAAATATGATGAAATAAAAGATGTTTCCGTAAAAATAGACGGTGAAACCGTGGCTGAAGCTGCAGACAGAATTAATACATATTCGTTTGCACAGGCCACAGACGGAAAAAGTTATGAAATAAAAATAAATTGTCCTTCAGCACAGATGACAAGAGAATATGAGATTTCCTATACTGTCACAGGTGCATTGAAGAAAAAAAGCGGAGATGCTGTTTTTTCTTATGTGTTTATAGGCGACGCTTTTATGTCAACATGTAACAATGTGGCAGCTACTGTTTATTTCCCTGACGATGCGGAAGATATCTCGGCATCTGAAGAAAATTCAGGTGTTGTTGAGGGAAACAGCGCTACATTTTCAACAAAATTGGTAAACGGCAATTTTGCAGTTGAAGCAAGTGCAGATGACAAGGTTTTTGATAACGGTGTGCTTGTTTCATATTCAGCAGCAAAAGAAAATATCGTGAAAATCAAAAACGGAATTTTTTCTGTTTTACCATGGATTGCAGGGGTATTGTTTGCAGTTGCAGTAATAATTCTTCTTCTTTTTACAGACAGAATCAGAAGATTGCCGCTTGAAAGCAGTGCAAAAAAGCTTCTTAAAAATGAAGAGAATCATGCAGGAAAATCACTTCCGGAAGGAATTTCTGCATGTGAAGCTTATAAAATGCTCAATCCCGCATCAAAAATCAGTCCTAAGAAGACATCAAAAAAAGTTCCTGTTTTGTTTGCGATGGCAATTCTTGAATGTATGGAAAAGGGATATATTATTGCAGACGGCGAAAAATTTGTTGTCGGTACACCCAGACAGGATGCACCCGCATATCTTATGAGTGTGCTCAATTTCCTTAAAACATTCTGTGAGAAAAAAGGTAACAGATATGTTATTGATAAAGATTTTGCGGAAAAAGTCAATGCAGAGTGTATTGCAAGATACGATGTTATTGCAAATTATCTTGCATCTTTCTATTCTCTCATTCCTGAAGTCAACGGTAAATTCTTCAGAAAAAATGAAAATAAAGAAAAATACGAAAATGCTTACATCGTAAAGCTTAATGCTTCGGCGAAAAAACATAAACCTGCATTTGCACAGTGTATCAGTGATGTTATTGCAGGTAAAAACACGGGGGACGCTGAAATATTTGCAATGCTGTTTTCACATATGTCTGCGGACAAGTTTTTTGAGGCAAGTGACAGAGACGGTGAATCTGCACTCTGTGAAGCAATCAATGCAATGTATAAAGTGTTTGTAAAATCAAAGTAAAAAAGAAAAGCGGTCGGGAAACTGACCGCTTAAACAATAATTTAGTGGCGTAAAGCCACATAAATTATTGTTTCTCAGATTATGAAAAAGGTGAAAAAATGATACAGAAAATTGTTGAATGTGTGCCGAATATAAGCGAAGGCAGAAATCCTTCAGTAGTTGCCGCATGTGTCGAAGCTGTTGCATCTGCAGAGGGAGTAAAAGTCCTGCATTTTACATCAGACTATGACCATAACAGGAGTGTAATCACTTTTGCAGGCAGTCCCGATGGGGTTGTTAAAGCAGCTGTGAGACTTTGCAAAAAGGCATCGGAGCTTATTGACCTGACAAAACATACAGGTGAGCATCCGAGAATGGGTGCTGTTGATGTGTGTCCCTTTATTGCTGTTAAAAACGTTTCAGAAGAAGAAATAATTGAACTTGCAAAAAAAGCGGGAAAAAGGATGTATGAAGAAGCAGGTGTGCCGGTTTATCTTTATGAAAAAGCAGCATCTGCACCCCACAGACAGAATCTTGCAGATGTAAGACGCGGTCAGTTTGAAGGTCTTCCCGAAAAAACAAAACTTCCCGGATGGCAGCCTGATTTCGGTACAGGTTATCACGAAACTGCAGGCATAACAATAGTCGGTGCAAGAGAATTTCTGATAGCATTCAATATTGAGCTTGAAACTGACGATGTGGAAATTGCAAAGAATATTGCAAAGACAATCCGTTTTTCAAGTGGCGGTTACCCATGCGTCAAAGCTCTGGGACTGATGCTCCATGAAACAAACACCGCACAGGTGTCAATCAATTTTACGGATTACAAAACAACTTCGCTTTATACTGTGGTTGATAAAGTCCGTGAAGAAGCAGAAAAATACGGCACAACCGTAAAATGCACTGAACTTATAGGTTTGTCACCTATGAAAGCGCTTATCGACTGTGCCGAGCATTATTTAAAAATTAAAGATTTTGATTATAATAATCAGGTTTTTGAAAATCACTTTTTATAATTTCAGTCATTGAAAAAGGACACCTTTCGGTGTCCTTTAATTTTATACCTTTTCGTTTGTCAGAAGAACGTCTTTTTCGCATTCTTCTGTATACATCTGAAGTTCTTTTATGCCGAATCTTTCCATAACTCTTGTCCAGCGGAGAACCATATCTGTATCGTGGTTTACAGGTACCCAACCTGCTTTCAGATAGCTCTTGCAAGCGGGGATTCTGTGGTCGTCTGTTGTAAGAGTTGCAATTTCAACACCGTTGTCGAAGAAATGCTTTTCAGCAATTGCGCAGAGTGCAGTGCCAAGACCTTTGCCTCTTTCTGAGTCAGCAACAGAAACCATGTGAACAAGACCTTTGCCTGTGTCGGGATATTTTCTGACAGCTGTTATTGTTGCAACGGGAAGATTTTCTTCATTGCAGATAAAGAAACAGTCTGTGTAAACATCAATATTTTCCATGCAGTTTGTGAATGATGAATTGTCAGCACCGTATCTTACAAGACCGTTGTTGCAGATTCTGATCCAGTGGGGGATATCTTCTTCGCCCTGATATGTTCTGATTGTGTAACCTTCGGGAAGTGCGGGAATTTCCTTATCCTTGGGGAAAACAAGAAGCTTGAGCTGTTTGTTCTGAGCCTGAGCTCTGGGTTTCCATGTCTTCTTGTGACCGTCATAGATTTCCTGCGGAATTTCGGGATTACCCTTTGAATATGAGGGGATAAGCATATCTCCTGCAACTTTGGGATCTGTACAAGCTGTATCGTTTCTGAATGCTTCTCTTTCTTCCTTGTTTCTGAAATTAGGAATTGCAACGGGAATACCGCCATTCAGGATTGAACGGTAACCGAGAAGACCGGGAAGGAACATATCAAGAGCTTCGCATACATCAATGTAATCAGCATCAGGATTGCCCTTGATTGCTTCAACTGCGTGATACATTGTGTAGAAGTCAGAGTTTCCGTGACCGAATTCCTTTGCAATGTCATCATATTCGCCTACGGGTTCGTATGATTTTACTGAGAAGTTATCAGGATTGTTGAGATAAACTCTTCCGAAATCGCCATTCTTAGCATCTTCTCTTGCACTTTCCATTCTGCCGTCTGAACCGTAAACTGAGTACCAGATTGAATCCTTTGAACAGCCGACACCGTGAAGACTCTTGACGATTGCACCGTTTTCGAGAGTGATCATTTCAACAGCAGCATTACCTGCTTTTGCGCCCATTCTTGCCATTCTTGCGTTGAAAGGCATTTCAAAACCTGTAACAGAAACGGGACGAAGACCTGTTATATGGATAAGGGGACCTATTGAATGTGTGCAGTAGAATGTTGCATACATGTTGTTTCTCCAATGGCTTTCTTCACCGAATGTGATAAGGTCCCAGATGCTTTCACAGTTGTGCATATATTCGCCTTCACCGTATTCGAATTCGCCCACAGCGCCTGCTTTGTAGAGTTTTTTCATTTCATATGTAGCGGGCATGTAGCAGTAGTTCTCGGCATAAGCATAAATCTTGCCTGACTTTTCAACAGCCTCGCAGAGTTCAACTGCTTCTTTCATTGTCTGACAGGGAAGTACTTCGCTGATGACATTAAGACCTTTCTCAAGGCACTTGATTGCAAAAGGAGCATGTTCTGTTGCAAAGTTTGCAAGTACAACCGCATCCATATCATGATCAAGGAATTCATCGAAAGATGTGTAGTATGTGATTGAATCGTCATTCAGTTTGTTCTTTACTCTTTCAATCTGGAAATCGGAATAATCGCAGATTGCAACAAGCTTTGCATTTTCAGCCTTGCTTGCATACTGTATCATTGACTGTCCTCGGCCTGCACCGAGAACACCTATTTTAATAATGTCACTCATTGTAAAAAAGTCCTTTCTTTTTATTATTAACATTATAACACTCATAAAAAAAAGTGCAATATGTTTTTGTAATAAAAACAATAATTTATCGAAGAGTCAGGAGTTAGAAGTTAGGAGTTAGAAGTGAATGAAGGAGTTATACCCCTTACCCCATTATAATGCAGATGAATCAGAAACAGCGGTATACTGCAAAAATTTTAACGTGTTATAAATAGAGTGTAGCGGAACAAGCCCAATAGGGCTTCCGACACTTCTCACTCCTAACTCCTCACTTCTCACTGACAATAATTTATCAGCTCCGGCGATAAATTATTGTTTTTTCGGTTGAATTTTTCTTCACTATGTGATAGAATTATAAAGATTAAATATAATTATATATTCGGAGGGTTTCAAAATGACAGAAGATTACAGAGGCTCTGTTGCCATTGTGCTCGGTCTTTCCGATACAGATGAAAAAATCCCTGCCGCATCGGGCAGAATTTCTACACAGGAGGGAGATGCCTCCGAAATATTTGCAAAAAGTCAGGATAAGGAGAAGAACGCAAATCTTATTCAGAAAGTTACCCGTTCAGGTCATAACTCAACAATCGAGCATACCGTTTTCAATCTCGCATTTCAGGATGTTTCCGTTTTTGTTGAGCAGTTCCTTATCGAATTCAGACTCGCATCATTCACAGTAAAATCAAGAAGATATGTTGACTTCCGTAAGTGCGGATTTTATGTGCCTTTCCTCGGCAAAAAAGAGCTTGAAGATAAATTCAGCGAAACAATGGAATACCTTTTCAATGAGTATACTGCGTTTGTTGATGCAGGTGTACCCAAGGAAGATGCAAGATTCCTGCTTCCTTACTGTCTGAGAAGTAATTTCTATTGCTCAGTCAATGCACGTGAACTTCTTCATATACTCCGTTCAATGCTTTTCGGCAGAGGCAGTGAGTTCAAAGAGCTTTATGACCTTGGTATGCAGATTTATTCTCAGATAGAAAAGCTCACACCCGGTATTGTTGCAGATTTCTATAAGAGAAGACCCGAAAAGAGTGATAAAATCGCTCTGGGATATATGTTCAACAACTACGAAGAAAACAATGAGAACAAAAAGGCAGTTGAACTTATTTCTGTTTTCCCCGATGCAGAAAAATGCGTTGCACGTTCAGCTCTTATCTGGACAAGACAGTATACACCTGATGCAATCGAAAAAATCATTGCAGACAAGGGTAATGTGAATAAAATCATTGATTGTGTGATTGATTCTGCACGTCCCAGACCGCTTGAAACCGTGAATTACACATTCCGTGTAAACGGTGTTTCACTTTCAACAATCACTCATTTTGCCCGTCACAGAATGCACTCACTCATGGTGCCTTCACTGACTCTTACAGACAGAAAAAAATACATAATTCCCGAAACTGTAAAGAATGCAGGTCTTCTTGAGAGATACGAAAAAGCTTTCGCAAAGATGAATGAACTTTATGAATATCTCAAATCTGAAGGCTGCACAGAAGAACAGGTGGTTTACTGTCAGCTCAGCGGTAACACTCTCGATATCGTTTCATGTATGAACGGCAGAGAACTGATGCTTTTCATGAGACTTCGTACATGTACAAGAGCACAGTGGGAAATCCGTGATTTCGCAATCGAAATGCTCAGACAGCTTCGTGAAGTTTCTCCTGCAATTTTCAATAAATACGGTCCGAGTTGTTTTATTTCATCTTGTCCCGAAGGTGCAATGTGTTGCGGAAGAACAGCAGAAATTAAAGAATATTTCAAGAACTTATGATATAATCTGAAAGGAAACTCCTCATGAAAGACAGCGTAAAACAGGAAAATGTAAAAATGCTTTATAAGGCAATTCTCAGTCTTCAGAATGAAGAAGAATGTGCAGGATTTTTTAAAGACCTTTGCACAGATACTGAACTTTTCTCAATGGCACAGCGTTTTATGGTTGCTAAAATGGTTGCATCGGGCAAGAAGTATGATGAAATCGAAGAAGCAACAGGTGCATCACCTGCAACAATCAGCCGTGTCAAGAGATATATGGAAAACTATAAACAGTACGATATTTTTACAAGGCTGGGCGAATAATGAGTTATTCTTCATTGGCAGAAGTTTATGATAAGCTTACGGAAAATGTTGAATATGAAAAAAGAGCAGAATATATTCACTCTCTGCTTCTGAAAAACGGAGCAGACAGCGGAGTTCTGCTTGATCTTGCATGCGGCACGGGGACATTGTCCGTTGAACTTGCAAAGTTCGGTTACGATATGATTCTGTGCGATTTGTCAGAAGAAATGCTTTCCTTTGCAAGAGAAAGACTGCCGGATGCACTTATTCTTTGTCAGAGTATGACTGAGCTTGACCTGTACGGCACAATCAACCATGCTGTGTGTTCGCTTGACAGCATAAATCATCTGCTCAAGCCATGCGATGTAAAAGCCGCATTTTCATCCGTTTCTCTTTTTATGGAAAAAGGCGGAGTGTTTGTTTTCGATGTGAACACAATTCATAAACACGAAAATGTACTCGGTAATAACTCTTTTGTTTCCGAAAAGGACAATGTTTTCTGCGTGTGGCAGAATACCTATAAGAAAAAAAGCAAAACGGTTGATATAAATATCGATATTTTTATTGAAGAAGAAAATAAATATGAAAGACTGCGTGAAAGCTTTTCAGAAAGAGCATACTCTATTGAAGACATAAAAAAATGGCTCTCTGAAACAGGGTTTGAAGTAACAGGCATATATGATGATATGACTGAAAACGAACCGACTGAAATAAGCGAAAGAGTATATTTCACGGCAGTAAAAAGATAAAGAGGTAAATTTTAATGGGTAAACTTGTAAGATGTATTTCAGAAGACGGTACACTCCTTATTATGGCATGTGACACAACAGATATTGTTGCTGATGCTTATGAAATACACGGCACATCAAAAGTATGTACTGCTGCTCTCGGCAGACTTCTCACAGCAGGTGCTATGATGGGCAGTATGCTCAAAGGTAAAAACGATACATTGACACTTAAAATAAACGGCGGAGGTCCTGCAGGAAGTGTTCTTGCTGTTGCAGACAGTTCATGTCATGTAAAAGGCTATATTGTGGACGGAAATGTGGAACTTCCTCTTAATAATAAAGGCAAACTTGATGTCGGCGGTGCAGTCGGCAAAAACGGTTTTGTTACCGTTATCAAGGATTTAGGGCTTAAAGAGCCTTTTGTCGGTCAGGTGCCCATCGTTTCGGGTGAAATAGCAGAGGATATCACTGCATACTTTGCAGCAAGTGAACAGACTCCGTCAGTGTGCGGTCTGGGTGTACTTGTGGCTCAGGACGGCACTGTGCTTACTGCAGGCGGTTTTCTTATTCAGCTTCTTCCCACAGCAGATGACAGCATTATAGACATGGTTGAAAAAGATATACAGGGTATTGTTTCCGTCACAAAAATGCTCACAGACGGACTCACACCCACAGAAATCTGCAAAAAAGTTCTGCCTTCATTTGATATTCAGGAGCTTGATGTGATGTATCCCGAATACAAATGTGACTGCTCTGTTGAAAGAGTTCAGACAGCACTTATCTCTGCAGGCAGGGAAGAGCTTCTTGATATGGCAAACGATCCTGTAACAGAAGTAAAATGTCAGTTCTGTAACAAGGCTTACAGATTTACAGGTAAAGATATACTTAAATTATTGGAAGATTCACAGGGAGAAAATTAATGAATAATAATATGTTATGCTCAAAATGCGGCAAGCGACCTGCAGTTGTATTCATTTCCAAAATACAAGGGGATGACTCAACACAGGAAGGTCTTTGTCTTAAATGTGCAATGGATATGAATATCGGTCCCATAAAGCAGTTTATGGAAAAAATGGGCATTACCGAAGAAGAAGTTGAAGCAGTCAGCGAACAGCTCGGCGATGCTATGGATGCAATGGGCGATGTTGACGGTTTTGAATTCGGCGGCGCAGGCACATTTCCCTTTATGCAGGGACTTATGAACGGTATGGGCGGAATGCCCATGGCAAAAAAAGAAGACAATGAATCTGTATCGGAAGATAATAATGCTGTCAAGGATACAGGCAAGAAAAAGAGATTCGGCAAGGATAAGAAACAGGCTCCGAATAACGAAAAACAGAGAAAATTCCTTGGTCTCTACTGTACCGACCTTACAAAAAAGGCACGTGACGGCAAGATTGACGCAATCATCGGCAGAGATGATGAAATATACAGAGTAACTCAGATTCTTTGCAGAAGAACAAAGAATAACCCTTGTCTTATCGGTGAACCCGGTGTAGGTAAAACAGCTATCGCAGAAGGACTTGCTCTTAAAATTGCAGCAGGTGCCGTTCCTGCAAAACTTCAGGGCAAGGAGCTTCATCTGCTTGACCTTACAGCTCTTGTGGCAGGCACACAGTTCAGAGGTCAGTTTGAAAGCCGAATCAAAGGTCTTGTTGACGAAGTAAAAGCAGAAGGCAATATAATTCTCTTTATCGACGAAGTTCATAATCTTGTGGGCACAGGTGATGCGGAAGGTTCAATGAATGCCGCAAATATCCTTAAACCTGCTCTTTCACGTGGTGAAATTCAGGTTATCGGTGCAACAACATTCACAGAATACAGAAAATATATTGAAAAGGATTCAGCTCTTGAAAGACGTTTCCAGCCTGTAAAGGTCGAAGAGCCTTCAATTGATGATGCTTATAAAATGCTTCTCGGTATCAAGGGTTACTATGAGATGTATCACAGAGTCAGAATTTCAGACAGACTTCTTTATCTTGCAGTAACACTTTCCGAGAGATATATCAACGACAGATTCCTTCCCGACAAAGCTATCGACCTTCTTGACGAAGCTTGTACATGTGCAAATCTCCGCAACAAAGCTATCAGCGATTGTGAAATTGCAGAGAATAAGCTTAAAGAGTTGAAGGCTCAGGAAGAAGCAGAAATGCAGACAGAAGATGGTGCAGAGCCTGATTACGAAGCACTTGCACAGATCCGTTCAGAGATTATGAATCTTGAAAACGAACTTCCCGTACTGCGTGAAAAAGCTGCAGATAATGATGTTACAGAAGATGATATCGCAAGAGTAATCAATCTCTGGACAGGTATCCCTGTAAGAAAAATCATTGATTCTGATCTTGATAAACTCGCCGATATGGAAGCTCATCTCAAAGCACGTGTTATCGGTCAGGATGCAGCAGTTGAAGCAGTTTCTGCCGCAATCAGAAGAAACAAGATTCAGATAAATCCCCAGAAGCGTCCGGCATCATTCATTTTTGTAGGTCCCACAGGTGTAGGTAAAACTGAGCTTGTAAAACAGCTTGCAAATGAACTTTTTGATACTCCCGAAACACTCATAAGACTTGATATGTCTGAGTTTATGGAGAAACACTCTGTTTCAAGAATCATCGGTTCTCCTCCGGGATATGTCGGCTATGATGAAGCAGGTCAGCTTACAGAAAAGGTCAGAAGAAAGCCTTATTCCGTTATTCTCTTTGATGAAATCGAAAAGGCACATCCCGATGTTATGAATATTCTTCTGCAGATTCTTGACGAAGGCAAGACAAGCGATGCACAGGGCAGAACAGTTGACTTCTCAAATACTGTCATCATCATGACATCAAATGCAGGCAGTCAGAATCGTGAAAGTGCAATGGGATTCGGCAAAAATGAAAACGATGTTTCAAAAGACAGGGCAATGAAAGGGCTTAAAGAATTCTTAAGACCTGAATTTATCGGCAGAGTTGATGAAGTCATCGTGTTCAATAAGCTTGATGCCGAGGCTTACACAAAAATTGCATCTCTTCTCATTTCAGACCTTATTCCCGGTCTTCGTGATAAGGGCATAACTCTTGAAATCGCAGAAAATGTTCCCGCAGTTATTGCAGAAATGGCAGTCGGCGGTGAAAGAGGTGCAAGAGATATCCGTATTGCAATCAGAAAGAATATTGAAGATGCAATTGCAAATATCATTATCGCAAACAGAAACATGAGCATTGACAGAATCATCGTCACTGCAGAAGACGGAAAGATAATTTGCTCAAAAGCATAATTTCAGGCAGACACTTTCGGGTGTCTGCTTTTTATATTACTTGACACATGATTGAAATTAGTGTAAAATATATAAAGAAAACTATCTGAGGAGTGAATTTTTATGAATTCCGATAAAAAATATATCCTTTCTCTTGATCAGGGAACAACAAGTTCAAGAGCAATTCTCTTCGATAAAAACGGACAGATAAAATCAAAAGCACAGTTTGAGTTTACTCAGATTTATCCTAAAGCAGGTTGGGTTGAACATGACCCCATGGAAATTCTGCGTACAGAATACAGAGCTGTTGCAGATGCTCTTATTGAAGGCGGCGTTGAGGCAAAGGAAATTGCAGCCATCGGTATTACAAATCAGCGTGAAACAACCGTGCTGTGGGATAAGACAACGGGTGAACCGGTTTATAATGCTGTTGTATGGCAGTGCAGAAGAACAGCAGATATGGCAAAACGCATCAATGAAAATGATGAGTTGCGTGAATATATAAAAGAGCATACAGGTCTTGTGGTTGATGCTTATTTCTCAGCTACAAAAATCAAATGGATTCTTGATAATTGCGAAAAGGCAAGGGAAGTCGCATCAAAGGGTAATCTTCTTTTCGGTACAATTGAAACATGGCTTATCTGGAAACTCACAGGCGGTAAAGTTCATGTTACTGACTATTCAAACGCATGGAGAACAATGCTTTTTGACGTTGATAAACTTTGCTGGGATGAATTCCTTTGTGAAAGTCTCGGTATTCCTGTTGAGATTCTTCCTGAAGTTGTGCCTTCAAGTCAGATATACGGTGAAGTTGCCGCAGGTATTCCCGGTCTTGAATCTCTTGCAGGTATTCCCATTGCAGGTGCAATCGGTGACCAGCAGGCTGCACTTTTCGGTCAGGCATGTTTCCGTCCGGGACAGGCAAAAAATACATACGGCACAGGTTGTTTCCTGCTTATGAATACAGGCGGCAAACGTGTTAAATCTGAAAATAATCTGCTCACAGGTATCGCATGGGGTATTGACGGCAGAGTAGAGTATTGTATAGAAGGTTCTGCGTTCAATGCGGGTTCTGTAATTCAGTGGCTCCGTGATGAATTGAAGATGATCAAGTCTGCTCCCGAATGTGACAGACTTGCAGAATCTGTTCCTGATTCAAACGGTATATATTTTGTTCCTGCTTTTACAGGTCTTGGTGCACCCTATTGGGATGCATATGCAAGAGGTACTATCGTTGGTATCACAAGAGGCGCAAATCAGCAGCATTTTGCACGTGCTGTTCTTGAAAGCATTGCGTTTCAGATGACGGACCTGCTTGAAGCAATGAAAGCAGATTCCGATATTGACCTTACAGAGCTTCGTGTTGACGGCGGTGCAAGTGTAAGTGATATCATGATGCAGATTCAGGCAAATATGATTGAAACAAAGGTAAACCGTCCTAAGGTTGTTGAAACAACTGCCCTGGGTGCTGCATATTGTGCAGGTCTTGCTGTCGGATTCTGGTCAGGCAGAGCAGAGATTGAAAAGATCAGGGAAGTTTCCCATGAATTTGTACCTCAGCTTCGTAAAGAAGAAAGAGATATGATCTATGCAGGTTGGAAAAAAGCTGTAAAACGTGCAATGGCATGGGCTGAAGATTAATAAAAAAGTGACCACTGTATTTTGTACAGTGGTCGTTGTTTTTTTTAGTGTCCGTCAGGTACTCTGTCGAGCAAGCCTTTTTCTTTTGTAAGGTCTGCGTGCAGCAGATCAATGAATGTTATTGCAAGCAGTATTTCTGCAAACCATATGGCTTTTGTTCCGAAATATCTGCAAAGAAAAGCTGAAAATAATGCACCGAGAGTAAACGCTATTATCATTCCTGCATGAAAAGCACTTCTTTTTGCATAATTCTTTTCTTTTTTATGCTTGAACCATTTTACAAGATAAACACCAAGTGATCGTGTGTGTGCTGTGCAGAAAGTGGTTGCAGCGGGGATGTTTTCTGCATTTCTGAAAGTGTTGTACTGCATTGCGCAGATGAAATTTATCATTATCTGACAAATCTGTACAGGTGCAGATTCGGGAATAAATCCGATTATCAGAATCATCAGCATTTCAAATGCCACAAAAAATGTGTCCCATCTGATATGGCTGATTTTTTTTACCGATTTCGGCAAAAATTCCGAAATTATTGTTCCTCCGAGATAGGATGCCATCGGAATAAGATAATAAATTGCTTTTCCCCAATCAGCAGTACCCACAGCCATGCCGAAAAGAACAAAGTTTGCTGTCTGAGCATTGCAGAAGATTCCGCCTCTGCATGAATATGTGTATCCGCCGTAAAAACCTGCGGCACATATCATCAGTGCAAAAATCCACCAGCGTTCACATTCCAGCAGAAAATTATCATTTTCTTTTTTTAATTGATTTTCTTCCATTTCAGCTTATTTGATTGAACCGTCAGGATTAAAGAGGGGAAGTTTTTCAAGATATATGATGTCATCTCTGTCCTGAGCATCGCCTTCTGCAAGAATTGTCATTTTTCCGCATACTTCAGCACCTGTCTGTTTTACAAGCTCTTCAACGGCAGCAAGTGATTCACCGGTTGAGATAACATCATCAACGATAAGGATTTTCTTGCCTTTCATCATTTCTGCATCGGCAGTGTCAAGATAGAGCTTCTGCTCACCTGCAGTTGTGATTGAATTTACCGTAACTTCAAGAACACCTGTCATGTATAACTTGGGCTTTTTTCTTGCAAGGAAGTATTTTTTGTCACCGTGCTGTCTTGCCATTTCATGGATAAGGGGGATTCCCTTTGCTTCAGCAGTGATGATATAGTCATATTCGGGTGCTTTTTTGAGCAATTCTCTTGCACATGCAACTGTAAGCTCTGCGTCACCGAAGATAACAAAAGCTCCGATGTAAAGATCATCTGTGACTTTGCACAGAGGTAATGCTCTGTCAAGTCCTGCAATATTCATTTTATATTCCATTATTTCATCGCTCCTTGATAATTTACAAATATATTATAATGCAGGTAATAAAAAAGTCAATCTAAATAAAAAATTTTTTAAAAAACTATTCACAATTTAAATATATATGTTATAATAAAATGTAAATTAATTGTTGTGAAAAGGAGAAATAAGATGAGTTATGTTAACATAATCGCACACAGAGGCGCAAACAGATATGCTCCGCAGAATACACTTCCTGCTTTCGAAAGAGCATTGCAGCTTGGTGTTGACGGTTTTGAAACCGATGTACACCTTACAAAAGACGGTGTGCCGGTAATTTGTCACAACTATACTATAAATGAAACAAGTAACGGTATCGGCAGTATTGCTTCATATAATTATGAAGATCTCAGAAAGCTTGATTTCGGCGGTTATTATGCACCACAGTTCAAGGGTACAAAAATTCCGTCTCTTGATGAATTTCTTGAACTTGTCAAGCAGTCTGACATAAGCGTCATGAATATTGAACTTAAAGGTCCCAGAGATAAGAAAACTGAATTTATTCCCGAAATCATAACTGCAGTAAAAGCACATAATCTCACAGACAGACTGCTTATCTCAGGCTTTGATACATATATCCTCAAAGCTGTTAAGGATTGCGACAAAAAAATCAGAACAGGATATCTTTACGGTATGCCTCACTGCGACAACTATGCAAACATGATGTTCCCGATTGCTCATGCAAAGAAAATCGGTGCTTATGCATTGCATCCCATGTCATGCTTTGTCAATAAAGCATATGTTAAAGCTGCTCATAAAGAAGGCCTTAAGGTTAATGTATGGACAGTCAACCCTGAGGACCGAATCAGATATATGATCAATTGCGGTGTTGACGGAATTATTACCGATTGTCCCGACAGAGCAATGAATATAATGAGATCAATGGGAGTTAAGTAATGAATATAAATTTTGTTGTGCCCTGTCTTTTAGGGCTTGAAGCACCTATTGCAGAAGAACTCAGAGAAATGGGTGCTTCCGATGTCAGAGCTGAAAACGGCAGAGTGCTGTTTTCCGGTGATGAACATATTCTTGCAAGAGCTAATATCTGCTCACGTTTTTCAGAGCGAATTCAGGTTCTTGTGGGAACTTTTGAAGCACATACATTTGAACAGCTTTTTCAGGGTACAAAAAAACTGCCTTGGGAAGAATGGATTGGTAAAGAAGATCAGTTCCCCGTAAAAGGCTATTCTTTGAATTCTGATCTTTTCAGCGTCAGCGATTGTCAGTCAATCATAAAAAAGGCTGTTGTTGAAAGACTCAAAACAAAATATAAAGTAGAGTGGTTCAAAGAAACAGGAGCTCTTTATCAGATTCAGTTTTCTATCATGAAAAATCAGGTCAGTCTGCTTATTGATACATCAGGTGCAGGACTTCATAAAAGAGGTTACAGACCTGCATCAAATGCTGCACCTATCAAGGAAACTCTTGCAGCAGCACTTTGTTATTTCGCAAGATTGCGTGATTTTCATACTCTCTATGATCCGATGTGCGGTTCAGGAACAATCCTGACAGAAGGCGCAATGATGGTAAAGAATATTGCTCCCGGTCTGCACAGACGTTTTACTGCACAGACATGGAAGCAGATTCCTGCTGAAGTATGGGCAGAAGAAAGAGAACGTGCAAAGAGTCTTGAAAAGCCTGATATCCCGTTTAAAGCATATGGCTCAGATATTGATGAGTATGCCCTCAGAATTGCACTTGATAACGCAAAGAGAGCAGGAGTTGCTGATTACATCACTTTTTCAAAAGGTGATGCAACATCATTCAAGCCTGAAACTGAGCGTGGTACTGTTATTGTGAATCCGCCATACGGTGAAAGACTTATGGATGTGAAATCCGTTCAGCAGCTGTACGGTAATCTCGGCAAAGTTTTTGCACCGCAGAGAGGCTGGGCATATTACATAATCACTGCAGATGAAGATTTTGAAAAATCATTCGGCAGAAAAGCAGATAAGCGCAGAAAACTGTATAACGGTATGATCAAGTGTCAGCTTTATATGTATTATAAATAAAAAATTCCCTTTCACCTGAGTTGGTGAAAGGGTTATTTTTACTTTATGGAAACAGTGTTTCCATAAAGTAAAAAAGATTGTATGTCCCTCCGAACGCCCGCAATGCGTGCTCGGAGATGGACGAATCAAAAACGGTCGCCATGTTTCGGCGACCGTTTTTTATGCTCTGATCTGTGAAATAAGAGATATCATTGCTTCAGTTGAAACGGGTTCGCCACCGATGAGAGCTGCTGTGCCGTATGAAAGAACTGAAACGATTACACCTGCAATCAGTACGCCCAAAGCAATGATGGGGATTGCCTTTTTGATGTCGATATCAAGAAGTGCTGCGAAAAGTGCACCTGTCCATGCACCTGTGCCGGGAAGGGGAATCGCAACAAAAATAAGAAGACCCCACTGCTTGTATCGCATGATTTTGTCTTTGTTTTTCTCAGTCTTTGCTTCAAGTTTATCGATGAATTTGCCGAAGACTTTGAATCTTCTCAGGAATTCAAAGATTTTCTTGATGAAAAGAATGATGAACGGAACGGGAAGCATGTTTGCTATGTAGCATATTATAAATGCTTTCCAAAGCGGAACCCCAAGCAGTACTGCAGCAATAAGTCCGCCTCTGAGTTCAAGAATCGGTAACAGTGAAATGATAAAAATTGTTAATTCTCCGGGAATTTTGTTGCCGAACAAATCAACGAAAAAATTAGCTAATGTTTCAGCCAAAATTGTCAACTCCAGTTTTTCAGATGTTTTTTTCTGCAAGGAATTCTTTTGCAGAAGTCAGAATACTTTTGTCATTTTCAAATTTAAGAGTGTTCAGAGCTTTGTCATACTCAAGCCACATATAATCTTCAATTTCCTCTTTCTGAAGCACAGTGTTTGTGTCAGTTGTGGATGCAAGGAAAATAGTAACTCTTTTTTCCACTCTTCCTGCAATTTTATATTCAGATGTTGTGCTGAATCCGTCCACAATATTTATATGCAGACCTGTTTCTTCCAATACCTCTCTTTTGGCGGTATCAGTTTCGGTTTCGCCCTTTTCGATATGACCTTTAGGGAATCCCCAATGACTGCTTCTGTTGTTTTTGATAAGCAGAAATCTGCGCACACCGTTAATCATTCTGAAAACAACGGCACCGCATGAGCTTTCATAAAGACATTCAAGTGAATGAGGCTTGTTTTTTTCATAGAATTTTATTGCATCTTCAATTTCAAAATTGATGTATCTTGATTTCTTAGGTGCAACAATAATATAATTCGGACGTTTATCCTGATGACGGACAATGCCGATGATTTTTCCTTCAAAAATATTGACAGGATGATTTATTCCCAGAACACATGCGGAATAGATAAAAGATTTTTTCTCCGTTTTTATTTCGGCTACACCGAAATTCAGCATATAACGGATATTTGTTTTGCTGTCAAAAGAATTGAAGGGTTTTGTGATTCTTACTCTAACATTCTTACCCAACATAAATTTTTCTTCCAATCGAATATACTGAGTTTATTATACAATATTTTTATATATGTTGCAAGAACTTTTTAACAGAAATATGAAAAAATCCGGTATTCATATAGAATACCGGAAAAAATTTTCAGGAAAAAATTATTTTTTTCTTTCCCAACCTTCGAAGAGTTCATCAAAGTAGTATACATTGTGTTCATCTTCTTTATGGTCGTTATACCAAACCTGAGCAAAGAAGGGATTTGTCTTTGCAACTTCGTCGTAGTTCCATTTAACTGTGGGGATTGTACAGTCAGGACACCAGTGACCGCCCTTAAGAACAAGGTTGGGGCTTGCTTTGAATTCTTCGCCGCAAGTACCGCACTGCCACTTGAGTTTTGTGAACATATCACCCTTTGTCATCTTCTTGCTTACGCACTTACCGCCTCTGAATTCAGCAGCTTTCTGCATATCTTCAAGATCAAGTTCAGCTGTAGGCTTTGTTTCATCATAGCCGTGATCAAGTTTGAATTCTTCTGCTGCACTGTTGTGCTTGTCAGGGAATTCAAGTTCGAACATTGACCAGTATGAACCGATTTTCTTCCAATCTTCATATGTGCCGTAGAATGCAGAAATTCTCTTTTCATCTCTGTTCTTGATCCAGTCAAGAGTACCCCACTGCTTTGTTTCTGCAATTTTCTTCATGAAGGGTTTTGTACCGAAACCGAGAAGTTTCTTTGTGGGAATGAACTTGGGAATTCTGAAATAGGGTTCAACCATTGTAGCCATTCTGTCGAAGTACATTTCAACAGGAAGGTTTTCACGGAAGTGGAGATATTTTTCAAGCTTATCACTGTCTGCATAATACTGACCATGGAAGTTCTTGAGTGTGAACCAGTTGGGGTCAAAGAGAGTTTTGGGATCGCCGAGACCGATACAACCGAGAAGGAGTTTTTCAAACTCATAGTTTGTAAGTCTGTAATCCTTACCTGAACCGATGTTATAGAAGCTTCTCCAGAACTCTTCAGGGAGATTCTTTTCTGTAACAAAGTTAGCCATAAGACGGCCTGAGTCTTCAACAGTTGCCCATTCAAGAACACCGTTGAGGGGAACGTGATACATGATGGGTTCCATGTTATGGAGAAGTGCAGGGTAAAGAATACCTGACTGACGCATAACTACCCAATGTTTAAGACCGCTTTCTGCGAAAACGCGTTCAGCAATAGTCTTTGAAATTGCATAATGGTCGTAAATAGAAATTTTGATGGGGTCACCTGTACGTCCCCAGTGGATGGGATAGTTTCTGCAACCTGTCTGTGCAACAGTACCGATGTAGCACACTTTTATGTCATCTGCATTGGGCTGCTCCTGAACAGCTTTTACGATGTATTCAGCAGCTTTTACGTTTGTTTTGAGTGTTGTATAGGGTTTGTAGTCAGCAGCAGGAGAAACCATACCGCCGATGTGAAGCACATAGTCGCAACCTTCAATACCTTCCTGGATTGATTCGTAATCAAGCAGGTCGCCCCATACGATTTTTACATTGGGGTAGTTGAGGTAAGGTGTGAGGAGTTTGAAATTCTTGGGACCTTTTCTTGCAAGAAGTCTTATGTTGATTTCACTGGGATATTTGAGAAGCTCCTGGAAAGCCGCCCAACCCATTGTACCTGTACCGCCTGTTATGAATACGGTTTTTTTGTTTGCCATTTTATTTTCCTCCAATTATGCAGAGTTTTGTTTGCTAACATTGTTAATTATATAACAAACATTTTCACAATTGATTAACAATTTTTTAATAAATATATTGATTTTGTAAACAAATTGTTAACAAAAAGCAATATATCAATAAAGAAAATATTAGTTTGTTCCATTTTTGTATATCTGTGTACCGTTATTGTCGATTATATAATTGTCTGAATAAATCAGATCACTAACGACAGTTGAAGATATATTATTATTTTTCAGATATTCAAGAATCTGCGGCAAAGCTTCTGCAGTGTGCTCAGTGCCTGTGTGTAGCTGAATTATCGATCCTTTTTGCACTTTTGTTGTAACACGCTTGAATATTTCATCTGAAGAAATATTTTTCCAGTCGAGAGAATCAACATCCCATTGAATTGTTTGCATCCCAAGATTTTCTGTGGCGGAGATTGTTTTGTTATCGTATGCCCCCGACGGAGCACGGAAAAGAGAAGGAGAGTGTCCCGTTATATTTCTGACAGTTTCATTGCATTTCTGAATATCAAGAATAATATCTTCATAATTCATCGACGGCATATCTTTGTGGGAATATGAATGGTTGCCGATTTCATGTCCTTCATCATAAATTTTCTGCACTTCATCCGTGTAATTGTCTGCCCATGAGCCTAAAACAAAGAATGTTGCCCTGACACCATATTCATCAAGTGTTGCAAGAATTGTATCAATATCCGAATTTCCCACAGCGCAGTTGAATGTGACCGCCACTTTGTTTTCAGTTGTATCAACATTGTAAATGGGTATCAGTCTTGCCTGAGCTGAAACCGCATCAGACAATGTACTTGCTGTAAAAAATATCCCGAATGCAACTGCAATGATAACAAATGCAGTAATAATAACCGATCTGAGTCTGATTGATAAAATTTTCATAAAATCACCTTGTAATATATATGCGAATATTTCTGCAAAATGATAAACTTATACGGTGATTCAAAATAAAAGCCCTGAGATTATTCTCAAGGCTTTTTTTATTCCGCATTATAGGCACCTCTTGCCCACAGAATCCATTTGGAACGATCAAGGGGATTTACACCGTTCCTGGGATTTGTATGTTCAATTCCGTCGTTACATTCTCTGTAACCGTGGAATACCTGTGAAAGTACGGCTTTGCCTGATGTGAGTGCTGCCAATCTTTCGGGGAAAGTCATTGATGTTGCAACGGGTACAACAGCTTCAATTGTAATAATCCCTGCACGTATAACAGGAGTGTCATATTCACCGCCCATTTTGACGATTTCGGAGAAAATTTTTCCCTGGAAATCTTCGGGTGCTACAACACGGATTCTGAGCAAAGGTTCAAGAATTGTTGAGCCTGTCTGAGTAAGTCCGTTCATGAATGCCATCGGTGTGCATACAAAAAAGTCAAGCGGATGTGTATGAATTGTGTGATGTTCACCGCCCACCAGAGTGCATCTGAAATCAGTTACTTCCCAGCCGTAAAGACCTTGTTCAAGGCATCTGCCGAAAGAAGTACGGATATGTGACTGATAACGATAAAAACATTGGTTGTTCGGGAGCTTACCGTGATATGAAACTCCGTATCCTCGGGGCATCGGTTCAATATTGAATTCAACAACAGCCCAACAAGGTTTCGGCATTGTATATCTTGCAAGACCTGTGCCGGCTGAAGACGGTGTTTCTTTGTAAATGACTGTCGGAGGAGAAAAATCAGCAGTAAGATTATATCTTTCTTTAAGAAGATTTGAAAGGACTTCAAGCTGGATTCTGCCTGTTGTGCTGATTGTTATTTCTTTCTGACCGTTTTCCCATTTGGCATTCATGTAAGGTTCTTCGTCTGATAATTCATTCAGTGCAGCGGCAAGAGCCGGGATTTTCAGCGGGTCGGAATCTGCAGGAGTAACTCTGACACGTAAAAACGGATTTACAAGATTTGCATCTTCCGTTTGCATGGGAGTGCCGATATAAAAACCGTTTTTTGCAGACGGAAGACCACAGACAGCAGCAACATCACCACTTCGGATGATGCCCGTATCGGTACTTTTAGCTCCGCTGAATTTCTTTATCTGAGATACTTTTTCTTTTATTTTTTTTGATTCTTCAATTTCAACCGCATCAGACTGCGCAATCTGATTTTTTTGGGGAGCAAATAATTCAACTTCATCTCTGTTTGAAATTTCACCGCCGAAAAGACGTATGTGTGAAATTTTACCCAGAGATTTGTCATGTTCAATTTTGAATATGATACCGCACAGATTATCTGTTGCTCTTCTTGATGAATCGGGCATGTATTCAATAAGAATATCTGCAAGTTCTTTTACTCCGACACCGTATTTTGCACTGCCGAAAACAACAGGAGTCAATCGGCAGTCCGCGATCTCTTTGCGTATGATTTCATCTGCTTTTTCTTTCGCAAGTACATCGTCACTGAGAAAAATTTCAGCAGCTTCATCGGAAATGTCGGCAAGAGTCTCTGTAGCTCTTGAGCAGAATGTTTTTTCATCTGTAGCACAAACAGAGCAGTTTTCTGTTCCTTCATTTTCAATATCTGAAAGAATAATATGTGTCTGAGAAGAGATGCTTTCAAGCTCTTTTATAACCTTTGAAACATCTGCACCTGCTCTGTCGACTTTGTTTATAAAAATGAGTCTGGGCAGATTTTCCGCATCAAGTGACTTCAGTATATTCTCTGTATGGGCGCGTACACCTTCAACAGCAGAAACTATAACAACGGCATAATCAAGTGCCGAAAGTGCACGCTCAACTTCGCCTGCAAAGTCAATATGACCCGGTGTGTCAATTATGTTGATTGTCACGTCTTTCCATTTTGTTGTTGCAGTTGCAGTGCGCACTGAAATGCCTCTTTGTTTTTCAACAGAAAGGCTGTCTGTTGCTGTTGTACCTGAATCAACACTGCCTGCGTTACGGATAGCACCTGTCAGAAACAGTAATTGCTCGGTAAGTGTGGTTTTACCTGAGTCTACATGGGCGAGTATACCTGTATTGTGAAAAATTTCAGCCACAGACCGTCACCTCCCTGATCAGTTTTTAAGCTGTATTTGTATTGATTTTAACACATCAGAATTAAAATCACAATATCAAAATGATTTTGAATGCCGGATAGTTATGCAAGAACTTTGTAAAATATATATTTTTTTGTTCAATACCATTGTAATTTCAATTGCAAAATGATAAATTAAATAAAGAATAACAGAATTGTTGAATATGTTCCCAAAAAAGATTGAGGAGGAATAAAATATGGTTGCTGTTGTAACAGGTGGAACCAGAGGAATAGGCAAAGCCATTGCAGAAGAACTTCTTGAAAAAGGTTTTACGGTAATTGTTTCTGCAAGAAGCAGAAACAGTGATTTTGAAGATCTTGAAAAAAAATATAATGAAAAAATATTCTTTGTTTCTTGTGATATTTCAGATGATTCAGATGTAAACGGTCTTGTTTCATTTGTTGAAAGAAAATTCGGAAAGCTTTCGCTTCTTGTCAATAATGCAGGAGTTGCTCCGAGGGAAAGAAAAGATATTCTTGAAATTACGCCTGATGATTTTGATTATCTTACAGACATAAATTTAAAAGGTACTTTTTTTGTTACACAGAAATTTGTGCCTTTGCTTGTAAATAACAAAAAAGCAAGAATTGTCAATATTTCTTCCATGTCAGCTTATACTGCTTCCGTAAACAGAGGTGAATACTGCGTTTCAAAAGCAGGCATTTCAATGATTACAAAGCTTTTTGCTGCAAGACTTGCAGAATATGATATAAGTGTTCTTGAAATAAGACCCGGTATCATTGAAACTGATATGACATCAAAAGTAAAAGAAAAATATGAAAAACTTATTTCAGAGGGAATAACTCCGATAAAAAGAATGGGTAAACCGGAAGATGTTGCAAAGTGTGTCGGTGCAATTGCCGAAGGTAATTTTGATTTCTGCACAGGCACAGTTATCGATTGTGACGGCGGTTTCAATGTGAGGCGTTTATGAAAAAGATATATAAAGCACTGATTATAGGCAGTGGTGCTGCAGCATACAGCGCAGCCGATTGGCTTTTCAGAGACGGCACAGATGATATTGCAATAATCACAGAAAACAGATTCTGGGGCACTTCACGGAATACAGGCAGTGATAAGCAGACATATTATAAACTTTCTATGGACGGAATAACTCCGGACAGTCCCTATAAAATGGCGTCGGATATGTTTGCAGGCGGTTCATGTGACGGAGAGAAAATGTATCTTGAAGCTGTAAACAGCACAAGGTGTTTTCTTCGTCTTTGTGATTACGGTGTTGCATTCCCGACTGATGAATTCGGCGGTTATCCCGGTTATAAAACTGACCATGATGATACCGTGCGTGCAACTTCAGTCGGACCGCTCACATCCAGATTCATGACGCAGAAACTTGAGAATGTTGTGCTTGAGAAAAATAAAACAGAACTTTTTGACAACAGACAGGTCATAAAAATTTTAAATGATAATAACACGGTAAAAGGTGTTGCTGTGCTGAATACAGAAACAGATCAGACAGAAACATTTTTTGCGGAAAATGTAATCTGTGCAACAGGTGCACCGTCATGTATATACGAAGACAGTGTTTATCCCGAATCACAGCACGGAATGACAGGTGTACTTCTTGAGGCTGGTGTGCGGATGTGTAATTTTACACAATGGCAGTACGGAATGGCGTCTGTTGATTTCCGTTGGAATGTTTCGGGCAGCTTTATGCAGGTTATTCCTCGTTTTGTCAGCGTTGATGAAAACGGAAATGAAACAGAATTTCTTAAGGATTACTTTACGAATATTCACGAAGCATACAGTTATGTTTTTCTTAAAGGTTATCAGTGGCCGTTTTCTTTTGCGAGATCAGAGCAGAGTTCACAGATCGATATTGCTGTTCACAGCGAAAAGCAGAAAGGCAGAACTGTATATCTTGATTACAGGAAAAATCCTGCAGATTTTTGTTTTGAAAAGCTTTGTGAAGAAGCAAGGGAATATATAGAGAACACAGATTGTCTTGCAGACACACCTGTTGAAAGGCTTGAAAAACTCAACCGGAAAGCTATAGATGTATATGCTCGTCAGGGTATAGATCTGTACAGTGAAAAACTTCGCATTGCGGTTTGTGCTCAGCACAATAACGGTGGTGTCTATACAGACAAAAATTTTGAAACCGATATAAAAGGCCTTTATGTTATTGGTGAAGCAGCAGGAACTTTCGGACTTTCAAGACCGGGCGGCTCTGCGCTCAATGATACTCAGGTAGGCGGTCTTGTTGTATCAGGACACATAAAAAATAAAGCAACTTGTAATTTGTCAGAAAATGATTTTGCATTTTATGATGCCCATGAACTTTCAGACTTTGTTGAAGACAGTACGGTTGATTACTCATATCTGAAAAAGAAAATGAGTGAAGTTGCATCATTCAGAAGGGATTACGAAGGCTGCATTGCTCTTTTGGATGAAATTAATGCAGTTATCGGTTCGTATCCTTTAAAACACAGGTCTCTTTCAGATTATTTCCGTGACAAGGATATGATTCTGTGTATGAAAGCACTTCTTGAAGCAATTGTTTCCGAGCTTCCTGAAACAGGCAGCAGAGGCGGTGCTGTTTTTGTAAAAAACGGAAATGTTGTTAAAGAAAATCTGTATTACAGGGATTATCTTACTGTTACCGGCAATGGCAAAACCGAATACATCAGGGTTTCATCTGTGCCGTTTAAACAATCTGTATTTGAAAATTATCTGAACAGAATAACTGAAGAAAATATCTGAACACAGTAAAAACCTCCTGCTGACGCAGGAGGTTTTTATACGGGTGTGTTTGTCAGAATCAAAAACAGGATAAATATACTTGCATACTATCTTTCAATAGAGTATAATGTCATATATGATTGAGGTGTAAAATATGGATTTCAGAATTGAAAAAGACATCATGGGTGAAATCATGGTGCCTGCGGACAGTTTATGGGGTGCTCAGACTCAGCGCAGTCTGCAGAATTTCAGAATCGGCGATGTAAAAATGCCAAAGGAGATTATTTCTGCATTTGCATCCCTTAAAAAAGCCTGTGCACGTGTAAACGGCAAATCAGGCAGAATTCGGGAAGAAAAAGCAAATCTTATTGATGCCGTCTGTGATGAGATTCTCAGCGGTGAATTAAGCGATAATTTTCCATTGTCTGTTTTTCAGACAGGAAGCGGCACTCAGACAAATATGAATGTCAATGAAGTGATTGCAAACAGGGGAAATCAGAAAGCAGGTAAAAAAATTCTTCATCCCAATGATGATGTCAATGCCTGTCAGAGCTCAAATGACACATTCCCCACAGCCATGAATATTGCAGCTTTGTGTGCCATAGAGAAAAGTCTTTTACCTGCGGCAGATAAACTGATAAGTGCTTTTATAAAGCTTGAAAATGAATATTCCGATATTATAAAAATCGGCAGAACACATCTGCAGGATGCAACTCCCGTGAAATTTTCGCAGGAAGTCAGCGGATGGCGAGGACTTCTTGAAAATTCAAGAGATATGATTGTTCTGTCTCTTGAAAAACTCAGAAAACTTGCAATCGGCGGTACTGCAGTCGGTACGGGACTCAATGCTCCCGAAGGATTTGACAAAAATGTCTGTCAGGAGCTTACAGTACTTCTTGATACATTGTTCATTCCCGATGAAAATAAATTCCGTGCGTTGACAGGTAAAGAAGCGTTTGTTTTTGCACACGGAGCACTTAAATCACTTGCAGCAAATCTTATGAAGATTGCTAATGACATACGCTGGCTTGCAGCAGGTCCCCGTTGTGGTCTCGGAGAATTGAATATTCCCGAAAATGAACCGGGAAGCTCAATCATGCCCGGCAAAGTCAATCCCACTCAGTGTGAAGCTGTCACAATGGTTGCTGTGCAGGTCATGGGTAATGATGTTGCAGTCGGAATGGCTGCTTCTCAGGGCAATTTTGAACTCAATGTTTTTATGCCTGTGTGTGCTTATAACTTCATTCAGTCTGTAAATCTGCTTTCTGATGTTATGAATTCATTTGCTGATAATTGTGTTTGCGGTATCACCGTAAATGAAGATAAAATGAAAGAATATCTTGACCGTTCACTTATGCTTGTTACTTGTCTTACTCCGAAAATCGGTTATGACAAGGCGGCAGAAGCTGCAAAATATGCACATAAGAACGGAATCACACTCAGAGAATCCGTTGTAGGGCAGGGAATCCTGAGTGAAGAAGAATATGATGAAGCAGTTGACCCTGCAAAAATGGTTTAAGGAGTAAATTATGGATTACGCAAAAGAATCACTTCGTCTTCACGGCGAATGGAAAGGCAAAATAGAAGTTGTGGCAACAGTGCCTGTTGAAACAAAGGATGATTTATCCCTTGCATATACACCCGGTGTTGCCGAGCCTTGTCTTGCAATAAAAGAAGATGTAAATAAAAGCTATGAGCTGACAAGAAGACACAATCTTTGTGCTGTTATAACAGACGGAAGTGCAGTGCTGGGGCTTGGTGATATCGGTCCTGAAGCAGGTATGCCTGTTATGGAAGGCAAATGTGTTCTGTTCAAGTCTTTCGGTGGTGTTGATGCTTTCCCTCTTTGTGTGAAAACAAAGGATGTGGATGAATTCGTTCAGACTGTCTATAATATTTCAGGCAGTTTCGGCGGAATAAATCTTGAAGATATTTCTGCACCCAGATGTTTTGAAATCGAACAGAAACTCAAAGAAAAATGCGATATTCCAGTATTCCACGATGACCAGCACGGTACTGCTGTTATTGTTCTTGCAGGTCTTACAAATGCACTTAAACTTGTGGGCAAAGATAAAGAAACGGCAAAAGTTGTTATAAACGGTATCGGTGCTGCAGGTTCATCTGTCTGCCGTCTTCTTCTTGCGGCGGGTTTTAAAAATATCACACTCTGCGATAAAATCGGAATTCTGTGCGAAGGCTCAGCAGATATTCCTCATGAACATATGGCACACCTTGCAACTCTCACAAACAGAGAAAAACTCACAGGTAAACTTGCCGATGCTTTGGTCGGTGCAGATGTATTCTTAGGTTTCTCAGCACCGGGTATTGTTTCATCAGATATGGTAAAAACAATGAACAGTGATGCGATTATTTTTGCATGTGCAAATCCCAACCCTGAAATATTCCCTGATGATGCAAAACTCGGCGGTGCAAAGGTAATTTCAACAGGACGCTCTGACTATCCGAATCAGATAAACAATGTGCTTGCATTCCCCGGTATTTTCAGAGGCACATTTGATGTGCGTGCAAGTGAAATCAATGAGGAAATGAAAATGGCAGCGGCAAATGCCATTGCAGGTCTTATCAGCGATGATGAATTGTCTGCCGATTATATCATTCCTAAGGCATTTGACCCCCGTGTGGGTAAAGCAGTTGCAGATGCGGTTGCAGATGCTGCACGAAAAACAGGTGTGGCAAGAATCTGAATATAAACAAAAAAACTCCGTGCAGTATAAAACTGTACGGAGTTCATTTTTACTTTATTTCATCAATTTCAAAGAAAACAACATTGCTTGCATCAAGCATGATATTCAGACTTAAAACACCTTCGCTTGCAACTGCTTCATACTCAGAAGGTGAAAGTTCAGCGCATTTTTCATATTTATCACGGAGGTTTGTCTGATAAATTTCAATTGCCTCGGGATCGGACAATGTTGTAATATTGTCAATACACGGATCATCGGGTGACCATGAGAAACAATCATCTGTGATGTTATATGTTTTTCTGTCTTCCTGCCATTCATCGAAGAAATTACAGTCATCATTGATAAGATACTGTGTTACTCTGAATTTCTTACCGTCTTCTGCAGGAATGTTGATTGTTATATCAGCCTTTTTGCTGAAATCAGGATCATTTTTGAAATTGTAAACCATTGCACGGATCAAGCCTGTTTCTTCATCGACAGCAACAAGATTTCCTATTTCGACTTTAACACCTGTTTTCAGTTCTTTCTGTTCTGCTGAAAGAATCTTGAAGCCTTCAAATTTTGCAAGATTCTCTGCGACATGATAACTGATTGTCGGATATCCGTCAAAGTTTCCGTTTGTAAGGAAGTTCCATGATGAGAAATAATCAGCACCTGAATTTATTGCCTGAGCAAAAAGTCTTGCATCATAAGCAGCCTGCCATGTGTAGCCGGTTGTTCTGTTCAGAAGCTGATCGCTGTCTTTACCGCTTGTATTTCCGCTGAGAATTCTGCCTTCGTCGATTCCGTAAATAAGATTGTCAAGTCCGTATTTTTCGGCTGTGCTTTTAATATAATCTATTGTTTCGGGCAGAGTATAGCCTTTTGTGAATTTACCGGGATTTGAGTCGTAAAAAGAAGCTGACAGGAAACATATTCTTGTGCCTTTGCCGCCGTTGGCATAGTTTGTTCCTTCTGCAACATGACGAATGAATATTTCCTCATCCCAGAGACCTTCCGTTACTGTCATACTGTGAGCACCGACAAAAACATCATTACCGATAACATCAATAAGAGCCTGAACCGTATAATCATAAAGTTTACAGTATGCTTCGGCACTTTCTTCGGGATCTCCGCTTTTAGCCTTGAACCATGCTTCATTTTCATATTCGGTCATGCATCCGAAACGCCATGTTCTGACTTCTTCAATGCCGAATTCATCAACAAGAGCCTGTGCAATTGCTTTTATGTAATCATAGTATACATTGTAGTCATCGGGCGGATACACATTCATATCAAAACCGCCAAGCTCATAATCAGATGTGAATTTGATCGGCACACCGCCGAGTTTCAGGTGTGGTTTAGCACCAATATTAAGAATACCTCTGCAGTTTTCGATAAGTGTATCAAATTTATAGTCTGTAAAAGTTGTTCTGTCTTCGGGATTTTCAAAAAGATCTCTGTCTGCAGTACCGCCTGTACACTGCATGAGTTGAACATATTTTACAAATTCAAAAACATCATATTTTTCGTTTCTTTGAGCATTGTAAAAAGAATTGCCCATATGCCAGATATTGATGTTGTCAACAACATTGGGAATTGTGTTTCCGGTTTCTGATGTGTCAACAGTAATTTCTGCGGTGCTTATTCCTTTGAACAGGTCAAAGAATGCATAAAAATAAAAACTGAAAAATGTCATAATAAAAGACATGAAAAGTGAAAAGATTTTCATTGTTATTACTCCTTTTTAATTTTTGTTGAAATTCAGAATATCCGAAACATCAGGCATTGATGCATCTGCACCCATACGGCTTACAGATATACTGCCTGCCTTGTTGCCCATATCACATGCTGAAAGAATATCACCGCTGCGAAGATATTCAAGAGCCATTGCTGCCGTAAAACAGTCACCTGCAGCGGTAGTGTCAACAACGTTGCTCTTGTAAGCGGGCAGAAGTGTCAGTTTATTACCGTCCCACACAGAGCAACCTCTCGAACCGAGCTTTAACACAATGTATTCAGCTTTGCTTCTTGTCATAAGAATCTGAGAAGCTTCGAGTATTGATTCTTCACTGTCGGGATAAATTCCTGTCAATGCTTTCGTTTCGCTTTCATTGGGAGTAATGATTGTCGCACCCTGCATATTTTCAAGATTGAATTCTTTGGCAGGACCACAGTCCACAACAGTGGTTATTCCTTTTGAAACGGCAGTGTTTACACATTTGATAACAACATCTTCGCTTGTTTCAAATTGAAGAAGAAGCAAGTCAAGGTCATCTGTGATCTGTGATGCAGCTTCATCTGCATCAATTTCAGCATTTGCACCTTCGTATACAACAATTCTGTTGTTGCCGTTTGCATCAAGAATAATTGCCGCAAGACCTGTCTGTGAGCCTTTTGTTGAAACTCCCGAAATATCAATGTTGTTGCCCTGCAGATTTTTAAGAAGTTTTCTGCCGTTTTCATCGTCAGCAACTTTGCCTATAAGTTTTGTGGGTGCACCGAGACGTGCCAGACCGACAGCCTGATTTGCACCTTTTCCGCCGTTTGCATATCCGTATGATGTGCCCAGCAGATTTTCTCCCGCATCGGGAACTTTATTCATTCTGAGTATCATATCCATATTGATACTGCCCACAACTGCAGTATGAAAATTACTGAACATTCAATGCACTCCTGACGTCCTGAGCTGCCTGACTCAGCTCTTTATCTTTTAAGAAAAGGCTGCTTGTTCCGAGAACAAAAATATCTGCTCCGCTGGTACTCAATTTTCTTCCGTTTTCAATGCTGATGTTTCCGTCAACTTCAATCGGCATATCAGCGAATCCCGCATCATCAAGAAGTTTGCGTGCATCTGCAACTTTTCTTTCTGCAGCAGCAAAAAGTTTCTGACCTGCAAAACCGGGGCTTACTGTCATAACAAGCAACATGTCAATATAATCTGTCAGATATTTTACGGATTCAAGGGGAGTCTGCGGATTCAGTGCAAGACCTGCTTTGCATCCTTTTGCTTTTATCTGAGAAAGAACTCTGTGTATGTGAATATCAGATTCATAATGAACACATATGATATCATTTTCATCGAGTTTCATCATGTCAAAAAACTTTGAAGGTTCATTCACCATCATGTGTATATCAAGGGGGATATCTGTAACTGCTTTTATTGCATTTATAAGATCAAAACCGAGAGTGATGTTGGGAACAAAACTTCCGTCCATGATGTCGATATGTAAATAATCAATGCCTGCTTTTTTTAATTCATCAACAGATTTCTGAAGATTCATAAGATCTGCGCACATCAGTGAAGCAGATAATTGTTTTGTCATAACTTTACCATTCCTTTTTTATGAATTAACGAGTTTATTTAATTTCTTTTTATCAGTGATTTCAATAGCACCACGTGTCAGTTTTACCATGTTTTCACTCTGAAAATATTTCAGCATTCTTGTGATAACTTCTCTTGCCGTGCCGAGATGGTTTGCAATTTTTTCGTGAGTTATTTTCAGTGTGTCTGACTCTTCAAGCCTGATTTCATCAAGCAGGAATTCAGCAAGGCGTTTGTCCATGCTTTTCCACATTATCTGTTCCATCAGCCACATCAGTTCAGAAAAATTGTTGCTCAGAAGATTCTGAGAATACTGAGAAACAGCAAGGGATTCTTCTGTCAGATTCTTGAAAAGACATGCAGGCACAGACCAGAAACTGCTGTCTTTTTCAGCTTCAATCATTATGTTGAACTGCATATCAGGCATAACACATGATGCACTCAGCAGACTTGAATCATATTCAAACAGTCGGCTGATTGTTATCTCTCTGCCGTCTTCCGATAAGATATATGTGCGCAGTTGCCCTGAATGAACAATGATAAGTCCCAGACATTCCGAACTGCTGTCGTGAATACGGGTGCCTTTTGCAACCTGTCTGTATTCGAGAACATCAGAAATCCGTTTTTGCTGTGTTTCGGTCAGCTTGTTCCAGAAGGGAAGATATAACGAAAAATCCACACACATACCCCTTTCATGATTCTTTATACTTTATTATAAACAAAAAAACAGGAAACTTCAACCTTTGGTGAGAAAGTCACAGAAAAAATCCTGCAAAAGGGTTATAATAAAATCACAAAACAGAAACGAAAGGAGCCGTAATTATGGCATCAGTAAATATAAACTATCAGGATTTTCAGAAACTTATAAACGAAGATAAACCCGTGCTTGTGGATTTCTGGGCACCGTGGTGCGGATATTGCCGCAGAATCGGTCCTGCTTATGAGAAAATTGCAGAAGAATTCGGAGACAATATTGTTGTTGCAAAGGTGAATATCGACAATGAACCGTTCCTTGCTCAACAGGAGAGAATTGAAGTGATACCGACACTTGTGCTGTATCACAACGGAAAGGTTGCAGGATCAATCGTTGCACCGCAGTCAAAGGCAAGAATCGAAGAATTTATAAATGAATCTCTCGGGAAGTAAGGTGAACAATGTGAAGCAGATATATGATATGATTGTCATCGGCGGCGGTCCCGGAGGATATACAGCAGCATTGTATGCTGCAAGAGCAGGAATGAGTGTTGTTGTGCTTGAAAAACTCTCTGCGGGCGGTCAGATGGCTCTGACAGAACAGATAGATAATTATCCCGGTTTTGTGTATGGTGTTGACGGCTTCACATTGGGCGAAAATATGCAGCTTCAGGCTGAGCGTTTCGGAGTCAAAACGGAACTTGCAGATGTTTTTTCGGTTGAACTTGACGGTAATGTAAAAGAAATCACGACTAGTGACGGTGTGTATTACGGAAAGACTGTTGTTTTTGCAACAGGTGCAAATCCGAGAAAACTCGGGCTTGAACATGAAGCTGAATTTGTCGGCAGGGGAGTGAATTACTGCGCCGCATGTGACGGTATGTTTTATAAAGATAAAACTGTTGTTGTCATCGGCGGCGGTAATTCTGCAGCAGCAGATGCGTTGCTTCTGAGCAAGATTGCAAAAAAGGTTATTCTTGTTCACAGACGTGATACATTAAGAGCTACGAAAATTTATCATGAACCGTTGCTGAATGCGGAAAATGTTGAATTCCGTTGGAATACTGTTGTGACAGAATTACTGCATAACGGCAATAAAATTAATGGCGTAAATGTTAAACATCTTGTAACAGAAGATGTTTCAGTTGCAGAATGTGACGGTGTTTTTATCAGCATCGGCAGAATTCCTGCAACTGAGCTTGTAAGAGATAAACTTGAGCTTACGGAAGACGGTTATATTTCTGCAGATGAATCAACAAAAACAAATATACCGGGAGTTTTTGCAGTCGGCGATGTGCGGACAAAGGCTTTGCGTCAGATTGTGACTGCAGTTGCGGACGGAGCTGTTGCTGCATTCTTTGCAGAAGAATATCTGGCAGGAATTAAATAACAGCAGAAAAGAAAATTGCCGGCAGAGAAATGCCGGCAATTCTTTTATTTACTGATGTAATGCGTGATATCTGCGCTCAAGCTCTTCATAATGCTCATAATATTCAGCCTGAGCCAGAAGGCTTTCCGCATCGCTGTACGGTTTTATGATTCTTGAATATACTGATTCTTTTTTCAGGTGCTGACGCAACTGCTGTTTTGTCTTCATGCTTTCAGCAAAACTTGATGTTTCTCTGTCAAGTAATTCCTGTTTGACTGAATCATCGGGTTGTGTTATGTTTTCAAGACCGTATTTACGGATAAGCGAAGCTGATTCCTTTTTTACTTTTGCAAGTTTTATTGCATCTGAACGGATTTCCTTTTCGGCTTTTGTTTTTCTCGGAAGACGTCGTGCGGATTTTAATTCTGCACGGGCATTTTCATAATAGTAAATCTTTCCGTTTGCCATTGTTTCCGTTGCAGCTTCGAGTTTTGCTTTTGCAGATTCACTGCTGAATTTTTCAAGATCTTCGATGATGATGGGAGCTCTTTCGATTGCAAGATTTGTTTCTTTTATGCTTCTGATTTTCTGCTTTGCTTCTTTGATAGCGTTATTACGTGCGTACTTTTCTTCATCCGTATGTTTAGGCATCTTTCTTGCGTTATAAAGACCAGATTTATCTATGGATAATTTTTCATTGCCGTAAAGCTCTTTTGCCTGAATAATAACTTCCATGGCGTCTTCAAGTTCGTAGTCTTCAAGTTCGCCGAGATAATGATTTTCAAACATCGCACGGACTTTCAGAACATCAACATAAGCTTTATGCTTGTTCTCTGTCAGATTGTAGAAACAGAAGGGGATAAGGTTAAGAAGAGCACCGACTGCAGACAGAAGAATCAGCACTTCAAACAGATTGTTTCTGATGTTGTCATCATACAGCACATCGTAGTTTTCAAGAAGTCCCATTTTTTCATAAATAGCAGGGTATACAAGACCTGTGAAAAGACCGATAACAGTACCTATCATGCCGAGAGGTCCGAAAAGACCGTCAATTCTGACACCTGTTTTCCATTGATGGTAGTCTTTCATGTCTGCACTGATGTTGTGCTGTACAATGTTCCAGAATGTGTTTATAAATGTGTTCAGATACCACAGAATACAGACGATAATGAGATTCTTGTATGAGAAATACATCGCAATCATAACAATGATGTTTATTGCATTTGCCGTGATAAGCAGATTTCTTTTGCCCATTAATTTTATGGCAAGGGGAGTCAGAAGCATTGCCCACAGACCTGCATTGCCTATGATTGTGTTTACAAGACCCAATGACGTCTGATACTGACCGCCGTATGCATAAACGAAAGACCATCCAAGGATAACACCGAAACCGCTTTCAAGGAAAACAACCCATCCTGCCGACTGGATTATCCAGTAATACTTGTTTTTTGCAACTTCACGGATTGCATCCATCATGCGCACAGGCTCAGGTTTCTTTTTAGGCAAAATCAGTCTTTCTTTTACTTTGCGGAAGAATACGATACTGAAAACAAGACCTATTATTGTGAATATCGGATATATTATTCTGTATGTCCAGATATTGTTAAGACCCCATGTCCAACCTGCAATCATTGGTATGAAAAGGTTGGAAAGTGTGGGTGCCATTGAATATATAACCTGCGATATGCTCATTACGTTGGCTCTTTCCTGAGCATTCGGAGTTATAATCTGCTGGAAATATGTGTAGCTTTCACTGTATAAACAAAGGAATATGTTAAGGAGGATATACATCACTTCAACAGCCACAGCTTTTGCTGTATATTCCATCCGCTCATAGGGAAGCCACACAAATATGAGCGAAATCAGGACTGTCGGCAATGCGGTCATTCTCAGAAACGGTAGGAATTTACCGCCTTTGAGATTGTGATTGTCATAATACCAGCTTCTGAATATTCCCAAAGGGATACCGATAATATTTGCAACGTTGAGCATTATCTGCAGGTCCATAGGTCTCAGACCTATACTTGCACCGACAAGGAAGTTGGAGGCATTAAGACCTATCATCGAAGCCAGAAGTGTTGTCCAGTGTACGCCGAAACCTGCACCGCTCAGACATGCCACTTCTTTATATGATATATAGTTTCCTTTAGCAGGTGCAGACCAGTATTGTTTTGCAAGACCGACTGCATTTTTTGCTTTATGTATCAGATTCTTAGGTTTGTCAGACATTATATCATCTCCTGCTGACAGTATAGCATATCAATCCTTGTGTGTAAAGAAAAGTAAAATAATTTAATAATAATATATTTTGACATTCATAAAAAACTGTGTTACTATGACTATATCAAGATAAACAGGAGGTTTTTCGGTTATGATAAAACTTGAACTTACCAATTATGATATTTATCCGAAAGTTTTCGGATGTGATGTGCCTGTTGAAGTAACAATAAAGCCATTGGGACTTCATGTGGCTTTTTCAGGTGAATATACTATTCAGGTCAGAGCTTTCAATGAAGGAAATTCACAGAGATATCCCGAAAGAAACAATCTTAAAGAATATACAGTCACACCTTGCGAAGACGGATGCATCAGATTCACTCATACATATAAAGACGAGCAGGAGCATTATGTTGACATCGTAAAAGACGGAAAAAGAGTTGTAAGACTGTCTGTTTATTCACTTGGTGAAGACCTTGTCGGCAGATATCCTTTCCGTGGAGACCTGCATATGCACACATTCCGTTCAGACGGTAAACAGTCACCTGCAATCGTTGCTGCAAATTACAGAAAGAACGGTTATGACTTCCTTGCAATGACAGACCATGACAGTTATTATCCCTCTCTTGAAGCAATGAATGCTTATAAAAATGTGCCTATTGAATATAACCTTGTCACAGGTGAAGAAATTCATCTTGAAGGCAATGATATTCATATCGTAAACTTCGGCGGAAAATACTCTGTCAATGCACTCATGCCCGGTGACCATCATATGGATGTAGGTGACGGAAAAGACCTGCGCTCACTTGACGGCGAATGCCCTGATGTTATTTCTGTTGATGAATACAAAAGACAGGTCAATGAGCTTATTGAAACACTTGATATTCCCGACGGAATCGAAAAGTTTACATATGCAGCATGTGTATGGATTTTCAATCACATAAAAAAGGCAGACGGTCTGGGGATTTTTGCTCATCCTTACTGGCTTCAGAATGTTCTTCATGTGCCTGAAAGCCTGACAGAATACATCATGGCAACACAGCCCTTTGATGCTTTTGAAGTGCTTGGCGGTGAGAATTATTTTGAACAGAACGGTTGGCAGGCTATCAGATATTATGAAGACCGTGCAAAGGGCAGAAAATATCCCATCGTAGGCAGCACAGACAGCCATTCATCCGTTCACAACAGAAACGCTCTCATTGCTTCAACAATTGTTTTTGCTCCCGAAAACACCCGTGAAGGAATTGTTTATTCAATCAAGGATTTCTACTCGGTTGCAGTGGATTCAATCAGCACGGAGCTTCGTATTGTCGGCGAAATGCGTTTTGTAAGATATGCAACATTCCTTCTTCGTGAGTTTTTCCCGCTTCATGATGAACTCTGTTTTGAAGAAGGCAGACTGATGAAGGATTATTCATGCGGTGATGAAGACGCAGAAAGACTTCTTAATGCAATCAGCGGAAGAATGAAAAAACAGAGAGAGAAATATTTTAAGTTTTAAATAAAAGCATAAATTTAAGCGGAGTGAAATTTTCACTCCGCTTTTGCTGTGCTTATATTCAGAATTTGAAATTATTAAGTCCTGCTGCCAACTCATATTCAGAACCGTTTGAAATGAGTTTTGCTTTTATGTTTTCAGGTAAGATGATGCTGATTTCTTTTTCGTCATATTCCACCGCAATTTCGCCCTTGATTGTTTTGATTTTGCCTTTTGCAGACGGGAGATATTCCATGCAGACAGGTTCAATGATTATTTCATCATAGCCCACAGAATTTTTTGTCTGACGGATACCGAGAATATATTCAAACAGATATTTTGTAACAGCACCGAACATGGGATGACACTGTGAACGGACACCGTTCCAGTATTCAAGAAGTGTTGTTGCACCGTTCTGAATCTGATTGTAGAAAGAGATATCTTCTTTTGAAGTCAGCAGAGAAAATGCAACATCTGCTCTGTTTTTTTCAAAGAGGATTCTTGTCACGATATCTGTGCCGAAAATACCTGTGTCATATTTCTTTGTGGTTGTGTATTTGCTTATCATGTTTGCAAATGTTCGTTCATCGCCCAGTTTCAGGTCTACTGCAAAACCGTTTGCACCCTGATCATTATTTGCAAAGTCACCTGTTGCTTCATCAAAATATGTTGCTGTGATTGCATTCTTTTTGATGTTTATGCGGTTCTGAATTTCTGCCTTGTGTTCAGTATTGCCTGTGACATCGCAGATTTCAAGGAAGAATTCCATTGCCTTGACATAGAAGTATGTGTTTACAAAAGGTCTGGGAATAATCATTCCGTCGAGCTTGTTCAGCTGATTCTGTGACGGTGCACACCAGTCACCGAGACACCATACACCGGGAAGATCAGATGTTACGAGTTCATTTTCGCTGTGCATTTCCATATACTCAAACCATTTGAGCATCTTCGGGAATGTTTCGGTGAAAATTTCCTTGTCACCGTAGCTTCTGTAGTATTCATACGGAACCATAACGATAGCACAACCCCAACCGCCGGGACCTCCACCTGAGGGAACAAAGGGTGCAGTGTACTGAATGTGACCTGTTTTCTGATCCTGACAGTCACATATGTCTGCTATCCATTTTTTATAGAATTTCTGTGCATCAAGCTGCATCATTGAAGCTGCACATGTAAGCTGACCGTCACCTGTGTAGCCTCTTCTTTCTGTATGCGGACAGTCAGAAGGAATACCGCAATGCATATTTGCAAGCTGTGTTCTGATATATGCTTTTCTCAGCCAGTTGAGAATGTCACTGCTGCATTCAAATTCAGATGAAACTTCAACATCACTGTGAATGACAGCACACTCTGTAACTTCTGCATCACCTGTCACTTCAAAATATCTGAAGCACAGCCATGTGAATTCGGGATGAAGCAGACGCTCTTTGTCGTCAGTGATATAAGTTGTATGCTGGTCATAAATGTGCATTTCATTGAGAGTGCCGTCTTCATTGAGAAGCTCACTGTATCTGACATTGATTGTCTGTGCCTTTGTGCTTTTGAGTACAACATAACCTGTCATGATTTCGCCTGCATCATAAATGTTATTGCCGAGATATTTCGGTTTTATCACTCTTGCGATTTTGTCTGCAGGGCAATCCTGTAAATATAAAGGTGTTTCGGGAGAAGTCAGAATTTTCACATCCTGCCAGGGTATGTTGTCTGCTGTGAAATCATGTGTTTCACCTGTAATCATGTTTGATTCTTTTACAAAGATTTCTTTGTATTTTTCCGTGCCGTCAGAAACAAGCTGTCTTGATTCACCGTTGATGCCTGTAATATCAATTTTCCAGCTGATTTTTGCAGTGCCGTATTCATAGAATTCATAGAATCCGGGAGCCAGCATAAAATCTATTGTGTTTTTTTCGTCTTTCAGATATTCGGTGATATCATAATAAGGGCAGTAAAGTCTGTGAGCCAGTTTTTCTTCAAAAGGCAGGTCACCGTATTCAATATTGTATCTTTCTTCAAAGTCTGTATTAAGAGGTAAAAACAGGTCATCGCTGACTTTTTTACCGTTTACATATAACTTGAATGTTCCCATGCAAGCGATTGTGATCACAGCCTTTTCATCAGCCTTGAAATCAATCGCAGTCTGAATATCAACAGGGAGAGATTTTTCGGATGTTCCTATCCATTTTGCTTTGCCTAAATTTATTTCTTTTAACATAGCACAAACAACTCCTGAAAATTACTTGTTGATTTTCAGTTTAGCAAGTAATTTGTGTATTGTCAACTTATTTTTATTTATTAAAATATTAATTTTTTAAGAATTTGTATATTTTTTATTTGTTGCGGAATACTGTTAAAAAATACAGTTGACAAAAATAAATTTTTTGATATAATATCTATGTGAAGACCCGTCTTTTGTGGAAAGTCTGTCAGGGAGGATGCGTCAGCGACTGAAAGCGCATCTGAGATGAGTAGTAAGAACGGCAACACTTCGCGTTATGTCCCAAGTTAATATAAAAGAGGATGCACAATATGTGCGTCAATGCGGGTGGCACCGCGGGTTTAATTTTTGTTTTACTCGTCCCGGGAATATTTTTCAAAATATTCCTTGGGACTTATTTTTATTTTTGAATCAAAACGGGAGGAATGCTGTATGTACAGAACCTTGTATTGTAACGACATCTGTGACAAACACATCGGTCAGACTGTAAGTCTTGCAGGTTGGGTTGATGTTGTCCGTGACCACGGTGGCGTTATATTCGTTGACCTTCGTGACTACACAGGTGTCACACAGGTAGTTATCCACAATGAGGAATTGGTTAAAAATGTAAACCGTGAAACAGTTATTTCTGTTACAGGTAAAGTTGAAAAAAGAGACGAAGAAACCGTAAACACAAAAATCGCAACAGGTTATGTTGAACTTGTTGCCGATTCACTTCAGATTCTCGGTAAGTCTCAGAATATGCTTCCTTTTGAAGTAAGAAATTCAAGACAGAGCAAAGACGAACTCCGTCTTAAGTACCGTTATCTTGACCTTCGTAATCCCAAGAATCACAACAATCTTGTTATGCGTTCAAGAATTATCCGCCATCTGAGAAACAAGATGGAAGACAAGGGCTTCCTTGATATGCAGACACCTATCCTTACTGCATCATCACCCGAAGGTGCACGTGACTTCCTTGTTCCCAGCCGTAAGCACCCCGGCAAGTTCTATGCTCTGCCTCAGGCACCTCAGCAGTTCAAACAGCTTCTTATGGTATCAGGTTTTGACAGATACTTCCAGGTTGCACCCTGTTTCCGTGATGAAGACGCAAGAGCAGACCGTTCACCCGGTGAATTCTATCAGCTTGACTTTGAAATGGCTTTCGCAACACAGGAAGAAGTTCTTGATGTATGTGAAGACGTTATCTATGATACATTCAGGACATTCTCAGACAAAAAGGTTACTCCAAAGCCTTTCCGCCGTATCACATATGCAGAGTCAATGATGACATACGGCTCAGATAAGCCTGACCTTCGTAACCCCCTTATCATCGTTGACCTTACAGATTTCTTTGCAGGTGTAAATTTCCCCGCATTCAGAGGCAGACCCGTAAGAGGTATTGTTGCTCCCTGTCAGGGCAAGTCAAAGAAATTCTTTGAAGATTCACTCAAATATGCAACTTCAGCAGAAGTCGGTCTCGGCGGTCTTGGTTATATCACTCTCAAAGAGGGTGAATTCGCAGGTCCTATCGCAAAGTTCCTGAGTGAAGAACAGAAAGCTGAAATCACTTCAATCACAGGCGTAAAAGAAGGCGAAACACTCTTCTTCATCTGTGATGACAAGAAGAATGATACAGAGAAAAAAGCAGGTCTTATCAGAACATGGCTTGCAAAGAAAGAACAGCTCGACCTTATAAATGACGACGCATTCGAATTCTGTTTCGTTGTTGATTTCCCCATGTACGAAAATGACGAAGAAACAGGCGAAACAATCTTTACTCATAACCCCTTCTCAATGCCTCAGGGCGGTATGGAAGCTCTTATGACAAAAGATCCCACGGAAGTTCTTGCATATCAGTACGACCTTGTATGTAACGGTATTGAACTTGCATCAGGTGCTGTACGTAACCATGATATTGAAATCATGAAAAAGGCTTTCGATATTGCAGGTTATGACGAATCAGAGCTTAAAAAGAGATTCAATGCTCTTTACACAGCATTCCAGTACGGTGCACCTCCTCATGCAGGTATGGCACCCGGTATTGACCGTATGGTTATGCTTCTTACTGATGAAGAAAAGATTCTTGATGTTATTGCATTCCCCCTTAACGATAATGCTCAGGATCTTCTTCTCGGTGCTCCCTCAGAAGTTACAAATCAGCAGCTTGAAGATGTTCACCTTCTCGGCTCAGGCAGTGCTCTTGCACAGCGTCAGGCAGCAACTTCAGGCGGCAGTAAAGCTTCAGGCAAGCGTTCAACATTCTCAAACGCTCAGCAGCTCAATCAGCTTTCACTCACAGATGATGAAGAAGCAGTTATGCAGGACATTTTTGCTAAAATGAAAGAAAGTGAAAAAATCCTTGCAGATTGTGACACAACAGATACAGAAGAAATGGTACACGTAATGCCCATGACAAATGTTCTTCGTGAAGATGCACGCAAGCAGCCTTTCTCAAGAGAAAGCCTTCTTGAAGGTGCTCCCGAAAGAAATGAAGACAGCTGGCAGGTACCCAGACTTGTAAAGTGAGGTGTGCTTAAATGACAGAATATATTACTAAGATATGTGATAACGGCAATATCGCCGTTGACGATACAATTCTTGTAAAAGATGCCGTGGCTACTGCAGGTTCAAAAATTCTTGAAGGATTCAAGCCTCTTTTCAGTGCTGAAGCAGTTACAAGACTCCTGGATAAAGGTTACACTGTTTCAGGCAAAACTGCAACAGGTGAGTTCGGTCTTGACCTTGTCGGTGAATTTTCATACTATGCACCTCAGGACGGCAATCTTAAAGGTGCAGCAGCAGAACTTGTTGCAAAAGGTGATGTGAAAGCTGCACTCGGTGTTGATATGAACGGTGCAACAAGACGTGCAGCAGCACTTTCAGGTGTTGATTTCCTCAAACCCACATACGGAACAGTTTCACGTTACGGTGTGATTTCATGCGCAGCATCAGGTGAACAGCTTGGAGTTTACGCAAAGAATGCAGACGGCATCAGAGAGATTATGGACGTTATCGCAGGTCATGACTCAAAGGACGGCACAAGCCTTCCCGAAGAAAAATATGACTATTCAATCAGTGCCGTAAACGGTAAGAAAGTCTGCATCGTCAAGGAGCTTCTTGATAAGGCAGATGATGCTGCAAAGGCAAAAGTTCTTGCAGTTGCAGAAGCACTCAAGGCAGACGGTGTTGTTGTTGAAACAGTTTCTCTTGACGTATTTGACCTTGCAAACACAGCATGGCAGATTCTCATGTGTGCAGAAACTTGTAACAATGTTTCACGTTATGACGGTGTAAAATTCGGCCACAGAGCTGAAAAGTACAGAAATATTGACGAGCTTTATGTCAATACAAGAACAGAAGGTTTCAACTTCCTTACAAAGACAGTTATTCTTTACGGTTCAGATGTTCTTTCAAAGAACAGATATAAGGATTGCTTTGATAAATCTCTCAGAGTCCGCCGTGTTGTTTCAGAAAAAATGGCAGAACTTTTCGCATCATATGCTGCAGTTCTCACACCTGTATGCAGTAAGACATCTTACGAAGATTATGATATAAATGACGCATTTATCAAGGTATTTGAAGAAAGTGTATTCACTTGTGTTCCCAACCTTATCGGTGCACCTGCGCTTGTAACATCAGGTGTTCAGTTCATAGGTAAGAACTTCAGCGAAAGCACACTTCTCAGCCTCGGTGCAAGTGCAGAAGGGAAGGGTGAATAATTATGAATTATGAAGTAGTTATCGGTCTTGAAACTCATGTTGAGCTTGAAACAGCTTCAAAGATATTCTGCTCATGCGGCGGTCACTCTGCTGCAAATGAACCCAACGACTGCGTATGCCCTGCTTGTTCAGGTATGCCCGGTATGCTTCCCGTAATGAATAAAAGAGTTGTTGAACTCGCTGTAACAGCAGGTCTTATGCTTAACTGCGAAATCAGCCGTTATACAACATTTGATAAGAAAAACTATTATTATCCCGATCTTCCCTGTGCATATCAGATCACTCAGATCAATCATCCCATCTGTACAAACGGTCTTGTATCACTCAAAACTTCACAGGGTCCCCGTGATATCAGAATCAAGCAGATTCACATGGAAGAAGATGCAGGTAAACTTGTTCACAGCGGTAATTCATCATTTGTTGACTTCAACCGTACAAGTGTGCCTCTTATCGAAATCGTTACTCAGCCCGACTTCAGAAGTGCTGAAGAAGTTGTAACTTACCTCGGTAAACTCAAGAATATGTTCCGTTCAGGCGGAATTTCAGAGTGTGAAGAAGGTGCAATGCGTTGCGACGTCAACATTTCAGTACGTCCCGAAGGCAGTGAAGAATTCGGTGTTCGTACAGAAATCAAGAACATGAGTTCATTTGAAGCTATCGAAAAAGCTATCAAGTACGAATCACAGCGTCATATCGATGCAATCGAATTCGGTACAGAAGAACTCGTTCAGGAAACAAGAAGATTTGACGATGTAACAGGTAAGACATCTGCAATGAGAAACAAGGAAACAGAAGCAGATTACCGTTATTTCCCCGATGCAAACCTTATGCCTATCGTTATTGATGACGAATGGCTTGAAGCAATCAAGGCTGCAAAGCCCACAGCAGTTGACGAAAAGGCAGAAGAATACAGAGAAGCAGGAATTTCAGATAAAGAAATTGATATGCTTCTTGCAAACAACAAGATTCTCAGACTTCTTGATGATACAGTTGCACTCGGCTGTAACATGAAAGACACAGCTGCTTATATCCTTACAGACTGTATGGGTATTCTCCGTAAGGCAGGCAAGACAATCTCTGAGCTTGATATCACAGCAGAAAACCTTGCTGCTGTTATCAAGATGGTTGCAGACGGAAAGATCAACAGAAATGCAGGTAAGAAAGTTCTTATCGCTATGATTGAAGACGGTGCCGACCCCGTAGAATTCTGCAAGGCTAACGGTCTTGACAAACAGGTTGATTCATCAGCTGTTGAAAGCATTGTTGATGCTGTTATCGCAAACAATGCACAGGCTGCCACAGATTACAGAAACGGTAAAGTCAAGGCACTTCAGGCACTCTTCGGTGCTTGTATGAAAGAACTCAAGGGTGCAGGTGACCCCACAGTCATCAAAGCTCTTCTTGAAAATAAGCTTAAATAATGAAATAACGGGAGTGAAAACTCCCGTTTTGTTTTAAGGAATGATAAAATGACTGAAAGACTATTTGAAAAAGACGCATATTGCAGAAGTTTTTCTGCAAATGTAGTTTTCTGCGAAGAAAAAGACGGTTCTTTTTTTGTTGTACTTGATAAAACCGCATTTTTTCCTGAAGGCGGCGGTCAGGCTCCTGATAAAGGCACTATAAACGGTGTGAATGTCCTTGATGTGCAGGAAAAAGACGGCATTGTTTACCATAAAACAGAAAAAGCATTCAATACTGGTGATGCAGTCTGTTGTGAGCTTGACTGGGAGCTCAGGTTTGAAAGAATGCAGAGTCATGCAGGTGAGCATGTAGTTTCAGGTGTTGTGCACAGCCTTTTCGGTTATGACAATGTGGGTTTCCATATGAGCGAAAAGACTATGACTGTTGATTTCAGCGGACCTCTCACAGCAGATGATATTGCAAAGGTCGAGCTTGAATCAAACAAGGCGATTTATAAAAATGCACCGATTACAGCATCATATCCCACAAAAGATGAACTTGCAGCAACTGATTACAGAAGTAAAATTGAACCTCGTGACGGCATCAGACTTATCACAATTGAAGGCATTGATTGTTGTGCGTGTTGCGCACCGCATCCTGCATTTACAGGTGAAATCGGTGTTATAAAAATTATAGATTTCTGCCCTCATAAAAAAGGCACAAGAATTGAAATGGTCGCAGGTATCAATGCTTTTCTTGATTATTCAGCTCTTCATACATCTGTAAAACAGGTTATGAATCTGCTTTCCGCAAAACGTGATTCAATTGCAATGTCTGTTGAAAAACTTCAGGAAACAGCCAATAATCTCAAATCAGAAAACGGCAAAATGTCAAGAAAACTTGCATTGGCATCGCTCAGCCCCGTAACTGTAAACGGCTGTGCTTATGCGATAAATGAGAACATGTCTTATGATGACCTGAGAGAGTGTTCGAATAATCTTATCGAAAACGGCACAAGAAAATGCATTCTTCTGTCAAAGAGCGACGAAAACAATTATATTTATGTCGTCAGCAGTGCAGAGAATGATGTGAGAAATCTTGTATCCGAACTCAATTCAGCATTCAGCGGCAAAGGCGGCGGAAAAGATAACTACGCACAGGGAAAACTTTCCGCATCTTCAGAAGATGAACTGAAAAACTTTATTGAAAAATTATTTGCATAATGAAAAAACGCACTGAAAAGTGCGTTTTTTTTTGCTTATATAAGAGTTTTTGCAATGCCCGGGACTTTTGTTGTGATATTGTCGGGATTGAATTTCATGATTCTTTTAAAATCTTCGACTTCATTTACGGTCCAGATTGAAACCTGCAAACCATTTTTATGAAAAGCTTCAACAAGTTTTTCAGATGCATTTCCGAAATGGAAATTGATGCCCAAAGCACCGTAGCTTCTGACTTTTTCTACCAGAGAATCCAGATATTCTTCAGTGTGTTCATCGGGCGGAATAACATCTGTTATGTTCAGAAAATAGGGGAGTTTCGGACTGTCCGATTTTACAGCATCAACGAATTCCACAAAAACACCTGTGTAAAATGCTCTGTCAAGGAGATTGTATTTTTCAGCAAGAGACTGTACCGCATTGAGATTTGTTGTGCATTTTATATCAAGATTTACTTTAAGATTTTCATATTCTGCAAGTAAAGCAAATGCCTGTTCAAGAGTTACTTCTGCACCTGTGGGTTCATCATGTGAAAGAACAGGATTGTTGTCGTTATCAAATCTTATGTCAAACTCAACAATGTCTGCACCGCATTCTGCTCCTTTTTTAATTGATTCAAGCGAATTGGCGGGTGTGTTTTCGCATCCTGTATGAGCTGTTATTGTAAAATTTTTCATTTTTTCTATCTCCGTTTATTATTTGCTCAGAAGAACATCAGTTACAAGCATAACGCAGAAACCGACAAGCAGAGCGTATGTTGCACCTCGTTCACTTCCGTGAGCATGTGTTTCGGGTATCATTTCGTCACTTATGACATACAGCATTGTACCGCCTGCAAAAGCAAGAGCAAACGGAAGAATTGCTGATGCTATATTCACCGCAAAATATCCGATAAGTGTTCCGATAACTTCCACAATACCTGTGATCATTGCACACAGAAATGTTCTTTTCGGAGAAACACCTGCTGCGAGCATAGGCCCTATAATAACCATTCCTTCGGGAATGTTCTGCAGAGCAATACCGCCTGCAATAATAAGTGCCTGAGATGTATCATTCGAGCCGAAACCTACACCTGCAGCAATGCCTTCGGGAAGATTGTGGATTGCAATCGCAGTAACAAACAGCAGAACTTTATTAAGGTTTGCATTGTTGTGAGATTCATTATCGTTTCCTGCCAATCTGTGAAGATGCGGCACGAGCTTGTCTATAAGATTCAGACATAATGCGCCTGCAAAAATTCCTGCAACAGTTATGAGAATGTTGAATTTTCCGCCGTATTCAAGTGACGGCAATATAAGACCGAGCACTGCAGCAGCAAGCATGACACCCGCGGCAAAGGATAATACAATATCCGAAAATTTATGAGATATATTTTTAAAAATAAAGCCTATTACCGAACCTATAATGGTTGCACTGCCTACACCGACAGCAGTTAATAATACAAGTTCCAATGCTTTCACCTATTTTCAGGGAATATTCTGTGTAAAAATCAAATGATGTATTATTTGCAAAGTTCATCTGCAAGATTATCAATCTGAGCAGAACTTTCTTCATTCAGAGCAGACATAATTCTGACAGATGTTGCGGTATATGTCAGGTTTTTGCTCTTTTCCAGCATACCTTTCATAACATTTGTTGCAACAGGTGCCCATGAACCGTTTTCCATGAATGCAACTGTTCTGTTTCTGAAATTACGTTCTGTCAGATGATTTATGAACTCCTTCATAAAGGGGAATATATCTGAGTTGTAAGTGGTTGTTGCAAGAACAATTTTGCTGTAACGGAATGCATCTTCCACAGCTTCAGCCATGTCACATCTTGCAAGGTCATTGACCGTAACTTTCGGGCAACCTTTTTCTTTGAGTTTTTCTGCAAGCTGCATAACAGCTTTTTTTGTGTTGCCGTAGACGGATGTGTACGCGATAACAACACCGTCTTCTTCAGGTCTGTAGCTTGACCAGATATTGTAAAGATTGATGTAATATCCGAGATTTTCCGTAAGTACAGGTCCGTGCAGTGGACAGATGATCTGAATATCAAGGTTTGCAGCTTTTTTAAGCAGATTCTGCACCTGTACACCGTATTTTCCTACAATGCCGATGTAGTATCTTCTCGCTTCACAAGCCCATGCTTCTTCAACATCAAGTGCTCCGAATTTTCCGAATCCGTCTGCGGAGAAAAGAACTTTATCTGTGCTGTCGTATGTCACGATAACTTCAGGCCAATGCACCATCGGTGCTGTCACAAATGTAAGTTCATGTCTGCCCAGTGAAAGTGTATCATTTTCGCCTACAACAATTCTGTTATCTTCAAAATCTGTGCCGAAAAACTGCTTCATCATTTTGAATGCAATTGCAGATGAAACAATCTTCACTTCGGGATATCTGTTTATAAAATTCATGATGTTTGCGGAATGGTCGGGTTCCATGTGCTGAATTATAAGATAATCAGGCAGTCTGTCTCCGAGAGTTTTCTGTATGTTATCCATCCATTCCTGAGTGAATCCGGCATCCACAGTATCCATAATTGCAATTTTTTCATCTATGATTGCATAGGAATTGTAGGCGATTCCGTTGGGGACATCATATTGTCCTTCAAACAGATCAATTTTATGGTCGTTTACACCGATGTAGCGGATATCTTTTGTTATAATCATTGTTATCATACCTCTGAAAATATTATGTAGCAGTGTGTGTTTGTCTTTCTATATTATATACTGACAATAAAGGATATTTCAATAGTGAAAATTAAACTTATCAGTCAAAATATTGATAATAAAATATACTGAAATATATTTTGTTATATATGCAAAATTTTTTTCTTTATAATATGTTAAATACTTATAAATATTTATATGTTCCTTGACATTTTACCAAATAGGGGTATAATTAATATGTTGTTATATATCACCAAAGGGATCAGTATACCCTTTTTTAGAAAAAAGTTGCAGATTTTCGCAATTTTTTTCCGTAAAAAACAGTATGTCTGAAAAACAATCGGGTGAATGCTTAAACATCATAAAACAAAAAGAAAGGACGATTGAAAAATGAAAAAAAGAGTATTTTCATTATTTGTAGCAATCGTAATGCTTGTCAGCACTTTCGGTTACATGCCTGTAGTGGCAGCAGATGCGTCATATCTTGCTTTCACTTCAGATATCCATAATACCGGTGCGGCAACATCAAATGACACAGGTGCAAACAACCTTACAAACTGGCTCGCAAATATCCCCGGTATAATCGGCGGCACATTTGAAGTAATGGGCTTCTGTGGTGATAACGGTGACAGTAATACAAACGGTGATACATACTGGTCACGTGTTCAGACTGTAATGGATGTTGTAGACGGTTCAGATAAGGTTGCAGAAAGCATCTTTATCAACGGTAACCATGAGCATCAGAACGGCAGTCAGAGCAGTTCTTCAAACGCGACAGCAAAAAAGATCAAGGGTATCGGCTACACAAAAGAAGCAACCGATTATATTATCTATGTATTCGGTGCAGCAAGCCAGAGCCAGAGCTTTAATCAGTCTGATATAACAAATCTTGATAATTATCTCAAGAATGTGGCAAAGACTATGCCTGTTTTTGTTATGTCTCATTTCCCCCTGCATTATGACAGTAACAGAACAACATCAAATGCTCAGGCACTTCTTGATGTTCTTAACAAGTATCCCAATGTTATCTTCCTCTGGGGACATAATCACACAAACAGTGACTCTCATTATGATGAAGTTTATTTAGCAGGCGATACAATCAAGCTCACATCTTCAGGCTCAGAAAAAGAAATCAACTTCACATACGCAGCAGCAGGTTGTATGGGTAACACATCATATGCACATGCTGTTCAGGCAGACGGACTTGTTGCTAAGGTTGACGGTTCTGCTGTTACTCTTACATATTACAGCGGCAGTGCATCAGTAGTCGGCACAGCAGTAACAGTTGATGTAAGCACTGGCTCAGGTACTGTAACTCCCGATCCTGATCCCGATCCCACACCCGATGTTCCTGAAGCAGACGGCACATTCACAAAGGCAACATCAATCGAAGCAGGTAAGACATACGTAATCACAGCAGCAGGTATGGGTATGAACGGAACTGCTCATTCAGGTTATGTTAACAGCAGTAATTATGCATATTCAGGTTTTGCAGGTACAGCAGTAACAGCTTCAAATGATAAAATCACAAGCACAGTTACAAAAGATATGCTCTGGACTGCAGAATCAGTAAGCGGCGGTTTTGCATTCAAGAATGAAAACAACGGTCAGTACCTTGCAGCATTCTATGAAGGTCAGAACGGTGACAACGGTATCAAGTTCAGCACAACAGCAGAAGCTTGGACATTAAGCAGTTCAAAACTCAAGTCTGTAACAGCATCTTCATCAGCAAGTTCAGATAAGTTCCTTGCATGGGATACAGACAGCGATGTTAATGGCGGTATCAACAATGCTTCAGGTACTGCAAATCTCTTCACAGTACGTTCAAGCAGCAATGCAGATAATGTAACTCTCTACGTTGCAAACGGTAATGTTGATGTTGAAGATCCCACACCCGATACTCCTGTAACTCCCGATCCTGATCCCGATCCTACACCCGATGTTCCTGAAGCAGACGGCACATTCACAAAGGCAACATCAATCGAAGCAGGTAAGACATACGTAATCACAGCAGCAGGTATGGGTATGAACGGAACTGCTCATTCAGGTTA
>JAGBSO010000021.1 GCA_017631795.1 Clostridia bacterium | reverse complement strand
CTTGTTTTATCATATAAGAACCAATGCCTTTGCCACGAGCAGATAAATCAACCGCAATTCCTAATATCTCAACTTTCTTCTGTTCAATAAAAGAAACAGCCATAACACCCACAATCTTTCCGTGACTAAAACAAGCAAAGCTTTTTACAGAGTTATTATTCAGAAATTGTTCTGCTTTCTTATTAAACTTTTCTTCGGTAGGCATAAACATACAGTGTTTGTAAATCTCGTATACTTGCAAAATCTCATTTTTAAGAGTTAATTCTCTTAATTTTAAATCCATTACACACACCTGCAAATTGAAATTTGACATTTATCTCTTTTGGTATTCAAACAGGCGATACAACTTTTTTGAGAAACTGCCTGCATAAAGCTTAATAAAGATAAATCTTTCCAAACCCCTTAATTCGTTTATGTATTTTTGAGGTATCATTGTATGCTCTTTTACAAATGCCAGTTCCTCACATTGATAAGATTGCGGGTTGTCTATACCATAAACCTCGGTTACCCCTACATCATTTATAGGATTTCTTCGTTTTGACATTTTAGCGGCAAAGGAAGTATAAGAATCCACCAAAAGCATCAGGTTCTCAAAGTGATTGCACAGACTATCTGCCAGATTTCGCATTTCATCGACAGTAAGGTACATACTCACGCCTTCCATAACAACAATGGCGGTTTCCTTTTCCTCGATAGCGGTCAACCAATCGCAATCTCTTGCGTCGCCTGCAATCATTTTGTAGTTATCCGATTCGGCATAGTAGCGTTTTCTTTCTCTGATAACTTCCGGAAAATCCACATCGTACCACTTATGTTTTTCCGTTCCGACTCTTATGCAACGACTATCCATTCCGCAACCGATATGAATGACCACAGCATTCGGTGCATTCGCCATTTGTTGCGCCAACCATTCGTCAAACACGGCAGAACGAGTGCCCATATAATAGGCAAGCCATTTTGACTTGGATTTTCCTTTGAGTGGAAATTCTTCTGCGTCCCATATTTGCTCCGCTTTTTTATCATCAAGAATTATCCCCTTCTTACTCACATACGACTTCCCGTACAAGGGGATATACAGTGTTTTATTCACACCGTTCATATACTCACCTGCAAATTCTTATTTATCAACCTGATTATACCACACCACTACCACACAATTCAATCAAAAAACTGCCCTCGGATGAGAGCAGTTTAAAGTATTCTGTTCGACAAATTGGAATTTGTCTTTATTATTTCATAGAGCATATTTTTATCGGATGTTTTGGGTTTGTCAGTATTGTGTTTTTGTTAAAAACAACATTTTCTGTTTTTATCAAAACCTCCGGATAGACAGCTTCGTATGCTTTTTCTGCGATATCAAAACAAAGCTTTGAGTTTTTGAAATCTATGTTTTTAAGCGTTATGTTTTCTGAAGGGTAAGTTGAATGTAACAGAATATCCACATCATTTTCAAGAACGATGTTATCAAGTGTGATTCCGCTTTGAGGCGTGCAGACGCAACCGGGATAATAACTGCGTGCATAGGTGTCGTAATTAAGACTTATCGCAATTCCTATATCACGCTTTTTCTGAAGAGCGCAATTTCATATTATTATGTTACGGCAGCCACAGTCCAATTCTTCTGAATTGCGCACAACTACCCAATTGATACCGTCATATTCCGCAATTCCTTTTTCATGGCCGGGCGGTGTGTGGGATGTGTAAAGTTTCCCATCTTTCGGATTCATCAGAACACGGTATGTTTTGCCGTTAACCGCAACGGTATCCGAGTGCTGAACTTGCATACCTTTGTACCATCTGCACCATGCACCGCCAAGAATTCTGCAAAAGAATCCGGTTGTTGATTCATCATCCAAATCAACGCAGTTTTCAATTATTCCGTTTTCAATCCAGCCTACGTGTGTGTTTGAGGTGGCGTAATCAAAAGCGTTGAGTGCTATCGGGTCATCGAACGTGCGGAACTTGCCGTTTCTTATAACAAATTCGTCGCCCCAACCAAGATGAACGCCGTCTTTATTACCTGTTATGTATAAATCGTTTAGAACAATATTTTTGAATGCGCTGACCTGAATTGCATAGTCTTTTTCAAGTAAACCGTGACATTGGAAGCCGTCAATTATCAAATCTTCAACGTAAATCATTGCAACCTGTGCTCGCAATCCCGCAATACGGCTGTTCACACCAAAGTCATTGCTTTCAATGCCATTGCATTCAAGATACAGTCCGATAATTTCGATGTTTCGGTTATACTCGCCTTTAAGTGCACCTTTATTGATAAATGCATTACCGTTAATGCCCGTCACGCTTGCTTCACGCTGAAGAATAACTCCTTCACGGAACACAAGCTTTGTGTTATCGCCGATTTCAATTTGTTCGGATATTTTATAAATACCTGAAGCGGTAATTTCAATTACTCCGCCGTTGTCAATCGCTTTCTGAAGAGCTTCGGAGTTTTTATATGCGTTGTTTTCTGGTGAAAAACCGTATTCATTAGCGTTAATCATAGCTTTTATCCCTACAAATTCTTATTTGTCTGACTAATAAATGACTGCATTTATGACAATTCAAACCAGTTGATATTCAGCGAACTGTCACCGGTATCGTATGTAAAATACAAGTTATGAACACCGGATGTTTCAGGGATGTCATATTCAAAGGATTTGTACTCGGTCCAGCCACCGGTGTCCTCACCGCCGACTTTGCAAAGGATTTTACCGTCGGGAGAGTCAATCCGGATGTTACAGCTCTGTCCGCTTCCTGCAAGGCGGACTGTTATTTTATCTTTACCGTCTGCGAAATCAACTCCGGCAAAGCATACATAATCTCCTTCTTCTACATAGCCGAGGTTTTCTCCACCCTCAGCACAAGGCTCTGCACGGACACTACCTTTTAATAAATCGCAGCTTTCTGCTTCTATTTGTCCGTCGGCAGATTTGGATTTGCAGAATCTGAAATTTTCAATATTCAGGCCTTCGGGAATATCAAAAGTGATTTTATGTACTCCGTCTGAAACAGATATTCCGGAATTAATTGCCCATTCTTCTTTTGCTGCATCAATCTCGCAAAGAAGTTTACCGTCGGAATATACCTTGATTTTTCCTTCAGCTTCTGCAGCTATTTCTGAAACAAGAATGCTCTCGCCGCCGGTAAAATCAAGCAGAAATTCCGTTTCACCGAAGGTGCTTATCATATCTGAAGCAGATAATACAAGCTTCGGAATTGTACCGTCATTTTTAAAGGTTACATCAACCGAGCAGGCACCGTCAATGCCCTCGGGAAGAATAATTTCAAGTGCAGAATCGGTCTGCTTCCAATCAAGCTCAATGCGGTTTTTTCCGTCAAGAAGCGAAATGGATTCGATTTCATCCGCATTCCAGAGGTTTTTGTTCAGAGTGTTAACAGTGACAGTGTTATTCTCTGCTTCACCGAGAATTGAAATATACAGATGCTTATCGTCCTTACTCTTTGTAAAGCGGATATCTTTGCCTGTGTATTTATAGCTGTCACCGGAATTCTGTGTGTCACCCTCTCCGTAAACAGTCCACGGACGTGTTGCATAAATTGCATCACCGTAGGTTGAAAGCCAGTTGCCGATTGTTCTGAGAATTGCCTGGGTTTCATCGGGAATTGTACCGTCTGCCTTAGGATTAACATTCAGAAGCAGATTACCGTTTTTGCTGACAATATCAATGAGTGCAGTAATGAATTCCTCCCCGCTGCGGTATTCTTCGTCTGCGATATAGCCCCACGCTTTTGCACCGACAGATGTATCGGTCTGCCAGGGAATCGGGTTTATGCTGCCGAGTGCTTCACGCTCTTTGTCAAGCACCGCAATATCGGTTGTAAATGCACTATGCTTGTAGTTACATACAACACCCTCATTACCGTCCCAAGTCTTTGCTTTTTCGTAATAGTTCTGAAGCATTAAATATCTGTTAGCATTCTCATAGCGGTTGAGTGCATCGTTTTCCAAATCGAAATCGTAATAAATCAGGTCGGGCTGATACTTGTCGATAATCTCCATAGAGATTGCATACCACTTTTCGATGTGCTCCTTTGTTTTGCTGCCACCGGTACCGTAAAGCTCTGCATATTCGGGATTGACCATATCGGTACCCTCACCGTATGTTTCGTCAAAGAACCAGTCGTTTTCTGCAAAGTGATTCGAAATACCGAACTTTATTTCGTACTGTGCCAAAGCCTCTTTAAGTAAACCGAGATAGTCTACATTTGCGGCTGTTACAGAGTTGTATGTCGTCTGAATATCAGAATTATACAGTGCAAATGAGTCATGATGAATTCCGACCGGAACAACATATTTTGCACCCGCTTCATTGAAAAGCTCTGCCCACTGCTCGGCACCGTTATTGCTCTGCCAGGTGGTAATTCCTTTTACAAAATCGGGTATAAAATCCTTATAGCCGGTTTTTTCTGCACCACCATATGTTGCCTTATGGTAGTCGTAAATGTTATCACCGCCGTAGGTATTTCCGTCGGGAGAATACATCCAATGACCGTACCATTCGTCACCGTAAGCAGGAACAGAATATACACCGTAATGGATGAATATACCGAATTTTGCGTCACGGTACCATTCAGGAACTTCATACTGTATTTCAGGTATATCCAATGTTTTTTCCTCCTTATTGCCACACCCCGTAAAGCAAGTTGTGATTATCAGAACAATCGCTAAAAACAATGCCGTCTTTTTCAATTCATACCCGTCCTTTCACGTAATGTATTTTCTTCATTATACTACACTTTTTTTGGATTTGAAATACCCATATTACACAATTCAATAAAAAACTGCCCTCGGATGAGAGCAGGAATATCAGAGGAGTCATAACAATCCCCGTAAACAATACTTAACATAGGATATTTATAATTATTTTATAACTAAAGGACCGTCCTCATAAAGCACACCGATTAAAGCCAGGAGCACGAGAATTCGTATGTACTATATTTGACTTTGGAGTCTGAATCAATGATGTCGGTGTGCCTTATGAAGATTCATTCTCTTCTTCCTGACGATGTAATTATGACAGATTCTATTAAAAATCATTGATAAAGATAATGTTCCGCAACAATGCTGGCTCGATTATGTCCCAGATTCTGAGAACATTTGAGTAAAGCTAATCTATCATAGCAGATATTCTTCTTATCATCCCTGCAATGGTATGCACTTCTTACATCTGTAAATCCTTTCTTCAGAGTGCCATCTGAATTGAAGTATTCCTGAACTTCGGATTTATCTGTGTATGTAGTGACAAGTCGGTTATGATAGAGTATCATTCTTTCCGTCTTGTAGTCTTTTCGTTCACGAGCATATTTCTGATAGACCTTTTTCGCATAAGCTGCCCTCATGGCATGTATATCGCAACAAGGAATCACGCTGAAAACCCTATGGTTTTCGGCTTTTTTCATTTTCTGAACAACAAAAGCAATTTCTTCAGGAGTGCCTACAATTTCAGAAACACGACGTCTTCCGCCCTTTCCGTTATGCACAGTAATAAAATATTGCCCGTCTTCTTCAATCAGTGCAGTACCTCTCAAAGCTGTAATTTCTCTTCTGCGAAGACCTGTGCAAAGACAGAATCGTTCAAATTCCGTATTATTATGGTTTGTCTGTGCCGAACGACTTCGGGTGATATTTTTTCTTTTCCGAGGCGGAGTAGAAATAAAGTCTGTTGATGAGCAGGAATAGAGCTTACATAACGCAGACACCTGCAATTTCAAAGTATATGGCGATAAGCCTCGGTCAATGTTCAGCTGAAGATATTCATCAGCATAATTTCGGCAATCTTTAAGGTTTTTACAATTATGGGCAGACTTGCACCATTTTGCAAACTGAATGCATTGCTGTAAGTACGCATTATATGTTCCGTAGCTGTATATTTTCTCAGCTGAACTTACACCATTAATCTTATCCTGATGCTTGCTTTCTCCGATTGCCAGCTTGGATTTAAGATTCTCACTCACTTGACATACAAGAGATTTCTTATTCTTATGCCCCATATTCACACCCCTTTCATAAAAAAACTATATGGTAAAGAAAAATCATACCCACATTTTTAACTCAGAGGTTATGGTTCCTCTGTAAATCCTGACCAGTTTTGTTATTGTTGCTCCTTTCAAAAATCCTTTACCATATCATCATTTACATCAATATAATTATGCATATTTGCTTCGCCAGCAAAAGAAAAAATCCCGCATAAAGCGGGATTCCGAAGCTGTTAGCCGTTTATATTCAGGTTTTCAACCCTCATATAACCGTTAACTATATTGCTATCTTTGCCTTTTAATCGTGTAATATTATACTTCTATGAATATTAATTCAAATATGGTACAAAAGCTTTTCTAATTGTCAAAACTAAGTCTATGGCATTATTTATAAGTTCAGGATAGTTCTCTTGATTATCAAAATCAAGGTCCTTTATATATGTGCATGCTAATGCTGCTTTTTTATTTTCAAGTCTATCCCAATATAACTCAAAGCCACAAACTTTCTCAATTGCATTTTTATGAGCATAAAAATGGTCATAAAGTTCTTTGTTATCTGCTATCCAAACGCCAACACGAATTTTATGCTCTTTATTAACAAGGTCAATAGAGATATGACATTCTGATGAACCCATTGCAATTGAATACCAATGGTCAGTTGTCGCCTTTCGTTTGTTAAAAGGTTTTCCACGTTGTTCAAGAACTTCATTCAGCTGAGTCCAGAATTCCAGTCTATTTTTCTCGGCATCACTAATATCGTTGCTTTTTGATATTGATTTTACACTTTTCACAAAATCATTAGGCTGTTCAATTATTCTGAACATGGGGGCAGGGTCTGAATCCCCAATAGTATATGCATGAACTTCTATTAAAAAGAATGATAACTCTTCACCCGTATGCTTGTTAAGCCATTCTATTGCACTCGCATGCTCTTCTCTTGCAGAAGCGACAATCCAAACTACAACAGCTGCATCAAGACCAGATGCATAAGTAATAATTTTTCCAAGATGGTCATGATTTGTAGCCTCAAGTTGATTTTCTATCAGAACAACCTTCCCTGTAATTTCATCCTTACATAAGATGTCACATCGATAATTGCCAACAAATTTTTCAGTTTCAACATCTGTTAATGATAAATTAAGAGTATCGCTAAGCTCTTTGATATTTTCTTCGTTTGCTAACCATTTAGAAAAATCGTACTGTTCGTGTGCCCAAACTTTTCTTATATCTATCTCTTTTAACTTTCCAAGTTTCATAAACAAACCTCTTTTATATTTCAACTATTAAGCAACACTGCCTACCCAACCATAACCCTGAACGGCCATATCGATAAAATGATTAAGCAATAGGTCAATTTTTACTACGAATACTTCTTTATCATAGCTTTCAGGTAAATCTGCATCAAGAGTTTCCATAATAGCATCTTTTACCTTTGCTTTGGGTTGCTCGTCTTTATACCAATCAGCAACAAAAAGATTATTCTTATTCTCACTGAGTTTCTTAAACAGGTTCTTTGCAGAAAGAATTACTTTCTGTTCTTCGGGATTTGTAAGTTTCTTACCCTTTGTAAGCAAATCGAAAATTTCAAGTTCTTCTTCTGAAAGTCCCATAAGATTGGGTCTTTCGGATTCTTTTTTCAAATCTTCAATCAACTGCAAAAGCTGTTCATAATAGTCCTCATTTTCAGAGCCACCTGCATTATACCTGTCAACAATATTTTTGAAGCGGGAAGAAAACTTGTCTCGTGTGCAGTTTTTATCCATCATCTGTTGAAGAGCTATATTTATGTATGTTTTGAGGTCATCAATTTCAACTGATTTATATGGAGCTCTTTTTATTTCCGTCTTCAATGCCTCAACATCAATTTTTGATAAATCAATAACCTTTGTTCTGTGAATAACACAACCATCATCGTTATCTTTTGCTGTTTCAGATATAATACTGCTATCGAGCACCTGCCCCATTCTGAGTCTTGCTCTTTTTATTTTTTCATCATCTATCTGCTTATACATCAGACCATGAATGTATGCAATAGGACCGAATTTTTCATTTTCCCAACGAAGTTCAAAAATTTCAGGCTTCGATGCATCATGAAGATTCATAAGTGTATTTGATAACACTTTGAATCTTTCTTTATTATCATCATTGGCAATGATGATATCATATGCTTTTCGCAATTCTTCCATTTTATCAAATGTATCATTTCCAGAAAGAATGGCATCCAAATCAACAGAAATTGATTTAAGAAAACTGTCTGTTTCATTGATTGTTTCATCAATCAGTTCAACTAATCGGTCAATATCCTTTGCAGGAAAATCATCGCCATCATCACCGGTAGCATACTGACTGAGAGCTTTCTGCATGTATTTGAACACATTTACATAGTCAACAATAATTCCGCAAGGCTTATCGGGATAAACACGATTTGCTCGGGCAATTGCCTGCATCAAAGTATGACCTTTCATAGGTTTGTCCAGATACAAAGTAGAAAGATTTTTAACATCGAAACCTGTAAGCCACATTGCACAAACAAAAACGAGTTTCAATGAATCATTCGGATTTTTGAATCTGTCTTCTATATCAAAACCGTCTTTTACTTCATTCATTTTTGTTCTGTGTGCAGCAATGCTTAAGCCCTGTTCTGTGAATTTCTTTTCTTCATCTGCATCTTCAGAGATAATCACTGCCATATCTACAGAATCCATATAGTTTATGATTGCTGTAATTTTATCGCGTTCTTCTTTATTTGGAGCTTGATTTCTCTCTGCAACAAGAGCTTTTTTCTCTTCAGACCAATAATGCTGAACTTTATCATACATTTTTACTGCTGTGAATTTATCAACAGAAACAACCATTCCCTTTCCAAGGAAACCTCGGCGGGGAAAATGATGTGCAATATCTCTTGCAATTTTATCAAGTCGGTCTTCTCGCTTTATGACTTCAAGAATTCGTGATGATGAATTTTCAAGAAGTTTTGTTTCTGCTTCATTAAGATTTTCATCTTCAATGATATCCACAACGTCATCATCAAGGAAGTCATTTTGCAAACCAACTTCGGGAACTCGGCGGGAATAGAAAAGCGGAACAGTAGAGCCATCTTCTACAGATTGTGCAAAATTGTATTCTGAAACATAATCACCGAACCATTGATTAGTGAGACGCTTTGCTCCGAGAAGCGGTGTGCCGGTAAAAGCAATAAAGTTTGCATTCGGCAATGCAGTTCTCATATTTTCTGCAAGGTCTTTGTACTGTGTACGGTGAGCTTCGTCAACCATAACGATAATATCATCACGGGTTGTAAGAACAGGATATTTCTTTGTTTTATCGTATCTGAATTTATGTATAAGTGTAAATATAAAAGATTTGTTTGACTTCAGATATTCACGAAGCTGCTCGCCATTCTTAGGCTGGCATTCTTCTTTATTTCCTACGACCTCTGTTCGGACAAAGTTTTTGTAAATCTGAGTATCAAGGTCGTCTCTGTCTGTAATTACAAGAAAAGTGAAATTACCTTCAACCTTACGACGCACTTTGCGGGCAAACATAACCATTGAATAGCTTTTGCCCGAACCCTGTGTATGCCAGAAAACACCAAGCTTTCCGTTCAAAGCCTTGCGGTTGTGAACAGATTCCATAAGATTATTTACACCGAGGAACTGATGGTTCTTTGCAATGATTTTTATTGACTTGTTTTCAAACAGAATGAAGTTTTCTATATAGTCAATAAGAGTCTCTTTGTGTAAAAGACCGTCAACAAAGTATTCGGCAGAAACACCGTTGTCACTGATTGATTTGCGGTCCAGTCTTTCACCTTCTTTTTGTTTGAGCCATTCGAAGAAATAATCAAAGGTTGCATTAAAAGCTCCGAGACGTGTTTCAAAACCATTTGAAAGAACACAAATCTGATTGAATGCGAAAAGGTTGGGAATATCTTTGATATAACTTTTCAGATTCTTCTGATAAGCTTCTTCAACTTTTACAATACCGTTTTTAAGCTCAATAAATACAAGAGGCAAGCCGTTGATGAAGATAATCACATCTGGTCTTCTCCAGTTGTAACGACCTTTTATCCACATCTGAGAAACAGCAGTGAATGTATTATTCTCGGGATTATCAAAATCTATAAGTTTTACAAATGCAAAATCTTCTTTACCGTTTTTGATAATCGGAACTTTTATGTAATTACGGATTTTATTATAAAGCTCGTAGTTTTTTGCTACAAGGTCTGAATCGGAAAAGTCAGCTGTCAGGTCTTTTATTACGGATTTGATTTTATCTGACGGGATATAGGGATTAATACGGCAGAGTGATTCCTCTAAAATGCATGGCAAAATACACTCTGTTTTTGCAGAGCGTCCTGTGCCGTCATTACAATCTTCCTTTTTATCGGGTGAAGCATCGCAGATAACGATGTCATACCCGAATTCAGGCTTTCCTAATTTTTGGAGTATCGCCTGTTCAATCATATCTTCCGTAATAAAGTTTGCCATGATTAACCCTCCGAAAAATCATTTTTTTCTTGCAACGAATCTAAATCATTCTTAAGACAGAATTCATCATTTATCTTTATAGCTAACAAAATAAATAATCCTAATAGGATGTAATAGTTTTGTTTGTGTTCGTTTTCATTCATATTAACTTGTTGTATGCCATGAATATACTTGTTTCTGATTTCCAAACCATTGTCAAATTCCGAACGATTCAGCATATAATTAAGATAATCTGATTCTGGACGAGAAAACAATGTTGATTCTTCAATCAAAACACCCTTTTTTATTAATTCATCAAAATCTTCATGAGTCTGCTTAGGATACCAGTTTTTGCTTATCACATCATTCATATGCAAATCACGAAGAATAGCGGTTTTAATCCTATTTTTAAGTTTGATTTTTCCGTTTTCTTCAATTGTTATTATATCGAAATCTGATAAATAATCAAAAGCTTTTCTCTCTTCATCTCTGTAATCTGAAAGAAAAACAGACTCTTTTAACAACATATCGAACAAACAATCATAATGACGACCTTCATTATAAATTCTATCCACATATGCAAGCAAATTTTGATTAGAGAATAACATGTGTGAAAGGTTGTTATAATCCATTCCGTTACCATATACATATTTGTTATTAACAAGGCTACCTATGTCTTTGAATAAAATTGGAGTAGTAGACATTGAAACCAATTCAAAATCAATACATCCATTTTTTAAATATAAAACATATTGCTTTAATATTGTTTCAAAAGCAGTTATAATTGTGGAGCATTTTTCTGAATATGTCGTAGCTCTGCTTGGAAATGATACTCGCATCTCCGGACAAGAAAATTCGGTCTGAAGATATTCCGTAAAAAACCAGTGTAATACATCTTCAAGCTGAATATTGTTTTTTTCCAAGAAACTATAATATGCATTCATTTGCATCATTGCAAAACTTTGATTAGATTTAAACGCACTATTTGTATGATAATAACGTGAGGATTGTGACAAAAATACATTTTCAAACACACCAGACAAAGACCTTTTACTTACATGTAAGCTTCGCATCTGCGGATTATCTACAAACTCAAAAATATAAATAAAATTATTTAATATGCTGGGAAAATCCAATGTGTCTTCTAACCATTGTGTACTATATGAAAGGCAAAAGCTTTTTACACCATCAATTACACATTCATTTGCTTTTACTGTTTCTTTTTGGTCTCTATTGAACGAAAGCTGATATTCATATGCCATGCTTATTCCTGTTGCAGACAAATTCTCTATTTCAACCTTATAACGACGTTTTGCTTTAAGGCGTATTTCATCTGTAATCGGGAAATCTTTTGTGCAATGCATATTTTTGATTTCTGACAAATAGTTTGTGTTAGGATGTTCGCTATCGACATAAGATTCAATAAAATTACAGATATCTTGGCCTGTCAGTTCATCAGGAAGAAAGAGTTTTTCTTTCCCTGTATAATCTTGTTCGTATATATGTAATATTACAGAAATACAAAAATCATTGTTTAAGATATATTGTCTAAGAACTTCTCCGTATGTTTTCACAAGGATTTTATGTCTGAACAAATCGTGAGGAGAAACTCTCTCTTGTTCAATAAGTAATGCAAATACAGAATCAGATATTTTATTATATAATTTGCAAACATCAAATAAAAGCCAAAACTCTGTGTGATAACCAAATTCAATCTGGTTATATAACTCTATAATAGTATCATCACAAATCTGATTAAAAAATCTTTTACATAAAGAATCAATTTGCTTGCTTTTCTCTGTATAATTACTTAATTGTTCATCACTCCATAATTTAGAGCGTGCACCATCATCAAAATACCGTTTGATTTCATAAAACTCTATCGCATCATTGATGGATATATCATTAAAATCAGGCATCTCCATGGATTCAATTTTGTCAAGATGCAATCCATAACAAGCATCAGTATGCTTATAGAATTTTACACGGTCTTTCATATTACACCTCCAGTTTACCGCTCATAAGGCGGGGTAATAATAAGTCACGCTGTTTGATAAGGTTTTTATTTTCCTCTAAAAGATTCTCAATCAGAGCAAAATAATTTCCAACAATATTGCAGTAACTGTTTATCAATTCACTATTTGGCAACGTAATGCTTAGTGAATTTATTGAGTTGTTTGTTAATTGTGGTTGAGCAGCACCAGAACACACACTCTTAAAATTAACGTTTTTCATTAGCCAATAAGTAAATTCGTGTTTTAAATAGTTGTATGGTTCTTTGGGGATAACTGTAAATGAATTATTTGTAATGAAGGATTTTTTATGATGTGTTCTTAAAACATCACCACTGCCATTTCCTCTGCTTGTTATTAACGTAACATAGTTATCACAATTGAATTTGTCATAATAACCTATAACGCCATTAGCACCATATACAGCGAATTCGCCACAGGTTCCAATTTCCGATGTGGGCAGTGTTTTGCCATATTTGATATCATAAACATCGCTGATTCCGATTTTTTTCCAACCAACCGGAATACCATCTTCGAATTCGGCATTCTCATAATCTGGGAAACGGAAACGAACAAACCACTCTTTATAGAGATTTTCTGCCATCTGCTCCAACAACTTAATGCGCTTGTTGTTGTTTTGAATTAGGCTGTCATAAGAATAAAGAACAGAGGCGATTCGCATTTGTTCCTCTACAGCGGGTAGATTCACTTTGAATTTTAGCAAGTCTTCGTTTCTTAAACTTGCCCTTGTTATCAACGAAGCGATTTTTGTAAAATTTGCTCGGAATTGAGGTGTTCTGAATAGATATCCCATGTATAGTGGATACGTGTTACTTGTAATGGGTCTCAATCTCTTGCAAAAGCCATTGTATGTTGCTTTAGTATAATCTTTCAAAGCAACACAACTCATACCGAGTTCGTCGGCAGTTTCACTTGTTCTTGTTATAAAGACATCGCCCGCCTTGATAGAAAATGCGGCTTGTTCTTTATCGGTTGATTGAACCAAATTAGTGATTTCTTCGGGAATAAAGTAATTGTTAAATACGGTAGAAAAACTTAAGAAAGGATAGCCACTACCGAAACAATCGCCTGATTTAGATAAGCCATTGCTTACCTCATATAATTCTCCCAATCTATATTCCATATTACTCACCAAATAACCCTTTCAGATTATTGGCGATAATGGTTTCGAGGGAATGCGCCTCCCCGTTGAGTTTGGAAAACGCATTATTGAGTGAAATCATTTCTGCCTTGAATTCTTCTGCGGTCATACCGTCATCTTCGATAACAACACCGACATAACGCCCGGGGTTAAGTGAATAATCCTGGTCAATTATTCCGTCTTCGCCATCAAGCTTTGCAACCTTGCAAAGACCGACAACATCACGGTATTCACCATCAGGGAATCTTTCAAGAAGCCAGTCAATCTGAGACTGCCAATAGCTTTTGGTCAGAATATCTTTATCCTCAGATGTTTCAGGAGCATCGGCAAGCATAAGCTTATACTCATTTATAAGGTCTTCGAATGCCTGCTTGTCACCATCATAAAGACGAGTAATAACAGAAAGATTTTTAATCTGCTCATCACTGAATTTTCTGTGAGCTCGGTCAATCTGAGTGAAGATATTTCGTGCATCAACAAAAAGGATTTCATCTTTTTTATCTGTATCAACCTTTGACTTGTCAAAAAACCAGAGGGTTGCAGGAAGTGTAACCGATGTAAACATATTTGAAGGCAGAGTTACCATCTGCTTGATAATTCCTGCTTCAATCATATTTTTACGGATTTCATATTCACTGTTGCTTGCATCTGATGCAGAGTTAGCCATAACAAGACCTGCTCTGCCGTTAGCATTCAAAGCTGTTGCAAAATATGAAATCCACAGATAGTTTGCATTGGGAATAGTTTCTTTCTTGTCAGAATCCTTCTTTGAGGACTTTGATTTGTTCTTGGGAATGCCGTATTCGTTAAAACGGGCATCCTCTTTAACTTTCTCATATACAACTTCATCGACATTAAAGGGAGGATTCGCCATAACATAATCAAATCTGCCAACTGCATTATGAGGGTCAGCATAGAAAGAGTTTGCTTCTCTGATATCTCCACGAACATTGTTGAGAAGCAGATTCATTTTTGCAAGCTTAACTGTATCAGGCTCTTTTTCCACACCATAGCACATAAACTTCATCATATCATCTGCAGTTGCATTATGTTTGTGCATATAACGGGCAGCCTGAACGAACATACCACCTGAACCGCAAGCAGGGTCAAGGAAAAGTTTATTACCGATTTCGGGTTTGATAACTTCAACCATATAACGAACTACTGTAGCAGGGGTATAGAATGTTCCGCCGTCTTTACCTTCCTGTAAAGCGAACTTGCCGAGGAAGAATTCATAGATTTCACCGAAAAGGTCAATGCTGATATTTTCGGGAATATCCTTAAATACACGGATAATCTTTGAAAGAAGTTCAGGTTCCTCTTCAGGAACAAGCTGTCCGTAAACTTCCTTGGGAAGCACACCTGACAAGCTGGGGTTTTCCTTTTCAATTGCCTCCATTGCCTCTTTTACAAGAGTTGCTTTGTTTGCATCATCAGGAGCATTGTTTATTTCATCATAAAAAGCACATTCCGGAAGATAGAAACCACACTTTTCAATAGAAACTTCTCTCATTGTCTTTTCTGCACGGGTACCAATCTTTCGCTGATATTCAGCAGCAATTTCTGCTTTGTGCTGTTTGAAAAGAATATCTGCATAACGCAGGAAAATTAACCCGAGAATAGGCTGACCATATTTGTTTGCAGCAAGGTGAGCACTTGCACGAAGCATATCAGCAGAATGCCAAAGGTCATCTTTTAATTTTTTCAATTCCATATCTGTCATAATCAATTCTCCTTAAACTTACTCTTCCGCAACGAATTCCATTATATCTTCAACACCGCAGTCGAGTGCTTTGCAGATTTTGCCGAGGACATCTGTTGTGACATTCTCCCCACGGGTGAGTTTTGTGACGGTATAGTTGCTGATATTTGCAATTTTTGCAAGGTCTTTCTTCTTAAGGTCCTTATCAATTAACAATTTCCAAAGTTTCTTGTAACAAGCTGACATGTCAATTACCTCACTTTTAATTCTACTGATTACATCTTACCACTATATCACTATAAATTCAATCGCAATTTCGACAGAAAATAAAGCGATAACTGCATTTTTCGATTTTTCGCCATTATGTACAACGAACAAGCCAATTCATTGTGCAACATTTTTATTCAATCGGGAATAATCAGCTTCAAAATCTTCTTAAACTGCGTATTATATATAAATAGTATAGTTATTTCAGTGCGTATTATTGGGTTTCACACTTTTATGAGGGAATAAATGTCCTTTTATTACACTTTTATGAGCGAATGATGGGTGTGTTTTTACACTTTTCATTTTTTTAATACAAAAAAATACAGAAAACCGACTGTTTCTGTTTTCAGATTCAGTCGGTTTTTGCTTTTGTAGCGTTGGAACGATAGTTTTATGAAAAATTGAATGATTTTAATGGTTTTTAGCCGTCGGAAGTGAAATTCCGGCGGTTTTTGTAATATATGCACAAGAAAAATATTGAAAGTTTGTGCAACATTTTTTCAAAAATTTTATTATAGAGTTTTTTGCACTTTTCAGGCTTTCATCATTAGTCCAACAAGAGCGAAAAAGTTCTGATTTTCAAAAAATCTGTTCTGAAAATTATCGAAGCTTGCCGGCAATCATAATTACTTCAAATTTGATGAATTGGATTTTTTCGGAATTGAACATCGGATTTTGTTAAAACTAATTTTTATAGGAGGACTGTATGATGTCTAACAAAGAAATGAATCAGGTTGCAGAAAACATCTGGATTAAGTATTTCTCTGAAGTCCTTGTGGAAAGCGCATTGCTTACTCAGGAAGAAGCAGACGTAATCATCTCAACCTGTGCGGCATAATTGCCGTTACATATCGGAAAAATTTATACATTGTATTCATTAAAAAAAGTAATTTATAATTTAACTAAATAACAAAGGAGTTTTTATAATGAATTTATTATCAGTACAGAACGATTTCGCAAAAGGTATTACAATCAATCAGATGAATTGCAGAGTTGCATATTACTGCAGAGTTTCAACAGAAAAAGGTGACCAGCTTAACTCACTTGAAAATCAGAAGCAGTATTTTGAAAATTATATAAAAGAGAGTGAAAACTGGAAGCTTGCAGGTGCATACATTGATAAGGGCAAGTCAGGTACATCATTGAAGAACCGTGTTGAATTCAACAGAATGATTGCAGATGCAAAAAGAGGCAAGTTTGATTTGATTGTTACAAAAGAAGCTTCAAGATGGGCAAGAAATATCGTTGATGCAATCAGCGTTGTCCGTGAATTGCTGCAGTACGGTGTAGGTGTAATTTTCCAGAATGACGGAATCTGTACATTTGATAAAGATGCTGAAATGTATCTTTCAATTATGAGTACCATGGCTCAAAATGAATCAAGAAAGATTTCTACACGAGTTGCATGGGGACACAAAATGGCAATCAAGAACAAGCACGTTCTCGGCAAGGCACCTTTCGGATATGCAAACGATGACAGAAAACTGAAAATCAATCCCGCAGAAGCTGAAATCGTAAAAAAGCTTTACACAATGTACTCAACAGGGAATTACAGTCTTAAGGAGCTTGAAAGATATTTCTATGAACAGGGTTACCGCAACAGAAACGGCAATAAGCTTGCCCACAACACTCTCGGCAATATAATCTGCAATCCTAAGAATATGGGTTATTATGTAGGCGGAAAAGTTGTTGTCGTTGATATGTTCACAAAGAAACAGCAATTCCTTCCCGAAGAAGAATGGAAGATGGAATATGCTCCCGACATTGTTCCTCCCATCGTTGATGAGGATACATGGCGAAAGGCTTTTGATATTTTCAAGGAAAGAAGTGAAGATGTCAAAACAAACCGAAATGTATGCAACAAGGATAATCTCCTCACAGGTAAAATGTACTGTGCACACTGCGGAGCACCTTATTATAAAAGAGAACGTGGCAGATGGGTATGCTCCTACAAAAAAGAGCACGGCAAGGATTCATGTCCCTCACTTATAATCAGTGAAGATGAAATCAGACCTATTCTGCTTGATGTGTTCAGACAGACATCTTCTGCATCCGAAATGGCTATCAGAAAAATGATGCAGGCATTTGAAAAGATGCTTCAGGACGATGACACCGAGAAAACAATCAGAGCCTATCAGAAAGACCTTGATACGCTCAGAGAAAGACAATCAGTTCTTCTTGACAAGTATCTTGACGGAGAAATTCCCAAGTCCCTTTATGACACTAAGAATGGCGAAATTAATGAAAAAATCGGTGAACTTGAAAATTCAATCGGTGAAATTGAAGGAAGCCGCTTGACTAAAGAAGCTTATGCTGATAAACTTAATACTATAAGAAAAAGACTTGTTCAGGCAGAAAAGGATGTTGACAGCGGCATCATTACTCCTGACTTCGTAAAGCACTATATCGACAGAATCAATGTATCAACCGAGGGTAACATTATCAATCTTGAAATCACACTTTTTTCAGGAATCAAGCTCAATTCGGTAATTGAAAAGAACGGATGTCGTCCGGGTACTATGAGTAAGAAGATGATCCAGGCTTACGAAAACGGCATGAAATAATTGATGTCATTCTATAAAACGGATGCAATCCGGCGACGGATTGTGTCTGTTTTTTTGAAAAATTTACAATTTGATAATGACAAAGCAATTCTTCAGGTGTATACTGTTTTTTGTAAAATTCTTTTTGAAATACGGTGCAGATAATGGGAAAAAGAAAAAACCTTGACATGACCAACGGGCCTTTTCTGAAAAAAATATTCATATTTGCGATTCCGCTTGTTTTTACGGGACTTCTGCAATTGTTATACAACTCGGCTGACACTGCAATTGTAGGTAAATTTGCAGGGTCGGAAGCTCTTGCGGCAGTCGGTTCCACAGGTTCGCTCATAAATCTTATCATAAATGTTTTTATGGGAATGTCCATGGGTGCAGGCGTTATGGCTGCAAGACATATCGGTGCTGGTGACAAAAAAAGAGTTTCAAAATGCGTTCACACAGCAATCCCGCTGGGACTCGTCTGCGGTATCGCCGTTGCCGTAATCGGATTTTTCTTCTCGGAATCAATGCTTCGTCTCATGCAGGTGCCTGAAGAAGTGCTGGAGCTTTCAGCAGTTTATCTTAAAATATATTTCATGGGTGCACCCGCTTCAATAGTTTACAATTTCGGTGCATCAATTCTCAGAGCATCGGGCGATACAAAACGTCCGCTTTACATACTTGCGGCATCGGGACTTGTGAATGTAGTGCTCAACCTTATTCTTGTAATCCCCTTCAAACTCAGCGTTGTCGGTGTTGCTGTTGCAACAATCGTGTCGCAATACCTGACAGCAATTGTTGTCATCATACATCTTCTGCAGACAAGCAACATTATAAAGCTCAGTTTCAGAAAAATTAAAATTGATAAAAGAGAGCTTATCTGCATTATCCGTATCGGTATTCCCGCAGGACTTCAGAACTCACTTTTCTCAATTTCAAACGTACTTATTCAGTCCGCTGTCAATTCATTCGGTGATGTTGCGATGGCGGGAATCGCAGCAGGCTCACAGTATGACGGATACATCTACACCTGCACAAATGCAGTTGCTCAGACAGCTATGACTTTCACTTCGCAGAACATCGGTGCAGTGAAATACAAAAACGTGGGCAAGGTTTTCCGTTACTGTTTTGCAATAACAACAACTGTTGCCGCAATCATGTCCGTTTTCGGATACATTTTCCGTGAACAGGTCGTATGGCTTTTTGCAGACAATCCCGATGTTATCAGAATCGGTGCAGAAAGACTTGCACTTGTTATTCCGTTCTATGTTTTCTGCTCACTTCAGGACCTGACAGCATCGCAGGTAAGAGGTATGGGCAAATCACTGGAGCCGATGATAATTTCGCTCATCGGTGTGTGTGGCGTAAGACTCGGATGGATTTTCCTGATTCTTCCGGAAAAATATACTCTCATGGAGCTCTACTGGGCATATCCCATATCATGGGCAATCGCATTCTTTGCTATGTTAGGATTATACCTTATATCAAAAGCAAGACTGATGAGAAAAGGAAAACAATAATTTATGTGGCTTTACGCCACTAAATTATTGTTTATCCAACAAAAAAAAGACTGTGCCTTTCGGTACAGTCTTAATTTTTTATTAACTTACTGCCACATTTTTGCAAAGATGCTGAAAATCATTTCTGCAAAGAATTTAAGTCTTTCAAAGAAGCCTTTGATGTTTGCAATAACATTTTCAAACTGAGATTTTGAATTCACAGTGCCGTAGCCTTCAAGTATGCCGGTATTATCGTTCACACCGTCATCATCATTTGCAAACTTGTGAAGAAGAGGTGAAAGAAGTGCTACAACGAAATATTCAAGCGGAGTGATTCCTGTGCCGAATACACTTTCGCCGATATCTGTGAGTTCTGATTTGAATGATGTGAGTCCACTGTCAGCGATAAGTGCGTCTGCAGAAGCTGTGAGAGTGTCACCTGAAAGAAGTCCGAGCTCTTCACGGAGAACAAATGCAACTGTTCTCAGAAGAATTGCAACTTCATCACCGTAAACAGAGTAATGTTCTTCACCTGCATAATGGTCTGCAACAAGGTCAGTTGCAAGGTCCCAGCCGTTCACATATTCACTTTCGGGAATTGTGATGCCGTACTTTGCCATCTGCTGAGCAATTCCGTCTTCACCGTAGAAAGGTGTTTCAAGTGCAGATGTGAGCTTGCCCATAACAGTTTCCATAAGGCCGTAATAGATTGCACCTTCTTCGATGCCCATTTTTTCAAGTGAAAGAGAAAGTGAAAGTCTGTACTGAACACCGACTTTAAGAAAATCCTTTGCGTATGCATTAAGACCTGCATTCATAAGAGAAATCTGTTCTTCTGAATAGCCTTCGATTGTTGATGTGAGTGCATCTGTATCGATTGAATCAACTGTTCTTGTTTCGTACTGAATTGTGTCTTCATTGAATGCAAAAACTCTGTACTGAAGAGGATACATTGAAAGAGCAGTTGTTGCAAAGTCATAAATCTTGTTACCGAGAGAGCTTATCTGCACAGCGGCATCACTGCAATGTTCATGACCTGAGAAAACAACCTTGATACCTGCATTTGCAAATTTATCTGCAGTTACAAGATGATTTCTGACAATAAAGTTTCTGCTGACAATTCTCTGCATGGGAAGATGGTCAATAAGGTTGTGATGCATCATAAGAATGGGATATCTGCCTTCACTCTTTGCCTTTTTAGCCATATCGCAGACCCAGTTGACCTTTTCTGTTGTCATGCCGTCTTCTGTTGAATAGTTTGCATGGCATGAATCAAGAGCAATGAGTCTGTACTTATCGCCAAGGTCAGCTGTGTATGAGCATGTGCCCGGGAGAGTATCAATAGCCTTATCATAACCGAAATCAGCATAGATTGCCTTGAAATCTTCAAAAGTTGTATCGTCGTTATTGAGTGAAGCATCGTGATTACCGTTTATAACAAAAACAGACTTTCCTGTTGCTTCTTCAAATGCTCTGAATTTTTCCGCAACATCAAGATGCTCCTGAAGAATAACTCTGCCGTTGTCTGCAAGGTCACCGGGGATAAGAACATATTCTATTGAATCATCTTCCGCACACTGACGAAGGAATTCATCAATAATAAATCCGCTTTCGTCATCCATGGATGCTCTTCTGTTTGCGTACCAATAAATAGGATCATCAATCTCAAAAGGCTGATCGGGATTGCCCTCAAGCTCTTCACGGGGAACATTATAATGAAGGTCGGAAGCGATCGCAATTTTAAGATCATCAGCTTCTTCCACAGCAAAAGCTGCTACTGAAAGTGATGAAACCGCAATAATAACTGATAACAAAAGGCTTATTACTTTTTTCATAAAACAGCACCTCTCTTTTAATATAAATATAATAATGCGTTATGAAAATTTTGTCAAGCGAAAAAAAACAGCACTGACTGTAATCAGTGCTGAAATCTTAATTAAAATCCACTGCCGAATGGCTTTCATCTGCAATCTGTGCTGATGTTTTCTCTGCATTGACAACAGCAAAACAGAAACAGAAAACCAGCAAAGCTATTGCCGCAAGTACCATAATATTTGCTGTGGTGAGAGTCATTTTTACATTTTCATAAAGTCCGCCGTTTTTCATATTACTTCCTCGAAAGATATTTTCTCATATCGACTGCACATGCCGCAAGGATGATTGCACCTTTGATGATATAAAGCATATTTGCCGAAACAGACAGGAAATTGAGTCCCACAAAAATAATCTGCAACAGAAACACACCTATCACAACACCGCTGATTTTTCCCGTACCGCCCACAAACGATACACCGCCTATAACACATGCCGCAATGGCGTCACTTTCGTAGTTTATGCCTGTACTTGCAGAGCTTGATGCAATTCTCGCACCTTCAATAAAACCTGTTATTCCGTACATCATACCTGCAAGAATAAACACGGAAACTATCGTCAGAAACACATTCACACCCGAAACATTTGCAGCTTCTTCGTTTGAGCCGACAGCAAACATATTCTTGCCGAATTTTGTTTTATTCCAGATTACCCACATAATTACGGTAATGATAAGGGAATAAAGAATATATTTCGGCACTGCAACACCGCCGATTGTAAAAAGCGTACCCCTTATGAAATCGGTATAGGACGAATCAAGTCCCGAAAGAGTCTGACCGTTGTTTGTGCCTATCATAAGATACATAAGAATTGTACCGAAAATAATAAGCTGTGTTGAAAGAGTGACGATAAAGGGATGCAGTTTGAATTTTGCAACGAAAAATCCGTTCACAAAACCGATAACCGCACCGATTGCGATAACGATAAGAAAAACTGCCCACAACGGCATAACGCCAAGGTCGGGAAACATTTTGTTCGGATATCCCGCAATCTGCAGAAGCGATGCAGACACACAGGCTGTAAGCCCTACTGCACGACCTGCAGAAATATCTGTACCCGTAAGTACAATACACCCTGCAATGCCGAGTGCTATGGGAAGTTTTGATGCCGTGAGCGATATTATATTCACAACAGATGACAGCGACAGAAACGCAGGCACTCTTATTGTTATGAAAATAATCGCAGCGGCAATGATTATATACATCGCATTATTGAACAATGCGTCGGTAATTATTCTTTTTTTATCTTTGCCTGGCAGTTGACGGAAAACCGAAAACTTACCTTGAGGCATCACAGAATTGTCTGACATAAAATCTCTCCCTAAACAATAATTTATGTGGTTTTACGCCACTAAATTATTGTTTACGCAAATTTTGCCGCAAGAGTCATAATTTCCTCCTGCGTTGCTGTTTTTGCATCTGCTTCTCCTGACTTTCTGCCTCCCGACATAACAATTATACGGTCGCAGACACCCAGAAGCTCAGGCATCTCCGAAGAAACCATTATGACTGTTTTTCCCTTTGCGGCAAGGTCAAGAATAAGCTGATATATTTCGTATTTCGCACCCACATCAATTCCTCTTGTGGGTTCGTCAAGAAGAAGCACATCAGGTTCAGTCAACAGCCATCTGCCGAGAATCACTTTCTGCTGATTTCCGCCTGAAAGCGTACGTATCTTTGTTTCCTGAGACGGTGTTTTTATTCTCATGGCGTCGATTGACCATTTTGTGCACTTCCGCATTTTCTTTTTGCTTAAAAACGGCCCTGTCCTGTACCTGTCAAGGCTTGAAATGGCTGTGTTTTCAAGAATATCAAGAATGCCGAAAATCCCCGTTGCCCTGCGCTCTTCCGTAAGCAGAGCAAAGCCGTTTCTGATTGACTCTCTCGGATTGCGGTTTCTGACTTCTTTTCCGCCCAGTGTTATTTTTCCGCTGCGCCTTGCAGAAAGTCCGAAAATATTTTCAAGAAGCTCCGTCCTGCCTGAGCCGTCAAGACCTGCTATGCCAAGAATTTCACCTTTACGTGCAGAAAAAGACACATCGCTGAGCTTTGCATATTCTGCAGTAAGACCTTCCACTTTCAGCCATTCTTCACCGATTTCATGAACTTTTTCGGGATAACGGTTTGTAAGCTCTCTGCCGACCATAAGACGGATGATTTCATCCATTGTTATCTCTTTTGCAGATTTTGTTGCGATATATTTTCCGTCACGCATGACAGTCACTTCGTCGGAAATCCGCAGAATCTCTTCCATTTTGTGAGAAATATAAATGATTCCGCATCCTCTGTCACGAAGCATATTTATGATACTGAAAAGATGCTCAACTTCTGTTTCTGTAAGTGACGAAGTGGGTTCATCAAACACAATTATCTTTGAATCATAGGAAACAGCCTTTGCAATTTCCACCATCTGACGCTGTGAAACGGGCATTTTCGCCATTATTGTTTTCGGGTCAACATTGATATGAAGCTCCGAAAGAAGTTTTTTTGTATCTTCATACATTTTCTTTTCGCTTGTGAAAGGAAGAAAATCAAATGCTTTCGGAAATCTGCCCAGCCACATATTTTCCATAACACTGCGTTTGAGTGCCTGATTAAGCTCCTGATGTACCATCGCAACTCCGTTTTCAAGCGCTTCTTTTGAATTTCTGAAACTGACTTCCCTGCCCTCAAGAAAAATCTTTCCGCCGTCTTTTGCATAAACACCGAAAAGGCATTTCATAAGAGTTGATTTTCCTGCACCGTTTTCACCCATAAGCGCATGAACAGTGCCTTTTCTGACGGTCAGCGATACCCCGTCAAGCGCCTTTACTCCGGGAAAATTCTTGTCGATACTTTCCATGCGGAGCAGAATATCTGAATTTTTTGTATCCATACAGTCTCCTGTAAACAATAATTTATCGCTTCGCTCAAATGGAAAGTTGAGAATGGAAAATGGAAAGTTTCGGAAGTGCTTCGCACTTGATTCCGCTTCGCTCTATTCATTTTCAACTTTCAATTTTCAATTTTCCACTACAATAATTCAGCT
>JAGBSO010000020.1 GCA_017631795.1 Clostridia bacterium | reverse complement strand
AATAAGGTCAATATGTATCTTATCAAGCAATTCAAGACCTTCTTCACCGTCACAGGCACAAACGGTATCATAACCGTTCTGTTTAAGAACAGTCTGAGTGAGTTTTCTTGTATTTGTATTATCATCAACGATCATTATTCTGAGCATGTCGTCACCTTTTTTTATGTATACTAAAACTATTATATAATAATTTTCTGTAATTCTCAATATAAAATAATAAATAAAAATAAAAAAAACAGCAGTTACTGCCATAACGGAAGTAGCTGCTGTTGTTTGTTATGTTAGATTAAAATTAAGCCATGAGCTGTCTGATGAGTGCAACGCATTCATCCTTGTCCATAATCTTGGGAACGGGATAAAGGGGATTACCTTCTTTGAGTGCTCTGTCTGCAATGAGAGAAATGTCAGATTCCTTAATCTGCTCGAACTTTTCGGGGATATTCATATCCTTGTTCATTCTTCTGATTTCAGCAATAAACATCTTAGCTTTTTCTTCATCAGATTTGCCTGCACAATCAAGACCTGCAACATCTGCAAGCTCTGCAAGACGTTTGTAAGCTGTTTCGCCGAAGAAATCAAGAACATAAGGAAGAATTACTGCATTTGCAAGACCGTGGGGAATACCGTACATACCGCCAAGGTTATGAGCAATTGCATGAACATAACCTACATAAGCTCTTGTGAAAGCAATACCAGCGTAGTATGAAGCAAGGAGCATGTTTTCTCTTGCTTCTACATTTTTGCCGTCCTTGTATGCTGTTTCAAGATTAGCAAAAATCATTTTTGTAGCAAGCTTTGCTTTTTCTTCTGTATTGTCTGTGTTGCTCTGACCGATATATGCTTCTACAGCATGAGTGAGAGCATCCATACCTGTTGTTGATGTGATGTGAGGAGGAAGCCCTAATGTGAGTTCGGGATCAAGAACTGCATACTTCGGACGAAGCACAGGGTCATTGATCGCATTCTTTTCATGTGTTTTGGGGTTAGAAACAACAGCTGCGAGAGTTGCTTCTGAACCTGTACCTGCAGTTGTGGGAACAGCGAAAAGTGTAGGAATCTTTTTGATAACTTTGAGCTGACCGCGCATCTTGGGGATTTCAGTATTAGGTCTTGCAATTCTTGCACCGCAGGCTTTTGCACAGTCCATGGGTGAACCGCCGCCGAATGCGATGATTGCCTGGCAACCGTTTCCGAGGAAAAGCTTTCTTGCTTCTTCAATGTTATCAATTGTGGGATTGGGCTGAACACCGTCATAAACAACATATGCAATTTCGTTGTTTCTGAGTTCTTCAAACATTGAATCAAGAAGATGAAGCCCCATAAGACCTTTATCTGTAACAACAAGAACATTGTTGTAGCCTAATTCTTTGATTTTTTTAGGAAGCTCTTTAACTGCTCCTGCCCCCTTCAGAAGTTCGGGCTCTGACCAGTCAAGAACATTCATAGCCACACGCATAACACCCTGAAATGTTCTGCAGTATGCTTCATACATTTTTTTGTTCATGATATAACCTCCATCAGAAGATCAGGCTTCTGTCTTTTCTTCTTTTTTCTTGTGGAAAAGAATCTTGTCAACAGGGAAATAAAGGAAGAACTGAAGTGCAGAACAGATCATTGTTGCAATGTTCTTTGCTGCAGTTTCGTTGCACCAGTCAAAACCAAGGAAAAGGTCTTTGAGTGTGGGGTTAAGCCATGCTGAGAACATGATGAGAGCAATTGTGAAAACAATATAGATGGGAAGTGCAACAGCAACGTTAGCACCTGAGTTGAATGTCTTTTCCTTGTTTACAAAGAAAGCTACGATCTGTGCCATGATGTTTGCAACATTGCTAACGATAAAGTATCCGAGACCGCCTACTGCAACGGGATATACAAATACCCACCAGCTGAAATCAACTGTGTAAAGGTCTTTGATGGCGGGGATAAGCTGCAATGTGTTAAGAAGTACAAACTGTACAATCATAGCAAGAAGACTTACCACGATGAATTTTACGAACTGCCATACGGTTACGAGTAAAGAACCTTTTTCAGCAGCTTTGTTGTCGATGTCTGCGAGTTTTGCCATAGAAAATCACTCCAAATTAAAATTTATTTGAAGATATTATACAGTAATATATATAAGATTGCAACAATAAAACAAAAAAATATATATAAATATTTCAAAAATGTGATTGCTTTGAATTGCTGATTATGATATATTTAACAAAAGAATGTTACCCGGAGGTAAACTTATGGAAAAATATCTTATCAATCCTAATCAGAAAATTGCAACAATCAGTAAAGATATATACGGTCATTTCTCAGAACATCTCGGAAGATGTATTTATGAAGGTCTTTTTGTAGGCAAGGATTCATCAATTCCCAATGTGAACGGAATGAGATGTGATGTTGTTAATGCACTCAAAGAAATGGGTATCCCCGTGCTTCGTTGGCCCGGCGGATGTTTTGCTGACGAATATCATTGGAAAGACGGTATAGGACCGCTTGAAAACCGCAAAAAGATGATTAATACACATTGGGGCGGTGTTGTTGAAGATAACAGCTTCGGTACACATGAATTTATGGAGCTTTGTGAACAGCTCGGCTGTGATCCCTATATAAATGGTAATGTTGGTTCGGGAACAGTTCAGGAAATGAGCGAATGGGTTGAATATATGACCTTTGACGGTGTTTCACCCATGGCTGAGCTCAGAAAAGCCAATGGCAGAGAAAAACCGTGGGTTGTAAAATATTTTGGTGTTGGCAATGAAAACTGGGGATGCGGCGGCAACTTCATGCCCGAAGACTATGCTCAGGAATATCTCAGATATAATACATATGTAAGAGATTATGACAAGAACAACAGAATATACAGAGTATGCTGTGGTCCGAATGCTGAGGATTATCATTGGACAGATAAGGTGATGTGGAGAGCAAGACATCATATACAGGGGCTCTCACTTCATTATTATACCGTACCTCACGGTTGGGGCGGCAGAGGTGCTGCAACTGTTTTCAGTGAAGATATGTATTATGTAACAGTTACATGTGCATATAAAATTGACGAAATTATAACCCGCCATCTTGAAATTATGAATAAATATGACCCTGAACACAGAGTTGACCTTATTGTTGACGAATGGGGAACTTGGTTTGATGTTGAAGAAGGAACAAACCCCGGTTTTCTTTATCAGCAGAACACAATGAGAGATGCTATGGTTGCAGGTCTTACTCTGAATATCTTCAACAAGCATGCTGACCGTATCAGAATGGCAAATATCGCACAGCTTGTTAATGTTCTGCAGTCGGTTATTCTTACTGACGGTAATGATATGCTTCTTACTCCTACTTATCATATTTTCAAAATGTATAAGGATCATCAGAAGAATACACTTATCGGTTCATTCATTACAGCAGAGAAAATTGAATGTGAAGGTCTTAAAATGCCCGAACTTATTGAAAGTGCTTCAATGGATGAAAACGGTGTTATATATTCAACTGTTGTTAATGTATGCCTTGATAATGCAAAGGAAATTAAGTGTCAGATTGCAGATTCAGAAGTAAAATCCGTAAAAGCTGAAATTCTTACAGGTAAAATGGATGATCATAATACATTTGAAAATAAAGAAGCTGTAAAACCTGCAGAATTTACCGATTTTGAACTCACAGCAGACGGATTTGTTGCAAAGATTCCTCCTTGCAGTGTTGTGAAATTCATTATTGAAAGATAATGGAGCTTCGTGAATGTAAAAGATGTCTTCTTCTCCAGAGCGGAGATGAAGACAATCATAAAATGGTTCAGCAGTATATAGCAAAAATCAGGCCTGAAGAAAAATGTGATGAAGAATTATATCAGAAACGGCTTGAAATCTGCGGAAGCTGTGACAATCTTATCAGCGGAACGTGTATAAAATGCGGATGTTATGTGGAATTCCGTGCTGCATTCAGATTGAAACATTGTCCTGATACAAAAAACAAAAAATGGTAAGCAAACGCCGAGTTCCCGTAAGGCAGTTTTTCTTTAAAATGTGAACTTGCGGCACAATAATGTGTTAAAACCCACCGATATGCGACAGCATTATCGGTGGGTTTTGCCTTTTCTTGTACACGCATTTTCGCATTTTAAAGTGCGTCGCAGTTTCGCAGAAACAAAAACTTCCTTAGGGGAACTCAGCGAAAAGCGGTTCCTTATGGGACCGCTTAAACTTTTAATATGAACTTTTCGAGCGCATCTGCAACACCGCCGTCTTTTGCATCTGACGATATGTATGTGCAGATTTCCTTGATTTCAGGGATTGCATTACCCATAGCAACGGAAATTCCTGCTGCAAGGAGCATGTCCGTGTCATTCGCGCTGTCACCCATCGCGATGCAGTTGCTTTGTGAAATTCCAAGATGGTCGGTCATTCTTTGCATGCCGATTGCTTTGCCATAGCCTTTTGCTACAAATTCAGCATAACTTTCGTGTTGATACAGTATGTAGTCTTTGCCGAAAATTTCTGTTTCTTCTTCTGTCAGCTGACCGCGTACATACATTTTTGAAATTTTACAGTCTTTGTATATAGTATCAAATTCATCTGGTGAAGAAATCATAGAGAGTATTCCGGTGCGTCTTGTTTCGGGATTTATCCATAATACGTCATCTTCACCTTCAAAAGCAATCTCACGTGTATCGTCTATAAAATGCTCAGCGATAAACTTCAGCTCATCTGTTGACATTGTATAGCTTGAAATCTGTTCACCGTGAAGTCTTAAATCAGTGCCGATTCCTGCCACATAACCGTCAAACAATGTTTCATCTTTCAGAATTTCGGGAATGAATGCAAAAGAACGGGCAGTATTTATAAAAACAAAACTACCGTTTTCTCTTACTTTCTTTATTGCCTGTATATTTTTTTCAGGAATAATTCCTTCAGACATCAGAGTGTTATCAATGTCAAGAAATACTGCAAATTTTTCATCGTTCATGTTTTTCACCCGATGTTATTCTATAAATTCAGAGTCTTCGGTCAGTGCTTCAATAACTTTTTCATACAGCCTGACAGGATTGTTGAGAAATGTTGTTTTCATTGTTTCAGCCTGAAGTGAATCTGTAACAAAAACTGAAACTTTCATCAGTTCGTCAGTCTTTTCACTGTCACCCAGACCCGATAATAATGTGATATCAAGACGATATTTTTTATCATCAAGTTTCACAATTGAAATGTCGTTTTCTCTTTTTCTTCTTTCATAAACAGCGGTAAGCTTTGCAGCTCTGATAGCCTTATTCTTAATGAAGATTGATAATTCATCATTAAGGTCACGAGCAATCTGCTCACCTTTTGAATTAAGTGTAAGTGTATTATTAATTATTTCGACAGCACCGACATCAAGAAGATTATCAATTGCCTGACTTATTTCAAAATAGTTTGCAATACCGTTATCATAAAGTGCGGACTGCAGATTATCTCTTGATAAGGGTGATTCCACATTCTTTAAAATATAGCAGATAATAATTCTGATTTTTTCAGTGCTGCGAAGACCGCTGACATTTTCATCAACGGGAAAAGCATCAAGTTTAAAATCCATAAAAACACCTCAGAGATTTGCAAGGTCGTAGGGAGTACGCTGATAAACAAAGTAGTTAAGCCAGTTTGTGAAAAGAAGTATTCCTGTACTTCTCCATGTGATAGGCGGTTTTTTTGTTGTATCATCGTCAGGGAAGTAGTTGTAGGGGATTTTTATATCAAGTCCCTTGTTTTTATCTCTGAAATATTCGGTTGCGAGTGTGTCGGCATCATATTCAGAGTGACCTGTGGAGAAGAAGTTTCTGCAATCCATGTCTGAAAGCAGATGTACGCCTGAATCAGGAGAATATGAAAGTACCTGCAAATCTTTGATTTTTGCGATATCTTCCATTCTGATTTCAGTATGTCTTGACTGCGGAACGTAATATTTGTCATCTATGCCACGCATGAGTGGATGTAACAAGTCAAGGGGCTGATGTTCAAAGATTCCGAACATTTTTTCTTTAAGCGGATATTTTTTCAATCCGTAATGATAATAAAGACCTGCCTGAGCACCCCAGCAAATGTAGAATGTTGAATATACATTTGTTTTTGCCCATTCGAATATTTCGCAGAGCTCATCCCAGTAATCAACTTCTTCGAATTCCATCTGCTCAACAGGAGCGCCTGTTACAATCATTCCGTCGAATTTTTCATGTTTCACTTCATCAAAAGACTTGTAGAATTTTGTAAGATGTTCCTGTGATGTGTTTTTTGAAACATGAGTAACGGTCTGCATCAGTTCTATGTCAACCTGAAGCGGAGTGTTGCTGAGTAGTCTTAATATCTGTGTTTCTGTTGCGATTTTTGTGGGCATGAGATTGAGAATCAGGATTTTAAGAGGTCTTATATCCTGTGAATTTGCTCTGTCTTCTGTCATAACAAAAACATTTTCCTGTTCAAGAAATGATTTTGCTGGTAATTCATTTGATATTTTAATAGGCATATTGAATACTCCTTTATCGTTTTACTCTTACGTAATCATACGGTCCGATTGCAATGTTTTCAGGTGTCGATGCGATGCTGCCTGAATAATTTACATAAATTTCAGTGCCGTCTGAGTACGTTGTGCAGTAAACACCTGAAATTGTGTTACCGTCAGCATCGATATCAATTTTTCTGTGATTAATAATTGTTTCATCTGCCAGATCTGTAAAAATTTCAGTTATGTTATTATAAAATTCAACAATTTCTGCTATTCTGTCAGAAAGTAAATATCCGCTGTAGCAATAAATGTTTGATTCTGAATAAATCCATTCGTAAGAGGGAACAGCACCGTATTCGATATATCTTAACATTTCATATCTGAAAAGTGGATTGCCCGCATCAATGGGTTTGCCTGAATATAATACGGTTCCGTGTAAAACGGATTGTGCAAAAGGAACAGATTCATAAAATTCGCTTTCAGAATAAAATGTGTCAAATTCCATTCCTGATATAAAGTCTGCATTGTAGACAGAGTAGAGGTTTCCGGTTTCAATACAGAGTTTTCCGTAATTCGAAATCGCACGGAGAAGTGATGATACTGTTGTCATTACTGCTTGTCTGTCATTATTCTGGTCGGAATAAATGGTACGACCTGCATCAGTAACAGTCAGACCGTCAATGACAGAAAAAATGTCATTTTCAAGATAAGTCTGGAATTTATCATGAAGTTTATTTACATTCATAATGTACATGTTATATCCGGAAGACTGAGAATATATTGCAGGATTCATTTTTTCTTTACCTATACGGAATGAATTGTTTCCGATTCTTGAAAGAAGACCGCTGCCTGCATTTTCATTGAATGCCATGTCGTTCGGAAGAATGTATGACTCATTATTATTCTGAATCGAAAATGCTTTATCTGCAGGTAAATATTTCTGTGATGATGAAAAAATGTCAGCACCAATCATTAAGGTGCAGTCCTGAGTTCTTGTGTATTCATACAATTCTTCAAGACCTGCATTTCCGCCGAGTTTTTTATTTACATCAGATGTGTATAAGTTTTTCTGAGCATATCCTCCTGACAGCAAACCTTTGTAACTGAGGATAATATTATTTATGCCTTTTCCTTTTAAAATTCCCAGAATATCATTTGCCTGATTTATTGTTGTCAGACTTTTGGAGTCAGCAGCACCGACAATGGTAAGATAAAACGGGTATTCATTTTCTATGGCTGTTCTGGATGATGATAAAACAGAGTTTGCAATAAATTCTTCTCGTGATACAGCAGCCATTCCTGAATATGTTGCATTGTTGCCTGATAAAAATTTGTAAGCAATGCTGATTTTTCCGTTGTATGTTGATCCTTTCAGGAGCTTATTATTATCAGCAGAAGCGATTTCTGTTATTGTAAATTCCGGATATACCGAAGACGGGGATTCATTTACAGCTCTTTTTGCATTGATAACAGCTAACGCATCACCGTCTGTGATTATTGCAGCAAAAGCGCTGTTGTTTCTTTTAACACCGAATACCGGGATCGTTGCTGATGCTGTTTTTTCATCTTTTTTATTATATGGATTTTCTCCGTACACATTAACGCTGATGTTATCTGTTGCCGCATCTGTTTTGCCGAGATGCATTATGGCACCTGAATTGTCGGGAATAAGAAAATAGTCATCAGCAGAATCTGTGTATGATGCACCGAAAAAGGGCATGACAGAAAAATCTGAAATGAATGCCCCTTCTGTACACTTTATTCCGGACATGTCAATATCAGCATACACTGTTTGTTCTTTTACCGAATAAACAACAGAAAAAGATACAAATATGTCTGTTTTTGTCATTTCATCAATGGATTTTTCAGCAGTTTCTTTTTTGTCTGATAATAAATAACTGACAGTTAAAACACCGTTGACAGAAGAGTATGATGAAGATGAAAAAGCTACAGAGTTGTCCTGTGTATTAAGTTTATAAATACCGCTGTTGGTACAAAGCGTGAGACCGAATGCATATTCGGATTCATTTTTTCTGTCAGAAATTGCAGACCATGTGTAATCGGTAACAAGATCTTTAACAACAACAGAATGATTATTCTTGTCGATTCCGAATTCTATAAAATCATTGGCTGTAACAGTTTCAGTTTTCCCTGAGAATGTGTGATAACTGCTGTCTGCGGTGACAGCTTCAATAATGTTTCCGGTTCTGAAAGTTGTTCCGCCTGTTGCGCAAGAAGACAATAAAATACATAAAAACAGCATAATTGCCGTTGCTGATACAATAAATCTTTTATTATGCATTCTATCACCTCATTGTTTTTATCAATTAGTATATCATAATTATAAAAAATCTGCAATATTAAGTTGGATTTTTTTATTTTTTATTTATATATCTGATATAAAAATTTTATTTATGTTGACAAATACTAAAAAATAAAATATACTAATTCGTATCAAAAGAATAGGAGTTATTTATGAACGGTTTGAGCGGAAATAAAAAAATACTTATTTCAGTTATAAGTTTTGTGCTGATTCTCGCAGTCGGCATCGGTGTGTTGGCGATTCTTGGCAGAAATGAAAAGAAACCTGATAATTCAAACGATGTTACTACTCCTGCAATCGTAGATAACGAAAATGTTTCAGTTTCTGCCCCCGAAACTGATTTCCCTGAAATGAATTTCCTTATAAATGCAACAGAAGGCGAAAAAATTCAGGCATATATTTCGGGAAATTACTATATTTCTGCTGTAATGCATGCAGACGGTACAGATACTGAAATGAAATTTGCCACAAACGGGTCAGATTTTTACACAACATCAGATGTTGAAGGAATAAATCTCGGAATTCTTTTCAAAAACGATAAGATTTATCTTATCAATAATAACGAGAAGAAATATATTGATCTTGATTCTATAATGACAATGGTTGGCGGTGAGAGCGGTCTTGATATGTCTGAGTTATCAGAAATGACAGATGTGCTTGATTTGTCAGGCTACAATTTCGATAATTACGAAGAGTCACAGGTTGATTTTGAAGGTCAGACAGCACATTGCTATAAGTATTTTGCCGAAGATATTTCAATTCATTTCTATTTTGTTGAAAATGAATTGCGTCAGGTTGATTACGGCGATGCAGAGGGTGTTGTAACAACATCTATCACTGTCAAAGAATTTTCACCGACAGTTCCTTCAGAGATGTTGTCACTCAGCGGTCTGAGACAATCAACAATTTTTGATTTCTTTGGTCAGGATCTGTTACAGCAATTACAATAATTAATTCAGCGATAATAAATGTGAGGTAAAGTTATGGGCGGCTTTTTTGGAGTAGCATCAAAAGAAGATTGCGTTTTTGATCTGTTTTTCGGAACAGACTACCATTTTCATCTTGGAACAAGGCGAGCAGGACTTGCTGTTTACAGCAAGGAAAACGGTTTTGACAGGGCAATTCATAATATAGAGAATGCTCCTTTCAGAACAAAATTCCTTGATGAATTTGAGTCAATGCACGGCTGTTACGGCATCGGTTGTATTTCAGACTATGAAGCACAGCCTATACATGTAAGAAGCCATCACGGATCATTTGCAATCACAACAGTCGGTAAAATAAATAATTCTGATGAAATTGTTAAAAATATCATCGGCAGTCATACACATTTCTTTGAAATGCGTAACGGTGAAATCAATCCTACTGAGCTTGTTGCAGCCATCATAAACCGTAAGGAAAATTTTGTTGACGGTATCAGATATGCCCAGGAAGTCATTGAAGGCTCTGTAAGTATGCTTATTCTCACAGAAAAGGGAATATATGCAGCAAGAGATAAGATGGGCAGAACACCTGTTGTTATCGGTAAAAAAGATGAAGGTTTCTGCGCAAGCTTTGAGAGCTTTTCATATCTTAACCTCGGTTATCATGATTATAAAGAACTTGGTCCCGGAGAAATTGTTGTTTTTGATGAAAATGACATAAAGACACTTGTTGCACCCGGAAATAAAATGAAAATCTGTACATTCCTCTGGGTTTATTACGGATTTCCTGCATCTTCATATGAAGGAATCAGTGTTGAAAAGATGCGTAATAACTGCGGAGCTTTCATTGCAAAACGAGACAATGTAAGACCTGACTGTGTTGCCGGTATTCCCGATTCAGGTATTGCACATGCGGTAGGTTATGCAAATGAGTCAGGTGTTCCTTATTCAAGACCGTTTATAAAATATACTCCCACATGGCCCCGTTCATTCATGCCACCCAATCAGAGCAAAAGAAAGCTTATTGCAAAAATGAAGCTTATTCCCATTCATGATCTGATTGAAGGAAAAAGACTGTTGCTTATTGATGATTCAATCGTAAGAGGTACACAGCTCAGTGAAACAACACAGTTTCTGTACGATTGCGGTGCAAAAGAGGTTCATATCAGACCTGCATGCCCGCCTTTGCTTTACAGCTGTAAATATCTTAACTTCTCTCGTTCAAACTCTGAAATGGATCTGATAACAAGAAGAGTTATTGCTGAACTTGAGGGAGATGATGTAGCACCTGAAATTCTTGCTGAATATTCAGACCCTGACAGCGAAAGATATCAGAAAATGCTTGACAAGATATGCGAAAAACTTCATTTCACATCTCTGAGATATAACCGTCTTGATGATATGCTCGAAGCTACAGGGCTTTCCGCAGAAAACCTTTGCACATATTGCTGGAACGGTAAAGAATAAACTGAATATGTTTTTGCGGCATTTTCTTCGGAAAGTGCCGTTTTTTTGTTTTAACTGTTGAATTTTTTTGTCGTATGTGGTATATTAACAAAATAGATTTTAATCCACGGAGGTTTATATAATGGCTAAAAAGCTTTTGCTGGGTAACGAAGCCGTTGCAAGAGGTCTGTTTGAAGCAGGCTGTAACGTTGTTTCAAGTTATCCCGGTACACCCAGTACAGAAATTACGGAGTATGCGGCTACATACGATGAAATGTATTCAGAATGGGCCCCCAATGAAAAAGTTGCATGTGAAGTTGCAGTCGGTGCTGCAATTGCAGGTGCAAGAGCATTCTGCGGTATGAAGCACGTTGGTCTCAACGTTGCAGCTGACCCTCTTTTTACAGTTGCATACACAGGTGTCAACGGCGGGCTTGTTATCGGTGTTGCTGATGACCCCGGTATGCATTCATCACAGAATGAACAGGATTCAAGACATTATGCCCAGGCTTCAAAGGTTATGATGCTTGAACCTGCAGATTCAAAGGAATGTCTTGAATACACAAAGAAAGCATTTGAACTTTCAGAAAAATTCGACACACCTGTTATTCTCAGACTCACAACAAGAGTTGCTCATTCAAGAAGCCTTGCAGAAACATCAGACAGAGCAGATATTCCCGTTAAGGAATATGTGAAGAATCCTCAGAAGTACGTAATGATGCCTGCAAATGCAATTCCCAAGCATGTTGTTGTTGAAGAAAGAATTGCAAAGCAGATCGAATTCTGTGAAACAGATGATATCAATACTACCGAGTATTACGATAAAAAAATCGGTGTTATCACAGCAGGTAACTGCTATAACTATGCAAAAGAAGCTCTCGGTAAGAATGCTTCATACCTGAAACTCGGCTGCGTTTATCCTCTTCCCGAAAAGAAGATTATTGATTTCGCAAACGAATGTGAAACAATCTATGTTATAGAAGAGCTTGACCCCGTTATCGAAAATCATTGTAAGAAACTCGGACTTAAGGTTCACGGCAAGGATGTTTTCACTCTTCTCGGTGAATATTCACAGGCTCTTGTTGCAAAGGCAATCCTTGGCGAAACAAGAGAGTCAGAAGCTGTTGATTTTGACATTCCCCGTCGTCCTCCCGTACTTTGTGCAGGCTGTCCTCACAGAGGTCTTTTCTATGCACTCAAGCAGGAAAAGGTAACAGTCAGCGGTGATATCGGTTGTTACACTCTCGGTGCTCTTCAGCCCCTTGATTCAATCGATACTGTTATCTGTATGGGAGCTTCTGTTTCAGCACTTCATGGCAGAAACAAAGTAAATCCCGAAAACGCAAAGAAGAGTGTTGCTGTTATCGGTGACTCAACATTTATCCATTCTGGCGTTACTGGTCTTATCGACATCGCATACAACAACAGTGCATCAACTGTTATTGTTCTTGATAACTCAATCACAGGCATGACAGGTCATCAGCAGAATCCCACAACAGGTAAGACAATCAAGGGTGACCCTGCAACACAGGTTGATATTGTTGCACTTGCTCATGCTGTTGGTATCAAGAGAGTAAAAGTTGTTGATCCTTATAATCTCAAGGAAACTAGAGATGTTATTCATGAAGAACTTGAAGCAGATGAGCCTTCACTTATCATTTCAAGAAGACCTTGTGCACTTCTCAAGACAGTAAAGCATAATCCTCCTCTCAAGGTTAATAAGGATAAATGTAAGAGCTGTAAGATGTGTATGAAGATAGGCTGTCCTGCAATCAGCATGAAGGACGGTAAGGCAGAAATTGACTTTACACAGTGTGTCGGTTGTAACGTATGTACACAGATGTGTAAGTTTGATGCTATTGAGGCTTAAGAAAGGAGTTTTCGGAAATGAATACATACAGTGTAATGATCGTCGGTGTCGGCGGACAGGGAACTCTTCTCGCAAGCCGTCTTCTCGGTAATGCTGTTATCAGTGCAGGTTATGATGTAAAGGTTTCTGAAGTACACGGAATGAGCCAGAGAGGCGGTTCCGTTATAACATATGTAAGATACGGTGAAGAAGTACATTCTCCCATTATCGAAAAAGGTGAAGCGGATCTTATCATCGCATTTGAACAGCTTGAAGCAGCGAGATATCTTCCTTTCCTTAAAAAAGGCGGTAAGATCGTTGTCAATACACAGAAAATTGACCCTATGTCAGTTGTAACAGGTGTTGCTGAATATCCTGCAGGTGTTATTGAACAGCTTAAAGAAAAGGCTGATGTTACAGCAATTGATGCACTTTCACTTGCAGTTGAAGCAGGTTCATCAAAGGCAGTAAACGTTGTTCTTATGGGCGTTGTTGCAAAACATATGGAATTTTCAAAGGATGCATGGAAAAAGGTTGTTGAAGAAACTGTTCCTGCAAAATTCAAAGAGCTTAATCTTAAAGCATTTGATTTAGGTTATAATTCATAAATATTATGAGGAGTCGGTTTTGAGCCGACTTCTTATTTTTTTGTCTTGACTATGGTATTAAATAAAAGTATAATAATAAGACAGAGAAAAAACAGGGGGTGAGATTTTGACCGGACTTTGTATAGGTATTGATATCGGTACATCAAATATGACCGCATATGTTGAAGGTAAGGGTATTGTGTTTTCAAGACCCAGTGTTATTGCGTGTGATGCTCACAACGGTAAAATTCTCGCTCTTGGTGAATCAGCATTTGCAATGACAGGCAGAACGCCCGGTTCAATTGAGATAATTCATCCGTTCAGTGACGGTGTAGTTTCAGATTTAAGCAAAACAGTAGCAATGCTCAGTGATTTTGTGGATAAAGTATGTCGTCTTACTGTTCTGAAACCTAATATTATTGCAAGTGTACCGTCTGATATAACAAGCCTTGAAAGAAAGGCAATTCTCGACGTTCTTGAAATGTCGGGTGCTGGAAAAGTCTGCATTATGGAACATTCATATGCTGCTGCAATGGGTGCCGATGTTGCTTTTGCAAAACCATATGGAACTATGATTGTTGATATCGGCGGCGGTACTGTTGATATTGCCGTTGTCACAATGGGAAATATCGCTGTTTCAAAGACCATAAGATTTGCATCAGAAGCATTTACTCAGGATATTATAAGGTATCTCCGCAGAGAAAGAGATATTGAAGTAGGGTATCTGACTGCTGAAAATATAAAAAGAACTATCGGCGGAGCTGTAATCCGCAATGAAGAAATTGCCCTTATTTCAAAAGGCAGGAATGCCGTGACAGGAACACCTATAAACTTTGAAATAACTTCAACTGAAGTATACTGGGCGATAAAAGAGCATGTTGAGCTTATTCTGTCCGGTGTAAAAGAAGTTTTTTCATCAATATCTCCCGAACTTTCTGCTGATATTTTTGAAAGCGGAATTGTTCTCTCAGGAAAAGGATCACTTCTTTACGGCATAGATACTTTTCTTGAAAGCGCAACAGGTGTGCCTGTAAGAATTGCAAAAGACCCATGGCTTTGTGTTGCCAAAGGTCTCGGAAAATCTCTTCACAATATCAGAAAACTTAAAAAGAACGGATATGAATTCAGATACCGTGATGAATTTTAATTTTTGATTTTGTCAATTGTTGATTTCAGAAAATTGCAGCTTTCTGTAAATTTGCAAAATTCATTATCTGCAAATTTTATTTCAACTATTTCACGGACACCGTCTCTGTTTATTACTGACGGAACACCTGCATAAATGCCACGGAATCCGAATTCACCGTCAAGATAAGCAGAAACTGTTATTATACTGTTTTCATTATTTAAAATAGCTTTAATTATCCGCACAAGCGCCATACCGATTCCATAGTATGTGGCGTTTTTTGCTTTTATGATTTCATTTGCGGCATATTTTACATCATTTGCAATTTTCTCGAGCGCAAGTGAGTCTTTGCAGATTGATAAAATCGGCTTTGTTCCTGCCGTTGCCTGTGACCATGTAATCATTTCACTGTCACCGTGTTCACCCAACACATATGCGTGAATGTTCTTAGGTGATATATCAAGAAAATGTCCCAACAGATAGCGGAGCCTTGCTGTGTCAAGACTTGTGCCGGTTCCGATGACTTTTGATTTGTCAAAACCTGAAAGATCTTTCGTTATATAAGACATGATATCAACAGGATTTGTAGCAATCAGAAAAATTCCTTCAAAACCCGAATCAATTACAGGTTGAATAATAGATTGGAACACATTTTTGTTTCTTTTAAGGAGATCTATTCTTGTTTCTCCCTCTTTCTGATTCACACCTGCTGCAATAACTATTATATCTGCATCTCTGCAGTCGGAATATTTCCCGCTGTAAATTTTCATCTCGGCAGGAGAGAAGGCAAGAGAATGATTCAGATCCATCGCTTCACCTCTGGCTTTTTCAGAATTTATATCTATCAGCACAAGTTCATCGCAGGCATTCTGATTCAGAAGCGAATATGCACAGCTCATTCCGACAAAACCTGTGCCGATTATAACCACTTTTTTATTATCATACATATAAATCACCGATGTTAGTATATCTTTAAACGGAGTAATTATGCAGGATTATTCAGAGTATCAACAAATAACGGGAATTGTGGAAGATGTTGTATTCTATAATTCCGAAAATTCGTTCACTGTGCTTGATGTTTCAAGCGGCGGTGAGCTTATTACTGCTGTCGGAACGCTGCCTGAAATTACAGCAGGTGAAAAAGTTGTTCTTACCGGAACATGGGATATGCATCAGAGCTTCGGAAGACAATTCAGGGTTGAACGTTTCGAACGTTATCTTCCGGATACAGCTGCACAGTTTCTTAAATATCTTTCATCAGGTGCAATCAAAGGCATTGGTCCAAAAACAGCAACGCATATTGTTGAAAGATTCGGTGATAATACATTCAATGTTATTGAAAATGAGCCTGAAAGATTAGCTTTTATCAAAGGTATTTCAAAGGATAAAGCAAAACTTATTTCTGCTGAATTCAAAAAGCAGTTTGCAGTGAGAACTGTTATTCTCGGTCTTGAAAAATACGGACTGACACCGTCGGAATGTATAAGAATTTTTAAAGAGCTTGGTGTGAATGCTGTTGAAATAATTGAAGAAAATCCTTACATACTTTGCGGTGAATCACAGATAATTTCATTTGAAAGGGCAGAAAAAATTGCATCTGAGCTGGAATTTGCACCGTTACCGAAACACAGACTACGTGCCGGTATTTCTCACATCCTCAGATACAATCTTTTTAACGGACACACATGTATTCCGAGAAAAAAGGTTGTCCCTTTGTGTTGTGAATTGCTCAGTGTGACTGAAAAAGAAGCAGAAGATTCTGTTGATGAAATGCTTGTCAATAAAATGCTGATGTCTTTTGAAATGAAAGATAAAGAATTCCTGAGTCTGCCCGATGTGTATAATGCAGAAAATACAATAGCAGAAAAACTGAATCTGTTTCTGAAATTTTCTGCAAGTGATATAGATGCTGCAGAGAGTGAAATTGACAGAATTGAAAAAGAGAATAACATAAAATATGAAAGCCGTCAGCGAGAAGCAATAAAACTTGCTGCACACGGCGGAATACTTGTGTTGACAGGTGGTCCGGGTACGGGTAAAACAACAGTTGTCAAGGGTATTATCAATTTCTTTGAACGCAAGAAAATGGAAATCATGCTTGCTGCACCAACAGGCAGAGCAGCAAAACGAATGAGTGAGCTTACAGGCTATGAAGCAAAAACCATTCACAGACTGCTTGAAGTTGAATGGACGGACGGAAGAAAGCTTGATTTCAAGCGTAATAAGGTAAATCCTCTTGAAGCAGATGTTATTATTCTTGATGAAGTGTCAATGGTTGATGTTTTTCTGTTTTCGCATTTCCTTGATGCCGTCAGATTCGGTTGCCGTGTTATTCTTGTCGGTGACCCTGACCAGCTTCCTGCTGTTGATGCAGGTAATGTTCTCGGTGATATAATTGCATCCGAAAGGGTTCCTGTTGTAAGACTTACAGAGATTTTCAGACAATCAAAGGAAAGTCTTATTGTTACAAATGCTCATGATGTAATCGAAGGCAGACAGCCTGTGCTTGATGCAAAGGATAACGACTTTTTCTTTATGCTCAGAGAAAATCCGGTTGTAACTGCTAAAACCGTGTCAGAACTTTGCTGTGAAAGACTGCCTCGTGCATATAAGTTTTCACCTACGGCAGATATTCAGGTGCTGTGTCCTTCAAGGAAGGGTGATTGCGGAACGATAAATCTTAACAGGCAGCTTCAGAATTTTCTGAATCCCTATGACGAAAACAAAGCTGAGTTCAAAGTCGCAGGCAGATTGTTCCGTGAGGGCGACAAGGTTATGCAGATCAAAAATAATTATGATATCCCGTGGGAAAGAGGCCGCGAATCAGGTTCAGGTCTTTTTAACGGTGATATAGGAATCATTCAGGAAATCAATGTTAAAAATGAATGTATGCGAATTATTTTTGATGAAGACAGGGAAGTCGTATATCCGATTCCGTCTGCATCAGAGCTTGAACTTGCCTATGCTGTAACCGTGCATAAAAGTCAGGGCAGTGAGTATGACTGCGTAGTTATGCCGGTGTCTGATGTGCCGCCGATGCTTCTTTACAGGAATCTGCTTTACACCGCAATAACAAGAGCTAAAAAGATGATTATTATTGTAGGCAGCCGTGAAAAACTTGACAAAATGATTGAGAATAATAAACAGAATAAGAGATATTCAATGCTTAAAACAATGCTGAAACAGTAATTTATTTGTTGACAAATTATTTTTATTATGTTAGAATGTTTTTAATATGTGTTCGATGATCGGGAGGAGTAATTCATTTCTGCTCACAGAGAGAAGGCGGTTGGTGCAAGCCTTTGAGAAAGAATGAATGAATGTAGCCCGTGAGAAGCGGAAAGAAAGAATTTGTTTCAAGTAGAATCCGCCGTATTTCTGCGTTAAAGATTTTGAGTGCAATCGCAAGACTGAATTCAGGTGGTACCACGGAGTTTTTGCTTCGTCCTGTTTTTTACGGGACGAAGTTTTTTTATATTTAAGGAGGTAATTCAATGAGCAAGGAGCTTGAAAAACAGTATAATCCTAAAAATGTCGAAGACAGAATATATAAATCATGGATCGACGGCAGATATTTTCACGCTGAGCGTGATGAAAGCAAACAGACATACACAATAGTTATTCCCCCACCCAATATCACCGGTCAGCTTCACATGGGGCACGCACTTGACAACACTCTTCAGGATATTCTTATCCGTTTCAGAAGAATGCAGGGCTTTGACACACTCTGGCTTCCCGGTACAGACCATGCATCAATCGCAACAGAAGCTAAAATCGTTGAAGCAATGAAAAAAGAAGGTCTTTCAAAGGAAGATCTCGGCAGAGAAAAATTCCTTGAAAGAGCATGGGACTGGAAAAAACAGTACGGCGGCAGAATTGTTGAACAGCTCAAAAAACTCGGTTCTTCATGTGACTGGGAAAGAGAGAGATTCACCCTTGACGAAGGTTGTAACAAAGCTGTCAATGAAGTTTTTGTTCGCCTTTATGAAAAAGACCTTATTTACAGAGGCAACCGTATGGTTAACTGGTGTCCTTTCTGTAATACATCTATTTCAGATGCAGAAGTTGAATACGAAGAAAAAGACGGCAATTTCTGGCATCTTCTTTACACCGTAAAGGAAACAGGCGAAAAGCTTGAACTCGCAACAACACGTCCCGAAACAATGCTCGGTGATACAGCTGTTGCTATCAATGCTGAAGATGAAAGATACAAGCACCTTCATGGTTGCCATGTAATTCTTCCTCTTCTTAACAAGGAAATCCCCATTGTATGTGATGAACACGCAGATATGACAAAGGGTACAGGTGTTGTTAAAATCACTCCTGCTCATGACCCCAATGACTTTGAAGTCGGTCAGAGAAACAATCTTCCCATTGTCCGCACATTTACTTATGACGGCCATCTTACAGGTGCTGAGGATAAGAGAATTGCTGATGAACTTATCGCAAGCGGCAGAGCAACAGAAAATGAACCTGAAGTTCTTGACTGCGGCAAGTATGCCGGCATGACTACAAAGGAAGCAAGAAAAGCAATTCTTGCAGACCTTGAAGCAGGCGGATATCTTAAAGAAGTTGAACCCCGTAAGCACGAAGTAGGCACTTGCTACCGTTGTCACAATACAATCGAACCCATGGTTTCAAAACAGTGGTTTGTACGTATGGTACCCCTTGCAAAACCTGCTATTGAAGCAGTTGAAAAGGGCGAAACAAAATTCATCCCCGAAAGATTTACAAAGAACTATCTCAATTGGATGAACGGTACACGTGACTGGTGTATTTCACGTCAGCTCTGGTGGGGTCACAGAATTCCTGCTTGGTACTGTGAAGATTGCGGAAAGATGACTGTTTCAAAGACAGAAATTGATGCATGTCCTCACTGCGGAAGCAAGAATCTCAATCAGGATCCCGATACTCTTGATACATGGTTCTCATCTGCCCTCTGGCCATTCTCAACTCTCGGCTGGCCTGAAGAAACAGCAGATCTCAAACATTATTATCCCACAAATACACTCGTTACAGGTTACGATATCATCGGTTTCTGGGTATCAAGAATGATTTTCTCAGCTCTTGAATATACAGGACAGGTTCCCTTTGATACAGTTCTTATTCACGGTCTTGTCCGTGATGCTCAGGGCAGAAAGATGTCAAAGTCACTCGGTAACGGTATTGATCCCCTTGAAATTATCGATCAGTACGGTGCTGATGCTCTCAGATTCACTCTTGCAACAGGTAACAGCCCCGGAAACGACATGCGTTTCTCTGATGAAAAGGTTGAAGCAAGCCGTAACTTTGCAAATAAACTCTGGAATGCGGCAAGATTTGTTCTTATGAATCTTGATGAAAATGAACCTGCACCGTATGTTCCCGAAAATCTTGCAATTGAAGATAAATGGATTCTCAGTCAGTTCAACACTCTTGCAAAGGAAGTTACTGCTTCTCTTGATAAGTTTGAACTCGGTCTTGCAGTTCAGAAACTCTATGACTTTATCTGGGACGTTCTCTGTGACTGGTATATTGAGCTTTGTAAAATCCGTCTTAATTCAGAAGACGCAGAAAAGAAAGCAACATGTAAGGGTGTTCTTGTTTATGTTATGTCAAACACCCTCAAACTCCTTCACCCCTTCATGCCTTTCATTACAGAAGAAATCTGGCAGACACTTCCTCATGCAGGCGAGTCAATCATGGTTTCAGAATGGCCCAAGTTCAGTGATGCTCTTGTTTTTGCTGAAGAAGAAACAGAAATGGAACGCATCATGACAGCTATCAAGGCAGTTCGTAACCGCCGTGCAGAAATGAACGTTGCACCTTCAAAGAAGGCAGAAGTTTATGTTGCAACATCATATAAAGAAACATTCACAACAGGTGTTGAATTCTTCAAGAGACTTGCATCTGCATCTGATGTTCAGGTTGCTGACAGCTTTGATATCGAAGGCAGTGTAAGTGTTGTTACAGCAGACGCAACAATCTATCTTCCTCTTGCACAGCTTGTTGATTTTGAAGCAGAAAAGAAGAGACTTGGAAAAGAACTTGCAGAAGCAGAAAAGAAACTCGGTTTCATTGAGAATAAACTCAACAATCCCGGTTTCCTTGCAAAAGCTCCCGAAGCTGTTATTGCACAGCAGAAGGAAGACGGTGCAAAACTTCAGGAAAAGATTGCACTTCTCAAATCAAGTATTGAAAAATTAGGTTAATTTTATGGCGGACTGTTTTTTTCAGTCCGCCTGATTTCCCTTAAAAGGTGATTATATGACATCAGCAGAAAAATATTATCATTCACTTCTTACATTCGGAATAATGCCCGGTCTTGACAGAATTAAGATACTTCTTGAAAGACTCGGTAACCCCGAAAAAAGCCTTCGCTGTATTCATGTTGCCGGAACAAACGGAAAAGGTACGGTATGTTCGTTTCTTGCATCAGTGTTGACAACAGCAGGGTATAAAACAGGTTTATATACATCGCCTTATATAGTTGATTTCCGTGAAAGAATCCGTGTTGACGGTGAAATGATCAGTGAAACAGAGCTTGATAATATTACCGGAACTGTAAAAACAGAAATTGAAAAACTCAAAGCAGAAGATATTATAATCACCGAATTTGAAGCGGTTACAGCTGCTGCGTTTCTTTATTATAAGACTGTCGGTTGTGATTTCGTTGTACTTGAAACGGGATTGGGCGGAAGATTCGATGCGACAAATGTAATTGAAAGACCTCTTGTGAGCGTTATTGTTTCAATTTCTCTCGATCATGTGAATATTCTCGGAAATACTATCAGCGAAATTGCTTATGAAAAATGCGGAATTATAAAAAACGGATGTTCTGTTGTTACAAATTCTGCACAGACTGCAGATGCACTTAAAATGATAAAAGAACAGTCCGAATCAAGACAGTCAATACTTTCGATTGCAGATGTTTCAGCGATAAAAGTTCTTGAGTCTTCAGTAAAAGGCAGCGATATCTTTTACTCTGGAAGAAGTGTATTTGTGCCTTTTCCCGGTATGCATCAGGCAGAAAACTGTATAACAGCATTGACAGTTATTGATCTTTTGAAACAGCAGGGTATTGCTATTTCTGAAAGAGCAGTCAGGGAAGGTATCGCAAAGACAAGAAACCCTGCAAGATGTGAAATTGTTTCAGAAAATCCGCTGATTATTCTTGACGGTTGTCATAATGAAGACAGTGCAAGAGCGTTATGTTCTGTTATGGAAAACCATCTTAAAGGCAAAAAAATATCTGCACTCATGGGTATGATGGCAGATAAGGACGTTGATAAAGTACTTTCGCTGATGTTACCGCATTTTTATAAAGTTTACACGGTTACTCCATCCAATCCGAGGGCTATGGATGGAAATGTACTTGCGGATAAAATAAAAAGACTCGGTACGGACGCTCAAAGTCTTGATTTTAAAACCGATATAATTGTGCAATTAATCAACAGTATAAATAAAGAAGAAGTTTTGATAGTTTGCGGCTCACTTTATTTGTGTTCTGATGTATATGGAATAATAAAAAGCAGTTCATAATGAACTGCTTGATTTTTTTTGCTTATTCTTCAATACCTAATAACCAGTTTACTGAAACTCCGAGAACTTCTGCAAGAGCTACAAGTTCATAGTCATTGATACTTCTTATCTGCCCTTCGATTTTTGAAAGACCTGAAGCGTTAAGGTCTACACCACGGACCTGAAGCTGTGTTAAAAGATCTTTTTGCTTCATACCGATGGCTTTTCTGCGTTGTTCAACTCTGCCGCCTGCAATATTTCGGTCGCCGAGTTCTTGTTTTCTTACTCTCATGATAAATACCTCCGTGAAAACTAAAGCTATTCTATCACAAAGATAATGTGAATTCAATATGTAAATAAAAATTAACAATTTGTGAACAATTTTGCAATTTTGTTGTAAAAATTTTAATTGATTATCTTGATTCTTTATGTTATGATAAACAATGAAAAGAGTTGATATTTATGTTGAACAAAAATGATAAATATAATCTGATGATGGATTTTTATGAAATTGCGCTTGCAAACGGTTTCATTTCTGAAGGTATTCAGGATACTGTTGCATGGTTTGATATGTTCTTCAGACCGTCACCGGCAATCGGCGGATTCTGTATAATGGCAGGTGTGCAGAGTCTTTGTGAAACTCTGTCTGATCTGAAATTTGATGAAACAGATATTGATTATCTTCGTGAAAAGGGTGTTTCTGAAGAATTTCTTGATTATTTGCGGAATTTTGAATTCAAGTGTGATATATGGGCAGTTCCTGAGGGAACTCCGGTATTTGCAGGAGAACCTATCGTTAAGGTTAAAGGTCCTGTTCTTCAGGCTTTGCTGATTGAAACAATGTTATTGATTACAATAAATCATCAGACACTCATTGCTACAAAGGCCAACAGAGTTGTTCGTGCTGCACAGGGTAGAAGTGTTGTTGAAGCAGGTTCTCGACGCGCTCATGGTGCGCAGGCGGCCTTGTTCGGTGCAAGAAGTGCTTATATCGGAGGTTGTATTGCAACAACAAATGTTCAGGCATCCAAACTGTTTGATATACCTGTTTTTGGCGGAATGAGTCATACCTGGATTCAGGTGTTTGATTCTGAGCTTGATGCTTTTTGTACTTATGCGCGCGAATATCCTGACAACTGTATCCTTCTTGTTGATACATATGACACAATAAATTCAGGTGTTCCGAATGCCATAGAAGCTTTTAAACGTGAGCTTCTTCCCAGAGGATACAGACCGAAGGGAATAAGAATAGACAGCGGTGACCTTGCATATCTTTCAAAGAAGATAAGAAAAATGCTTAATGAAGCAGGTTTTCCTGATTGTGACATATATGCATCCAACTCTCTTGATGAATATATTATCCGTGAAATGCTCGGTCATGGCGCAAGAGTTGACGGTTTTTATGTTGGAGAACGACTTATTACATCAGCAGATGCCCCTGTTTTCAGCGGCGTTTATAAGATTGCTGCAATTGAGAAAAACAACGGTGAGATTAAAAACTGTATAAAACTCAGCGAAAATGTATCAAAGATAACAACTCCATGCCCCAAACTGCTGTGGAGATTGTTTGATATGGAAACAGGAAAAGCAATTGCAGACCTTCTTACATTGGAAGATGAAAACATCTCTGAACTGACAGAGTATGAACTGTTTGATCCTGATTATTCTTGGAAAAGAAAATCAGTTACAAATTTTGTTGCAAGGCAGCTTCTTGTACCTGTTTTTGAGGACGGCAAATGTGTTTACAAGTCACCTGATATTTCTGATATCCGTGCTTATTGTGCCGAACAGGTCGATACTTTGTGGGAAGAAGTATTAAGATTTGAATATCCGCATAATTATTATGTTGATTTGTCTGAAAGACTCTGGAATGAAAAACAGAAATTAATTAAAGAATCCAGAAAAATTCAATAATTTATTAAAAATTACATTATCTGTTGACTACATAAGAATTAAATGATAAAATATCATGGTTAGATAAAAAGAGAAGGTGAATATTATGGCAGTTATACTTGCTGAATCAGTGGCTATAACAAAAAGCCGTCTTGCTAAAGGATTTAATGGCGACAATCTCAATTTGAATGGTAAAGTAATTTCTGCTCAGGAAGCAGATAACGGATTCAAAGCTGCGGGTAGTGTCAATCCTCCGTATATTGCAGTTATAGCATCAGGTAATCAGAAGGGGTTTGCAGCGGGTGCTGTTTCTGCATTCAACGACTATGTCAAAGATATAAATTTTAATAAATATAACGCAGAAAATGTTATCAACAAGTATTTTGATGATATGCAATCTGTTGTTGAGAATTGCGGTATTGAAGGCGGAAGACTTTCAACCGGAATTGTCTGTGCTTATGACGATTGTGTTATTGCTGCAAAGACTGGCGGCTGTCATCTTCTTCGTTTCTCAGAGGGTGAACTTTTTGAGATTGCTCTTTCTGAAGATGAAAACGGACGCGGTTTTCAGTTTGTTGATGTGATTGCAGACGGAGATATCTTTGCACTTATAGGTGAAGAAGCTGCAGCTGATCTTGATTATGACGGAATTGTCAATACATTTGATTCTGAAGCTGACCTCAAATCAATGATAAAAGATTTCTTCAAGATTTTATCGACAGGTGCAAGAGGTAAAGATTGTTCTGTTGTATTAATGAAGCTCAAATGCGATTCTGAGCGTACATATGCAGCAACACCGCTTGTTGTTCCTGATGAAGATCTTGATGACGGTGCCGTTTTGATTTCTTCTGACGGATTTGACGCTGAACCGCCTGTAGACACAGATGAACTCAGAAAAACTGACGGTTATGTTACCGATGCTGAAAAACCCGCAACGGGCAAGAGACCGGCATCTGCAAAGAAAAAAATATTAGGTTTTATTCCGATTGCAGTTCTTGTTATTATCCTTGCCGTTACAGCTGCTCTCTATCTTGCAACACGTCCGGATGATCCTTTAAAAGAAGGCTCGTCTGTTTCTGTCGGAGATAATATACTCAATGAATCTGTAACAAGTGATAATGATTTCAACGGAAGTAACGGAATGCAGGAAGTAGAGGATACTGATTTCGGCGGTGATGTTGATACTCCCGCTGATAATACAACAACTGCTCCTGAAACAACAACACAGGCTCCTGAAACAACAACAAGAAGGACTGAAACAACAACAGCTTCTACAACAGTGACAACAACAGAGCCTCCTGTTGAAGAGCCTCCTGTTGAGGAACCTCCCGTTGAAGAGCCTCCTGCAGATGAACCTGCTCAGGAAGAACCCGCCGGTGACGAATCATAATAAGTTTATTAAAACCCCGTACTTTTGTATGGGGTTTAATTGTTGCGTTTTACAAAAAATAAATCCCGTATGTTTCCATACGGGATAATTTTAATGCTTGAATTAAGCGAGTTCAGCAAAGTATTTGATTGTACGAACCATCTGGCTTGTGTAGCTGTTTTCATTGTCATACCATGAAACAACCTGAACCTGATAGAGATCGTCAGCAACCTTAGTAACCATTGTCTGAGTTGCATCGAAGAGTGAACCGTACTTCATGCCGATAACGTCTGAAGAAACGATTTCATCTTCGTTGTAGCCGAAGCTTTCTGAAGCAGCAGCCTTCATAGCAGCGTTGATGCTTTCCTTAGTAACATCTGCGCCCTTAACAACAGCTGTAAGGATTGTTGTTGAACCTGTGGGAACGGGAACTCTCTGTGCAGCACCGATGAGTTTGCCGTTAAGTTCGGGAATAACAAGACCGATAGCTTTAGCAGCACCTGTTGAGTTGGGAACGATGTTAGCAGCACCAGCTCTAGCTCTTCTCATGTCGCCCTTTCTGTGAGGACCGTCGAGGATCATCTGGTCACCTGTGTATGCATGGATTGTAGCCATGATACCGCTCTGGATTGCAGCATAATCGTTGAGAGCCTTTGCCATGGGAGCAAGGCAGTTTGTAGTACAAGAAGCAGCAGAGATGATTGTATCATCAGCTGTAAGTGTATCTTCGTTTACGCTGAAAACGATTGTCTTGAGGTCGTTACCTGCGGGAGCAGAAATAACAACTTTCTTAGCACCTGCATCGATGTGAGCCTGTGACTTGTCCTTTGAACAGTAGAAACCTGTACATTCAAGAACAACATCTACACCGAGTTCACCCCAGGGGAGTTCAGCAGCGTTAGCTTTTGCATAGATTTTAAGAGTCTTGCCGTCAACTGTGATTGTACCTGCTTCGTCGTCAGCTTCAACTGTGTGAAGACCTTCGCCGATTCTGCCGCAGTAACCACCCTGTGCTGTATCATACTTGAGAAGCTGAGCGAGCATTGAGGGCTTTGTAAGATCGTTGATAGCAACAACATCGTAACCTTCTGCACCGAACATCTGACGGAATGCAAGACGGCCGATTCTGCCGAAACCGTTAATAGCAACTTTAACTGACATTTAAATTTCCTCCAATTTTACATGACTTAAGTCATTGTATTTTTTGCTCTATTATTTTAACTCAAACTGAATAAATATTCAAGACTTTTGTTAAAATTTTAACTTGAATTTTGTATATTTGTAAAACTCACACAAAAAGAATAATTTTACTATTACTTGTTTATAACATTTTGTGGTTTGCCATCAATAAAAGCTTGGATATTGTTGTAAAGAATTGAAACAAGTCTTTTTCTTGTTTCAAAAGAAGCCCATGCTATATGAGGTGTGATAAAACAATTTTTAGCTGCAAGAAGGGGATTGTCTTTTTTCGGAGGTTCGGTTGAAAGCACATCAAGACCTGCGCCACCCAGTTTTCCTGAATTCAGCGCTTCTGCAAGAGCGTGTTCATCAACGACTGCTCCTCTGGAAGTGTTTATAAAATAAGCGCCGTCTTTCATTTCTGAAATAAAATCTTTATTGACAACGCCTTCTGTTTCAGGCGTAAGAGGACAATGCATGGAAATGATATCAGAAACTTTCAGCATTTTATCCAATGAAACAGTTTTTATATAATCAGGTTCATCATCATGTATTCTGGGGGTATAAGCGACAATATTCATTCCGAAAGCTTTTGCTCTTTCTGCAACAGCTCTTCCGATTTTCCCAAGCCCGAAAATACCGAGAGTTTTTCCTGAAAGTTCTGTAAGCGGTGCTTTCCAATAACAGAAATCAGCACAATCAGACCAATCACCGTTCTTTACAGATTCAGAGTGCATTCCGACATTCATTGCCAGCTCAAGAATAAAAGACATAACAAGCTGTGCAACTGCATCTGTTGAATATGAGGGAATGTTCGAAACGGGTATTCCTTTTTCTTTCAGATAAACATAGTCAACAATGTTATATCCCGTTGACATAAGCGCAATAAATTTAAGATTCGGAAGACAATCAATAATTTCCTTTGTAATCGGAGTTTTGTTTGTTATAATGATATCTGCATCTTTTGCTCGTTCAATAATCTTATCTGCCGGCGTTCTGTCGTAAATTGTCAGATTTCCGAGTTTTTCAAAGTTATCCCATGAGAGATCACCGGGATTGGTTGTGTATGCATCAAGCATAACTATGTTCATATAAAAACCGCCTTTATCAATATTTAAAAATATTATATCACAAACTCTTGAAGTTTTCCATTTTTTTTGCTAAAATAATTAAAATGATTTGTATACCACAAAAACAAAGTAAGATTACAGCTCACATGTGAGTTCTGAAATGTTATAAATGATGTCAAGGAGAGATAATTATGTCTAAAGAAAACGCTGTCAGAAAAATTGAATCATCTCAATATGATGAACTGATGAAGAAAATTTATTTCACTGATGATGCCGTCGCTTCTCAGAAAGAAAGATATAAGAAAATAGTTGATCTTTTCTGTGAATATTATAATGAAGAAAGAGAAATCAGATTTTTCTCAGCACCCGGCAGAACTGAAGTGTGCGGTAATCATACTGATCATAACAGAGGAAAGGTTATGGCCGCAGCAATCAATCTTGATGCTGTTGCAGCTGCTGCAAAAAACGATGAAATGATTGTCCGTGTCAAATCTGCGGAATATGAAAAAATAGATGTGATCGATATTACAGACCTTACACCCCATGAAGAAGAATACGGTCATTCAGCAGGTCTTATCAGAGGTGTATGTGCAGGTTTTAAGAACCGTGGATACAATGTAGGCGGTTTTGATGCTGCAACAATGACACAGGTTCTTTCAGGCTCAGGTCTTTCATCATCAGCAGCTTTTGAAGTTCTTATCGGTACAATTATCAATTATATGTATAATGACGGAAAAGTTTCTGCTGTTGAAGTAGCTCAGATTGCTCAGTATGCAGAAAATGTTTTCTTCGACAAACCCTGCGGTCTTATGGATCAGATGGCATGTTCTGTCGGTTCCTTTGTAAAGATTGACTTCAAGGATAATGCTAATCCCGTTATTGAACCCGTTGCATTTGACTTTGCTTCATGCGGTCATTCACTTGTTATTACAGATACAAGAGCAAATCATGCAGACCTTACTGATGAATACGGTTTCATAAGAACAGAAATGGAAAAAGGCGCTGCAGTTTTCGGCGGTTCAGCACTCAGAGATGTTGAAGAAGATGAATTCGCTGCAAATCTTGCTTTGGTAAGAGAAAAAGCAGGAGACAGAAGTGTTCTCAGAGGACTTCATTTCTATGGTGAAAACAACAGAGTTGAAAAAGCTGTTGCTGCACTCGAAAACGGTGATTTTGAACAGTTCAAGGCAATCATTACCGAAAGCGGATTCTCATCATACATGTATAATCAGAATGTTTTCTCAGCAAAACAGCCTCTTTCTCAGCCTGTTTCAGTTGCTCTTGCTGCAAGTGATTATATACTCAGAGGAAAAGGTGCATGGCGAGTTCACGGCGGCGGCTTTGCTGGAACAATCCAGGCATTCGTTCCTAATGACCTTCTTGACACATACAAGACTACACTTGAAAGCATTTTCGGTGAAGGTGCATGTTATGTGCTTAATATCAGACCCATCGGCGGTACAGAAATTAAATAATTAATACTAAAAATGAGTGTATCTTTAAATGATGCACTCTCTTTATCTATCGGTGATTTTTTATGGAAAACAGACATCACAGAGCGCTTGAGCTTGATAAAGTACTTTCAATGCTGTCCGGATATGCTTCAGCTGCAGACAGCAAAGAAATGGCGCTAAATCTCAGACCTGAAACAAATATAACAATTGCAAAAGGTGAACTGAAAAAGACAGAAGATGCATATATTCTCCTGGCTAAATTCGGCGGCCCTTCCTTTGGTTCAATTAAGAATGTCAATAACTCTGTCGCAAGATCAAATGCAGGCGGTGTGCTGACTATGCGTGAGCTTCTTGATATTGCGGAAAATCTTCGTGTTTTTCGCTCACTTCATGAATGGAGAAGCCGTCAGTCAGACGAAACATCATATTCAATTGATATGTATTTCGGCTCACTCAGACCAAATCAGTATCTTGAATCGAAAATTACATCATCTATAACATCAGAAGAAGAAATGTCAGATAATGCATCTCCTGCACTTGCTGATATCCGCCGTAAAATGAAACAGCAGGCTTCAAGAATCAGAGAAAAGCTTGACGGAATCATCCGTTCTCAGACATATCAGAAATGTCTTCAGGATGCAATTGTCACACAGCGTAACGGCAGATTTGTTGTGCCTGTAAAGGCAGAGTTCAGAGGTCAGGTTGCAGGTCTTGTTCATGATACATCATCAAGCGGTGCAACAGTGTTTGTTGAGCCTATGGCAGTAGTTGAAGCCAATAATGAAATCCGTGTGCTTCAGGGTAAAGAACAGGATGAAATTGAACGTATTCTGACTGAACTTTCTGCGGAAACAGGGACATATGCGGATGAGATCAGATACAGTTATGAAGCTGCACTTGAAATAAATCTGATTTTTGCAAAGGCCCAGCTTGCATATAAAATGAAAGCGTCCATGCCTGAATTGAACGACAACGGAGTTACCATTCTGAAAAAAGCAAGACATCCGTTGCTTGATGCAAAAAAAGTTGTTCCTGTTGATATTATGCTTGGTGAAACATTTGATACACTTGTTATCACAGGACCGAATACAGGCGGTAAAACGGTTTCTATAAAGACTGTCGGTCTTCTTACACTTATGGCGATGTGCGGACTTATGATTCCCACTGCAGACGGCAGTAAAGTCTGTGTTTATAAAAAGGTGTTTGCAGATATCGGTGATGAGCAGAGCATTGAACAGTCGCTTTCTACTTTTTCATCACACATGGTAAACATTGTTAATATAATGAAAGATGCAGACGAAGACAGTCTTGTTCTTATTGATGAACTCGGTGCGGGTACAGACCCGGTTGAAGGTGCAGCACTTGCAATGGCAATTCTTGAAAGACTCAAATTTCAGGGTGCAAAAATTGCAGCAACAACACACTATGCCGAACTCAAAGCTTATGCACTTGATACTCCGGGTGTGGAAAACGGCAGTTGTGAATTTGATGTCAATACTCTCAGACCGACATACAGATTGCTAATCGGTGTTCCCGGTCGATCAAATGCTTTTGCAATTTCAGAGAAACTCGGTATTGAAGTTTCTGTCATAGAAAGAGCAAAAGAGCTTGTATCTTCTGAAAATGTGCGTTTTGAAGATGTTGTTGATACTCTTGAAGAACGACGCATTGAAATGGAAAAGGAGAGACAGACTGCAGAACAATTAAGACTTGAAAGTGAATCTCTTAAGAGAAAAGCTGAGGACAGGCTTGCTGAAATCGAAAAACTTCGTGAAAAAGAAATTCAGCGTGCAAAAAGCGAAGCAATGCGTCTTGTTGAAAATTCACGCAGAGAAGCAAATGCACTTATGATGGAGATCGAAAAACTTAAAAAAGATCTCAAAAATCAAAAAAGTCCGGACAAGCTCAATGAAATGCGATCAAAACTCCGTAAAGGTCTGTCAGGTGTTGATGCAGCAGCCGATCCTGTTATGGACGGAACTGATGACGGATATGAATTATCAAGACCGTTGCAGGTTGGTGACAATGTCAGAATCGCAGGAATGGGCAGTGAAGGTAAAGTACTTGCCGGTCCCGATAATAAAGGTTATGTCGAAATTCAGACCGGAAGCATGAAAATGCGTGTAAAGGTTACGGACTTGCGTCTTATTGAAAAGAAAAATGAACAGAAAAAAGAAACAAAAATCCGTCGTGAAACAGAAAGCCGCCTGAATGCAGCATCTGATACAAGATGTGATCTCCGCGGAATGACTGTGGAAGAAGGTATAATGACGCTTGATCTGTTTATTGACAGTATGGTAATGGCAGGACTTTCCGAATTCACTATAATACATGGTAAAGGCACAGGTGTATTGCGAGCAGCAGTGCAGCAGCACCTGAAAAAGCACCCGCAGGTCAAAACTTATCGTCTTGGTACATTTGGCGAAGGTGAAAATGGTGTAACCATTGCAACATTAAAATAATTTCAAAAAAATTCAATTTTGTTCAATTTTGCTATTGACATTCATCGGGTATTCTTGTATAATACACGTCTGTAAAGCAAAAAATCTTTACAGCTTAGAGGTGAAAATTGATGGCAAAAAATCTCGATATGATTATGCTTCTTGATTTCTATGGTGAAATGCTCACACAGAAACAGCGTGATTTCATAAGCTTTTATTATAATGATGACCTTTCACTTGCTGAAATTGCAGAAAATGCAGGTATAACTAGACAGGGAGTAAGAGATGCCATCAAGAGAGCTGAAAGTTTGCTTGTTGAGATGGAAGAAAGAGTAGGCTTTGTTGCAAGATTTGAACAGTTCAAAGCAGGTCTTTCTGAAATCAGCGCAAAAGCAGGCAGAATCAATGAAGAAAATCTTAAATGCGGTCTTTCGAGGGAAATCAACGACCTTACTGTTGAAATTCAGTCACTTTGTGCTGACCTCGCAGACCCCGAGATATGAATAATTAAGGGGTATTAAAATGGCATTTGAAGGTCTTTCAGACAGACTTGAATCAGCGTTTAAAAAGCTGAGAAGTAAGGGCAGCCTTTCAGAAAGTGATGTTAAAGAGGCGATGCGAGAAGTCCGTCTTGCTTTACTTGAAGCTGACGTAAGCTATAAAGTTGCAAAGGATTTCACAACATCTGTTACAAACAAAGCTATCGGCGCAAAGGTTATGGAGAGTCTCACTCCCGCCCAGATGGTTATTAAAATAGTTAATGAAGAGCTTACTGCTCTTATGGGTGGTACTCATTCAAAACTTGCAAATGCAGCACATCCGCCAACAGTAGTTATGATGTGTGGTCTGCAGGGTTCAGGTAAAACAACCCACAGTGCAAAAATTACAAAAATGCTTAAAAAGCAAGGTCACAGACCGCTTCTTGTTGCATGTGACGTTTACAGACCTGCTGCTATAAAACAGCTTCAGATTGTCGGTGAACAGGCTGATGTTCCCGTTTTTGAAATGGGTAATACAGACCCCGTAATTATTGCAAAAGAAGCTCTTAAACTTGCTAAAGATAAAGGTTATGATTATGTTTTCCTTGATACAGCAGGTCGTCTTCATATTGATGAACAGCTCATGCAGGAACTTAAAAACATAAAATCCGAAGTTAAGCCGCACGAAATACTTCTTGTAGTTGACTCAATGACAGGTCAGGACGCAGTAAATGTTGCTTCTACATTCAATGATGCACTCGGTATTGACGGTCTTGTGCTTACAAAGCTCGACGGTGACACACGAGGCGGTGCAGCACTTTCAGCAAGAGCTATAACAGGCAAACCCATTAAGTTTGTCGGTGTCGGTGAAAAACTCGATGATCTCGATGTTTTCCATCCTGAAAGAATGGCATCAAGAATTCTCGGCATGGGTGACGTGCTTTCTCTTATCGAAAAAGCAGAACAGACACTTGATGAGAAAAAAGCGCTTGAACTTGAAGAAAAACTTCGTAAAAATAAATTTGATCTCAATGATTTGCTTGATCAGCTTCAGGAAGTCAAGAAAATGGGTTCAATGAAAGACCTGCTTTCAATGATTCCCGGTGTCGGCAAAAAAATCAAGGATGCCGATATTGATGATCGTCAGCTTGACAAAACAGCTTCAATCATTTATTCAATGACACCTAAAGAAAGAGCAAATCCCGACATAATCAATCCTTCCCGTAAACGCAGAATTGCAGCAGGCTGCGGAATGCAGGTTGAGGATGTCAACAGACTGCTTTCTCAGTACAGACAGATGCAGAAAATGTTCAAGCAGATGTCAGGTAAAGGCAGCAAGAAAAAAATGAAAAGAATGCAGGGCATGATGGGTGGCGGAGGTTTCCCCGGAATGCCGATGTAAAAAGGAAGAACACACTTTAAGTGTTTGAAATATTAAATTTTGTATATTTTATTTGGAGGTAAATACAATGGCAGTTAAAATTCGTCTTCGTCGTATGGGTGCAAAGAAGGCTCCCTTCTATCGTGTAGTTGTTGCAGACTCAAGATATCCCCGTGACGGCAGATTCATCGAAGAGATTGGTTATTACAACCCCACAACTGAACCCGCTACAGTTAAAATTGATGCTGAAGCAGCTAAGAAGTGGATCGGCAACGGCGCTCAGCCCACAGATACTGTAAGATCAATTCTCAAGAACCAGGGTATTATTGAAAAATAATCTCTCTGTTTTATGGAATTATTTTTTGGGAGGAAAATAAAATGGAAGAATTACTCGTTGCTATCGCACAGGGTCTTGTTGATGTACCTGCAGAAGTAAGTGTTGTTACTGATCCTGTAAACGAAGAAGGTATCACTGTATACCACCTTCATGTTGCAGCAGATGACATGGGTCGTGTTATCGGCAAGCAGGGCAGAATTGCTAAGGCAATCAGAACTGTTATGCGTGCTACTGCAAACCGTAAGGACATGAAGATTCAGGTTGAAATCGACTGATTTCAATTGCAACAAAAGAAATCCCCTTGATGTATTTTTTTGCATCAAGGGATTTTTTTTATATTTTTGTAACCATTTTTGCATTCAGATGTGTTATACTTTATGAAAGGAGGCAGATTAGTATGAAAAAATCTGTAGTAAAAAAACTTTTAAGCGTTATTATTTGTCTGATTATAGTGATGTCTCTTGCAGTGATTTCATCTGCAAAAATCGTAATTATCAACACATGGGAGCCTTTTGAAATATGGACAGGAAGCGGTACTTCAAGCATAACACTCGGTGGAAATTATACTTTGGGTGACATTACAGCGAGTCCCAAAGCTGAAGATTTTGAAGAACTTATAAGTCGTCATTCCGATGTTAGTATAACACCTGATGATTATATTGTTTCTGATGTTGACGGGTTGACGGTCATTACTCTTAAAGAAGAATATCTGAAAACACTTAAAGACGATGCTTATTATTATTTTGCTGAATTCAAAAACATACAGATTCCTGTTGTGCTTTATGTTGCGACAGAAAAGATCACTGTGAATACTGTTGCAGAATTTAATAATTGGTCATGGGCAGCTGATGATTATCCCGGCGTGAATCTTTCAAGCTTTGATTTTCCTGTTTACCTTGTGCCTGCTTTGCTCGAATCGATAAGTTATAATGGTGAAAAACTTGCACCGTGGGCTTATTCTGTAAGTAGCACGAATGTTGGTGTCAGAATTGAAATAAATAAGGAATATCTGAAAACATTACCTTCAGGTACACACTATTTTGAAGCCGAATTCATGAATGTTAAGGGAATTATGCTTAAAATTGATATTCCTCTGATGTACACACTCGGAGATTACAGCGGAGACGGAAAAGTAACAGCGGAAGATGCCCGTGCAGTTCTGCGTATATCCGCAAAGATTGACAGTGCTGATTCATCAAAAATATTTTTAGCCGATATTGATGCGGACGGGAAGCTTACTGCATCTGACGCAAGACGAATTCTGCGTGTTTCGGCAAAGCTTGAATCATTCAATGTTGTCACTGTTGAACTTGAAAAAGGGGAAGTATACGAGACTTCTGTGATGACAGGAAACGGTATGTATATGTGGTTTTGGGATACTGTCGGCATTATCTGTGAAAACAGTAATAATATTCCTAACACCAATCCACTTGTTGCAGGCGCATCTGTGCAGAAATTTGCACTTTCGGTTAGTGAATCAGGTATATACAATATAAGATTTAAAAAGATGATCAGCTGGGATGAAAAATCATCTCCGATTGAAGAGATTTTCTATATCATAACTGTAAAATAACGCATATATAACGCAAAAACACCGAGAAAATCGGTGTTTTTTTTGCTTAAATGTATTTCTGATATTCTTCAACAGCCTTTTTATCGCATCTTTCGTTTTCGGGGTGTCCTGCGTGGCCTTTTATCCAGTTGAATTCAACTTTATGTGTGCCGAGAAGTGTCAGCAGTTCTTCCCATAAATCAACATTCAGTGCGGGTTTGCCGTCACTTTTTTTCCAGCCTTTCTTTTTCCAACCGTAAACCCAGCCTTTAAGAACGGCATCGCAGACATATTTTGAATCGGAAATGACGGTAACTTCACACGGTCTTTTCAGAGCCTTAAGACCTTCAATAACGGCAGTCAGCTCCATTCTGTTGTTTGTAGTGCCAGAGTTTCCGCCTGAAATTTCTTTTTCATATTTGCCTGATTTCAGGATTGCACACCAACCACCGGGACCGGGATTGCCTGAACATGCACCGTCTGTATATATCATTACTTTATCCAACATATTTCATCCTCATTTCTATCGGGTATTATATCAATTTTTTTTTCATAAGTAAATAGTAAATGATTAAATTAATGTTTACTGTGAATAATAAAGATACACAAAAATATTTGGTAGGAGAATGAGAAATGAAAGCTGTTGTTATGGCTGGTGGAGAAGGTTCAAGACTCAGACCGCTGACCTGCACAAGACCAAAGCCGATGATAAAAATTATGGGTAAACCTGTTCTGGGATATATTATCGATCTGCTGATAAAAAACGGATTTGATGAAATTGCAGTAACTACACGTTATCGTTCTGAGGATATTGAGAATTATACAGAAGATTTAGAACTGCAAGATACAGATATTTATTGTATTGAAGAAGAAAAAGTGCTCGGTACTGCAGGTTGTGTTAAAAACGCCGCAAAAAAATGGAATGAACCGTTTGTTGTTATAAGTGGTGATTGCATATGTGATATTGAATTGTCAAAAGTGATGTTGTATCACAAAAGCATCAGAGCAGATGCAACAATAGTCTGTTCAGTTGTGGATGATCCCGGTGAATACGGTACTGTGAATCTTACAAGAAACGGCTCTGTTGACAGTTTCTGTGAAAAACCCGACTGGAGTCATGCTGCATCAAACCTTGCAAACACGGGTATTTATGTGCTGAATCCTTCTGTTTTGTCATTGATACACGATGATGAATGTGATTTTGCAAACGATTTATTCCCGCTTCTTATGAACAACGGAAAACGTCTTTTCGGATATCAGACAGAGAATTATTGGTGCGATATCGGAGATTTTGAGAGTCTGAGAATGTGTGTACGTGATATCATGTCGCACAAAGTGAACATTGAATTGCCTTTCTCAAAAAACGGAGTTTTTTCTTCCGACGGATACCCGAAAGGGAATTTTGAAATCATTCCGCCTGTATATTTCGGCAGAAATGTGAAAATCGGTAACGGGAGTACAATAGGGCCGTTTACTGTTATTGAAGATAATGTTGTAGTCGGGGATAACACAAGAATAAAAAAGTCAGTTGTTATGGCAAACAGTGTTGTAGGCGGAAATTGTGATGTTATAGGCTCGGTAACAGGCGAAATGTGCCTTCTTAAAAGAAATACTGTCTGTCTTGAAGGCTCATGTGTTGGTGACGGCTGTATTATTGAAAGCGGTTCAACAGTATCAAATCAGGTTTTTGTGTGGCCTGAAAAGCATATTCCGTACAGAACTGTACTGACCGATAATCTTCGTGACGGAAAAAGTGGCTATGATCTGTTATCATCTGACGGAGTATGCGGATCTACTTTTTCCGAAATGTCACCGGAAAGATGTTGCAGACTAGGTGAAGCGCTGGGTAGTTCATCCTGCGGAGGGAAAGTCGGAATAGGATATGACAGTTCACGGGAGTCAAAAGCACTTGCAATGGCAGTTTTGTCAGGCCTTATTTCAACTGGTTGCCGGATTTTTGATTTCGGTGAAAGTTTTGAAAGTCAGATGGGATTTTTTGTTTCTTTTTGTTCTCTTGACAGCGGTATATTTATTTCTGCTGATGAACAGAAAACTGAAATAAAGCTTTTCGGTGAATATGGTTTGCCACTTTCACGTAAGCATGAACGGGAAATTGAAAGCAGATATAAAAGATGTGATTTCAGAAGAGCTTGTGGTGATAAATGCAATGAAATCAGTGATATGAGTACTGTTTCACAGATATATCAGGGGCAATTACTGGCTTTTGCCGGGGAAAATGTTTCAGGTGAATGTGCAACCGTTAACAGCAAGAATCCTATGATAAAAAATATTGCAGACAGTTGTTTTTATTGGTTAGGATGTTATTCGAAAAAAATACCGGAATTCATCATCGGATATTCGGGAAAAACTGTTACTGCAAAGGATGAAAACGGAAATATTGTAATGCACGAAAAGCTGATAAGTATATGCGCTTCTGACGCACTTGCAAACGGACAGGATATCTGCATTTCGTTTGATTCGCCTGCATTTATTGACAATGTTGCAGAAAAAAACAATAGAAAAGTGTATCGCGTGGGTAAGTCTCCGATGGTCAGATTTGATTATAATCATGCTTTGATTTCAAGGCGGAATCTGTGGGCATATGACGGCTTGTCACTTGTTTTCAACATTATAAAGCTGATGAAAAAACAAAATAAAAAACTGTTTGAGCTCGTCAATGATTTGCCCGAATTCAATATTGCGTCAAAAACAGTTCTTTGCAATATTGCGCTTCCAAGACTTGCAGGAATACTTGAAATGACTGTGAATAATGAAACACACGGGTTAAGAAAAGCCCTTGCAAACGGATATGTAACGGTCACAAAAACGGGAGCAGGCAGACATCTGAGAATTGTTGCTGAAGCAGAATCAATTGAGGCTGCAAATGAAATCTGCATTGAAACGCAAAATAAAATAAACTCTGATACTATTGACAATATTAAATAATAAGTGTAAAATAACAATACTATGGGTTATTATATAAAATAATAAATTTTAATATTTTAAGCCTCTGCAGGAGGCTTTACATACACAAAAAATTGATAAAAAGGAGTCTAAAATTGAGTAATCAAAAACAAAATAAAGATACAATAAGAAAGGATTCAGACAAGGTCAAGCGATACGGAAAGTTTCACAAGAATGCAAAATCTTCCGGAAAACAGCAGACGTCAAAAGTGAAAAAACAGACCGGGCTTCAGTATCGCAAAAAACAGTCGAAAAATGTAAGCGATAAATTTACATGTCCCGTAAAAATTGCTTTTCTCGGCGGACTTAACGAAGTCGGAAAAAACCTTACCGTTATCGAATATAACGATGAGATAATAATTATAGATTGCGGTCTTGCATTTCCGGATGTATCAATGCCGGGCATTGATCTTGTAATTCCGGATTTTACGTATCTTGAAAAAAATGCTGATAAAGTAAAAGCAATATTTGTAACACACGGTCATGAAGATCATATCGGCGGATTATCTTATCTTTTAAGAGTTGTCAATGCACCGGTGTATTCCACAAAACTGACACTTGGTCTGATTGAATATAAGCTTAAAGAAGCAAAAATAAATTCAAAAGTAAAGCTTAATCCGATAAAACCCAATGATGTTGTAAAAGTCGGAGGATTTTCTGTTGAAGCTATTCACGTGAATCATTCAATTCCTGATTCACTTGCATTTGCCGTTAAATGCAAAGACGGTGTTATTATCCACACAGGAGACTTCAAGATTGATAGTACACCCATAGACGGTGAAATGATGAATCTTGCCCGTCTCGGTCAGCTTGGTAACGACGGAGTTTTATGTCTTCTTTCTGATTCTACAAATGCAGAAAGAAGCGGATATACTGAAAGTGAAAAGAAGGTAGGAGAGTCTTTTGAAAATCTTTTCAGAAGAGCAGGTTCAAGAAGGCTTATCGTTGCTACCTTTGCTTCAAACATTCACCGTGTTCAGCAGATCATCAATGTTGCTGCATCTCTCGGCAGAAAAGTTGCACTTTCAGGCAGAAGTCTTGAAAATGTTGTTGCAATAAGCCAGGAACTCGGATATCTTGATGTTCCTGACGGAATAATAATCGGTATTGATGCTGTAAAACAGTACACCGATGAAGAACTTGTTATAATCACCACTGGTAGTCAGGGTGAACCTATGTCTGCTCTTACAAGAATGGCAATGTCCGATCACAGAAAGGTTTCTGTGGGACCGAATGACTTTGTAATTATTTCGGCAACACCTATTCCGGGTAACGAAAAAACTGTCGGTAATGTTGTCAATGAGCTTATGAAACTCGGCGCTCATGTTGTTTATGAACGCATGTATGAAGTTCATGTTTCAGGGCATGCATGTCAGGAAGAACAAAAACTGATACTTGGACTTGTTAAACCTAAGTTTTTTATACCTGTTCATGGTGAACAGAAACATCTCAGAAGGCATGCAATGCTTGGTGAAGCTATGGGTGTCGCTTCAGACAATATCATAATGGCTTCAAACGGTACAGAAATTTCATTCCTTTCCGATCATCAGTATGTTATCGGTGATGTTCCCGCAGGTAATGTGTTTGTTGACGGTTACGGAGTCGGTGATGTCGGAAGTCTTGTGCTTCGTGAAAGAAAACTTCTTTCGGAAGACGGTGTTATTGTTGTGTCTGCAGTTATAGATTCTGCTACAGGCTATAATCTTTGTGCACCTGAGATTCATTCAAGAGGCTTTGTGTTTGTCAAAGAATCTTCAGACCTTTTCAGGGAAGCAGAAGATATTGTTATCAGAATCCTTGATAAATACGCAGATTCAAGAAAACGCGATATAAATGCGCTTAAAGGCAGAATCAAGGATGAAGTGCTTAAGTTTATGTATGAAAAAACAAAGCGGAGTCCTGTTGTTATTCCTGTTATTCAGGAAATATAATTTTCCGTTTCGGTTGAAAGGATAAAAAGATATGAGATTGAGGGATTTTCTGAAGCTTCACCCGATGTTTCCTGTTGTGATATTGTTTTCACTTGCAGTTTCGGTGACTTCATTTTATCTTAATCAATATGTAATTGCATATGCAGAACTTATACTCGGATTGTTACTTGCGATTCTGGTGTTTTTTGCAGAAAAAAAGAATTTCAATGATCTGAAAAAGACTGTTGAAATTCTCAATTCCCATATTGTATCCAATGATGATGACAGAGTGTCTGCAATTCCGTTGCCTTTTGTTGTGTGTGATAAGAATGGCGGAATAATCTGGTATAATAATCTGTTTGAGATTGAATTGATTGGCAATAAGGGCCTTACTAGCAAACAGATAAAAAGCTTTGTGCCGCATGAAAAAATTGAAGAATGCCTTAAAAAAGGATCATTCAATGCAACTTGTAACGGCAAAAGGTATACTGTTTATTTATCTGAGATTGTTGATTCTTCAAGTGAAAAATATGTTTTTTATTTTGTTGATGATACATACTATAAAAACATTGTTGATAAATACGATGAAACCAGACCTGTTTTAATGATTGTGTCTGTTGACGGAATGGACGATGTTTCATCAAGAATTTCACAGAATGCTTTTTCATCACTTCTCAGTGAATCTGAAGGTATGATTATTTCCTGGTTTACACATTACATGTGTATTCTTCGAAAAACAGGTGACGGCAGATTCTTTGTTGTTGCTGAGCATTCTGTTTTTGAACAGATGAAAAAAGCAGGATTTGATATTCTTGATAAAGTCAGAGATTTCAGACTTGAAGGTATTTCTACAGGTCTGACATTGTCAATAGGAATTGCAACGGGTAATGAATTATCCGCATGTGAATCTGCTGTCAGAAAATCTCTTGACATGGCAAGAGGCAGAGGCGGAGATCAGGTTGTTATTAATGATAATAACAACTATGAATTCTTCGGCGGTATAGCAACAGGTGTTGAAAGCCGTAATCAGATTCAGGCAAGAATAGTTGCAGGTTCTGTAGAAGAACTTATCAAGCATTCATCAAATGTTCTTATTATGGGACATAAAAATGTCGATCTTGATGCATTAGGTTCTTCAATCGGTATTTATGAAGCTGTACAGCAACTCGGTATCCCTGTAAAAATTGTTATTGATGAAAAGAGTATTATGGCAAAACCGCTTCTTGATTATTATAAAGAAAGCGGTAACGCATCAGCATTTATTGCTGTGAACAAAGCACTCGCTGAGCTTGATGACGAAACGCTTGTTGTAATAACAGATGTTATGCGTGCTGGTTTTACAGATTGTCCGGAACTTGCGGATAAAGCGAATAAAATAGTTGTTATAGATCATCACAGAATGTCTGTTGATTATATCTCAGATGCTCTGATTCTTTATCACGAGCCGAATTCTTCATCTGCAAGTGAGATGGTTACCGAACTTATAAGATATATGCCGTCAAAACCTGTATTATCAAAAGAGGCTTCAGAAGCACTTCTGTCAGGTATATATCTTGATTCAAAGAATTTTACACTGAAAACAGGTGTCAGAACGTTTGAGGCAGCTGCCTATCTTCGTGATAACAGTGCCGATACAATCACTGTCAGAAAGCTTTTTGCTGCTACGGTTGAAGAAAATGCTATAATCAGTAAAATTGTCAATGATGCTCAGATAAATGGTAATTTTGCTTTTGCAAAAACTGAAAGTAAAGACCCGTCAATACGTCTTGTTGCAGCAAAGGCTGCTGATAATCTTCTTAATATAGAAGATGTCGATGCATCATTTGTTGTTTTTGCGGTTGGCGATAATGATTCTGCTATATCAGCACGATCATACGGACGGGTAAATGTTCAGCTTGTTATGGAAAAGTTAGGTGGAGGCGGTCATCATACAATGGCTGCTGCACAGCTTAAAGATACAACGGTTGATAAAGCAAGTGAAATGTTACAGGAACTTGTAGAAGAATTTGCTAAAAAGAATCAACTCAGAAGCAATAAAAAGGAGGATTAACCCATGGAGGTTATTTTAAATCAGGACGTAAAGTCGCTCGGTAAAAAAGGTGAAAAAGTTACAGTTGCAGAAGGATATGCAAGAAACTTTCTTTTCCCCAGAAAACTTGCAGTTGAAGTTTCAGCTCAGACAATAACAGAGCTGAAAAACAGAGAATCTTCAAATCAGCATAAAATTGATACAGATATAGCAAACGCTAATGCTGCAGCTGCTAAATTGAACGGCAAGGAGCTCAGAATCGTTGCAAAAGCAGGTTCAAACGGCAAGTTGTTCGGTTCAGTTACATCAAAAGAAGTTGCTCAGGAAATCAAGAAGCAGCTTGGGGTAGATGTCGACAAAAGAAAAGTTATTATGAAAGATATTAAGAGCTTTGGCTCATACGAAGCAGAAATCAAACTTTATCAGGGAATTTCAGCTAAACTTACTGTTATTGCAGGTGAATAATCAATGGCAAATGAATCTCAGATCATGACGCAAGATAACGGAGCGCTACCATTCAGCCTTGAAGCTGAACAGGCAGTGCTTGGTTCGATTTTGCTTGACCCGTCATGTATTTCTGCTGTTACAATGATTCTCAAGCCTGATTATTTTTATTTGCCTCAGCATAAGGCTATATTTTCTACAATTATCGGTCTTGACGCAACTCATGGCGGAAAAATTGATGCACTTCTTGTTCTTGAGGCGCTTCGTAAAGAAAAAATTTACGATAACGAATCAGGAAAAACATACCTTCTCCAGCTTTCAAAAATTGTACCTTCTACTGCCAATGTGGATTCATATGCAAAAATAGTACGTGAAAAATTCTACATACGTTCACTTATTCTTGTTGCAGGTGAAATATCCGAAGCTGCATCTCAGTCGGGACAGACTGCAGATGAACTGCTTGATATGGCTGAACAGAGAATATATGATATAAGACAGGGAAAAACAGTTGTAGGTCCCTCAAGAATCAGCGATGTTATATCCACTGTATATCAGAATCTGTATAATCTTTCTCAGCTTGATAAAGATCAGTATGCAGGTTTCAATACAGGTTTTTCAGAGCTTGATAAGAGAATCACAGGTCTTAACCGTTCAGACCTTGTTATTATCGGTGCTCGTCCTGCTATGGGTAAAACAAGTTTTGCATTGAATATTGCACGAAATGTTGCTGTATACGGCAAGAAAAAAGTTCTTTTCTTCTCTTTGGAAATGTCAAAGGAACAGCTTGCACAGCGTGTTCTGTCAACTGAAGCTAGAGTGCAGAGTACAAAATTCAGAACAGGCAACCTTTCTGCTGATGAATGGCAGCACATAGCAGAAGCCAGTGTATTTCTTTCAGACGTTGATCTTTATTTTGATGATACTGCAAATATCACAGTTCCTGAAATGAAAGCCCGTGTAAGACAGCTTAAAGATGTTGATTGCGTTGTAATCGACTACCTTCAGCTTATGAAGTCTAGTAAAAAGACAGATAACCGTGTTCAGGAAGTTTCAGATATTACACGAGATCTTAAGATGATGGCAAAAGATCTTAATATTCCTGTTGTTACCTGTGCTCAGCTTGCTCGACGCACAGAAACAGATAAGGGAAGATCAAAAAAACCTCAGATGTCAGACCTTCGAGAATCAGGATCTATCGAGCAGGACGCAGATATAATCCTTATGCTTTACAGAGAGGATTATTATAAAGATTCATCAGATGTACCGCCTGATGATATCCGTGTTGACGAAGCTGAACTGATTATTGCAAAGAACAGACATGGTCCCACAGGATCAGTTCCTCTTGCATGGAATGCAGATTTTACATTATATACTACAAGAGAGTATAACAGAGATGAAGAAAATTGAGGATAAAATTTTATCTGTAATTGAAAAGCACCGTATGCTTTCATGCGGCGATACTGTTGTTGTCGCAGTTTCAGGCGGTGCAGATTCAATGTGTCTTCTTCATTTTTTCAATAAATTTTCAAGCAAAATGCAGTTGAATATTATTTGTGCACATGTCAATCATTCCATCCGTGGTGCTGAAGCTGATTCGGATGAGGATTTTGTGCGCAAGTTTTGTGCAGTGAATAATATCAATGCTGTTTTTGCGAATTATGATGTTCCTCGTATTGCAAAAGAAAACGGTGAAAGTGAAGAGCAATGCGGCAGGCGACTGAGATATGAGTTTTTTTCTTCAGTCTCAGACAATGCAAAGATTGCGACTGCTCACAATCTTAATGATTCTGCAGAAACTTTTATTTTTAATTTCACAAGAGGCACAGGATTGAAAGGTCTTACAGGTATTCCGCCTGTAAGAGATAATATTATTAGACCGCTCTGTGAGTGTACCCGTGAAGAAATCGAGCAATATCTGTCTGATGAAGGAGTTACGTATGTTACGGACAGCACCAATTTGTCAGATGAATATACTCGCAATAAAATCCGTCACAATATTCTTCCCGTACTCAATGAAATAAATCCGGGGTTCTTTTCTGTTTTTTCAAAATGTATTTCGGTTTTATCAGATTCAGAAAAATATATTGAAGAAAAAACAGCAGAAGCATTTATAAAAACCGAAAAAAACACAAAGTTTTCAATTGATGATATAATTTTGCTTGACAAGGTTATCCGATACAGGCTTATTATTAAGATTGCTGAATTTTTCGGCGCATCCGAAGTAAGTTACCGTCATGTGGAGATTATAAATTCTTTTTTATTGACTGGCGGCACACTGATGCTTTCCGATAAGGTCACAATTGCATCTGACGGAAAATTTTTGTATAAAGCAGATGAAAAATTACCCGAAGTCAGTATTCGTGAAAAATATGATAAGTCAAAAACTGAATATGTTTTTCCCGGCGGTACACTTACTGTTGAAACTGTTGACAAAAATATAATAAAGAATTATAATAGCAAACAGTTGTGCTTGAACGGTTTTGCGGATAGTAATAAGATTTGTGAGTCATTTTTCCGAACAAGAAAAGACGGTGACAGATTCAGATATAAAAACGCCGAACATTCTAAATCCTTAAAAAATCTGTTCAGAGAAAAAAACATTTCTGCAGCAGACAGATGGGGAATCCCGATGCTTGCAGATGATGAACATGTTTTTTGGATTGATGGTGTAGGTGTATCTGCGTATGCTGCTGTTGACGAAAAAACCGAAAACATAGTAAAAATCAGTAAAAAACAAACAGTTAACGGAATAAAAACATAATGTAATTCCGGATATTCCGGTTATACAAGGAGAGACTATATTTTGGAAAAGAACAAAAAATCACTGTTTTCATACTTACCTTATATTTTGATTCCTGTTATTCTGGTTGCATCCATGTGGATGTTTTCTTCTCAGAATAATGAAAGAACAAAAAAAGAGTATTATGAAATAATCCAGATGTTTGAGGAAAATGATATTGAAGAATACGTTCTTAATTTCAGCAGCGGAGTGCTTCAATACGACATGAAAAGTGATGGCGAAGAGAAAGTATACAAGTATACTGTTCCGAATGTATCATTATTCATTGATGATATTCATGAGATTGCCAAAGAAAACGGCGTAAAATATAATTATGATGCAGGAAGAACAAACTCCTGGCTGACAAGTATGCTGCCGACTGTTCTTATGATGCTGGTTCTCGGTGCATTGATGATGTTCATGATCAGAAAAATGAACCAGTCCATAAGTGGTGAAAACAATAAAACACTCAGTTTCGGAAAAGCGCGTGTAAAAGTTAAAGATGATAAGCATAAAACAACATTTGATGATGTTGCAGGTGCTGATGAAGAAAAAGAAGAACTTGCTGAGCTTGTTGAATTTCTTCGTAATCCCAAGAAATTCAGTGATCTTGGTGCTAGAATTCCCAAAGGTGTGCTTCTTGTAGGCCCTCCCGGTACAGGTAAAACATTGCTTGCTAAAGCCGTTGCAGGTGAAGCCGATGTTCCTTTCTTCTCAATCTCAGGTTCTGACTGTGTTGAAATGTATGTCGGTGTTGGTGCATCACGAGTACGTGATCTGTTCCAGCAGGCAAAAAAAGAATCACCTTCAATTATCTTTATTGATGAAATTGATGCTGTCGGCAGACACAGAGGTGCCGGCATGGGTGGTGGCCATGACGAAAGAGAACAGACTCTCAATCAGATGCTTGTTGAAATGGATGGCTTTGGTGTCAATGACGGTGTCATTGTAATTGCTGCAACAAACCGTCCCGACATTCTTGACCCTGCACTTCTTCGTCCCGGTCGTTTTGACAGACAGGTTACTGTCGGTTATCCTGATATCAAGGGCAGAGAAGAGATTCTTCAGGTTCATGCTAAAGGCAAGCCTCTTGCACCTGATGTTGAACTTAAAAAGATTGCTCAGCAGACTGTCGGCTTTACAGGTGCTGATCTTGAAAATCTTCTTAATGAAGCTGCGCTTCTTTCTGCAAGAAAAGGTCTTCGTGCTATTACTATGACTGAAATTGAAGAAGCTTCTATCAAAGTAATTGTAGGAACAGAAAAACGTTCTCACAAAGTTAATGAAAAAGATAAAAAGCTTACTGCATACCATGAAGCAGGTCATGCTGTTGCAACATATTATCTTGAAACTCAGGATCCTGTAAGACAGGTTTCAATCGTTCCCAGAGGTATGGCAGGTGGCTTCACAATGTCAGTACCTACTGAAGATAAGCTTTATAAGTCAAGAAACAGTATGCTTGAAGATATTGTTGTTCTTCTTGGCGGACGTGTTGCGGAGGCTCTTACTTTTGGCGATATATCAACAGGAGCATCAAATGATATTGAGCGAGCTTCAGAAATTGCACGTAAAATGGTTACAAAATACGGTATGAGTGATGAACTCGGCCCCATAGCTTTCGGAACAGGAAACGACGAAGTGTTCCTTGGCAGAGATTATTCCAATATCCGTAATTATTCAGAAACTGTTGCGGCAAAAATAGATTCTGTAGTTGGTCAGATTATCATGGACGCATACAACAGATGTACCGAAATTCTGAAAGTGCATGCAGATAAACTTGAAATCGTTGCAGAATATCTTATTGAACACGAAAAAATCGGTGAAAAGGATTTTGCTGATATCATGTCATCCGGATTTGTAGCAGAAGACGTATCAGAAAATGTTATATCCGAAGTAACTGAAAACTCAGATTCATCTGAAGAATAAATACTAATCCGAAAGGTAGCATTTATGCTGCCTTTTTGGAGATTAAAGGGTTATATTAATGGATACTGAACAGAGTGCAAAAAGCATGTTTAAATTTTTATATTCACTTGTAATTGTAGCAATACATACAGGTGTGTTCTATTATGTCCTGTTTTTTGTATATAACAAAATGCTGGCTGCTCCTCTTGATTCCGGCGGTTATCTTATGGTTGTGCTTTATTGTGCAGGAATTGTCGGTTTCTTTAAAATTATGGGTGCTCTGAAAGTAGGATATAACAGACAGTTTAATATTATTTTATCGCACATTATAAGTTTATGCACGCTTAATGCTATTGCATATATTCAGTTGAGTCTTATACATAGATCATTTTTGCCTTTGTATCCAGTACTCCTGATGACATTGATTCAGGGGGCAGTTTCTATTGTATGGACAATAATTGTTTTTAAATTGAATAAAGCTTTTGCATCAATAACTGATATGTTATTGATTTACGGCGATAAAAAAGCTGAAGAACTGGTTTATAAAATTCTTGAAAGAGAAGATCAGTATAAAATTTGTGAAACAATCCAACATAAGCCGGAAACTTATACATCTGAATCAAACATTGAAGAAATCAAAGAGAAAATTCTGAATTATAAAGCTGTTATCATTTACAGAATTCCCAGTAATATCCGTAACGATTTGCTTAAGTTCTGTTATGAAAATGATATAGAAGTATATTTGCCTCCGAGAATTTCTGATATAATAATCAGAGGTGCAAAAGAACTGGATCAGTTTGATTCACCTCTTGTTATCTGTAAAAATTGTTCTCTTACAGACGGTCAGAAGTTCTTTAAAAGATTGACAGATATAGCTATTTCTGTTGTCGGAATAATAATGTCATCACCGATAATGCTTGCAATTGCGCTTGCTATAAAAATATATGATGGCGGTCCCGTGTTATTTAAACAGAAACGTGTAACACTTAACGAAAAAGTTTTTGAAATATACAAATTCAGAAGCATGATTATTGATGCAGAAAAAGATGACAGAGTTATTCCTGCAACAGATAATGATCCCAGAATAACACCTGTCGGAAAAATCATCAGAAAACTTCGTTTTGATGAGTTGCCTCAGCTTTTCAATATTCTGAAAGGTGATATGTCCTTTGTTGGCCCCAGACCTGAAAGAGTAGAGCATCATGAGGCTTATACTGAACTGATTCCCGAATTTCCGTTCAGAACAAAAGTCAAAGCAGGGCTTACAGGTTATGCGCAGGTAATGGGAAAGTATAATACCACCGCTTATGATAAATTACTGCTTGATCTTATTTATATTCAGAAGTTTTCTTTCTTCCTTGATATCAGATTGATTTTGTTGACAGTCAAAATTATCTTTATGAAGGAAAGTACTGAAGGATTTAAAAATAATAAAGAAAAGTAAGGTGAAGATGATGAATAGGATAATTGGAATTTTACTCGTTGCTGTTATGGTTCTTAGTTTGTGTGCTTGCGGAAATGAAACTAAAAATCCCGATGAATTTTATAATGATTCATTTTATGAAGAATTCCCGACAGGCGATGAGATTTTTACCATTGAAATTGAAAAAAATCCGCAGGCTGTGTTAACTCTTACAGATGGCTCAGAAGTTGTTATTGAGCTTTGCTATGAAGCGGCTCCGAATGCGGTTGCAAATTTCATTGCATTTGCAGATGAGAAAATATATGATAAAATGGGCTTCACTGATGTCCGCAATAACTGTATTGTAATGACAGGCGCAATGGAAGGCGATTTTGAGCCTCCTTATTATGTTCAGGATGAGCTTGATCATAATGCTCTTTCACATACGAGAGGCACAGTATCTATGATCAGAACATCATATTCCGACACTCTTACAGGTCAGTTTTTCATTCTTACTGAAGATCAGGTGCATTTTGATTCAAATTTTACTGCATTCGGTAAAGTAATTGAAGGAATGGAAAATATTGACAAAATAGCAGCATCTGAAGTTGATGATGACGACAAAATTCTGACACCTGTCGGTATTGAAAAGGTAAAAGTAAATACTTATGGTGCAAAAATGCCATCACCGACAATAATTCTTAAGTAAAAGTGGAGTTATATTATGAAAAAATATATGTCTTTAGTTCTTGCATGTTTAATGGTTTTTAGTTTTTTTGCATTCACAGGATGCAAAAAGTCTGATGCTTCTGATAATGATAATGCTGCAGTTATTGGTGCTGAAACAGATAATGATCTTCCGCAGAAAGAATCAGGCAATCCGATTGCAGTCATTAATGTAAAAAATTATGGTGAAATCACAGTTGAACTTTATTATGAAAAAGCTCCAAACACTGTAAAAAACTTTATTTCTCTTGCAAACAAAGGTTTTTATGACGGCCTTACATTTCATAGAGTAATCTCAGGATTTATGATTCAGGGTGGCTGTCCGAACGGAAATGGTATGGGGGATCCCGGTTATTCAATTGCAGGTGAATTCAATGTAAATGGATTCGAAAATGATATTGCACATACAAGAGGAGTAATATCAATGGCAAGAGGCGGGTACAGCTATGATTCGGCAGGAAGTCAGTTCTTTATCATGCATCAGGCTGCACCTCATCTTGACGGTCAGTATGCTGCATTTGGTGAAGTTATAAGCGGAATCGAAATTGTTGATGAGATTGCATTTGTTGAAACTGATTATAATGACAAACCTTTGAGTAATGTTGTAATTGAATCTGTCCGTGTTGATACACATGGTATAAAATTTGATGAGCCAGTGACCATCAAATAAAAAATTCATAAAATTTTAAAAAATTTTTCTAATTCCTATTGATTTTGTGATTTTGTTATTGTATAATAAAAATACCAAAATAAAGAAAGGATGGAAATTAGAAATGAAGGTTATCGTTAAGCTTCTCCTTAAGTTCATGATTAAGGTTCTTCTTCCCCTCGGCATCTTTGCATCTGTTGTTGACGGTCTTGCAGAAATGCTCAGCAACATGGCAGAATAATTCTAATCAACATTTGTGTGTCAGTCCGCCACCTTCCGGTGGCGGATTTGATATTTGTGGGAATAAATGCAAATATGAGGAATAACTATATAACAGGTGATTTACATGATTAGCTTAAAAAAAGTTGTTCCGTATTTTTTTATTATTATATCAATTGTATGTCTTGTTTATGTCGGTAATTTCAGTGATAGCGTACCTGTACAAAATGCAGCGGATGCTCCTGTTATTATAATTGATGCAGGTCATGGTGGTGCTGATGGCGGTGCCGTTGCTTCAGATGGTACTCAGGAGCAGCACCTGAATCTTGATATTGCGCTAAAAATCAATTCTTATCTTTCAGAACATGGATATAAAACAATACTGACAAGATCAGACGATAATTCAATACATAATACAGGTGCTGATACTATCAGACAGCAAAAAGTTTCTGATATTCATAACAGACTTAAAATAATTGAATCCAATCCCGATTCGGTTTTTGTTTCTGTTCATATGAATTATTTTACAGAAAGCAAATATAGTGGTACACAGGTTTTTTATTCTCCGAATAATACCGACAGTGAAAAACTTGCGCAGCATATCCAAAACAGTGTTGTAACTTTCTTGCAACCTGATAATACACGACAGATAAAGCAAAGTGATTCTTCAATATATTTGCTTTATCATTCTTCAGTTCCTTCTGTTATGGTTGAATGCGGATTTCTTTCAAATGCCGAAGAAACTGAAAAATTAAAAAATGACAATTATCGTACACAGATGGCAGAATCTATCTGCAACGGAATTATAAATTATCTTAACAGTACAGAATATGAATCTGTAATAAGAAATTGAGAGGCATAAAAATGGCATCTAAATCAAAAACAATGTATGTTTGTAATCAGTGCTCATATGAATCTGCAAAATGGTTCGGGCAGTGCCCCGGTTGCGGAGAATGGAATACAATGGAAGAAACTGTTGTTAATCCGATTTCATCAAAAAAACACTCTGCTTCAATAGACAGAAGCAGAGCAGTTGTTATTGATGAAATAAGTGAAACAAGTGAGATCAGATATAATACAGGAATTTCTGAGTTCAACAGAGTCCTCGGTGGAGGCCTTGTAAAAGGCTCACTTGTACTTATCGGTGGTGACCCCGGAATAGGAAAGTCAACAATTCTGTTGCAGGCTTGCAAATTTTTATCTGAAAGAAAGACAGTTTTATATGTCTCGGGTGAAGAATCAGCAAGTCAGATCAAACTCAGAGCTTCAAGACTTGGTGTAACGAGTAAAAATCTGTATGTACTGTGTGAAACGGATGCCGAATATATCTCTGAGCTTATCAGGACAGACAAGCCCGATGTTGTTATTATCGATTCTATCCAGACTATGAACATAACAGACATTCAATCATCAACAGGTAGTGTTACCCAGGTGCGTGAATGTACAAACTTATTTATGCGTACAGCAAAGTCTCTTGCAATTCCGATTTTTATTGTCGGACACGTTAATAAGGACGGTAATATCGCAGGTCCAAAGGTGCTTGAGCATATTGTTGATACTGTTCTTTATTTTGAGGGTGACAAGAATATGTCATACCGAATTTTGCGTGCTGTAAAGAACAGATTCGGATCAACTAATGAAATCGGCGTTTTTACAATGAATGATACAGGGCTTGAAGAAGTCCCTAACCCCTCTAAAATGCTTCTTGAGGGAAGACCGAAAAATACTTCGGGAACATGCGTTATGTGCGTTATGGAGGGCTCAAGACCAATTCTTGCAGAAGTTCAGGCACTTGTGACTGCAACAGGATTCGGAACTCCGAGACGAATGACAAACGGATATGATTTTAACCGAATGTCAATGCTTATTGCTGTGCTTGAGAAAAGATGCGGATATTATTTTGCAAATACTGATTGTTACCTTAATATAATCGGCGGACTTAAAATTGATGAGCCTGCATCAGACCTGTCAGTTGTGCTTGCACTTGTTTCGTCATTGAAAGATATGATTCTCAAAGATGATGTTATTGCTTTTGGTGAAATCGGTCTTGCTGGTGAAATAAGAGGCGTTTCAAATGCACAGCAGCGTGTAAATGAAGCTGTGCGAATGGGATTCAGAAAGATAATTATACCGTTTCATAATTTTAAATCATTGCCTGATGATGTGAAAGAGCAAGCTGAAATTGTTGGTGTACGCACTGTGCGTGATGCGTTTACAGAAATAGTATTATGATTAAAAAAGCTGTTATAGCATCGGGATTATCAGATGATGTAAGAACATATTTGATAAAATCCGGTTTTGATATTGTAAAATTTCAGAATAATCCTGATGTGGATATTCGTGTTGCACATCATGCAGATTTGTCGTTCTTTTTTGACGGCAAGGATACATTGTTTATAGCAAATGAAATGGCTGAATATTATGACCGGTTAAATAAGTACTGTAAAAATATTGTTGTATTAAATAAAAAACTCAGAAGTGACTATCCGGGAGATGTACTTCTGAACTGTGTTTGTACAGGGAAACATTTTATATGCAATCCTGAAACTGTCAGTACTGAAATTATTGCCAAAATGTATAAGGCAGGTTATAATATAATCAATGTGAAGCAAGGCTATACTAAATGTTCTGTTGTTCCGGTGAATGATAATGCGATTATAACGGATGATGAATCTGTTTATAAAGAATGTATAAAGTCAGGTCTGGATGTATTAAAAATATCAAAGGGGAGTGTTGAACTACCCGGTTTTGAATATGGATTTATAGGCGGAGCTACAGGAAAAACAGCTCATGATGAAATAATTTTCAACGGAGATATCACAAAACATCCTGATTATAAAAACATAGACTTGTTTCTGAAAAAATATAATGTAAGATATGTATATTTTTCAGGCAATCTTGAAGATATCGGAAGTATAATTTCGATCGGAGGACTATAAAATGAAGAAAAATAATGTAAAAAATCCTTTAGCAACATTTATGGCTTTTACGACTATTGCAATAGTCTGGTCGGCTGTTAAAAAAGTTATAAAAAAATATCATAAAAAACAGGAAATATTCTATTGATAAATCAAGAGGCTGCCACATTTTAATCGGACAGCCTCTTTAATTTTATTCATCTTCTGTATTATAATCCTGCCAGATAAATTCGCTTCTGTCTGAAAACCAATTGTCTTCAGCTTCTTCACGTATGGTGAACGGAATTTCATCAATAACTTCAATTTTTCGAAGTCTTGACCATATTGATGCATTCAGACTGAGCATATATCCGCAGCCTGACGGAGTTCTCCAGTCTGTTATAGGTGCTTCAGGAAGGCCGAAAGCTGCAAGCCATGACATTATGATACCGCCATGAGTTATAATTGCAGTTTCTCTTGTGCCTGTTTTCAATAAGCCTTCAACAATTTTTATGAAAGCATTGCATATTCTTGTGCTGAATTCGCCGTTTGATTCGCCGAACGGGGGCGCTGCATCACTTCCGCCTTTAAGCCATTCTTTGAAATCTTCATTGTCGCTGAGTTCATCTGCTGTCATGCTTTCAAATTCGCCGAAATTGCATTCTTTAAGATCATCTAAAATAATCGGATTTTTGTCAGGATATATGAGTTTTGCTGTTTCCGTGCATCTTTTTAGAGGGCTTGAAAAAACAGCTTCAACTTCAGGGAAATAACCGGTTGTGGAAAGTTCAACGATTTGTTTTCTGCCTTCTTCACAAAGAGATTCATCTGTATGACCTATATATCTGCCTTCTATTGTACCTGTTGTCAGTCCGTTTCTGATAAGATATATTTTGTAGTTTCTCATTCCATTTTATCCTTTACAAATTGTTTTATCTGTTGTAAAATAATATACATCAATAATTATGGAGTGTCAAGTATGAGTGCAGATTTTGCTTTGCGTCTTACAGATCTTAGAAAAGAAAAGAATTTGAGTCAGAAGGAAGCAGCTTCGTGTCTTGGTGTTTCACAGGCTCTTTTATCACATTATGAAAAGGGAATACGAGAATGCAAGCTTGACTTTCTGAAAAAAGCGTGTGATTATTATGACGTTACGTCTGACTATCTTCTCGGCTTTTCAGATAACCGTCAGGGGATAAATGACGTGTATATAAAAACTGAATTGGAAACTGATTCTGAATTAAAAATAAAAACAATATTCAGATCTATTGTAAGCCTTGTTGAAAAATTAAGTGCTTCCGGTGACACTGCAGAAAACAGACTTAAAGAAGAAATGTTGCTTTCTGTATATCGTTTTGCAATTCTTAGCGCAAAATGCGGTATTTCTGATAAAGACTGGTTCAGTATTGATGTGAAAGATGGTGAAATGCTTGCCTCAGGTATTCTTGACAGAATGTTCGCAGCGACTAAGCAAAAAGATAAAATGTCAGAGTATGCGTATTCCGATGAACCTGAATTTCTTAAAACAATTATTTATCATGCAGAAGAATTAATCAGTGAACGATATAACAAAATGCTTAACAATAAAAGAGAGGATGTTTGATACATCCTCTCAAATTATTTTATTTATTATGCAGCAGCTTCAGAAGTGGGTTCCCAATCAGCGTTACCCATCCAGTCGAATGAGTAGTTCTTTTCATCAGTAAATCTGAACTGGAGCTGGAGATCACCGTGATCAGCCAAAGAACCCTTGCATGTGATGTTTGCTGCTACGTCAGCAACAATATTTATTCTGAATGAAGTGATTCTGCCTGTGCATTTGTATGAACCGTCGTCCTGCTGTTCAAGCTCTACAGTAAGACTGATTGTTGAATAAGTATTGCTTTCTTCATCACTGATATAGCTTACTGTATAGTCATTGATACTTGCGAAATCAGCACAGTTTTCGTTGAATGTTGCAAGAAGAGCAGCTTTATCTCTTGTTCCGAAAACATTGTTTACTGTGTCTGCTGTGTTATTAAGCACAATATAAATGTTGAGATTGCTGCCGTCTGCACTTGATTCAGCTTTTACAACATCGTCAGCTGTAAGATTTGTGACTGCTGATCCGTAAGGATATATAACAGTGTTGAATGATGTGCTCATATCGCCGAAAGGAATGACAGGGATTGAAGTATCAATACCGCCGAGTATACGGTCTTTCATTGCTTTTGCAGAAGTGTTGAGTGCTTTGAGTGAATCATCTTCTGTTGCTTCACCTGTTGCTGTGTCATATGCAAGCACTTTTAAGTTATCAACTCTGATTGATTCGGAAGTGTTGAGACCGGGCTTGTTTTCTGCAGTAAAGTTGCTGTCAGTCTGAACTTTTGTTATGAGATCATTGTAAAATGCAATGATTTCATTTGTTGATACGGGAAGACTGTCACCTACATCAATTGTTGCAGCAACAAATGTGTCAACTTCTTCAGCAGCATCTGTTGTGCCACAACCTGCGAAAGTAGCAAGCATTGTGATGCAGAGTGCAATAGCAACTAAAACGGAAAATTTCTTTTTCATTAAGGAAAACCCCTTTCTGAATTTGTGAATATTCAATATAATTATGATATCATATCTTTATTAATTTTACAATAGTAAAATCAATAATTATCACAAAGACCTTTTTCATCAAAGATATATGTTGCTTCAAGTGCAATTTCAATACCTTTTTCAATTGTTTTGAGATCAAGAATATCAGCCGTATCTCTTCTTGTGTGATAATATCTGGGAGGACCGGGGTTCATTGCTGCCAATGATACACTGGGTATTCCTGCCTGAGTCATAGCCGCAGCATCTGAAGCACCTGCAAAGATAACTGAATACTTCATGTCGATACCTGCATTCTGTGCAGCTTTCTTGAGAAGCTTGCAAGCTTTATCATCGTGCTTTGTGAGACCTGACATGTCTCTGTTATAGATAAACATGTCGTCATAATCTTTGAATGTATCGAGTGCAACAAAGACAGTTTCAACATCCTTCAATTCATCAATGTGTTTTTTTGCATAATCCTTGGTGCCTCTGAGACCGCATTCTTCACTGCCTGAGAAAAATGCAACAACTTCTGTGTTTTCAAATCTTACGTTGTTGTCATCAAGGAATTTGAGCACTGCAGCGCCAACCATACAACCTGTAAGATTGTCATTTGCACCGTCTACACATGTTTTGTAGTCAATGAAGAAGAAGAGTAATACAAAAGCGGGAAGGAATGCAAGTGCTGCCCATGAATACCATGAAATAGCATCAACAGCGGGTGTGATAAGATTACCCTGTGCAAGGCTTACAATACTGAAAACGATATTGTAACCGAGACCGACAGCAGCATAGATGAATACAAAATACATCATTCCGGGACCTACGAGATGTGTGTAACGCCATTCAAAAGATGAATCGGCATGTCCTGCAAAAATGATACGTCTTTTGACTTCGCCTGCGGGCTTTCTTGTAAGGATTGTGTTGTTTGAAGTCTGTTTCTTATAGAATTTGTCAAGGAATTCTTTGTAGAAAAGAAATTCGCCCATAAGGCATATTGTTGCAATCAATGCAAGAACAAGTGACACAACAGGCATTTTGAAGAAAAGGAAAAGTGAAGCCAAGAAAAGTAATACACCATCAATTTTTGTCCAGCCGAAAAATGCTCTGTTTGCAATCGGGAAGGATTCGGTTACTACTGTGTCTGCAGCTTTTCCTGTCTGTTTAGCCATAAATTCTTCAGCTCTGAGCTCAGCTTCGCTGCCAGAAGGTCTGGGGCCGATTTCTTTACATACTTTTTTTATGGTCCATGCAGCAAAATTTGCACATTCTCTCAATTTTGATTGATACTGAGGACCGCAATCTTGTGGTTTCATTTGTTTGCCTCCTAAATAAACATTTAAATAATAATATCATATTAATAATAAAAAGTCGATTGTAATTCCTTATGAAATCTATTGTGTCATATTGTGCAAAATTACCATAGTTTTAAATTGACATTTTCTTTGGAATGATATATAATAATTTGAAACTATTTTTATGGAGAAAATAATTATGGCAAAAAATAAAAAACATAATGGTGCAGAGTCATTTTTTTCAAATACAGCTGCAGTGACAGTAACAGCAATTATTATTCTTGTGGCATTGTTTGTGGGTACTTTTTTTATAACAACAGCAATCTTTAATGGAGTAAATAAAGATGATGGTGCTGAAAATGAAAAAGGTACTGAGTATGAGAGCAACATTTCTGTTTATGAAAAAACTGAAGTTGCAACTGATGTGGAAATAACTACCAACTTCATTATTGAACAAACAACAATTTCTACCACAGCTCCTGTAATATCGAATTCATCATCAGATGAAGGTAATATTGCATATCCAACTGACACTGCTTCATGGAAGCTGATTTGTCTCAACAGAAACAGATGTGTAGGCTCATATGTTGAAGATACAATTTCACTTTCATATGTCGCAGGTTCCGGTGAAAGAATGGATTCAAGAGCTGCTGCTGCTTACGAGAATATGTATGATGCAGCAGCTGCAGACGGAATATATCTCACTCCGTGTTCAGGTTACAGAAGCTATTCAACGCAAAAAAGACTGTATAACGAGTTCTTTAATGAATATATCAATCAGGGTTATTCTGAACAGGAAGCACATGATCTTACATCAAGAAGACGTAATCCTGCCGGTAGTTCAGAGCATAACATAGGTATTTGTATGGATATTATCTGTGCTTCAAGCTCTGCAAATTTCCAGAACACAAAGGCTTATGCGTGGCTTCAGAATAATGCACATGATTATGGTTTCATTTTAAGATACCCCGAAGACAAAGTTGATATTACAGGGGTTAAATTTGAACCGTGGCATTGGCGCTATGTTGGTGTTGAAAATGCAGCAAACATCAAAAACAGTGGAAAATGCCTTGAAGAATATCTTGGTTTAGCTTGATTTTTGTGTATTATTTACTTGACAAATTTAGTTTGTTCTGTTATAATATGAAATCGCTGTTATGTTTATAACAGTATCCCTTGCTCCCTGGAGAAGGGGGCCAATGTCCAAAAGGAGGTGCAACTAATGTCAAAAGCTAACTACGAAGCAGTCGTTATCTTTTCAGTAAAGAACGGTGAAGAAAAAATTCCCGCACTTGTTGAAAAGTTTAAGGCTCTTATCGAAGCAAACGGAACTCTTGACTCAGTTGATGAATGGGGCAAAAGAAAGCTCGCATATCCCATCAACTACGAGAACGAAGGCTACTATGTACTCTACACATTTGAGGCAGAACCCGAGTTCCCCGCAGAGTTCGAACGTATCATCAACATCACAGACGATGCTGTTCGTACAATGGTAATCAAAGTCGAGAAGACTGAAGCTGTTGAAGCTAAAGCAGTTGAAACAGCTGAAGCAGTAGCAGAAGAAGCTGCTGAATAATTTCCACAACGGAGGATGTTATAATGCTTAATACCGTTATTCTTATGGGTCGTTTGACAGCAGATCCCGAACTCAGAACAACAAATACAAACCTTTCTGTTTTATCTTTTTCTGTAGCTGTAGACAGAAGTTATCAGAGCCAGGGACAGGAAAGACAGACTGATTTTATCAACTGTGTTGCATGGCGTCAGAATGCGGATTTTATTTCAAAATATTTCCGCAAAGGACAGATGATTGCAATTGAGGGTGCAATTCAGACTCGTTCATATGAAGATAAAAGCGGTAATAAGAGAACAGCATTTGAGGTTATTGTCAACAGAGCAAGTTTTTGCGGATCCAAAAGTGAAACAGGTGCTGCTCCTGCCGACAGATATCCTGCACCTGCCGTTTCTCCCGCATCCTTCCAGAACAACGCTGCTGATGATTTTTCAGGCGTTGATGCAGCGGAAGATGACCTTCCGTTCTGATATTCTAATATAGGAGGTTTCCGAAATGGCTTACGATAAAGACAAGGGCGGACGTCCCGGCAACAGAAAAGGCCGTAGAAAAGTCTGCACATTCTGTGTTGAAAAGACAGAATATATCGATTACAAAGATGTAGCAAAGCTTCGCCGCTTTACATCTGAAAGAGCAAAGATTCTTCCCAGAAGAATCACAGGTACATGTGCAAAGCATCAGAGAGAGCTCACAACAGCTATCAAGCGTGCACGTCAGATTGCTCTTCTTCCTTACACAAGCGACTGATAATCGAAATATTAAAGGTAGTCTTAATGGCTACCTTTTTTTATTTGTAAACTTTTTAGTTAAATGTTGCAATGTTTCTGCTGTCAGTATATAATGAATTATATTTATATAATTATGAAAGAAGTGTATATATGAATATCTGTGTTTATGGTGCAGCAAGCACAAAGATTGACAAGAGTTATATATCGGCTGTTGAAGAGCTTGGTTATTTAATGGCAAAACAAGGTGACAATCTTGTTTTTGGAGCAGGCGGAAATGGTCTTATGGGGGCTGCGGCAAGAGGCGTGAAACAAGGCGGCGGAAAAATTACAGGTGTTATCCCTCATTTCTTCAGAGATGAAATGATAGAGGAAATCTATGGAGAATGTGATGATCTGATTTTTACCGAGACCATGCGTGAAAGAAAGGCAAAAATGGAAGAGTTGTCTGACGCTTTTATTGTTGTTCCCGGCGGAATAGGCACATTTGAAGAATTTTTTGAAATTCTTACACTCAAACAGCTTGGAAGACACGATAAACCTATTGCCATTTATAATGTGAATGGATTTTATGATAACATAGAAAAGTTGATGTATGATGCAATGAACGAAAAATTTATTCGTTCAAATTGCCGTATGTTATATATGATATTTTCTGATCTCGATGAAATGTTTGCATATGTACACAGAAGTGCATCTCACGGATTAACTGTTCATGATCTTAAAGATGGCTAATTGCATAGGTGGTTTTTTTATGAAAATTTATGATGTAGCACCATATGGTGCAGTCGGTGACGGCAAAGCAAATGATGCAAAAGCAATACAGGCTGCAATAGATGATTGTGCAGCAAACGGCGGAGGCAAAGTTGTTCTCGAAAGCGGAAAAATATATTATAGTGATTCGATTCAGCTGAAGAAAAATGTAGAATTGCATCTTCAGAAAGGTTCTGTGCTTCGTGCAACATCTGATATTGACGGATATATCAGACCTTGTAAGATGATAAATGATCCGAAAACAGCATTGGTTGGGAATCCTGTTACAGGCAAACCGTCATTTGTTTTTGTGTACGGATATGAAGCTGACGGTTGTTCTATCACAGGCGAAGGCACAATTGACGGCAATTGCTATGCTTTTGTTAAAAGAAAAGATCAGTATTATGTAACAGGTGATTTTTATCCCCGTCCCACAACAATTTATATTGAAAAAAGTAATAATATTTCATTCAGAGATGTAACTATTACTAATGCACCTTTCTGGACGCTTCATCCTGCAGGGTGTGACGATGTGCTTATTTCCCATATAAGAATACTCAATCCGCTTGATGTTGCCAACAGTGACGGTATTGACCCTGATCATTGCTCAAATGTGCGTATCATTGGCTGTCATGTGACCTGTGCTGATGATTGTATCTGTCTTAAAACGACAAAAGGTAACAGCGAATACGGACCTTGTGAAAATATTATAATTTCTGATTGTACTCTTACTTCAACTTCTGCTGCAATCAAAATCGGTACAGAAGGTGTCGGTGATTTCAGAAATGTTCTTGTCAATAATTGCATTATATCTAAGAGTAACAGAGGTCTGTCAATTCAAATCCGTGACGGCGGAAATGTTGAAAATGTGACATTCTCAAACTGTATTGTTGAAACACGCAGATTCTGTTCGGATTGGTGGGGAACTGCTGAACCTGTTACTATTACATGTTTCAGACGTGATGAAAACACTGTGTCAGGTCATATAAAAAACATCAGATATTTCAATGTTACATGCAAAGGTGAAAACGGTGTGCTGATCTATTCATCACCTGAAAATCCTGTTGAAAATGTAGTTTTTGAGAATTGTAACATACATCTTGAAAAAACTTCAAAATGGGATTGTGGTCTTTATGATCTGAGACCCTGTATTGATCACGGTATTGAAGAGTCTGACAATTCAGCATTCTATATCCGTAATGCGGAAAATGTCCGCATAGAAAAAACATCTGTCACATGGGGTGCTGAACCCTATAAATTCTACAAACATGCTCTTGACGGTGTAAATATAAACGGTCTTGAGCTTTGCAGAAATAATTTTACAGCTCCTGATGAACAAACAATAAAACTTGAAAATGTTTCTCTTGCAGAATGTTGAAATAATTAAAAAAATTGTAAAAAAATCTTGACAAAACGGTTAGTAAGTGCTAATATAACTAATGGTTAGTTGATGCTAACCGATTTTTTACGCATTGTTAGTTAGCGGGTGCTAACTATTCAATAACGGAGGTATGGCTATGAAAACTCTCAGAGACGCTAAAATAGGTGAGACGGTTACTGTTGTCAAGCTTCATGGCGAAGGTGCTATAAAAAGGCGCATCATGGATATGGGAATAACAAAAGGTGTAAGCATCTATGTCAGACGAGTGGCACCGCTTGGTGACCCGATTGAAGTTACTGTCAGAGGGTATCAGTTGTCTTTACGAAAAGCTGATGCAGCTATGATAGAAACAATTTGAATAAAAAGGGGTTATCCCCTGATTTTTTATGTATATTGAGTTAGTTGATGCTAACTGTTGATGAAAGGATGAGTTTATGGGAATTAAAATTGCACTTGCAGGTAATCCCAACTGCGGAAAAACAACTTTGTTTAATGCTCTGACAGGCTCTAATCAGTATGTCGGTAACTGGCCGGGTGTTACAGTTGAAAAAAAAGAAGGAAAGATGAAGAATAACAAAGATGTTATCGTCACTGACCTTCCGGGTATTTATTCACTTTCGCCCTATACTCTTGAAGAAGTTGTTGCAAGAAATTACCTGATAAATGAAAAACCGGATGTTATTCTTAACATAATTGACGGAACTAACCTTGAAAGAAATCTTTATCTCACAACTCAGTTGATAGAACTCGGTTCTCCTGTTGTCATTGCAATCAATATGATGGATGTTGTCAGAAAAAACGGCGATGTTATTGATATTGAAAAACTTTCAAAGATAATCGGTTGCAAAATAGTTGAAATTTCAGCACTTAAAGGAACAGGCATTGATGTGGCTGCTCAGTTGGCAATTGCTGCTGCAGAAAACGGCAAAAAAGTCCCCAAACATATTTTTTCTGGTACTGTTGAACACACTCTTGCGCATATTGAAGAGGCTGCCGTACATAATATGGCATTTGAGATACAGCGTTGGTATTCGATAAAAATTTTTGAAAGAGACGAAAAAGTTCTTTCTGAACTGAATCTTGAGCCGAAGATTCTTGCTCATATAGAAGAAGATATAAAGCTCCTTGAATCTGAACTTGATGATGATTCTGAAAGCATCATTACAAATGAAAGATATAATTATGTAGAGTCAATTCTTAAAGATACATATAAGAAAAAGAGAATAAGAAAACAGACAGTATCTGATATGATAGACAGGGTAGTTACAAACCGCATTCTTGCTCTTCCGATTTTTATGCTTATAATGTTTCTTGTTTATACTATTTCAATGGGTACAATCGGAGACTGGGTTACAACGTTTATGAATGATACACTTTTTGGTGAATGGGTTGTTCCCGGTGTCACATCAGCATTAGTTGCAATTGGTTGTGCTCCGTGGCTTGTAAGCCTTATTGCTGATGGTATAGTGGGTGGTGTAGGTTCTGTTCTCGGGTTTGTTCCGCAGCTTCTTATCCTTTTTGTAATGCTTTCACTTCTTGAAGATTGCGGATATATGTCTCGTGTTGCATTTATAATGGATAAACTGTTCCGTAAATTCGGACTTTCAGGCAAAAGTTTCATTCCGTTGTTGGTTTCATCAGGTTGCGGTGTTCCGGGTGTTATGGCAAGCAGAACGATTGAATCTGAACGTGACCGCCGAATGACAATTATAACAACATGCTTTATACCTTGCGGAGCAAAAATGCCGCTTATAGGTTTTGTTGCCGCTGCATTGTTCGGTAATAGTCCGCTTATTGCAACATCTGCATATTTCATGGGAATTATGGCTGTTGTTATATCAGGACTTATGCTTAAGAAGACAAAACCGTTCCTTGGCGATCCTGCGCCGTTTGTAATGGAACTTCCTGCATACCATATGCCTGTTCCGTCAAATGTTCTCAGATCAACTGCTGAAAGAGGCTGGGATTTCATCAAAAGAGCAGGAACAGTCATTGTTGTTGCAAGCGTTCTTGTATGGGGACTCAACAGTCTTTCATTTGAAGGTGGATTGCATTATATCACAAATGCTGACGATGTATCTGTTCTCAATCTTATCGGTTCTGCAATTGCAGTTATATTCAGACCTCTCGGATTCGGTACATGGCAGGCAACAGTTGCAACTATTCTCGGACTTGTTGCAAAGGAAGAAGTTGTCGGTGTGTTCGGCTCATTGTCATCCATGACAGGAGAGATTGCAGAATCAGGCAGTGTTGCAATGGGCATTGAATTCTTTGGCGGAAACAAACTTTCTGCATATTCATTTATGATGTTCAATCTGCTTTGTGCACCTTGTTTTGCAGCAATGGGTGCTATAAAAAGAGAAATGAATAACTGGAAGTGGACAGCTTTTGCACTCGGTTATATGTGTGCATTTGCGTATGCAGTTTCACTTATAGTTTATCAGATTGGTATGGCATTCTCAGGAAATGCAAATATTCCCGGTGTTATTGCTGCAGTAATAATTTTAATCGGTATTGTTTATATGATTGTGCGTCCTGTCAGACAAAAGGCAAAAAAATAACAGGAGAGATTGTATGATAGATTATCTTATTGCAAATGCAGGAACAATAATTGTCCTTGCAGTTCTTGTTGCAGCAATTGTTGCTATTGTAGTGAAAATGATCCGAGACAAGAAAAAAGGTAAAGGTCTTTGCTCCTGCGGCTGTGCAGGCTGTCCGTCAAAAGATACCTGTCACAAAAAATAATGATGAAAAAACTGAGTGCTTTTAATGGCAGTTGCTCAGTTTTTTTACTGTAATAATTGTGTCCGTTAAATAATTGTTTAAGAATTCTTTTGTTTTTTCTTTTGCTGTGGTTGCGGTAATTGCAGGTATCGGCAAGCTTATTCCTTTGCTTGGAGAAGACGGCGAAGGTATTTTATTCTTATTTCCATATGCTGATTGGTTTTCTCAGGTAAGTATTTTTACTGTAATACTTACAGTAACTTCTTATCTCAGCCTTATGATTTTATGTATGATATCATCCAACTTTATAAATGAAGAACAGGCTAACGGTTATTTTAAGAATATCGCAGGTCAGGTAAAAGACAAGAGTATGCTCATTTTGTCAAAATTCTTTACTGTGTTTGTGATTTCTCTTGCTGTTCTGGTTTGCTATGTCGCAGGTTCAGCACTTGCTTCAGTCATTTTGATGGGCAATTCGTTGACTTTTGACTATCCTGATGGCTTTGCATTTGCTATGTGCACAAGATTTGTATTATATCTTGCTGTTAACGCAATTATAATTTTCTTGTGTACTCTTACAAAGAGCAAATCTCTTGCAATAGTATTCGGTCTTGTTTTTGGTACAGGTGTTACAAGATTTGACTATTCAATTCTTGTAACATTTTTAGGAATGGTATTAAAAACGGATATTTATATTGCTTCATTTACACCTGATGGTCAGGTATTCTCCATTTCTGCAGAGTCAACCAACGGTGATCTTGTCAAAGCTTTCGCAGTAGGTGTTTGTTATATTGTAGCATTCTTGTTATTTTCATCTTTAATTCTCAAGAAGAGAGATAATAAATAAGATTTATTTATGCAGAGACGCACTTTTTATTGGAGTGTCTCTGTTTTTTTTTGATTATGGCTGAATATAACATGTGACTTTGATATAAGGATTTAGTATTATACGATCTATTTTTTTTAACAACCATAAAACTTATATTGATTGCATAAAAGTTCTCATCTCTTGAAAAAGATGTCGTTATATGATATAGTAAAATGAAATAAACATTGTCTGCAGGTTTGTAATCTGTAAATATAAAATGTGGTTTTGATTTCATTAAAACGTCTGATTTAGAGAGGATAAAAGATATGTTGAAAATCAACTTCAATGAACAAAAAGATTCATACGAAATTTGCTATAACGGTTTTTCATGGGTAAATGACGGACGGAAATCTTTCGTTTCCGTTTGTAAACAGGACGGTAAAAAGGATAAGAATTTGCTTTTAAAATCTGCAAAAAGTAAAAAAACAGAATATTCAGATAATAAGATAGTAACTAAATATTCTGATTTTTTTATCGACGGTAAAAAAATGCCTTTCACGCTTGTTTGTACAGCAGAAGTTGTCTGCGATAATGAAGTCGTTTTTTCTCTGAATTCAGAGAATGAAACAGACTTTGATATTCAGGGCGTATTTTTTCCGGCTCCGTTTAATTCAAAATCAAAGGGCAATGATTCATATCATATCGACCCGATGCGTCAGGGATTTATTCTTCCGGATTTTTATTTAAAAAATTACTTTGCTACACGATATTATGCTACAGTGAAAAGACCCATAAATACAGGAGATTGCTATATGCCGGTATGGGGCAGGGTATGTGACGGAAACGCTTTTACCGCCATCGTTGAAACTCCTTATGATGCCTCTTTTTATTCCTGCTACGGAAAGAGACAGTCTTTTGTCAATTCTGTTTTCTGGCAGACATCTCTCGGAAAAATATCATACGAAAGAAAAATACGCTTTGTTTTTCATGAGAATGGTGACTATAACACCGTTGCAAAGACTTACCGTAAGTATCTCTTTGACAGAAACGAGTTGATTACTCTCGACGAAAAAATTTCAAAGAATCCCAATATAAAAAATATCATCGGAGCACCTGTTCTTCATCATAAAATCTTTTCTAAAATTAATGAGAAATCACAATTTTATGACAAGAATGGTACTAATGAACTTCTCTGTGCAACCTTTTATGAACGTGCAGAAGAAATGAAGAGACTGAAAGCACTTGGATTGGATAAGCTTTACATCCACACAGACGGTTGGGGAAAAGACGGATACGACAATAATCATCCCTATATTCTTCCGCCTTGTGAAAAGGCTGGAGGATGGGACGGATTTAAAAATTTCTCTGACATCTGCCGTGAGTTAGGTTATGTGTTTGCTCTTCACGACCAATACAGAGACTATTATTACGACAGTCCTGTTTTTGATAAGAACAAGGCTATAAAGAATATTGACGGTTCAAATCCCTACTGCTCAATATGGGACGGCGGTGAGCATACATACCTTTGTACTGCTTTTGCTCTTGATGCTGTCAAAAAAACTTATACAGAGCTTGAAGAACACGGAATTGATGTTCAGGGAGCATATCTTGATGTTTTTGCTATTATGCAGGGTGATGAATGCTTCCATGATGAGCATCGGGTCACAAGAGAAGAAAGTATTAAACTCAGAGGCGGATGCTTTGATTATCTCAACGACAAAGGATTGATAATGTCTTCTGAAGAACCCGGTATGCAGATGCTTAATTATCTTGCTCTTGTGCATCACGGACCTCACGCATTAAAACCACAAGAAAACGGTAAGGCAATAGGTATTCCTGTACCTTTCGGCAATCTGGTTTATCATGATTGTGTTATAGTTCCGTGGAATTGGTTTAACAATTGGGGTATTCCTAAGGGTGAAGACGGTGACTTGTATGGTGCTTTGAATGCGGGTATGCCTTATCTTCATCCCTACGGAAATTCTCTTTGTAAAATTGGAACAGACAATCGTACCGCCGATATAGGTATGATGGATGATGAAAATTTAAAGAAAGAGCTTGAACGAATTAAGCCTCTTTGTGAGCTGCAAGCAAAACTGTATAATAAAGAGATGGTAAAGCATGAATTCCTCGGCAGTTATCGCAAGCAGAAAACAACCTATTCTGACGGTACATCAATTGTTATTGATTTAGATAAAAATATATACGAAATTAATTGACATTTTGCGAGTATTTCATTACAACCGTCGGGTATTCTCTGCGTAATTCAGAAGAAGGACTTGTCCGGTTTTCATCATCTGCCGAGAAAATAAACCAAAAAGGCCCCGCTCTTCAATGCTAAATACGTTATTTTCCAGCTCGTCCGGAATGTTCATTGCAGGAACACCACAAAGAGGAGTATAGGCATAATTGCTGCCGCCCCATTTGTCCGGCTTAAAATCAATCTTCTCGGGAACAAGCATAAGATAGTATTCAGTTCTATACGAACCAGCCGCAGTATCTTGTTTCATCTTATATTTTCTCTGCAGTGCCGTACTAAACTTATACTTGAAAGTAGCACCTGCGTTTGCCAATTTAACCCCTTATATCTTGCAGCAAGTCCCATCGCTATGGACATCGTTTCAAACGATTTGTATGTTTCAAGCACCAGCTTTACATCTTCAATAGTACCTTTTTGGATCGTATCTTCCAATAATTCGACTTTGGTAAGGTCGCTGAGCTTCTTTGCAGAAACATTAGGCTTGAAAGCAGCTTTTGCACCAACATTATCAGAACTCGGTGTAGAATAATAAGCTTCAACATCTGTGAGTTTAAGTTGTTTTGCCTTCTTAACAATAGTCTTCTTGTGGGAAGCTACATATTTTTTGTAAATCTCTGCATAGTCACCCCCGAATTTTTCGGGATGCTGGCAAAATCCCAACATCTTAATATAAGAAGGAGGGGTGTATGCGTAATTACTCAACAGCAAGTTTGTTGAAATTATCCTAAATTTCCTAATGTGTGATAGGACGCGCAATAACAGATTATTTCGAGCAAAGGCTTGTACGATACAAGCCTTTATGTAAAAAATGCCCCCAAAGCGGAGGGCTTCAAATTTCACATAACCAATTGCGTGTAGAAGAATAGATTTCGCGTTCTCTATGCTTGTGCTTTTTAAGGTGGAATAAATGAGAGAAAAAAAGAAAAAAGCCGAAAACCCTTATAAATAAAGGACTTTCAGCTTTGACAAGCAAAGAAGTAACCTCGTAAAGAGGAATTCTTTGTATCAGCGAATGTGACTATTATGAATACCAATTTTGATTTTGATATAAGAATTCAGTGTTGTTCAAAATCCTCTCAGCGTTGTGCAACTTATTTGTTTGTTTCACTCCAGGTTATAGAATCATTTTTTATTATTATAACAAAAGTGCTGTAAAAATATATTGTAATCCTATAAGTTGTATGTTAGGATTAAATTAATTAGAAGTAAAGGAAAATTTTAATATGTTGAATAGTGAAATACAGAAAGCTTTAAATAAAACCGAATCTATATTTGCGGATGCAAAAAATCGCTTCTTTGATGAAAAAATGAAGCTTGAAAATAAAGCTTCAAAAAACATCAACCTTCATAGCAATACAGCTTTAAGTGAAGCATCTGATATCATTCATTCTGCAAAAAATCTTATAGAAAATTTGTATGTCACCTGCCAGACACAGGTTAAGATTATAGATGAGACCTGTCGTCCGCTTATAAACAACTCTGTAACAGCAAAAGAATTGCGTGATATATGGCAGCTGATTGTAAGATTAAATAATGAATCGGATATTTCTGTTGATTTTACTGCTTCTTTGAATTATTCAAATCTCGGCGAGCTTGCTGTTGTTACATACACTCCGTCAATTGAATGTAAAATGATTGAATCTTATTGGGAAAGTGCATATAAAAACTGTGATGGTCGAAAGGATCTTGAGGCAGAGGAGATGCGAAAAAAGCAGGAAGACGAGAAGAAGCGCGCACAAGCCAGAGAAAATGCGCAAAAAAAAGAGGAACAGAAATATAACGCCAGACTTGCTCAGATAGATAAAATCGAAGCTGAAATAATAAAAAAACGTCAGGAAAAAGTAAATAATTTATTAAAAGATGAGCGTGCTACTCTCACAAAAAATGCAGAAGCTGATTTTAAGGCTGAAAAGAAAAGGCTGACAGAAATATTAAATAACAGCACCAAGGAACGCGATGAAGCTCAGGTGTTATTGGCAACGACAAGTGCTGTTAATATATTTAGGAAACATAAATGTAAAAAAATTATTGAAAATATGAATTCAAAAATTGAATTTGCACAGCAAGGAATAGAAGATGCTCAAAAAGCTTTTGACGCAGAGAAAATTCATATTGAGGAAATTCTTAAAGAAAAAAAGACGAGGTTGGAGAAAAAAGTAAAAACTGAGCTTCCGTTACCGCGAAGACCGAGAATGCCTTTGTCAATGAAGACTGATAACCCGTCTGTCTATGCACTTGTAGATGAAGGTTATAAAGAAGAAATTCTGAAATTCCTCGAAAAGAAAGGTCCTCGTGAAATTTTGTCGTTAACATATAATTCTCCCGTTTCAGATCTTACATACGCAAAAATTATGGGGCTTCTCAAAGATTTGGAGAAAGAAGGAGAAATTGAAATATACAAAAAATCCAGTTATTGCAGATTGAAAATCAGATAAAATTGAATTATAACAAACAGCGGAGTGTCCTTGCCGACGCCCCGCTGTTTTTTTTGTCTTTGCTGAAGAGACAAAAATAAGACAGGTAATTGTATCAAAATTACCTGTCTTATTTGGCTGAGGAGGCGGGATTCGAACCCACGAATGCAGCAGTCAAAGTGCTGTGTCTTACCGCTTGACGACTCCTCATTATTTTTGGATATAAAAAAAGCAAATCAACAAGTGATTTGCGGCTTTTTAAGTGGGGTGGATAGACGGATTCGAACCGTCGACCTCCAGGGCCACAACCTGGCGCTCTAACCAACTGAGCTATACCCACCATAAATGGCGCGCTGAAAGGGACTCGAACCCCTGACCTACTGCTTAGAAGGCAGTTGCTCTATCCAGCTGAGCTATCAGCGCACATGGAGCGGGTGATGGGAATCGAACCCACACGGCCAGCTTGGAAGGCTGGAATTCTACCATTGAACTACACCCGCGTCTCAATGACGTGCATTATATTAACATATTTTGATAGTGTTTGTCAATAGTAAAATGCAAAAAAAATCATTTATTTTAATATTTATTTTATTATTTTTATATTGATGAGTTTGTATTCTTTTTTGTCATATTAAAGTGCAGATATTATGTTAAATATATTGAAAAATTTGTAAAAAGATGGTATTATTAATTTGTTTATATTCAGTTGATTTTTATAATGTATATTGTAAAATGATTTGGGGGTGCTGTTTTGGAAAAATTATTATTGATTAAAAATCCCAGAGCGGGTAAAGACAGCAAAAGAATTGATGCAGGGGATATTATCAAAGCTTTTAAAGAACATGGTATGGAGTGTTTTGAAAAGACAACAACATGTCAGGGTGACGGAATAAATATTGCTCAGAAATATGCTCCTGAATATGATGCCGTTATCTGTTGCGGCGGTGACGGTACATATAATGAAGTTATTAATGGCATGATGCTTGCTGAATGTGATAATCCTATTATATATTTGCCTTGCGGCTCTACAAATGATTTTGCTCATACTCTCGGCATCTCTAATGATCCCCATAAAGCAGCACAGATGTATGTTGAAAAACTTATACATAAATTTGATATCGGTAAATTCAACGATAAGTACTTCAGTTATGTTGCTTCATTCGGCATGGCAACAGAGATTGCTTATTCAACTTCTCAGAAAGTAAAGAATATGCTGGGACGTTCAGCATACCTTATTAACGGTTTTGTGATTAAACTCGTTCCGATGATAAAGAATATAAAACCTGCGCGCATGAAGATTGAATATGATGATGGTGTTATAGAAGATGAATTTTATTTTGGAGCTGTTGCAAACACGAATGAGATTTCAGGGTTGTTCAAGCTTGAAAAATTCGGATTTAAAATGAATGACGGACTTTTTGAACTTCTGCTTGTAAAAGCTCGTGGTCTTAAGAGTCTTGCAAGTGCATTTACAAACGCACTCCGTCAGGATTATTCAGGCGATAATGTGGTGTTACTGCGTACATCTAAGCTTAAAATTACTACTGAAGATGATGTGCCTTGGACACTTGACGGTGAATATGGCGGTGCACATAATATAATTGATATAAGTGTAAAAAGAGAAGCTATCAATGTTGTTTCGCCTAAAGTTAAATTTTTATAATCTGTCGGGACGGTTTTTACTGTCCCGATCTTAATTTTAAAATATTATGGCAGAGTGATATATAATATGATATATTTAAAACCGTATTTCTATGATGATTTCAGATGTAAAGCAGATAAATGTACTGATACATGTTGTGCAGGCTGGGAAGTTGACATTGATGCTGAAAGTTTTGAGAAATATAAAAATGTGAATGGTGAATTCGGAAAAAGACTGAATGATAGCATTGTTTATGCTGAAGATATTCCATGTTTCAGACTTTGCGAAAGCGAACGATGTGTTTTTCTCAATCAGAACAATCTGTGTGATATATATTCTAAGTTGGGTGAAGAATATTTGTGTGAAATTTGTCGTGAACATCCGCGTTTTTACAATTGTTTTGAAAACGTGACAGAAATGGGACTTGGTTTGTGTTGTGAAAAGGTCTGTGAAATGATTTTTTCTTCTGATGAAACGATGATGTTTGTTTCTGATGGTGATGATGAATATGTTGATGATGAATATAAACTTTATTCATTCATCAGGATGAATTGTTTTGAAATTATTGCAGACAGAGAAAAATCTTTAAAAGACAGAATCAATCAACTTATATTGTATGGAATATATGTTGAAAATGAATTTTTCGGAGATTGTATCAGTGCTGTAATTAATAATGATTTTAATGTGATTGCACAATCTGTGATTGAATTGTTCCTGTCAACAGAGCCGATAAATGAAGAATGGACAGGGTTTGTTGGGGATTTCGAAAATAATTTAAAAAGTTATATAAATATTTCAGATAAAGTTTATGCAGAAAAATATGAACAGATATTGACCTATATTTTGTACAGGCATTTTATGAAATCAATTGAAGACACTAATGTTTTATCGATAATTTGTTTCGGAGTTATAAATCTTATTTTTGTGTATTTATGTGACTGTAAAACATTTTATGATGCAGGAAAAATTACAGATCAGGATAGAATAAATAATGTAAAGCTGTGGTCAAAGCAAATTGAATACAGTGAAATGAATACTCAGATGATAATTGACGATTCGGTTGATATTTTGCTTGTAAATAAATAATTTGCAAAAGAAAAGGAATAATATGGCAGTGTAATGATTGCACTGCTATATTTTTTTTGGCACTCAATGCGATTGAATGCTGATTTTTTTTGTAAATTGGTACTTTTTTTTGATTTAGCTATTGACAAATGTCTGAAATAGTATTATATTTAATACATGGTTAGCACTCATACAAAGAGAGTGCTAATAAGGATTGAAGGTGAAGCAATGGAACTTTCAGACAGAAAGAAGAAAATACTTACTGCTGTTATTGAACGATATATTCAGACAGGAGAGCCTGTTGGTTCTAAAGTTCTGTGTGAAGGGCTGTCTGTTTCATCCGCAACAGTAAGAAATGAAATGTCGGAATTGTCTGATATCGGTTATCTCGAACAACCGCATACATCTGCAGGAAGAATTCCTTCGCAGAAAGGAATCAGATTTTACATTAACAATCTTATGCCGGTGTATGATATCAGTAACGCAGACAGGTTTTCTGTTCAAAGCCGTTTTGATAATTTTGATGGTGAACCGAAAGATATTCTTGCTGATGCTGCAAAAATTCTGTCTGATATAACAGGTTGCACATCCGTTGCTATTACACCTTATGATATCAATGCTTTTATCAAAAAGGTTGAAATGGTACCGTTGGGAGCCAGAACAGTGCTGATTATAATTATGATGTCAACAGGTGTCATAAAGAGTAAAATCTGCAGATGTGATGGTGAACTTGATATAAAAAGTGCTGAACTGTTTTATAATATAGCGGCTGCATATTTTATCGGCAGGTCGTCAGACGATTTTAATGTTGCAGCTATTCAGTCTCTTGCGGTATCATTAGGTGATAAAGCTCTGATGATGACTCCGTTGCTAGTAACATTGACAGATCTTGCAAAAGAAGCTTCAATGTGCAATATTATTATTGAAGGTCAGTCAAAGTTGTTGGGGTGCAAAGAACTTGAATCCGATGTGTACAATATATTTGAACAGTTTAAAAATTCTGCCTCTATTGCATCATTGATAAATAAAGGAAATGAAAAGACAAATATATTAATCGGAAGAGAAAGTATGAACAGATCTTTTGAAAATACAAGTATTATCAGCTCTAAATATTCGGTCGGCGGCAGATTTGTCGGCGCTGTGGGTGTAATAGGTCCTGTAAGGATTGATTATTCCAGAGTGATTCCGAATATTATTAATATAAGCGATATTGTCGGAAATGTACTTTCCGAATTAATTGAAGAATGAGGTAAAGAAATGGCAAAAAAAGAAAAAGATATTAAAACAGAGTCAACTGAAACAGCACAGGTTCCTGTTGATGAATCTGCACAGAAGCTTGAAAATCTACAGGCAGAATATGATTCATTGAATGATAAATATATGCGTATTCTTGCTGAATATGATAATTTCAGAAAGCGCTCACAGAAAGATATTGAGGCAAGAGTTTCTTACACAAAAACTGATATTCTTTCAAAAATTCTTCCCGTTATTGATAATTTTGAAAGAGCTGCATTTAATGCAGAGGCAGATTTTGATGGTTACAAAAAGGGTATAGAAATGACAGTAACTCAGTTTATTGAAATTCTTACCGGCATGGGCGTTGAAGCTTTTGGGGCTGTAGGTGAAGCGTTTGACCCCAATTTCCATAACGGTGTTATGCATATTGAAGATGACAGCTTCGATGAAAATGTCATTGCGGATGTTTTTATGAAGGGTTACAAAATCGGTGACAAGGTAATCCGTCCCGCAACTGTAAAGGTTGCAAACTGATTCAGTATAAAATTTAATTTATATAATTTTTCTAATTAAAAGGAGAAAAGAATTATGTCAAAAGTTATAGGTATAGACTTAGGTACAACCAACTCTTGCGTTGCAGTAATTGAAGGCGGCGAGCCTGTTGTTATTGCTAATGCAGAAGGTGCAAGAACAACTCCCTCTGTTGTTTCTTTCGGAAAAACAGGTGAGAGAATGATCGGTCAGGTTGCAAAAAGACTTGCAATCACAAATCCTGACCGCACTATCGCTTCAATCAAGCGTCAGATGGGCTCAGATTATCATGTTTCAGTTGATGATAAAAAATATACACCTCAGGAGATTTCAGCAATGATTCTTCAGAAGCTTAAAGCAGATGCTGAAAGCTATCTTGGTGCTCCTGTAACAGAAGCAGTTATTACTGTTCCTGCATATTTCACAGACTCACAGAGACAGGCAACAAAAGACGCAGGTAAAATTGCAGGTCTTGAAGTAAAGAGAATTATCAATGAACCCACTGCTGCAGCTCTTGCATACGGTATCGATAAGGAATCAGAGCAGAGAGTTATGGTTTATGACCTTGGTGGCGGTACATTCGACGTTTCTATCATCGAAATGGGTGATGGTGTTCAGGAAGTTCTTGCTACAGCTGGTAACAACCGTCTTGGTGGTGATGATTTCGACCAGAGAGTTATAGACTGGCTTGCTTCAGAATTCCTTAAGGAGCAGGGTGTTGACCTTAAGGGCGATAAAATGGCAATGCAGAGACTCAAGGAAGCTGCAGAAAAGGCAAAAATTGAACTTTCAGGCGTAACAACATCACAGATCAGCCTTCCTTTCATCACAGCAGATGCAACAGGTCCCAAACATCTTGAAATGACTCTTACAAGAGCTAAGTTCAATGAACTTACAGCAGACCTTGTTGAAGCAACAATGGGTCCCGTACGTCAGGCAATTTCAGACTCTGGTCTTAAAATTGCTGAAATTGACAAGATTCTTATGGTTGGCGGTTCATCAAGAATTCCCGCTGTTCAGGAAGCTATAAAGTCATTCACAGGTAAAGAACCTTTTAAGGGTATCAATCCCGACGAATGTGTTGCAATCGGTGCAGCAATTCAGGGCGGTGTTCTTGGCGGTGACGTTAAAGGACTTCTCCTTCTTGATGTTACACCTCTTTCACTCGGTATTGAAACACTTGGTGGTGTCTGCACAAAGATTATTGAAAGAAATACAACTATTCCCACAAAGAAGAGCCAGATTTTCTCAACTGCTGCTGATAACCAGACATCTGTTGAAGTTCATGTCCTTCAGGGTGAAAGAGAATTTGCAAGAGACAATAAGACTCTCGGCAACTTCCATCTTGACGGTATTATGCCTGCAAGACGTGGCGTTCCTCAGATCGAAGTAACTTTTGATATTGATGCTAACGGTATTGTTCATGTTTCTGCTAAAGATCTCGGCACCGGCAAGGAACAGTCAATTTCTATCACATCTTCAACAAATATGTCAAAAGAAGATATTGATAAGGCTGTTAATGAGGCAGCTCAGTACGCTGAAGAAGATAAGAAGCGTAAAGAAGAAGTTGACATCAGAAATGCTGCTGATCAGATGGTATTTGAATCAGAAAAGATTATCAGCGAAAATGGTGATAAATTCTCTGAGGATGAAAAGAAGTCTGTCAATGACAAGATTGATGCTCTTAAAGAAGCTCTCAAAGGTCAGGATATAAACCTTATCAAGCAGAGACAGGAAGAACTTCAGAAGGATTTCTATGCTCTTTCTGAAAAAATGTATAAGGCAGCTCAGGAAGCTGCAGGTGCACAGGGTTTTGATCCTTCACAGGCAGCAGGTTTCGGCGGACAGCAGGGTGGTCAGGCTCCCGGTGCTGATGGATATTACGAAGCTCCTTTTACAGATGTTGATGAATAATTAAGTTTCGGTATACCCCCGTCTTCTGACGGGGATGTGCTTGTATAAGAGGATTTATATGGCAGATAAAAGAGATTATTATGAAGTCCTTGGTGTAGATAAAAGTGCATCTGAGGATGAAATAAAAAAAGCATACAGAAAAATGGCAAAGAAGTATCATCCTGATCTTAATCCCGGTGATACTGAAGCTGAGGCTAAATTCAAAGAAGCCAATGAAGCATATGAAGTTCTTTCCGATGCTGATAAAAAATCAAAGTATGACAGATTTGGTCACGCCGGTGTTGACCCTAATTATGGAGCAGGTCAGGGCGGCGGTTTCGGCGGCGGTTTTGGCGGCATGGATTTTGATCTCGGAGATATTTTTTCTACATTCTTCGGTGGCGGTTTTGGTGGCGGTCAGCGACAGAATCCGAATGCTCCTCAGCGTGGTTCTGATATTCAGACAGGCATTACAATTTCATTTGAAGAAGCTGCAAAAGGTTGTAAAAGAACAATTGATATTCAGCGTATTGAAGTTTGTGATGAGTGTAGCGGTAGCGGTGCTGCGAAGGGTACCACAACTCAGACTTGCCCTGATTGTAACGGCAGAGGCCAGGTAACAACTCAGCAGAGAACACCTTTTGGTGTTATACAATCAAGCAAAGCTTGTCCTCGTTGTAATGGTAAGGGTACAATTATCCCTACTCCATGTAAAAAATGTAAAGGATATGGAAGAATCAGAAGAACTGTCAAGCAGGATGTTACTGTACCTGCAGGTATTGATGACGGACAGGTTTTCAGTGTAAGAGGACAGGGTAACCGCGGTGTTAACGGCGGACCTTCAGGTGATTTGCGCGTTGGGGTAAATGTCAGACCTCATCCGTTCTTTGAACGTGACGGATATAATGTATGGTGTGAGATAACTGTTACATTTGCGCAAGCAGCTTTGGGTGATGAACTGATGGTTCCTACTCTTGACGGTAAGGTGAAATATTCCATTCCTGCTGGTACTCAGCCAGGAACAATATTTAAGCTTAAAGACAGAGGTATTCAGAATGTTCATGGCAGAGGCCGCGGTGATCAACTTGTTAAAATTGTAGTTGAAGTACCTAAGAAACTTACTGAAAGACAAAAAGAGCTTATAAGAGAACTTAATGATGATCTTGGAGGAAAAGCACCGTTTTCTGCCAATAATACTCCCGGCGAAAACGATGAAAAAAAAGGTTTTTTCGGTAAGAAGAAAAAATAAAACATATTGACCGTGAGATTTTCTCGCGGTCTTTTATTATAAAATAAAGCCATCGGAAATTCCGATGGCTTCTTTTAATTATTCTTTTGTGATATGTACATCCATTTGCGGGAACGGAATCTGGATTTTTCTTTCATCAAAGATCTTTTTGACCTTTTCCGTAACAGCATATTTCACATCCCAGTAGTCCTCTGTTTTGCACCAGAAACGAAGCTGATATGAAACCGCACTGTCATCAAAGGACTTTATTACTGCAGTCGGTTCAATTGACGTGTCAACTTTTTCATTTGATTCAGCTGCATCAATAAGTGCCTGTTTGACGATATCTGAATTTTCAGAATATGCAGCAGTGATATCAATTTCAACTCTTCTTGTTTTAAAGGCGTTATAATCTATCAGCGCACTGTCAGAAACCTTACTGTTTGGGATAACAATGATTTTATTATCAGGCGTTATAATCTTTGTATAGAAAATGTTGATGGCTTTTACTGTACCTTCAAATTCACCTGTTTTGATAAAATCACCGACAACAAAAGGTTTGAAGACTGTAAGAATAAAACCACCTGCAATATTTGAAAGACTTCCTTGAAGTGCAAGTCCTATTGCAAGACCACATGAACCAAGAACTGTAATCATTGATGTCATAGGCACACCAAGAATTGCTGCAACGGTAATTACAAGCAGTACTTTCATTGAAATTGATACAGTGCTGTTCATGAAATACCTTGTTGTTGGTTCAATTTTTGTGAAAATTTTGCCTTCTTTTATTTTTTTGGAAAAGAAATTAATAAGTTTCCATCCCACCAGCAACAAAACAATGGAAATTATAAGGTTTATACCTATTTCTGCAAGATATTCGCTGATTTTATTAATGATAGTGTCAATGATCTTATCAGCATTATCTATATTCTCACCGATATTTGATAAATCAATATCGGTAAGATCAATTTCTGCAGAATTCTCAAGTATTTTCAAACAAATCACCTATCAATAATATACTTTAACAGTCTTGATTTCAAAGGGTCTGAATGTAACATTCGCATCTGTGAGTTCTTCAAGAGTTTCTTCAAGCATATTTGTGATATCACACTTTACAGCACCGGGGAAGGAAAGTGTTGCATTTGTTCTTGTTCCTTCTGCTTCATACATACGTACAATAAATGCTTTCTGAGTGTCTTCACAGGGCTTGATAGCTTCAACGAAGATATTGTCAGCAGAAACTGTTACAGGTGCAGACATTTCATAGTTACCGGTAGCTGCAATAACAGGAATATTGAGCTCATATGAAGGTCTGATAACAGATGTTGAATTGAATCCGCTGTTATGAGGAAGGAGTGAATATGTACACTTGTGGGGACAATCGTGGTCACCCTTAGCATCAGGATGAGTACCGCCCTTGTGAAGTGACAGACGAAGATTTCCACCTTCAACAGTGATACCGTATTTACAGTCGTTGAGAATTGCAACACCGTATCTTGATTCTGAAAGGTCAGTGTACTTGTGGTTGACAACTTCAAACTTAGCTTCTTCGATAGAATTGTTTCTTGTTGTGGGGCGTTTTACGTGACCGAACTGAATTTCATGTCTAGCAAAATCATCGCTGACATTTGTGTCAAACGCAACTTTAAGAAGTCTGTGGTCATCCTGCCAATCCATAACAGTTTCAAATCTTACTTCTGCTGAATCAGCAAAGAAGATCATATCCTGCTTTACGCCTGATTTTGCGGAAATCTTATATTCTGAACGGATAATATATGCTGCAGCACCAACAGATACAACTTCTCTTGAAACAAGGTTTGAAACATCCTTGAATTTGCACTGAATATCAGCATCTATATCCCAGTTGTCCCACTGGTCGGGTACGTCTTCAGCCATAAGGAATGTGTTGAAGTTGTATTCATTGCCGAGAATTTCTCTGTTTGCAGTCTTGTCAACAAAAGAGCTGATTGTTCCGTTTTCTGCAAATGTAACTTTTGCAAAGGGAGTTTCAAGAGTGTCAGCTTCTGCTGTGAATACAGGTGTTGCTTCGGGTTCACCCTTCTTGAGATTGAGAGTTACAGAAGCCATTGCAGGTACTGTAATTCCGCTTACGATCAGTTTCTTGTTGCCGTCAAGGTCTGTATAAATCTGCTGTCTGCAATCAGCATCAACGATATAGCCGTTGTAATCCATAAATACTGCATCATTTCTGTCAAATGAAAGAGTATTGATGAATGTAACAGTTTCGTTGTTGTCACCGTTTACGATAGCTGCAATCTGTTCGTTTGCATCTTTGATAAGCGCTGTTGTCTGTTCACGGCTTTCTGCATGAGCTCTGTGAAGACAAGTTCCGGGAAGAATGTCATGGAACTGATTTATAAGAAGTGTCTCATAAAGAGGCGCAATCTTTTCTCCTGAAGCATCCTTCTTGGCTTTTACAGCTTCGTTTACTGTAAGAATTTCAAGGTCACGGAGTGCAAGTTCAGATTTTCTGTTGTTTCGCTTGATTGTATGCTGATTTGTAAGAGTACCTCTGTGAAGCTCAAGATAAAGTTCGCCTCTGTATGTGTTGGGGTTTACAGCTGTAGCTTCAAGGTCTTTCATAAATTCGCTTACAGACATATGTTTTGATTTGCCGACACCGTCAAGGTCAGCAATTCTCTTCGCATGCTCGATCATTTCGAACTGGGGGCCGCCGCCGCCATCACCGAAACCATAAGACATAAGTCTCTTGTTTGATACACTCTTCTGTTTGAGCCATCCTTTTGTTTCTCTGATTGTAGCTACAACATCGGGATACATGTGTGTTCTGTTGAAATGTGTGAAAACTGTTGTGCCGTCAAGCCCCTGCCAGTTGAATGTGTCATAGGGGAATGTGTTTGTGTCATTCCATGAAAGCTTTGTTGTAAGGAAGTAGTCGATTGAACAGTCCTTCATGAACTGCGGAATAGCTGCCGAATAACCGAATGTGTCGGGAAGCCAGAAACAGTCAGATGTGTAATCAAAATACTTTCTTGTGAATCTCTGTCCCCAGAGGAACTGACGGATCATTGATTCACCTGATGTGATGTTACAGTCACATTCAACCCACACGCCGCCGTTGGGTTCATATCTGCCTTCGCGAACTTTTTCAGCAATTCTTTCGAAAAGTTCGGGTCTGTTCTTACGGATCATATCTCCATGACATGCAGAACTCTGGATAAAGTTATATTCAGGATACTGATCCATAAGGTTAAGAGCGTTAGCATATGTTCTGATAACTTTCTTTTCAGTTTCGCCTACATGCCAGAGCCATGCAGTATCCATATGTGAATGACCGATAAGGCCAACAAATGGTGCTGAATCTTCTGACTTCATTGCAAGAACCTTTTTAAGGGCAGGAACAGACTTTCTGATACCGTCGATAAATGAATCCATATCGGTATCTTCAAGAAGATAGTATACATTTTTATGTACTTCGTAAAGAGCGTTGATTGCCTGTCCTCTCATGAAACTGTCATCAGGAAGTGATGTTGCAAGCTGAAGAACTGTAAGAAGATCGAAATAGAATTCCTGGATTTCATAGTTCTTTGTGCAGATGTCAGCACCTTCATACCTGAAGTTATAATCCTTGATGCCTGCATCTTCTGTGGGATGGCATCCGGGGTAGTCATGACCGCCGTAATATTCGATAACAATGTCAAGATTTTCGCCTGCAACAGCATTTTTCTTGATCATGTCGCAGTAATGGTTGCCATGGCCTGTATAAACAATTTTGGTGGCAAATGTGCCCATTGTTCTGCCGTTTACAAAAAGGAGAGCTTCATAACCCTGCATATGGGGTTTGATAAAAAGATCTCTGCCTGCAAGATTTGCTGGAACGGTATACTGACCCTTGAACCAGCAGTATGAATCCTTGCCATACCAGACATATCCTTTATCAACAGGGGTAAACTTATCATCAGCAGGGATGTCGTGAAGTCTGTCCTGTGTAAGGAATGCGGAGCATTCGATTTCACCTTGTTTTTCAAAAATCATAGGTTCAACGAGAGTTGCAAAAAGCTCAAGTTTGCCTATAAGTTTTTTAATCTGGGGTTCGTTTAACAATATAATCACCTCATGGATTTTATTTACTTAGTGATTATACAACATGTAGTTGTTTTTTTCAATAAAATTATGCAATATTATTGAAATAATTATAAATATAATGTATAATCAAAATATGAATATTTATGATTTTGACAACACAATTTATGATGGCGAAAGCTTTTTCGACTTTTTTATTGAGTATATAAAAGTCAATCCTGCTATTGCCCGCTTTCTTCCGAAAGTAATGTTTGCATTTCTTAAATATAAGCTTGGCAAAGTGACAGTCGAACAGATGATGACCGATTATGCACCGGTCATTAAAAAATGCTATTGCGACTATGACAAATGGGAGGAATTTACTCAGAAATTCTGGGACAGTCACATGCACAATATAAAGAGCTTTTATAAAGATGTGCAGAAAGAAGATGACCTTATTCTTACAGCATCACCTGAACTTACAATCAAGGAGATTGCTAAAAGACTCGGTATAAAGAATATTGTCTGTTCAAAGATTGATGATAAAACAGGGCAGATAACAAGAATCTGTATGCGTCAGAATAAAATCAAGGCATTGCAAGAGGATTTTGGTGACGTTGAAATTGATGATTTTTATACTGACTCAATCAAAAATGACGGTTTTTTTGCTGAATACGCAAAAAGGGTATTCCTTGTTAAAGGCGATAAGATTTCTCAGATAAAATAAGTGGAACAACAGGTGTGAGCATACAGCTTTACACCTGTTATTTTTCATTTTACTGTCTGAAAAGTGAATAAGCTTTACAATATTTTTATAAACACGTGGTGTAAAGGTTGCAAGCTTCCTATGTTTAAAATGTTTGAAAAAATGTTCAAAAAGGTGTTCAAAATGTTCATAAGTGGGTAAAAATGTGCAAAAATTGTAAGGCTAATTAACTTTACATGTTCAAAACTTGTTGTGAATATTATCTGCAAAGTTATATAAATATTCATTGTCACCTTAATGTTGAATGTCAACTTTATTCTTTATTATTTCAATTATTTCAATTATTTTAAAATGTATTTCATATTTATTCTGGTTTTCAATAATGTATTTTTCACTGTCAGTGTAAGTGTTTTTTAAAGAATTATTATTGGTTTTTTCTGTTGCAGGCAGACAAAGCGAGGGGAACATAACACACCACCAGTTTTTTCCGTTACCTTCACCGAGTACTACTTTCAGCGCAAGGTATTTTCCTGCAGGTAAAGTAATATTATCGTCATATATTCTGGTATCGAAATATTCTGTTGTTAATGTCACTGTTGCATGATAATTTTTGTTGTATTTCTGTAATACTCTGTTTGCAGTGTTTTCAAGATTGTTTATCTCATTTGCTATTTTTTTCTGAGCGTTGGCAGGTGTCACAGTACCGTCAAAAATATTTGAACCTGCATCGAGCAGTGCATCCCTTACTTTTAATTTTATATTCTGATCTTCATCGGAATCTGAATTTGCTATGACATGTAATCTGATTGTGTTTGCACGGATTTCGTTGCATTGAAACGCAAAAGCCGAAATATTATAAATAATCAGAAATATTACCGCTGTTGTAATTCCGATTGTAATTGAAGAATGTTTATTCATTTTTATGTTCCTTTCTCAATAAAAATTGACCGTCTGTCAACTTAATGATAGACGGTCGTATGGAAAAATATTCAAATTTTATTCTTCAATAAATAAAGCTTGTTTTGTAGGCTCTGTGATAAATATATCTGAATAGGCTTTTGAAAGTTCATTATAACATGTGTTTGCGTCATTTTCGTTTTCAAAAACACCGAAAACAGCAGCACCGCTGCCTGTCATCATTGCAAATTTTGCATTGTTGTTGCGCATAATAGCTTTGATTTTTACTCTGTCACTGACTTCTACTACCTGCTCGAATACATTTGCAGCCTTTTTGCACATAATATCAAAATTGCTTTGTGTTGCGGCAAAAAGAAAACCTTCATTGTCAGGATGTCTTATCCATTCGGCTGAATCAAAATTATCATACGCTTCTTTTGTTGAAACTCCCTGGTCAGGTTTTGCAACAACTATATGGCAATACGGGAAATCAGGAAGTGTTGCCATTATTTCGCCTTTATTCAGGCAAAGTTTTGTACCGCCTGTAAGGCAGAAAGGGACATCTGCACCGACTTTTTCACCGATTCTGTATAAATCAATGTCGGAGAGTTTTGTATCAAATAAGATGTCAAGAGCTTTTATTACAGCGGCAGCATCCGCACTTCCGCCTGCCATTCCTGCCTGTGAGGGAATAACTTTATCAATATGAATGTTAACTCCAGTTACAGGCTTATCAATGTATTCAAAAAATGCTTCTGCAGCTTTCCATGCGGTATTTTTGTTATTCAACGGCATTTTATCGTCTGTGCAGGACAGGCTGATTTCTCCGCTGTCATTTGTTTCAATTGTTACGGTGTCAAAAATTCCTACAGACTGCATCACAGTGTATATGCTGTGGTATCCGTTCTCAAGAATTGCAGTCAGATCAAGTAACAGATTTACTTTTGCTGCTGCTTTAATGCTGATTTTCATGTATAATATTCCATCCTTATCGGAGTTATTTGAATCTATTTTAACTTCTTTGTGTAAATTTTTCAACATTTTTTTTAGAAAATATTGTAAAGATATTTTGTTTGTGGTAACATATAGCAGGTGATTTTTATGGAAACATATAAAAATATAATTGATATGCATAACCATACTGACAATTCCTTTGACGGAAATCATTCAACAGTATATATGTGTGAAGCGGCCTGTAATAAAGGTCTTCGTGCTATTGCATTTACAGATCATTGTGAAGTGGATGCTTTTGATGCAGAAGGTGAACGAAATGTCAGGCAAGCATTTTTTGAAATTGCTAAGGCAAAAAGTGCATTTATGGGCAAGCTTCTTGTTCTTAACGGTATTGAACTCGGTCAGCCCGCCTATGATATTGAAACTGCAGAAAAGATTCTTGCTTCTCAGAAATTTGATATTGTCATCGGTTCTGTTCATAATTTAAGAAAGCGTGAAGATTTCTACTATATTGAAGATTTCTCCAAGATTGATATAAAAGCAACTATGAATGAATATTTTGATGAGATTCTGACTATGCTTGAATGGGGCAATTTTGATATCCTTGCTCATCTTACATATCCGTTCAGATACCTTTTCTCAAGAAATAATATTCTCGTTGATATTAATGAGTATAAATCAAAAGTTGATGAAATTCTGAAGCTTACTGCAGAAAAGGATATTGCACTTGAAATCAATGCAGCAGGTCTCAGACAGCCTATAAACAGATTTTCTCCTGAACCTGAAACTGTTGCACGATTCAAAGAACTCGGCGGTAAGATGGTTTCTGTCGGTTCTGATGCGCACTTTGCTCAGCATATTGCAGTTGGTATAAAAGATGCGATGGCTGTTGTAAAAACTGCAGGTTTTGACTGTGTGACATTATTCCAGAAGAGACAGCCTGTTGAAATACCCATAGAATAATCGGAGATGAAATTCATTGTTTGAAGCAGATACATACCTTGATAAGGTAAAGAAAATACATTTTATCGGTATAGGCGGTTCAGGAATGTGTCCACTAGCAGAGATTCTTCACTCCAAGGGATATGTTCTGACAGGTTCCGATAATAACGAAACAGATACACTCAAAAGAATCAGAGCACTCGGAATAGATGTCAAAATGGGGCAGTGTGCAGAAAATATAAACGGTGCGGAAATGATCGTTTATACTGCTGCAATCATGGCAGATAATCCTGAACTGATTGCTGCAAAGGCAAGCGGAATCCCTACTTTTGAGAGATCAAAACTTCTCGGTGCGGTATCAAGAAAATTCAGCAACTGCATTGGCATAAGCGGCACTCACGGAAAAACCACATCTACATCAATGCTCACTCAGGTGCTTATCAATGCAGGTGCAGACCCTTCTGCGGTTATAGGCGGTAAGCTTCCTATGACAGGCACAAACGGTATTACAGGCGATACTGATTTGTTTGTCTGTGAAGCATGTGAGTTTTCAAACACATTCCTTGAAATTTCTCCTGCTTGTTGTGTGATTCTTAATATAGATGAAGATCACATGGACTATTTCAAGACTATGGAAAACCTTAAAAACTCATTCTTTAAGTTCGCTGATATGGCTGAAACAGTTATTTATAATGGTGATGATGCCAATACCCTTGAAGTAGTAAACAGGCTTGAAAATAAAAAGCTGATTTCATTCGGTCTTGCTAAGACAAATGATTGGTATGCCGAAAACATAAGTATGTCAAACGGTGCTTTTCCTGAGTATGATGTTTATTTTAAAGGTGAAAAGCAGGGCAGAGCAGTGCTTTCCGTTCCCGGAGATCACAATGTCTATAATTCACTTGCAGTTATTGCATCAGCTGTTTATTCAGGTGTGGACGCAAAAACTGCAATAGAATTGCTCACAGACTTTACAGGTGCAGGCAGACGTTTTGAAAAGCTTGCAAAGATAAACGGTATTGAAATTGTTGATGACTATGCACATCATCCTGCAGAGCTTAAAGTTACTCTTGAAGCTGCAATGAAGATGAATTATAACAAAGTTATAGCAATTCATCAGCCGTTCACATTTTCAAGAACAGCAATGCTGCTTGATGATTTTGCAGATGTTCTTAAAATTCCAGATAAAGTCATTCTGACTGAGATTATGGGTTCACGCGAAAAGAATACTTATAATATCTACACAAAAGATCTTGCAGAAAAAATTCCCGGTAGCGAATGGTATTCTACTTTTGAAGAAGCAGCAAAACGTGCACAGGAAATTGCAGAAGACGGCGACCTGATAATCACCCTTGGTTGCGGCGATGTTTACAAAATTGCAAAAATGATAATTGAAGATATGTCGTAAAAAAAAGACCGATGAGCATTATAGTTCATCGGTCCGTTTTTTATGTTGTTGAGTCAGTGGACGGAAGCTGAATGATAACTTTGAACAGGTCACCGTCAATGGTAATGCTCAGATTACCGTTCTGCAATGAACAAAGATCTTTTGCAATTGAAAGACCGAGACCGTTTCCTTCTCTTGATCTTGACTTGTCGCCACGGACAAAACGTTCTGTAAGTTCGTCAGCAGAAATATTAAGCGGTTCACAAGAAATATTCTTGATTTCAAAATAACTGTTCTGATTGTCAGTATAAACTGAAACATAAACTCTTGTGTCAGGTGCAGAATACTTCTTTGCATTACTCAGAAGATTTGAAAGAATTCTGTATGTCTTTGACCCGTCAGCAAAAATTACAGGCGGTTTTTCGGGCTCGTTGAACACAATCTCATTGCCGTTTTTCTCCATTTCAGGGGCAAATTCTGCGATTGCCTGAATTGTAAGCTCCGAAAGATTCAGTTTTGTTGCATTGATAGTCACATTGCCGGTAGAAACCTTTGAAGCTTCTATAAGATCTTCAATAAGCCGTTTGAGCTTTATTGATTGTGTGTTGATGACACTTATATACTTTCGTGCAGTTTCATCTTCAATGTTGCATTTTTCAAGCAGATCTGAATAAGAAATCAGCGAAGTCAGGGGAGTTTTAAGATCATGTGAAACATTTGTTATAAGCTCCGTTTTCATCTGTTCGTCGCGTATGGCTTTTGCAACAGCCTCGTGCATAGTTTTATTGGTATCAGTCAGATTTGAAGCAAGCAGACGGAGTGATTCGGGAACTTTTTCACTTGAGAAATCAACATATTCATGATTACAGGATGCATCAATGATTTTATCAAGATTTTTGAAATACCTGAGCATGAAATACAGGAATACACCGTTATATATAATTGTTGTGATTGCAAAAAATAAAATCGCAACTT